>NZ_JAAIJQ010000020.1 GCF_010820565.1 Thiorhodococcus minor | reverse complement strand
TCTTCGGTGTTGAGACTGATAGCGTTGCAACGCTTCATCGGCATGCTCCTACAAGGTTCCTGTGAAGACGCATTATTGTAACATAATCATAGCTTTAGGCGCTAAGTCCATGGCATTGGGAGGGGGCCGGCGCCTTTGCTCTGCCATGCTGCGGGCGGTGGAGCAGGTTTAGGAGCGACGCAATTGCCCGGTGAAGGGTGTTATTCCCAACACTGTTTCGTCGCGAATTTCTTAGATTCGCCCACCTCGCCACCGGTCATGTTGCCCGCATTGCCACACCGCCTCAGTGGTGGAGAAGGTCGGGAATCGACTTAGAGCGGTCACCGACGCGAACGAGCCGACTGACTCAGCTGTCCCATTATGTAGAGCGCTACATAATGGGACAATGCTGACCATCGCAGAAACGCCATCCTTCACGCGTTTGTGGCCCGACTACTGGACCGAGGAAGAACGTGGCGAATTCTGCGCTTGGATCGCCAGCAACCCTTTGGCTGGCGATGTCGTTCCTGGCGCTGGTGGTGTCCGCAAGATCCGCTGGTCGAGGTCTGGCAGCGGAGAACAAGGTGGCGTGCGGGTCATTGACTACAATCGATTCGCGGACGGACGCATCTGGCTCCTGCTGATCTACGCCAAGAGTGCGCGAGACAACTTGCCGGCCCATGTGCTCAATGCCGCGCGGGAGATGCTGGATCATGCCGAAGACTGAACAAGAGCTTATTGAAAGGGACGCCGAGCGGGACATCGGTGCCGAGTTGCTCGAATCCATCCGCGAGATGAAAGCGGGAGCGACGTGCGCTATCCATAGCCAGGTGGCGCTTGCACGCTATCGCGTCAAGATGTCGCAGAGCGAATTCGCCAGACTCTTGGGCGTGTCGGTGCGCACGCTCCAGGAGTGGGAGCAAGGCCGGCGCGAGCCGAGCGGCGCGGCGCGATCGCTCATTCGCGTTGCGCAGGAGCGTCCGGAGGTTCTTCGCGAGCTATTTCTCGACCAGATCGCCTGAAGTCACAAGACGACTCCAGATCTTAAGCGATCGATTGTCGGCCCAGACAATCGCACCAGCCCTATCGGACAAGCGACTCGCACGGATGGAGAATCACTACGACTGGCCGCGTTTTCTGATTCCGCGAGACGGCGGCATCGGCCTAGATTCTCTTGGTTTCCTTGCGAGATCCAGGCGACGAGCTCGATCGGTTTGAAAATCCGGATCTGCTGCGACTGGCAGACATCGCGGAATATCGTGCCGTCGTCTTTCTGGGCGAGCCCGGGATGGGCAAGAGCACACTGCTGGGCGACCTGCGCGATCTGTCTGAGGCGCAAGGGCGGCGCACGATCCTGATCGACCTCGCCGAGTACGGGAACGAGGATCGGCTCTTGGGCTACCTTCGATCTCCCGAGATTCTTGCCGCTGGCTCAACCGGACCGGCCGCCGATCTGCTGCTTGATGGAATCGACGTCTGTCCGCTAGAAACTCCCAGACTCGCTGCCCTCCTGAAGAAGGTGTTTCGTGGCTATCCAGCAACGCGGGACCTACGCGTAAGACTGGCCTGCTGTAGCGCGGTATGGCCTGAGCTGCTGGAACGGGCTCTCATCACGCATTGGGAAGCAGCCAACGTCATCATTGTCGAAATGGCACCGCTACGCCGACGCGATGTTGAGGTAGCCGCCACAGCCGAAGGCTTGGTTCCGAGCGCGTTTCTCGCCCAGATCGAAGAGCACCATGCGGGCGTGCTTGCCGCCCGTCCGGTGACGCTTCGCTTACTCTTTGGGCAGGCCAAAAGCGGTCATTCATTCCCGACGGAGAGGACCGACCTATACCGACGGGGCTGCGAGCGGTTATGTGCCGAGGACAACCCGTCCCGACGCGCCTCCCGCAGACTAGGGCACCGCACGCCGTCACAACGCCTAGCCATCGTCGCACGCATCGCGGTCGTGCTGCCGACCGACCGAAAGGCGGTTTGGATCGGCTCAGACGCTGATCTTGATCGAACGCGCGATTGCTGCATTGATGACATCGTTGGTCGCGAGCGTGGCGCAGTTGCTTCGAAGCGACGCACGGCGCTTTCGCGCCAGCCTGCCTATTTGCCACCTGCGCGCAAGGTGTGACCTCCGGAGGGTCATCTCGATGAAACCGATACTCTTGGCGTTGACCGCCTTTGTCGCAACGTCGCTGGTCGTCTCCAGCGCCAACGCCCAGCCCGGTGATCCCGGCGCGGCAGCCGCCGGCTTCATCGGTGGTGTCATCGGCGGTCTGCTCCTGGGACCTCCGCCCCCGCGGTCACATCCGCCACATCCGCCACATCCGCCACATCCGCCAGCTGCAATCGTGATCGAGCGTCACCCGCCGGGGCCACCGTTTCGGGCCAGATATCGCGAGGAGCCGCCGAGACACTTCTCGCATCGCTATCGGCGATTGCCGCAGGGCTGGGATGAGGATGGTTGGTACGACTAAAGTGGACTCTGCCCAAGCCGCCAGTGGGTGGGCAGCGACCCATCTTGCAGCGACTCATCTACTCGCAGCGGCTCATCTAGGAGCGCGAAGCTCCATTCCGGATTTACGCTCGGCAGGGCGTCATCTCATTGTTGGAGAGCCGCTTGACGAGCAGAAATCGCCTAGCGTCGTTTCGCGCCGCGGCGCAAGTCGCTTCGCGTGCGTCTTGCCTCTGGCGCGGGGGCCTGCTCCTCGATCGCGAAACATCCAGGCTTTAGGGCACCAAGCCGCCACTCCCCAACTGATACGCGAACCAGCCTGAGCGTCGGCAGCCCGACGGCGGCCGTCATGCGCCGCACTTGTCGATTGCGGCCTTCATGGATGGCGATCTCCAGCCAGGTCGTCGGGATCTGCTTGCGAAAGCGGATGGGTGGGTCGCGTGGCCAAAGGTCTGGCTCGGCGAGCGGCTTCGCGCGCGCTGGCCGGGTTGGGCCGTCCTTCAGCATGACTCCCTCTCCAAGTTGGTTGAGCTGCGCCTCTGTGGGCGCTCCCTCGACCTGCACCCAGTAGGTCTTCCAGGCCTTGTGGCGCGGGTGGCTGATGCGGTGCTGAAGCTGGCCGTCGTCGGTCAGGAGGAGTAGGCCTTCGCTGTCTTTGTCCAGGCGGCCCGCCGGGTAGACGCCGGGGATGGGGATGAAGTCCTTCAAGGTGTCGCGGGCGCCGCTTTCTCCGCCACTGAACTGGCTGAGCACGCCGTAGGGCTTGTTGAAGAGGATGAGGCGGGACATTGGCAGCTCGGGCTCGCTGGGTATCTGGTGGAATTCTACAGCGTGGTCTTGCGCCGAGGGGGCGCTTGGCCCTCTCCGGTCTTGTCACGGTGACGCGACATTGGAACTGGCGGTTGTTGTCGCCATCTAATGCTGCAGTGCACAAATGCGACAGCGTCAGTACTCCATCCAGCTGGCGCCTTTGTGATCCCCTCGGCTGCCGCACGTGGCCGCAATCGCCATTTGGCGGGGGTTTGCGATGTTGGATGCGGTTCCCTTGAGTGCCTCGGACTGTGCTCCTTTTCTGCCGGGAGCATCTGGCTGCTGTCGCTTGCGGTCAATCGGGAGGCAGGACCTTGGTCTCGTTCGATCCTGTTTCGAGCAGTTGTCGCCCGAGTCGCGACGGCTGCGCTTCTTCAGCGTCAAGCAAGCCCTGACCGAAGCGGATCTTGATTTTCTGACTGCGGCCGATGGGCGCGATCACATCGCCTTGGGGCTCGTTAAGCTGGACCCGGCAGGCGTGGAGTCCGAGCTGCTTGGTGCCGCACGCTGCGTCAGGCTCGGACCCGGCTTGGATGTCGGCGAGCTTGCGATGGGCGTCATCGACCGCGCCCAGGGTCAAGGTATTGGCAGGCTGCTGTTCGAGCACCTGGTTGCGGCCATTGGGGCACAGGGCATTCGCCGTCTGAGGTGCGAGGTGCTGGCGGGCAATGATGGCATGCGGGCTTTGCTCGGTCAGGCGGGCCGAGCTCGCTGGCTCGGCGATGGGATCCTGGAGTACGAGGTGTCTCTCGCGGACCTGAGTGTGCCTCCTCGGGAGGCCGTCGGCCAGTCTCTGGCAGCGAGTGTCGCCGACCTTGGTTTCGGGGCTTGGTCGTCTGGGCTGGAGCGGCTCATGACCGGGCTCTTCTTGGCCGGGCGCTGGGCCTTGGAGGCCTGTCTGGAGCCTTGGCCACCGCGCTGGAGCCATGGCGCGGGCGCGCCGCCGTCGATGCGCGCCATGGGTGAGGCGCGGCCCGAGTGCCTGTCGCCCGCCGGCTTGAGCTATGCGTCAAGCGTGGCGAAGTAGCGCGGCCAGTCGAATGCAGGCCCCGGATCCGTCTTGCGACCGGGCGCGATATTGCTGTGGCCGGTAATGCGCGTCTTGGTGATGCTGGGATATTGGTGCAGGATCGCGCGCGAGCAGTCGGCCAGGACGCGGTATTGGGCGTCCGTGAATGGCGTCAGGTCCGTGCCCTCCAGCTCGATGCCGATCGAGAAATCGTTGCAGCGCTCCCTTCCCTCGAAGCAAGAGACTCCGGCATGCCAGGCACGGAGCCCAAAGGGGACGTACTGAATCAGGCCGCCGTCGCGTCGAATCAGCAGATGGGCGGAGACGCGGACCCTGGCGATCGGCGCGAAGTAGGGATGCGCGCTCGGGTCCAGCCGGTTGAGAAAAAGGTCGTCGATCCAGTCGCCGGAGAAGTCGCCAGGCGGCAGGCTGATGTTGTGAATGACCAGCAGGTCGATCTCGGTCCCCGCCGGACGCTCGTCACAGTTCGGTGAGGAATGTCGCTGCGCGCCCGCCAGCCAGCCGGTGGCGTCGATTCGGGAGCTGGCGCTGGGCGGGGCGGTGGTGTGGCACGCCATCGGATTCGTTGGGCCTTTTGTATTGGGCAGAGGTTGCCCCGAATCACCTATCCTAGCGCCCCAAGCCCTAGCGGAGCCAACTCAGCCCAGATGTCCACGACCACAGACCATTCTCCCGATCCGACCGATCTCCAGTCCGTGCTGCCGACCGCTGATGTCATCGCTGCCCAGGTGAGCGCGGCACTCGCCGAGGACCTCGGTGATGGCGACTTGACCGCCCAGCTCCTGCCGGCCGACCAGCGCTCGCGCGCCAAGCTGATCACGCGTGAGGATGCCGTGCTCGCCGGCCGTGCCTGGGCGGATGCGGTGTTTCGCGCCTTGGATCCGGATGTCCGGATCGACTGGCAGGCCAACGACGGCGAGCGCGTCGCCGCTGGTCAGCGGCTCTGTGTCATCGAGGGACGGTCCCGGGCCTTGCTGAGCGCCGAGCGCACGGCCATGAATTATCTGCAGACCCTCTCAGGTACGGCGATGCGCGCCCGGCGCTACGCGGACGCGGTGGCCGGTTTGACCGTCGAGGTGCTGGATACGCGCAAGACCCTGCCCGGATTGCGGCTGCAGCAGAAGTACGCCGTGCTCTGCGGCGGCTGCCACAACCACCGCCAGGGGCTCTTCGACGCCATCCTTATCAAGGAGAATCACATCCTCGCGGCCGGCTCCATTCCGGCGGCGCTGCGGGCGGCACGGGAGATCGGTGGCGGGGTGCCGATCGAGATCGAGGTCGAGTCGCTCGATGAGCTGGAGGTGGCACTGAGTGCCGGGGCGCCGACAGTCCTGCTGGACAACTTCTCGCTCACCCAATTGCGTGCGGCCGTGGCCGCCAACGCGGGGCGAGCCCGGCTCGAGGCCTCGGGCGGCGTGACCCTGGAGACCATCCGGCCCATCGCGGAGACCGGCGTGGACCGGATCTCGGTCGGTGACCTGACCAAGGATGTGACGGCGGTCGATCTCTCGATGCGCTTCGTCGTGGTTTGACGCGGCCCGGCTGGGCGGCCTCGCTCAGACGCCGAGCTGCGCCCTTGGGTTGAACGGCAGCTGCTCGGCCATCTTGCGGTAGAGCTCCCGTGCCGCCTCCGTGTTGGCGGGCGGCGCGGCGATCTCCAGCACCACGATCTCATCTCCGGCCGGCGAGCCTGGCAGGCCGCGTCCCTTGAGCCGCAGCTTCTTGCCGGATTGCGAGCCGGCCGGAATCTTCAAGTTCACCGAGCCCCCAAGCGTGGGCACCGTGACCGTCGCGCCGAGCGCGGCCTCCCAGGGTGCGATGGGGAGGCGCAGCTGGATGTCTTTGCCCTCGGGCGTGAAGTGGGCGTGCGGTTTGAGATCGATCTCGAGAAAGAGGTCGCCCGCCGGACCGCCATGCCGCCCCGCGGACCCTTGACCGGCCAGTCGGATCTGGCGCCCTTGGGTCACGCCTGCCGGGATGCGCACGTTCAGGGTCTTGGACTGCGTCGCTGCTTGGCCGCCTACCCCATTGTCCGGGACTTGCACCTTGATCTGGCGCGTTGCGCCCTGAAAGGCGTCTTCCAGGCTGATGGCCAGCTTGATGCTGTGGTCGCGGCCGCGATGGCGTTTCGGCTCGCGGCCTTCGCCGCCAAAGGCGCGGCCGAAGATGCTCGAGAAGAAGTCGCTGAAATCGCCCGGCTGGTCCGTCTCGAAATGGAAGTCGCGATAGCCGCCGGCGCCTGGCGGCGGGCGAAAGTCGTCCCCGGCGCGCCAGCCGCTGCCCAGTGCGTCGTAGGCGGCGCGCTTCTCGGGGTCGCGCAGGACTTCGTTGGCCTCATTGATCTCCTTGAAGCGGCCCTCGGCGTTGGGCTCCTTGCTGACGTCCGGATGATACTTGCGCGCGAGCTTGCGGTAGGCACGCTTGATCTGGTCTTGAGTGGCGTCACGCGCCACGCCGAGCGTCTTGTAGTAATCCTTGTATTGCATCGATGTGCTCTAAGCCCCTGCCGTTAGGCGTGCTGATTCGGTTTCTGCCTGCGACAGATGGGGACGCTACCGCTCGATTGCATGCGCGGCCCCGTCGCCTCGAGGGGCGATTGTAGGGGAAGTCGTGCCCGTGAAGCGGGTCGAGGGAAACGGTATCGCTCGCGTCGGGGGCGACGCGAGTCAAGCCGGCGCGTCGGCCGTTGCGGTGGCGTGCGCGGGGACGGTCCGCTCGCGCGCCCAGGCCCGAAGCCGATGAATTTGTGCGTCCATGACGACGGAGAGCGGCTGGGTGCTCGCCATCTCGGCGAGCAGCGTCTCGGTGGACACCCTGCTGTCTCCGCCCGAATCGGCAAAGAGCGCGGAGACCACGGCCTGCTCGATGCCGGCCCCGGTGAAGCCCTCGCTCGCCTCGGCGAGGGCGTCCAGATCGAAGTCCTCGGGATCCAGATTGCGCTGGCGCAGGTGGATGGCGAAGACGTCGCGGCGCACGTGCTTGGGCGGCAGGTCGACGAAGAAGAGCTCGTCGATGCGGCCCTTGCGGATCAGCTCGGGCGGCAGGCGGGTGATGTCGTTCGCGGTGGCGGCCAGGAAGACGCGGGTCTTGCGCTCGGCCATCCAGGTGAGCAGGGTTCCGAGCACGCGCCGGCCGACGCCGTCGTCCTCCGAGCCGGTGGAGATGCCTTTCTCGATCTCGTCGACCCAGAGCACGCAGGGGGCCATGAGATCCGCCGTCTCGAGCGCCTTGCGCAGGTTCTTCTCGGTCTCGCCGATGTACTTGTCGTAGAGGGCGCCGAAGTCCAGCCGCAGCAGCGGTACACCCAGGCGGCCCGCGACGGCCTTGGCCGCGAGGCTCTTGCCGCCGCCCTGGACCCCGAGCAGCAGGATGCCGCGCGGATGGTCGCGCTCGCGCTCCGGGTCGAGAAAGGCGTCGCGACGGCGATCGATCCAGGCCTTGAGGTTGGACAGGCCAGCGACGTCGGAAAAGGAGCGGGTGTCGTATTCGAAGCTGATGACGCCTTCCGGGCTCAGCAGGTCGTACTTGGCGCGCTTGACGGATTCGACGTCGTTCTTGGTGATGGCTCCGTCGTTGCGGATGGCGTTGCGAATCAGGCGCCGCGCGTCGGACTCGGTGATGCCGAGCAGGTTGTCCGCGAGCTGGTTGAGCGAGTCGCGACTGGTGCGCACGCTGCCTTGTCCGCCGACCTGCTGCCACAGCTTGGCCTCTTCGCGGATCAGCGCCATCAGCCGGTTGCGGTCCGGCATGCGCAGTGAGAAGCGCACGCTGAGATGCCGTAGCTCGGGCGGGACTTCTAGGGCATGGCTGACGAAGATGAGCGTGCGCGGGAGGCCGACATAGCTCTGGGCGATCTCTTTGATGAGCCGCACGTGCAGCGGCTTGTCGAGATAGGGATGGAAGTCGAGCATCAGATAGATGCCGCGCTGCGTGGTCAGGCGAATATGGCGCAGGACCTCGGTGGGCTCCGCCAGCATCTGCTGTGGGTCCGTGTCATACTCGATGCGTGCGAGCCCGTCGGTGACCGTCCAACGGAAAGCAGGCTCGGTGACACGCAGGGCGAGTCGGGAAAAGAGCTCGAGCACGCGCATCTCCTCGATCGACTCGATGAGGACGATGGGCGTGTCCGAGCGCAGCAGCAGCTCGAGGTCATGAAGGTCCGGAGTCATCATCTCAGCGTCTCTTCCTGCGGTGCGAGCAGGAGTAGCAAGAATCGGCGGCCGGCTCAAGGCGCGGTGGGCGATTCTGTGAACGCCATTGTCAATCCCTTAGGGGGTTCGGTCGGCGTCTGAATCGCCTAGAATGAAGCTCGGGATTCAGTCGTCGTCCTGTTGCGGCGCCGCGCGCTGGACTGGCGGTCGAGCGCAATCTCGCGCATCCTGCTCAATCCATCTGTTCATGCTTGGGGTGCTGCGTATCGCCCGGGATCGAAGCCGGGCGGTCTCCGCGCCAGCGCAGCCTCTCGATTCGCTCACAAGAGATCATCCATGACCGCAAAAGACCACCTCATCATCTTCGATACCACGCTGCGCGACGGCGAGCAGAGTCCTGGGGCCTCCATGACGCGCGACGAGAAGGTCCGCATCGCCAAGGCCCTGGAGCGGATGCGTGTGGACGTGATCGAGGCGGGCTTCCCCATCGCCAGCCCAGGCGACTTCGAGGCCGTGAAGGCCGTGGCCGAGGCGGTGAAGGAAAGTCGCGTCTGCGGTCTCGCCCGCGCCCTCGAAAAGGATCTGGACCGTGCCGGCGAGGCGCTGAAGGGCGCGACGGCGGGTCGCATCCATACCTTCATCGCCACCTCTCCCATACATATGGAGAAGAAGCTGCGCATGTCGCCTGACCAGGTCCTGGAGCAGGCCGTCTATGCCGTGCAGCGCGCGCGCCAGTACACCGACGATGTCGAGTTCTCGCCGGAGGATGCGGGGCGCTCCGATCTGGATTTCCTCTGCCGTGTGCTGGAGGCCGTGATCGATGCCGGAGCAAGTACCGTCAATATCCCGGATACCGTCGGCTACAACATTCCGGATCAGTTCGGCAGTCTCATCGCCAATCTGCGCGAGCGTATTCCGAACTCGGACAAGGCCATCTTCTCGGTCCATTGCCACAACGACCTGGGGCTAGCGGTCGCCAACTCACTGGCGGCGGTGCGCAACGGCGCGCGACAGGTGGAGTGCACCATCAACGGCCTGGGCGAGCGTGCCGGCAATGCCGCGCTCGAGGAGATCGTCATGACGGTGCGCACGCGCCAGGACCTCTTCGATTGCGAGACATGGCTCGATACCACGCAGATCATGAACTGCTCGCGCCTGGTCTCCGGTATCACGGGCTTCGCCGTTCAGCCCAATAAGGCCGTGGTGGGCGCCAACGCCTTCGCGCACGAGTCCGGCATCCATCAGGACGGCGTGCTCAAGAACCGCGAGACCTACGAGATCATGCGCGCCCAGGATGTCGGCTGGAGCGAGAACCGCATGGTCCTGGGCAAGCACTCCGGCCGCAACGCCTTCAGGGCGCGGCTGCAGGAGCTGGGCATGGAGCTGGGGTCGGAGGAAGAGCTCAATGCCGCCTTCTCGCGCTTCAAGGATCTGGCAGACAAGAAGCACGAAATCTTCGACGAGGATCTCCAGGCGTTGATAACGGATACGACGCTGGACGCCGCCAACGAGCGGGTGAAGCTCGTCTCGATGCATGTGTGCTCGGAGACCGGAGAGACGCCCACCGCCAATCTGGTGCTTGCGCTCGACGGGCGCGAGCGCGGCGGCGCGGCGAGCGGTGGCGGACCCGTCGATGCGACCTTCAAGGCCATCGAGTCCATCGTCCAGAGCGAGACCACGCTCAAGCTCTACTCGGTCAACGCCATCACCAGCGGAACGGATGCGCAGGGCGAGGTGACGGTTCGCCTGGAGAAGGGCGGGCGCATCGTCAATGGTCAGGGCGCGGATACCGACATCCTCATCGCCTCGGCCAAGGCCTATATCAACGCCTGCAATAAGATCCTGCATCCGGCTGAGCGCGCCCACCCGCAGACCAGTGACGTCTGAGGGCTTGCCGATGGAGGAATGGCGCCGTCGCGCCTATCTCGAGGCCATGGGCATTGGTGTCTGGGAGCTGCGGGAGCGCGAAGCCTGCGGCGGCATGGACGCCGAGGAGGGTGTGTCCGAGCGGGAGCCAGCGGTGGCGGCCATGCAGGACGTGTCGGCGGAGCTCGACCCCGGAGAGACCGAGCCGGCAGAGACCGAGCCTACAGCTTCCTTGGCGACAGCTTCGCTTGAGGCCCAGGCCCCGCCGGAGCACGCAATGCGGTCCGAAATCCCACGCGATGAGCCTGCTCCGCGCGACGCTCGGCTAGAATCCGAGGCATTCGACGCGCTGCTGTCGATGGATGACTGGGAGCTGGAGCGCTTTGACGTGGGCGCTGCCGACTTTTCACCGCGAGATCCATCCGCGAACGCGGCCTCGAATGACGTTGCTCAGATGGACTGGGCGGCGCTCGAGGATGCCGTGGCGACATGCCGTGCGTGTGGGCTCTGCGAGACGCGTACCCAGACTGTCTTCGGGGTTGGCGATCGCCACGCGGAGCTGATGATCGTCGGCGAAGCGCCGGGTGCCGACGAGGACCGTGCCGGCGAGCCTTTCGTGGGCCGAGCCGGTCAGCTGCTGACGCGCATGCTCGCAGCCATCGGCTTCGCGCGTGAGCAGGTCTACATCGCCAATGTGCTCAAGTGTCGCCCGCCGGGCAATCGCGATCCCAAACCTGAAGAGGCCCTGAGCTGCGAGCCCTTCCTGCTTCGCCAGATGGCGCTCATCCGGCCCAAGCTGATCCTGTCCGTCGGGCGCGTCTCCGCCCAGCACCTGCTGCGAACGGACACAAATCTAGGCCGGCTGCGCGGGCGCTGGCTCGATTTCGGCGAGCATGGTATTCCGCTGCGGGTGACCTATCATCCGGCCTATCTGCTGCGCTCGCCGGAGCAGAAGGCCAAGGCGTGGGAGGATCTGACGGAGGTGCGCCGTCGTCTCGACGCGCGCAGCCCTTCGGGGCCGCCGGCGTCGAGCTAGGTAGTTTTACGGATACTTGGGCCGGAGTCGCTTGATTAGGTTTAGGTCTCGAAACACGAAACGGCTCGAGGCTTATGGGTTTGACGCGCATCCTGACGGCTTGCTCTGCCGCAGCTGTCCCTGATGAGAGGTGGCGTCCTGCAGAATCGATCGTCGATAGGGAGGGGTGATCGATTTGGAGATAATGATAGCTAACTGTAGTTTGCTATTTAATTATTTTCTAATATAATCCTCCCCGTGGTCGCAAGAAACGGCCACGCTTGCTGCCAACGATACCAACGATCTGGAGAGAACAGATGAAAAAGCTTGCTACTGCTGCCGCTATCGCCGCGCTTCTGGGTGCTTCCGCTACCGCTTCCGCATGGTGGGGTCCGGGCTGGGGCGGTCCTGGCTATGGCTCCGGCATGGGCGATTGGATGGATGACTTCTTCGGCGACGGCTACGGCGACTTCAACATGAGCATGAGCGGCGGCGGTCGCGGCTATGGGCGTGGTTATGGTCGCGGCTACGGCCATGGTTACGGCGCTCCTTACTATGGCTACGGCTACCCCTACGGCGGCTACGGCTATCCGTACGGTGGCTGGGGCGGCGCTCCTTATGCCATGCCTTACGGCGCTCCTTACGGCGCGATGCCTGCAATGCCTGCGGCTCCGGCTCAGTCCGAGTCGAAGTAAGATCGGATCTTGGTCCGATGAAAAGCCAGGCATTGCCTGGCTTTTTTTATGCCTGCTCGTTTTGCAGGGTATGTGGTGATACTTGACCAGCCTCCAGCCTGCGCTGCCAGTAACCTCGCCGCTGGACGCTTAGGCGATTTCCCGAAATCTTCCTACCGGTCATTCCATCACTCCGGAAATGAGTAACGGGATGCGGACAATGAGCTTTCCGTCGATCATTTCCCTGGTCCGTGCCCCAAGCATCGCCCGCAAGCGGGCTCCTACGGAGGCGGCGCCGTAGGAGCCCGCTTGCGGGCGACTGGTACGAGGATTCTCGGGATCCGCCTAAGCTCGCCCTGGCGGCTGGCGGCTGGCGGCTGGCGGCTGGCGGCCGTCTAGCCGACGATGGAGATTCCGCTGTAGGCGAGGCCTAGGCCGATCAGGATGGCAACGAGCACGTCGCTGGGGTAGTGCAGGCCGAGGACGATCCTGGAGCAGGCAACCAGGGTCGTGAAGGGCACCAGCAGCCAGGCCAGCTCGGGAAAATAGTAGATGGCAACGGTCGAGAAGCTGACCGCGTGGAGGGTGTGTCCGGACGGGAAGCTGTAGTGGTCTAGCGGCGGTACTAGGGCGGGGAGGTCATGCACGTGGTGGCAGGGCCGCTCGCGGCGTGTGACACCCTTCAGCGATTTGTAGAGCAGAAGCGCGGCACCGCCCGTCGCCAGCATGTGAAGACCCGCCTCTAGGCCCGTGAATCCGTAGATCAGGGGTAGGAGGGCGATCAGGCTGTACCAGAAGACGCCATCCCCAAGCCGGCTGACGACGGCGAAGCCGCGCTGAATCCAGTGCCTCTGGTGAGAGAGGCGGCCCCAGGTGCGGCAGATCGAGACCTCGCGATCATTCAGACGATGTAGCCATAGCTGCATGACAAGCCTCCGCTCCACGTCGTCGGGCGATCACGTCGAAGAGACGCGCTTCGACCTTGCCCAGAGCCCGATCCCAACTGATGTCCTCCGCGGCCGCCCTGGCCGCGGTGCCCATCCTCCTCAAATAGCCGATATCCGATGCGGCCTGGCGGGCCGCCTCGAGGTAGCCTTGGCGATCGTCCATCGGCACGGCGATCCCATTGACCCCTGATTCTATGTGCGTGTGTGCAGCCGCATAATCAAAGGCGATCACGGGAAGTCCGCTCGCCATCGCCTCGGTGACGACATTGCCGAAGGTCTCGGTCAGGCTGGGGAAGAGGAAGGCATCCCCGGAAGCATAGTGCGCCGAGAGCTCGGTGCCGACCTTGGCGCCGGTGAAGACGAAATCCGGGCGCTCACGCTGCAGCTGCGCGCGCTCGGGGCCATCGCCGACGAGGACCAGCTTCGCCCGAATGCCTGAGCCCTCGATCGCCTCGAAGGCGTCGCGGGCGAGCTCCAGGTTCTTTTCGGCGGCGACGCGACCGACATAGAGGACGGCCAGCTCATCTTCGGCGCAGCCCCAGCTGCGCCGCAAGTCCTGGCTGCGCCATTTCGGCGAGAAGCGCTCGATGTCGACGCCGCGCCCGAAGACGTGGACGTTCTCGAAGCCGTCGGCGGAGAGCTGGGACTTGAGATCGGCCGTGGGCACCAGGGTCGCGTCCGACTTGTTGTGGAAGTGGCGCAGTGTCTCAGCGATCTTGTGCGACAGGATTCCCAGTCCGTAGTGCTGACTGTATTGGTGGAATTGCGTATGAAACCCGGTGACCGTCGAAATCTTCAACGTCCGCGCGGCCGAGAGGGCGGCGTGGCCAAGTGGCCCTTGCGTCGCGATGTAGACGAGGTCCGGCTTGGTGCGGTGCCAGAGGCGTCGCAGTCGCCAATAGACGGGAAGGCCGAATCTCAGTCCGCGATATCCGGGAATCGGTAGCCCGGGGACCAGATGCAGGTCGATCGGGCTGGTTTGCGGATCGCCTCGGTCGCCCCTGTCGGCTTGCTGTCGGGGCCGGACCAATTGGATCCGATGACCTTTTCCGCCCAGTCCTTCGGCGAGGTGGATCATGGTGTTGGCCACCCCATTGATCTCCGGCGGATAGGTCTCGGTGATGATCGCGATCCTCAGCGGTCGGTACCCCGCCCTGATGGTCTCGGCGTGCTCGTGAGGCTGGGTCATGACACACAGACCTGGCTGGGCGCGGGGCGTCGCGCATCAGGTTGAAGCGCCTCGTCCGTGATTGGCGGTTTGGCGCGCTGATACTGAGGTAGGTCCAGCGCCTCGAGCACAGCGGCTCGGGTGCGCTCGGCAAGGGCGCGGCGCTGCTCGCCTTGCGTGTCTCGGATGGGCGGGAGAAAGCGAATCTTGGCAATGAGGTTTGGGTGACGCAGCAGTCGCCACAGATTGGCGGCCAGGCTGTCCTCGCCGACATAGGGCGCGTCTTGGTCTGGTGCCGGGTCGTCGCCCCTGTGGTAGCTGATCGCAACGGGCTGGATGCCGAGATCAGGGGCTTGCGCGGCGGCGAGCAGTCGCGGGTGGAAGCGCTTCACCGAATCGCCATCCGTGGTCGTGCCCTCGGGAAAGATCATGACGGCGCGACCCCGCATCAGGTCCGAGCGGAGGTGGTCGAAGACCTGGCTGGATTGGTTCCCGCCGCGCTCGATGAAGCGCGTTCCCGCGATCTCGGCCATCCAGCCGATCAGCGGCCAGTGCCGAACGTCGGACTTGGAGAGGAAGCCGATGTTGTCCTGCGCCCCAATCGCCGGGATGTCCAGCCAGGAGATATGGTTTCCGACGAGGAGGCAGCCGTGGGCGAGGCGCCCCCGTACCTCGATCTCGATCCCGAGTGCCCGGCAGAGGCGCGCGTGCCACCAGCGCACGGCCGCCGGTAGCCATGCGGGCGGACGCTCGGCCCTGCCGTATCTGGCCCGGACGTAGGCGGCAATGACAGCGCCTGTGATGAGGTGCTCGGCGACCCGCAGGCCGCGGTAGGTCACGCGTGCGATCATGAGTCTGTCGTCAGCTCGAAATGCGGTCGAGGAAGTGCCTCGAATAGGCCGGGTTGAGCGCGTCCACATCGAGCAGCATGAGCACGTCGGCGACGCCGAAATCCGGGTCGCGGCAGGGCTCGCCGCAGACCTTGGCGCCAAGGCGCACATAGGCGCGCACGAGTGGCGGCAGCGGCGCATCCAGGACGTCGCCGGGTACCTGAGTGGTGAGCAAGGGCGCGCGCGGCGTCACGCGCAGCGCGGGCGGCGCCATGGCCTGCCGCCTGAGCCGATTCATGATGGCCGCGGCCTGAAGGTCCTGCTCGCCGAGCGGGACGCTGGCGCAGCCGAAGAGGTAGTCGAAGCCGTGCATCTGGATGAATCCCGCCAGTCCCGACCAAAGCACTGCGATGGCGGAGCCGGAGCGGAACTCGGGGGCGATGCAGGTGCGCCCAACCTCGAGACGGCGGCCCGGGAGCTGCTTGATGGGCTCGAGCTCGAACTCGCTCTCGGAGTAGAAGCGGCCGAGCCGCGCGGCGCTGTCGTCGGTGAGGATGCGGGTGCATCCAACCACCTGGCCCGTCTTGGATTCGCGCACGAGGAGGTGCTTGCAGTGGTCGTCGATCTCGTCGCTGTCCAAGCCTTGGGCGCCCTTGAGCTTAGCCCCCATTTCCAGGCCGAAGACGCGGTACCTCAGTCGTTGCGCCTCGCGGACCTCCCGCTCGGACGTTGCGATCTCGACGAAGAGGCGCTCGCCGCGCTTGGCGGTCGACGCAGATGCAGACGCGACCATTGAATGCCCTCTGAGCTGGTTGATGTCTAGAGGGCTATGGTATTTCTCGACTGTTGCGTGCTGATGTGGGGGTGATGACGGACCGATGACCGCCGCTGCCGAAGAGGCGCTAACCGATAGAGCTGCTACCCGGCAGAGGCTCTAACCGCTAGAGGCGCTAGCCGCGCAAGGAGAGGATCGGCCAGCCGCGTGCCTGGGCGGTTTCGCGCAGTCGGTCGTCCGGGTCCACGGCGACGGGGCGATCGACACGCTCGAGCAGTGGGATGTCGTTGTGCGAGTCGCTGTAGAAGGCGCTGCCTTCCAACGTCATCCCTTGATCCTCGAGCCAGGCTTGGAGTCGGGTCACCTTGCCTTCGCGGAACGAAGGCACGCCCGAGACTTCCCCCGTGTAGACGCCGTCACGTTCTTCCGGCAAGGTCGCGATCAGGTGGTCGACGCGGAACCGCGCTGCGATCGGGGCGGTGACGAAGGCGTTGGTCGCGGTGATGATCAGCGGCGTGTCACCGGATGCCTTGTGCGTGGCGATCAGGTCGTAGGCTGCTGGCAGCATGATCGGCGCGATCTGCTCTTCGACGAAGCGGGCGCGCAGCGCTTCCATCTGGCTGCGCGGGTGGTCTCTCAGGGGCCTCAGTGAGAACCGCAAGAACTCCGCGATATCCAGGGTGCCTGCCTGATATTCAAGATAGAAGCGCTCGTTCTCGCGCTCGTAGTGCGCGCCATCGACGATGCCGCAGCTTGCGAGGAAGCATCCCCAGAGGTAGTCCGAATCCCCGTCGAGCAGGGTGTTGTCCAGGTCGAAGATTGCCAGTGCCATGCGGCGGCTCCAAGGAAACCGAAAGATGCTAGGGTCTAAATTCGACCGCCATGGTCCGGCATTCTAGCCGAGCGCGGCCCCGGGCGGCTCGCGCGCTTCCGCGCGGGTGCTCGGCTCGGGCCGTCGTGGCCACCAATCTCCATGACCAAGCTGTTGATTGGAAATCCCTTATGCTCTTAGGCTGGCTTGCCGCGATCGCATCGACTATGGAAAAATGCCAGAAACACGCCAACGGGATGAGCATCCTTGATCGACCGCGACGGTTTTAGGCCCAATGTCGGCATCATCCTGAGCAATCGAGACCGCCGCCTATTCTGGGGACGCCGCGTTGGTCAAAACGCATGGCAGTTTCCACAGGGCGGCATCAATCCCAGCGAGACGCCGGAAGAGGCGATGTACCGGGAGCTCGAGGAGGAGGTTGGTCTTCGCGAAGAGCAGGTCACTATTCTGGGCTCGACGCGTGGCTGGCTGCGCTATCACCTCCCCAAGCGCTATATTCGGCGGCATTGCGGCCCGACATGCATCGGCCAGAAGCAGATCTGGTTCATGCTTCGCGTCGATTGTGGCGAGGACGCCTTTTGTCTCGATCATACGGACAAGCCGGAGTTCGATGCCTGGCGCTGGGTGAGGTATTGGCAGCCACTGTACGAGGTGGTGTATTTCAAGCGGCACGTCTACCAGCAGGCCTTGGAAGAGCTGGCGCCGACACTCTACCCTGAAGGCGTTCCGGAGCGGGCCAGCCCTTACCGTGATTCCTCCCGGATGATGCGCCAGCGCTGCCCATGATGGACGTCCGGGGGGCTTGTGCCTATTGCGCTTCACTCGAGCAGGCGGGCGTGCCGGTCTGCGCGCGTTTGGGGGTCGGGCTGCCGTGCCCTCAGGGAGCATCGCCTGCAAAGGTCGAGGACTTGGCTGATGGCTGGCTGGAAAGTGGCTGTGCGGGCCGCGGCAGTCTGACCCGCTTCCGGGAGGCTTTCGGGCGCGGCCGCTGGCCGAGAGTGCCGCTTCTCATTGACAGGATGACGATGCCGTCCCGAGCAGGGGGCCCAGATCAAAGATCCAGAGCTCGAAAGACAAGCGTTAGGCGTGGGCGTTTCGGACTTTCAATCTAGCCGCGTGGAGCAGCCCTCGATGGGGATGCTCGATTCGCTGCGGCGCATCGTCCACGAAGTCAACAATGCCCCCGATCTGGAGCAGGCGCTCACCATTATCGTGCGGCGCGTCAAGCAAGCGGTTGGCGCCGACGTCTGCTCGGTCTATCTCAACGATTTCGAGAATCGTCGACACGTCCTGCACGCGACCGAAGGGCTACGTAAAGACGCCGTCGGTCGGGTCCGCTTAGAGCTCGGTCGCGGCTTGATCGGGCTGGTGAGCGAGCGGGCCGAGCCTATCAATCTCGACAACGCCTCTGCCCATCCGCGCTACGAGTGCATCATCGATACCGGCGAGGAGCTCTACCACGGCTTTCTCGGCGCCCCCATCATCCAGAATCGCACGGTGCTGGGCGTCTTGGTGCTGAGGCAGCACAGGCGTCGTCACTTCGCGGAAGACGAAGTGACCTTCGTCATGACACTGGCCTCGCAGCTGGCGGGCGCGATCACCTTCGCGCGCACCAGCGGCGAGCTGGCGCGCCTTCAGCACGACGGCATCCCGCAGCGCTTCTTGCCCGGCTTGGCCGCATCGCCCGGGATCGGCATCGGGACGGCGGTCGTCGTCTATCCGCCAGCGGATCTGGATGCGGTGCCGGACCGCAAGCCCGAGGGCCTCGACTCAGAGGTTGCGGACTTCAAGCGTGCCGTCAAGAACGTCGCCAACGACCTCGATCGCTTCGCCGCGCGCACTCAGGCGCACTTGAGTGCCGAGGACATGGCGCTCTTCGACGCCTGGCGGCTGATGCTCGAAAGCGACACCCTGATCGACGGGACCTTGTCGCGGATCCGCGCCGGGAACTGGTCTCAGGGGGCCTTGCGCGACACCATTGCCGAGCACGCCAAGGTCTTCGACACGATGGACGACGCCTATCTGCGCGAGCGTGCCTCGGACGTGCGCGATCTGGGGCGCTGCATCCTCATGCATTTGCAGAATCAGTCCGCCGCGCCCATCCAGTATCCGCCCAACACCATCCTGGTCGGTGACGAGATCAGCGCGATGCAGATCGCGGACGTGCCGCGCGAGTGCCTGGCGGGTCTGGTTTCCACGACGGGCTCAGGATCCTCGCACGTGGGCATCCTGGCGCGCGGTATGGGGCTCCCCGCCGCCATGGGCGTTTCCGATCTGCCGGTCAGTCGCGTCGAGGGGCGCGAGATCGTCGTCGACGGCTACCGGGGACGCGTCTATGTCTCGCCGGGGCCGGCGGTGCGCTTGGAGTATCAGCGCCTGGCCGCGGACGATGCGGCGCTGACCAGCGAGCTCCAAGCCCTGCGGCATCTGCCCGCAGAGACCACGGACGGCTATCTGATCCCGCTCTATCTCAACACGGGATTGGTCTCAGAGACCCGGCCACTGGGTATCGAGGAGTCGGCCGGCGTGGGACTCTATCGCACCGAGCTGCCCTTTATCGTGCGTGACAGCTTCCCGGGCGAGGGCGCGCAAATGGCGAACTATCGCCGGGTGCTCGAGCTCTTTGCGCCGCGTCCGGTGACCATCCGCACGCTGGACATCGGCGGCGACAAGCCGCTGCCGTATTTTCCGATGCACGAGGCCAACCCCTTTCTCGGCTGGCGTGGCATTCGGATCACCCTGGATCACCCGGAGATCTTCCTCACTCAGGTGCGTGCCATCTTGCGGGCTGCGATCGGGCTCGACAATCTGCAGTTGCTGCTGCCCATGATCAGCACCGTCAGCGAAGTGGATGAGGCCATGCAGCTGATCCGGCGCGCCCATGACGAGCTACTGGAAGAAGGCTATCAGGTGCGCATGCCGTCCATTGGCGTCATGATCGAGGTCCCGGCCGCCGTCTATCAGGCCGAGGCGCTGGCGCGACGCGTCGATTTCCTTTCCGTCGGGACCAATGACCTCACCCAGTACCTGCTCGCCGTCGATCGCAACAATCCTCACGTCGCCAAGCTCTACAACGAGTATCACCCGGCTGTGCTGCGCGCCTTGCTGCAGATTCTGACCGGCGCGAGACTGCACGGAAAGGAGGTCAGTGTCTGCGGCGAGATGGCGGGCGACCCCCTGGCGACCTTCTTGCTGCTCGGCATGGGTGTGCACAGTCTGAGCATGGGGGCCGGCAGTCTGCTCCGCGTCAAGAAAGTCATCCGCAGTATCAGCAAGGCCCGGGCGCGTGAGGTGCTCAGGGCCGCGCTGCAGTGCGAGGATGCCGCCGCGGTTCGCCGCTTGCTGCTGGACGCGCTGGAGGCGATCGGGCTCGGGGCCTTGGTGCGCCCCGGGCGCTAGAGAGCCCTGTCTCAGTCGGGCGCTGGCAGGGACTTGCCCGGGCTCAGGATGCCCTTGGGATCGAAGCGGCTCCGAATCTCGTGCATCAGCCTCAGTGCGACAGGGTCCAGCTCGCGATGCACGAAGTCGCGTTTCTCGAGGCCGACGCCATGCTCGCCCGACAGGCTTCCATCCAGTCGCAAGACCAGTGAAAAGACCGCGTCCAGGCACTCGGCTGCCCGTGCGACTTCTTCCGCGTCGTCTGGGTTAATGAGCAGATTGACGTGGATGTTGCCGTTGCCCGCGTGGCCGAAGTTGACGATGCGGATCCCTGTCTCGCGCGAGAGGCGCTCGAGGGCGTCGATGAACTCCCCCATCCGCGAGACTGGCACCACGACGTCCTCATTGATCTTCTTGGGCGCGATATGACGCAGCGCGGGCGAGAGTGCCTTGCGGGTCTTCCAGAGGGCCGCGACTTCCTGGGCGCTCTGGGCGAGTCTGAGCTCGAGCAAGCCTGGACCGCGCGCCGCTTCGCCCACGGCGGCCTGGGCCTCGTCGATACAGGCCGCCGGACCGTCGACCTCGATCATCAGCAGCGCGCCGGCGCCCTCGGGAAGGTCGAGTCCAGCATAGCTGCTCACCATGTCGATCGCCGAGCTGTCCATGAACTCCAAGGCGCAGGGTGTGACCGGCTGCGCCATGATCGCGGAGACGGCCTGCGCGGCGGCATGGATATCCGCGTAGGTCGCGCGAAGCGTGCGCTTGGCCTCGGGGAGCGGCGTGAGCTTGAGGGTGGCCTCGGTGATGAGTGCTAGGGTGCCTTCGGAGCCGATGATCAGCCGCGTTAGGTCGTAGCCGACGACGCCCTTCGTGGTCTGCACGCCCGTCTTGAGGATGTCTCCAGCGCCGCTGACGGCCCGCAGGCCGAGCGTATTGTCGCGCGGCGTGCCGTATTTTACCGCGCGCGGTCCCGCCGAGTTGTAGGCGAGATTGCCGCCGATGGTGCAGGTCGCGGCGCTGGTCGGGTCGGGTGGCCAGAAAAAGCCGACGCTCTCGGCGGCCCTTTGCAGGGATGCGTTGATGACGCCGGGCTGCACCACAGCGAGACGATCTTCCGGCGCGATACGTAGGATGCGATCCATGCGCTCGAAGGAGAGCACGATGCCGCCACGGTCCGGGACGGTGGCTCCGGTAGTGCCCGTGCCCAGGCCGCGTGCGGTGAGCGGAACCCCGGCGTCGGTACAGAGTCGCACCAGGCCGCCGACCTGCTCCTCGCGCGATGCGAAGACGACGGCCTGGGGCAGTGCCTGGCGTCTCGAGTTGTCGTAGCCGTAGGGCCAGCAGTCGCCGGGGTCGGTCAAGAGGCCGCCCTTGCCTGCGACCTTCTTGAGGCTGCTCAAGAAGCCCTTGCTGAGCTTAGGGAGTTGTCGGGTCGTATTCAAAGAGCTTGACCACTTGCTGGACGCCCGGGACATAGCTGATCTGCGCGGCGGCGTCGTCGGCCTCTTCAGGCGTGACCAGCCCCAGCAGATAGACGGTGGCGTCTTCCGTGACCACCTTGACCCGGGTCGGGTTGAAGTCTGGCAGCTTGACCTTGGTCAGGGCGAGCTTGGCGCGTGAGGTGATCAGCGCATCCTCGGATTCCTGGGCGAGGGAGATGGGCGGGCCGACGCGGATCTCATCGATGACGCGCTCCACCTTGGGGAGGCGGCTGACCAGATCCGCCGCGCGTGCCCTGACCGCTTCGGAGTCGGCTTGGCCCGTCAACAAGACGCTGCGGTTGTAGCTGGTTGCGGAGATTCGCGAGCTGGGCTCGACCATGGCGTCTTGTGCCAAGGCATGCATGGCGGCGAGCTCGATCTGCTGATCGTCGATGACGATCTCATAGTGGCGTCGGTCGTAGAGCGCCGAGGCGCCGGCAATGGTGCCGCCGACCAGCACGGGGGCGCAGCCCGCGAGTCCTGTGATGCCGGCGATCGCAAGCGTGAGCAACGTCATCCGGCGCATGCGCTTGGCGCTTGCGGGGCGTCGCGAGGCGTCATGGCTGGCGCTGGAGTCAGGCTGATCAGAAGGTGTCGAGAGCGAAGGCATGACGAATCCAATTGATGTGATCTGGTCCATCGATGGCGATCACGTCGAATCGGCAGGGTAGCATGGTGGGATTGCGCTGCAGATAGTGGCGAGCGGTCTTGACCAGTCGTTGCCGTTTTCGTGCGTCGACCGTCTCCGCCGCGCTGCCGAATCTCGCGGATCGGCGGTAGCGGACCTCGACGAAGACGAGGGTGTCCCCGTCCGCCATCACGAGATCGATCTCCCCGAACCGACAGCGGTGGTTCCTGGTGCGGAGCTCGAGTCCGTGCTCCCTCAGGAAGCGCTCGGCGAGGCGCTCCTTATCCTGGCCGATGGCGCCTGCGAAAGCCTGGTGTCTCAAGGCGGCCCTCAGTCATCCATGGGTGAGCCGACGGGGTCTCAACGGGGCTGCCCGGAGAGACTTTGTGGATCGACCAAGCGGATGCCGCCTGCAGTGAATTGTCCCAGCTTGAGCTGGCGTGTGACGTGACCGAGCGAATCGATCGCAAGTCCACCTGTCTGGCCTGGGTAGTAAGCGCCTGGATTGCTGGCCAGCGCGGTCAATCTGGGTGCCACGCGGTAGGCGTCGATCCCCATGGCATAGAGCCGCGCCAATGGGCTGGAAGTGGCTGCGCCCTTGGCTGCGCGCCGCGACAGCGGGCCGGTGCTACCCGTATCCAGTATCCAGGGAATGTCGACGAAATAGAGCCCTTCGAGGACCTTGTCCCCTGGTTTGACCGTGCCTGTATAGACGTGCGAGGTCGAGATGACTGGCGCTGGATGCGGGGCGGATTTGGAGACCTGGGGATAGATCTTCCGCGCCATCGCATTTGTCGCCACGAAGAACGTCAGGTCGTAGTCAGTGCCGCTGAAGAGCTTGTCGAGGGTCTTGTCGTAGGTCGACCAGGCCGGGTTGTAGGTGGCCTGTCCGGCGATGGTGCCGCCGAGATTTCGCCATTGCTGACGAAAGGCGTTGGCGAGCCGGTCACCCCAAGCGCCGCTTGGGTAGAGGATGAGCGCCCGCTTTGCGCCCATCGCAGCGCCCTTGCTCGCCGCCTGCGCGGCCTCGTTCTCGGGCGAGAGCGAGAATTGATAGAGGTTGGAGGCGCGACGATCGCGCGTCGCCTGGTTCAAGGCCAGCGTCGGAATCGGCAGGCTTCCCGTCGCGAGCAGCTTGTCGACCGCGGGCTTCTCCAGGGGGCCGATCGCATAGCTCGCGCCCTTCTCCGCCGCGCTCGCGTGCAGGCCGCGCATCCGTCCCGCATTGGTGCTGTCCACGAAGCTCAGCGTCGGGCGATTGCCGCCTGAGTCCAAGCGGCTGGCCGCCTCGATGCCGTCTCGAACGACTTTCGCGGCCGCCGCGAAGCGCCCGCTGCGCGGCAGCATGATGGTCACCCTGTCGCCCGCCGCGTATCCGCCGGAAAGGGTCTCGGCGTAGGCGCGGCCGAGATCGGCGAGTGCGGGGTGTCCGCTATGGCTTCGTTTCCATTGACGGTAGCGGCTGTCGAGCTGTCCGGGATCGGCGCCTGAGCCCTGGGTCAGCAGCGCTACCTCGGCCCAGCCTTTCATGGCGCCTCGGCCTTGGCGGGCAAGCGTCTGCAGCTGGGATTGGCTGAGCAGGCCGAGGGTGGAGACGAGCGAGACCTGGTTGTCAAGGCGCGCCTTGCGATCGTCCTGCAGTCCGTCGAGCGCGTTGAGCGTCTCCGCGGCGGCGATCGCGTCGTTGTCGAGGCGCTGGGCCGAGGCCAGCATGCCGAGACGCTTGGCCTTCAGATCCTGAGGTAGACTTGTCGCGCGCATACGCTCGAGAGACTTGATCGCGTCTTTCGGCCGGTCGGCCGTCAGGGCAAGCTCCGCCTGCGTCAGTAGGAGCAGCTGTTGTTGGCCCGGAGTCAGGCTCTGCCGCGAGATGGCGCTGATGGTGCGCTCGGCCTCTGCCGATCGGCCTGACGCCGAGTAAGCTTGAGCCGCTTTGATTTGCAGCTGGGCCTTCGCCGGCGGCTGCGCTTGGCTGGCGAGCGACAAATAGAGCTTTGCGGCGTCGCCCGATTTGCCCTGGCTCTCCAGACTCCTGGCGCGTGAGAGCTCGGCGCTCGAGACCGGCGCGAGAATGACGGACTCGTCTTGGATCGGCGCGACCGCGCAGCCGGAGACGCCGATGGCGATCAAGAGTGGAGCTGTGATCAGGCGTGAGGCCGTGATCGAGCGCTTGGCCGGATGACGAGTCTGGCGGTGAGGCGTGAACATATTTCCGTTCCCTAGCTGAGGACCGACCGGGGGAGAAGATGCCGCAAGAAGCCGGGGTACTATACGTGGTCGCTACGCCGATCGGCAATCTGGGCGACATCACTGACCGCGCGCGTAAGCTCTTGAGCGAGGTCGATTTGATCGCCGCCGAAGACACGCGCGAGACGCTCAAGCTGCTCAGGCATCTGGGCATTGCGGCCAAGCTCGTCGCCTACCACGAGCATAACGAGGAGACGATGTCCGCCCGACTGGCTAGCGACCTGGAAGGCGGGGCCAAGATCGCCTTGGTGTCGGATGCTGGGACTCCCCTGATCAGCGATCCGGGCTACCGCTTGGTCTCGGCGGCGCGCGCGCGCGGTCTGACCGTGGTGCCCGTGCCTGGCGTCTCGGCACTCACCTGTGCGCTTTCGGCATCGGGCCTGCCGAGCGATCGCTTCCTCTTTCTCGGTTTTCCCCCGCGGGGCGCAAGTCAGCGCCGCGCCTTGCTGGAGTCGGTTGCCGACGAGCCAGGGACGCTGGTCTTCTACGAGAGCGGCAAGCGGGTCATGGCGACCCTCGCCGATGTTCGCGACACCCTCGGCGCCGATCGGCGCTCTGTCATCGCCCGCGAGCTGACGAAGCGTTTCGAGATCTTCCTGACCGGGCATCCTGGCGAGCTCATCGCTCAGCTGGAGGCGGACGCCGCTCAGCGCCTGGGCGAGCTGGTGCTGCTGGTAGAGGGTCGTCAAGCATGCTCGGGCTCCGAAGATCGTGTCGAGCTGGAGCGCGTACTGCGTGTCCTGTGCGACGCGCTGCCCTTGAGTCAGGCGGCGGTCGTCGCGGCGCGGCTGTCGGGTGCCAAGAAGAATCGCCTCTATCGGCTGGGGCTCGAGCTCGGGCTCGACGCGGCTGGCGGCGATGCTGGTGACTGAGGCGAGACAGCCCAAGTGCTTCTTTAGTATCATCCCACGCAGGAGTCAGCCAGGCAGTCGCTCCTTCCCATCCGGGGAGGGGAGGAAAGTCCGGGCTCCATAGGGCAGGGTGCCAGGTAACGCCTGGGGGATGCGAATCCACGGAAAGTGCCACAGAAAATATACCGCCAACCCCGTTTCCGGACGGGCGGTAAGGGTGAAATGGTGCGGTAAGAGCGCACCGCGCTGGTGGCAACATCAGTGGCAGGGTAAACCCCACCCGGAGCAAGACCAAATAGGGGGACTTGCGGCCTTGGCCGCGGCGCGCGGCCCGCGCGTGTCCCCGGGTAGGTCGCTTGAGTCGCGCGGTGACGTGCGATCTAGACGAATGACTGTCCTCGACAGAACCCGGCTTATCGGCTGACTCCCACCTCCCTCCGCCTCCCTTTCTTGCGGCCATTTCTCTGGTCCGCAATCACTACTCGATTTCTTCGCTCGTTGCGTCGCTTTCCTCAAGCGCTTTGTGAGCTTTTGCCTTGATGCTCCTGATCATGAAGGCCTTTTCTTTTGTTGTGCGCTTGAGGTAGGTTTGGTCTGTAAGTTGCTGACTATCAAGAATAAAGCGCGAGGATTCCTTGACGTTGAGGCAAGCCCTCTCTAACATGAAACCGAAGTGGGAGAGAGTGGGGAATCGGGGGGCTTTTTGCCTAAGGCGGATCGCTGAGAGGTGCGCCGGTGTTTCGGGGGGTTTCCATTGTCAATCTGGATGCAAAAGGGCGGCTCGCGATTCCATCCAAGCATCGCGATCCCTTGCAGGAGATGTGCGATTCCCATTTGGTCGTGACCGTCGACCGGGATCGCTGTCTGCTGCTGTATCCGGAGCCGGAATGGGAAGTCATTGAGCGCAAGTTCTCCGCGCTCCCCGCTCTCGATCCCACTGCGCGCTCTCTGCAGCGTCTCTACGTCGGAAACGCACAAGAAGTGGACGTGGACGCCCAGGGGCGCATCCTCCTCCCCCAGTACCTACGTGAGTTCGCCTCACTGGAAAAACGTGTCGCCTTCGTCGGTCAAGGCATCAAGTTCGAGCTCTGGGACGAGCAGGCGTGGCACGCGCGAAACGAGGCGGCCCTGAACGATGCGGCCATTGGTGATTTGGCCCTGGAGGCAGGGCTTGGCTCCCTGACTCTTTAATGGTCAAAGTCGGGGCAGACGACGGGTTTTCTGGCCTGCCTGCCAGGTGATGGCGCGCATGGCTGGGATGCGACAAGGCCTTCCGGCGGCCCCCTTGGCTGCGGTTTGCCACAGCTGATCGAACGAGAGAGAGCACTCGCTTGCAGCATAGGTCGGTACTTCTGGAGGAAAGCGTGTCTGCACTGGTGGTCCGCCCGGATGGGGTCTATGTCGACGGCACCTTTGGCCGCGGTGGTCACAGCCGCGCGATTCTGCAGCGCTTGGGCGCCGAGGGCCGCGTGATCGCCATGGATCGCGACCCGGAGGCGGTTGCCGTGGGGCAAGCGCTCGCGCGAGAGGATGGACGCTTCTGCATGGTGCACGGCTCTTTCGAGGCGATTCATGATCTGCTGCGGGAGGCCGGTGTCTTTGATCGCGTCGACGGGATCCTGCTGGATCTGGGGGTGTCGTCGCCTCAGTTGGACCAGCCGGAGCGGGGATTCAGCTTCAGTGCCGATGGGCCTTTGGACATGCGCATGAACCCGCAGACCGGTCTCTCCGCCGCTGCTTGGCTCGCCTCGGCGGGTCAGGGCGAGATCGAGGCCATGCTGCGCGATCTCGGCGAGGAGCGGTTCGCCAGGCGTATCGCTCGAGCGATCGTGCAGGCGCGGGCCGAGCAGTCGATCGAGACGACGTCCCAGCTCGCGGAGCTGGTCGCGCGCGCCGTCCCCACCCGAGAGCCCGGCAAGCACCCGGCCACGCGGACATTCCAGGCCCTGCGCATCCGGGTCAACGACGAGCTCGGCGCCTTGACCCGCTGCCTCGATCAGGTATGCGATTTGCTTGATCCCGCAGGTCGCTTGGTGGTGATCAGCTTCCATTCGTTAGAGGATCGCATCGTCAAGCGCTTCATCCGCGACGAGGCGCGTGGTCCGCGCCTGCCGAAGGGGCTTCCTGTCCAAGCGGCGCAGGCGCGGGGGCGTTTGCGGGCATTGGGCAAGGTCGGGCGCCCCTCTGCCGAGGAGGTGTCCGGCAATCCGAGGGCGCGGAGCGCCGTGATGCGGGTGGCGGAGAGATTGTCATGACGCGCAGCAATCTCGTGACGCTAGCGGGACTCGCCGTCGCCGTTTTGTTTGCGGCGATCGGCGTGGTGCACACCAAATACCTGACGAGAATCCATTTCGCACAACTGCAGGACCTGAGGGGTCAGCGCGACGCCATTGATGTCGAATGGAACCGCCTGCGCCTGGAAGAGGCTGCGCTTTCAACTCATGCGCGCGTCGAGCGCAAGGCAAGGCGCGAGCTCGGTATGTTCGCTCCCAGAGTCGGTGACGTACTGCTGATCGAGGATACTGGTCATGGCCACCCATAGCCGCCGCGGAAGACGGGTTGCGAGTCGGAGGTCCAAGCCGAACCTGGTGCTGAGGCGCAAGGTGCTGACCGCCGCCCTGTCGGTGGCGCTCGTCACCTTGTCCACTGGGGTCTTTTATCGCCAGGTCATCGAGACGGACTTCCTGCAAGAGCAGGGCGCGCTGCGGCACCTGCGGGCGGCGGAGATCGCGGCCCGGCGCGGCATGATCACCGATCGCAACGGCGAGCCGCTCGCGGTGAGCACGCCGGTCGAGACCGTGTCGGCGGATCCGAGCAGGCTGAGCGCACATCTGGACGCGCTACCTGCCTTGGCGTCTGCCTTGGACATGGATGCCGCCAAGCTTCGCGAGAAGGTGCTCGCCAACTGGGAGCGTCGCTTCATCTATCTCAAACGTCGCGTCAGCTTCAGCGAGGCGGATGCCGCTAAGGCCGTCGTCGCCGAGCGGAAGCTGCAGGGCATTGGCTTCGAGAAGGAATACCGTCGCTATTACCCAGGCGCCGAGTTCTTCGCCCACGTCATCGGCTTCACCAACATCGAGGATCGCGGTCAGGAAGGCATCGAGCTGGCGTACGACGAGGTGCTGAAGGCCGAGCCCGGCCTGCATCGCGTGATTCGAGATGGCCGCGGTCGCATCGTCCAAGAAGTGGAGCAGATTCGTCCGCCGCGCTCCGGCACGGATTTGACCTTGAGCCTTGATCGGCGCCTTCAGTTCCTCGCCTATCGAGAGCTCGAGGCGGCGGTGAAGGAGCACCGCGCCAAGGCGGGTACCGCCGTCGTGCTGGATGTCGCCACCGGCGAGGTGCTCGCCATGGTCAATCAGCCGGGCTTCAACCCCAACATGGATCGCACTGGCGGCATCGAGCGCCGGAGGAACCGCGCGCTCACCGACGTCATGGAGCCTGGCTCGACCATGAAGCCCTTGGTCGTGGCCGCCGCGCTGCAAAAGCGTCTGATCTCGCCGCGCACCCCGGTCGCGACTGGTCCGGGCTTCTATAAGGTCGGCCGCAATGTGGTGCGCGACGTCCACAACTACGGGACGCTCGATGTCACGGGCGTGATCACCAAATCCAGCAATGTCGGCGCGGTCAAGATCGCCCAGCGCATGGCTTACGCCGACCTCTGGGATATCTACGACGGGGTGGGGTTCGGCCGTCCAACCGGCGTTGGCTTTCCCGGCGAAAGCAGCGGCTTGCTGCGCCATTACAGCAGCTGGCGGCCGTTCGAGCATGCCACCATGGCGTTCGGCTATGGCCTCTCGGTGACGGCGCTGCAGCTGGCGCAAGCCTACAGCGTCCTCGCAGCCGACGGTGTCAAACGGCCGGTCTCGCTCTTCAAGCGCGACCCGGAGTCGCTGGCTTCGCTGGCGGGCACCTCGGTGCTGAGCCCGGCGACCGCGCGTAAGGTGCGCGCGATGATGGAGACCGTGGTGTCCGACGAGGGCACGGCCGTCAAGGCCAAGATTGCGGGGTATCGCGTTGGCGGGAAGACGGGGACGGCCAAGAAAGCGGGTAAATCCGGATATCGTGGTCGTCGCTACCAGTCCGTCTTTGCCGGTTTTGCCCCAGCCGGACAGCCCCGCCTGGTGATGGTGGTGATGATCGATGAGCCGGGCGGCAAGTCCTATTACGGCGGCACCGTGGCCGCTCCGGTCTTCCAGAAGGTCATGCAAGGGGCGCTGCGACTCTTCAACGTTCCGCCGGATGACCCGACGCCTTCCATGCTGCTGGCGCACAGGGAGCCCGCGCAGTGACGGCGGTGGCGCCGCTCGGTCACGCTTGGAAGCTCGGTGATCTGCTCGCCGGGCTCGTCGCGTCTCGCGCGGTCGAGGGCCGTCTCGCCGAGTGTCAGGTTTCCGGTCTTGCGCTCGACGGCTGTGCGGTCTCGCCCGGCGACCTCCTCGTCGATTTGGAGGGCCGGGTCGCGCCAAACGCGGTCAAGGCTGCCGAGGCCCAGCGCCTTGGTGCCGTCGCTGTGCTCGCGGATCCCGCGCAAGCATGGTCCCTGGGTGATCTCGCAGGGCCTCGCGAGCGGATTGGGCTGCCGGTGATCCAGGTGCCCGGTCTGAGCCACCACCTCGCCACGCTTGCGGATCGCTTTTTCGGCTGGCCCAGTCGCCAGCTCGAAGTCTTCGGGATCAGCGGGAGCCTTGGCAAGACGACGCTTTCCCATCTCGTCTCGCGAGCGCTCGAATCGGAGCTGACCTGCGGCGTCATCGACGGTGCCGACGGCCTCGACGTCTTGGCTGTGCGTCAGCGTCTCAATGCACTGCATGCGCGAGGGGCACGTGCCGTCGCCATGGCGCTCTCGCCAGGGCGCCTCGCGCGCTCGGACGCTGCCTCCCTGCGGTTGAGCCACCTAATGCTCACGCATCTCGATGCGGATGCTTCACCTGCTGCGGCCGCCCAAGGGATCGCGTGCCGCCTCGCGACTTCGCCCTCGCCCGATTGGGTCGTCGTCAACCTCGACGACCCTGCGCAGCGCGACCTTCTCGAGGCGCTCCCGGCGGCGATCTGCGTCGCCGGCTACACGCTCCTCTCAGGGGCCAGCCGGCCAGCGCGCTGCGACCTCTGGCTCGCGGCAGAGCACGTCGATGCGACACCTCGGGGACTGCGGGTCCGAGTCAGGTCTCTGGGCGAGGCGACGGCTCAAGCGGCGGAGCTGGAAGTCGCCTTGATCGGCGAATTCAATGTGGCCAACATGCTCGCCCTGCTGGCGCTCAAGTGCTCTCGGGGGCTGCCGCTCGAGCGCGCCGCTCGGGAGCTTGCGCTGGTGCGCGGCGTTCCGGGGCGCATGGAGTGCTTCGGCGGCGAGGGCGCACCCATGATCGTGGTCGATTCCGCTAGCACTCCGATGGAGCTGGAGCGTGCGCTGTCGAGTCTGAGGCGTCACGGCTTCCGTCGGCTCATGACCGTCTTCGGCTGCGACGGCAGGATGCCGGTCGCCGAGCGTCCCGTGGCGGGCCGTGTCGTCGAGCGTCTCAGCGACCAGGTCATTCTCACCGATGACAATCCGCGCGATGCCGGAGGCGAGCGCATCGTCGCCGATATCCTGTCTGGCCTGACTTGGCCGGACAAGGCCATCGTCGAGCGTCAACGCGGACTCGCCATCCGTATCGCCGTTGCGCGAGCCGGTGTCGGCGATGCCATTCTGGTCGCCGGAAAGGGGGGCGAAAAAGTTCAGGATATGGGCGAGCTCAAGGTCCATTTCAGCGACCGGGCCCAAGTGGTCGAGGCGCTTCGTGAATGGCGGGAGGGTCACCACTGATGTGGTCGTTGGCGCAGGCGATCGATGCCGTGGGCGGGGTGATGCAGGGGCGAGACGCCCCTTTCACGTCCGTGGGCACGGATTCCCGCGCCGATTGTAGCGGTCAGTTGTTCGTCGCGCTGCGGGGCGAGCGTTTCGATGGTCATGACTATGTCGCCGCGGCTCGGGCGGCTGGCGCAGCTGCCGCCATGGTGGATCACCCGTTGCCCTTGGAGATTCCCCAGTGGGTCGTCGAGGATACGCGACTGGCGCTCGGGCGCCTGGCGGCGGCCTGGCGCGACCGCTTTGCCGGCAGGATCGTGGCGATTACGGGCAGCAACGGCAAGACCACGGCAAAGGAGATGGTGGCGTCCGTGCTCGCGCGCAGCGGCCGGGTGCGCGCGACCAAGGGTAATCTCAACAACGACATCGGGATGCCGCTGACCTTGCTGAGCGCGCGCGACGAGGATTACCTGGTGCTCGAGATGGGCGCGAATCATCCGGGCGAGATCGGCTACATGACGGCGATCGCCCGCCCGGACGTGGCCCTGATCACCAATGCCGGACGCGCCCATTTGGAAGGTTTCGGCAGCGTCGAGGGCGTGGCGCGGGCGAAGGGCGAGATCGCAGAGGGACTCGGCCAGGAAGGCGTCTTCGTGGTCGATGGCGATTCGCGCTTCTTGCCGCTTTGGCGTGAGCTTGCGGCTGGGCGGCGCCTGGTCACCTTCGGTTTCGGCCCCGCGAGCGATGTGAGCGCGGATCCTGAGCAAGTGCGCATCGATTGGGGCGCCGAGGGCTTTCGGGCCGCTTTCGAGGTGTGTCGCCAAGGGGCGGGCTTGCCAGTTTCGCTCCGGCTCGCGGGGCGGCACAACGTCCGTAACGCGCTCGCCGCGGTGGCGGTCGCCTCCTCCCTGGGTATCCAGGACGCGGCTATCCAAGAGGGACTCGCCGCGCTCACCCCGGTGAAGGGTCGCCTCTGTCCGCGTGCCTGTGCCGGACGGGCGATGATCGACGATAGCTACAACGCCAATCCCGACTCCATTGCGGCGGCCATCGAGGTGCTGGCTGGGCTTGAGGGGCGCCGCTGGCTGGTCATCGGAGATCTCGGCGAGCTGGGCGTCGATGCCCCTAGGCTGCATGCGGAGATCGGCGAGCGGGCGCGTGACGCCGGTGTCGATCGGCTCGCGGCGGTCGGGGCGCTGAGCGAGGCGGCGGCCCTGGCCTTCGGCGAGGGGGCTGTACATTTTTCCGATCAGGCCGAATTGGTCGCGCATTTGCGCGCCGAGCTTGGACCTGAGGATCCGGTACTGGTCAAGGGCTCGCGCTTGGCGCGGATGGAACAGGTTGTCGAGGCGCTCTGCGCCGGGGTAGAAATTTAATGCTGCTGTATTTGACCGAGTGGCTGGCCGAGGTCCATAGCGGATTCGACGTCTTCCGCTATCTGACCTTGCGCGCCATCTTGGGTGTGCTCACCGCACTGCTGATCGCCTTACTGGTCGGGCGCCCCATGATTCGCCGGCTGCGCTCCTATAAGATCGGCCAGACCGTGCGTGACGACGGTCCGCAGAGCCACCTGTCGAAGTCCGGCACGCCGACCATGGGCGGTGCCCTGATCCTGGTCGCCGTGGGCATCGCCACCCTGCTTTGGGCGGACTTGACCAATCACTATGTCTGGATCGTCCTGCTGACGACCCTGGGCTTCGGTGTCATCGGCCTGGTCGACGACTACAAGAAGCTGGTCCTGCGCGACCCGCGGGGCCTTATCGCGCGCTGGAAATATTTCTGGCAAACCCTTGTCGGCTTCGCGGCGGCCATCGCCTTCTATGCTGCCGCGAGCTCGCCCGCAGAGACGGCGCTCCTCATCCCCTATACGAAGAACCTCGCCATTCAGCTTGGCCCCTGGTTCATCCTGCTGACCTATTTCGTGATCGTCGGTGCCAGCAACGCGGTAAATCTGACTGATGGCCTCGACGGGCTCGCCATCATGCCAACGGTCTTGGTTGCCGGGGCCCTGGCCATCTTCATCTACGCGGCCGGTCACGCGCAGATCGCGAATTATCTCCTGATTCCGCACATCCCCGAGGTCGGCGAGCTGGTCATCTTCTGCGGTGCCCTCGTGGGCGCTGGGCTTGGCTTTCTCTGGTTCAATGCCTACCCGGCGCAGGTCTTCATGGGAGACGTGGGCGCGCTGGCCCTCGGCGCGGCACTCGGCGCCGTTGCGGTGGCGGCACGTCAGGAGCTGGTGCTCTTCATCATGGGCGGCGTCTTCGTCATGGAGACCGTCTCGGTCATGCTGCAGGTGCTGTCCTTCAAGCTCACCGGCAAGCGCATCTTCCGCATGGCGCCCTTGCATCATCATTTCGAGCTCAAGGGCTGGCCCGAGCCCCGCGTGATCGTGCGTTTTTGGATCGTGACCGTGATCCTCGTTCTCATTGGCCTTGCGAGTCTGAAGATCAGGTAGCCAGCGATGATGTCTCAGACGAGCGCAATGCACGCATTTCGGCCTGCCGCATCCCAGGACAAGACGCTCGTGGTCGGTCTCGGGAAGACGGGTCTTTCGTGCTTGCGCTATCTAAAGTCCAAGGGGGTCGTCGCGGCGGTGACGGACAGCCGCGAGCGTCCGCCGGGGCTCGATGCCCTGCAGGCCGAGATGCCGGAGGTCGCCGCCTTCATCGGTGGGTTCGAGCCCGATGTCTTCGCATCCGCCTCCGAGCTCGTCGTGAGCCCGGGGGTGCCGATCGCGGAGCCCCTGATTCAGCAGGCGATTGCGCGCGGTGTGCCGGTGATCGGCGATATCGAGCTGTTCGCGCGTGAGGCGCAGGCCCCGCTCTGTGCGATCACCGGCTCCAACGGCAAGAGCACCGTGACCTCCCTGGTCGGCCTCATGGCCCGCTTGGCCGGGCGCTCCGTGGCCGTCGGCGGCAATCTCGGGGAGCCCGTCCTGGATCTCATCGAGGATGCCGTCGACCTCTATGTGGTCGAGCTCTCGAGCTTTCAGCTCGAGACCGCTCCGGGTCTGCAGCCTGCCGTGGCAGCCGTCTTGAACGTCTCCGCGGATCATCTCGACCGCTATCCCGACCTGGCTGCATATGCTGCGACCAAGGCGCGGATCTATGGCGGCGCGCAGGTGGCGGTGGTCAATCGGGACGATCCTTTGGTCTCGGCCATGCCGCGCGCGGCCGAGCGGGAGGTCGGCTTCACGCTCGGTGCCCCGGAGCCAGGCGACTTCGGGCTGCGGCGCCTGGAAGACAGGCTCTGGGTCTGCCGCGGCGTCGAGCCGCTGATGCAAGCCGACGAGGTCCTCATCCCCGGGCGCCACAACCTCGCCAACGCCCTGGCTGGGCTTGCGCTGGCGAGCGCGGCCGGTCTTCCCATGGAGGCCGCCTGCGAGGCGCTGCGACGCTTCCCCGGACTTCCGCATCGCAGCCAGCTGATCGCGGATCACGCTGGGGTGCGCTGGTATGACGACTCCAAGGGCACCAATCCAGGCGCGACCATCGCTGCCTTGGAGGGGCTGGTGCCTGAGGGCTCCGCCGGTCGCGTCGTCCTCATCGCGGGTGGGGATGGCAAGGGCGCCGATTTTGCGCCCCTGCGATCCGCAGTCGTCCGCGCCGCGCGGGCCCTAGTGCTGATCGGCCGAGATGCGCCCTTGATCGAAGAAGCGGTCGCCGGCGCCGCGCCGGTTGCGCGTGCGACCGACATGGCCGACGCAGTCTCTCAGGCCGCAGCCTTGGCCGAGGCTGGAGACGCTGTGCTCCTGTCGCCCGCTTGCGCCAGCTTCGATATGTTCGATAGCTACGAGCATCGCGGCCAGGTGTTCGCCGATGCCGTCCGGAGGCTGAGCCTATGACCGCTGCCGTTCGCTCGCGGCATCCCGGACAGCGTCGCCGGGAGCGCACTGCGACCTTTGACTACCCCTTGCTGTTCTGCGCGCTCGGGCTGCTCGCCTTCGGGCTGGTGATGGTCTCCTCGGCGTCGATGTCGATCGCGGAGCGGTGCTGCGGAGATCCCTTCTTCTACACCATGCGTCATGCCATGGCGCTGACCTTGGCCTTGGCTGCGGGCTTTGTGGCCTACAGCGTCCCGACGGCATGGTGGGAGCGCTATGGGACCTGGATCTTCCTCGCCAGCATTGGCGTTCTGGTGCTGGTGCTCATCCCCGGCATTGGCCGCGAGGTCAACGGCGCGATTCGCTGGATTCCTCTCGGGCCGCTGAATCTGCAGCCGTCTGAGCTGGTCAAGCTGTTCGCCATCCTCTATGTCTCGAGCTACATGGTGCGGCACGCCGACAAGATGGCGAGCCAGATCTCAGGCTTCATCCGGCCGATGATCCTCATCGGCATCGCCGCGGCCCTGATCCTCATGCAGCCGGACTTCGGGACGGCGGCGGTCATGATCGCGACCGTGATGGCCCTGCTCTATCTCGGCGGCGCCAGCTTGATGCCCTTCATTCTGCTGCTCGGTGTGATCGCATCCGGGCTGGTCGCCCTGGTGGTGCTGTCGCCCTATCGCTGGGCTCGGGTCACGGCCTTCCTCGATCCCTGGCAAGACCCCTACGCCTCTGGCTATCAGCTCAGCCAAGGGCTCATCGCCTTCGGTCGCGGGGAGTGGCTCGGTGTCGGGCTGGGTAATGGGATTCAGAAGCAGTTCTTTCTTCCCGAGGCGCACACGGACTTTATCGCCGCAGTGATCGGGGAAGAGCTTGGGCTGCTCGGCATGACGGTCCTGATTGCGGCCTTAGCCTTCGTGACTTGGCGGGCGCTCTCGATCGGCGTGCGCGCTGAGGCCGTCAAGCGTCCCTTCGAGTCCTATGTCGCTCAAGGGATCGGCGTCTGGCTGGGCCTGCAGGCCTTCGTCAATATCGGCGTCAACGTCGGTATTCTGCCCACGAAAGGGCTGACGCTGCCCTTCCTCAGCTATGGCAGCAACAGTCTCATCGTGGGCTGCATGGCGATCGCCATCCTGCTGCGGATCGATCTCTTGGTGCGTCAGCTCGAGCTCGAGGGCGGACCCAAACGGGGGCTGAGATGGGTACGCGCTTAGCCGTCATGGCCGGTGGCACCGGCGGTCATGTCTTTCCTGCGCTCGCCGTGGCCGAGCGGCTGCGTCGGCAGGGCGCGGACGTTTTCTGGATCGGCACGCATGCCGGGATGGAGTCGCGGCTGGTGCCCGAGCATGGCTTCGATATGGAATGGGTGAGTATCGAGGGCGTGCGCGGCAAGGGGCTGGCGCAAGTCCTCAAGGCCCCGGCCAAGCTGTTGGCCGCGCTCTCCCAGGCGCGCGGGATCTTCCGGCGCCGGCGGCCCGACCTGGTCCTTGGCATGGGCGGGTTCGTATCCGGGCCGGGCGGCTTGGCGGCGCGCACGCTCGGCTTGCCGCTGGTGATCCATGAGCAGAATTTCGTGCCGGGCATGACGAATCAATGGCTGGCCCGAATGGCGACGCGCGTCTTCGAGGCCTTTCCCGGCAGTTTCCCAGCCTCCCGTCACGCGGTCCTCACGGGTAATCCCGTCCGGGAAGCGATTGCCGAGCTGCCTGCGCCGGCGGAGCGCTTCGCCGGGCGCGCGGGTCCGGCGCGCTTGCTCGTGCTGGGGGGATCGCTCGGAGCCAGGGTCTTGAACGAGACGGTGCCTTTGGCCATCGCCGCGCTGCCGGCGCAAGCGCGCCCGCAGATTCGGCATCAGGCCGGCGAGCGTACCTTGGAGGTCGCGCGAGCCGCCTACGCGGCCTCGGGTGTCGACGCCGAGGTCACGCCCTTCATCCGCGATATGGCGGAGGCCTATGCCTGGGCGGACTTGGTCCTGTGTCGCGCCGGCGCCCTGACGGTGTCCGAGCTGGCCGCGGCCGGTGTCGGCTCCGTGCTCGTGCCTTATCCCTTCGCGGTCGACGATCACCAGGTCGGCAATGCCCGTTATCTCGCCGATGTCGGCGCCGCGCATCTGGTTGTGCAGCATGAGCTCACGGCAGCGGGCTTGACGGCGCTGCTCGCCGAGCTGCTCGGGGATCGCACGCGGCTTCGCACGATGGCCGAGGCAGCGCGCTCGCGTGCGCAGCCGGAGGCGACGGCGCGTATCACCGCCGCCTGTCTGGAGCTCGCTGATGGCAGTCGCTCCGGGGCCGATGAGAGGCTGAAAGAGTTGCCTGGGGGGCGCGGCTCATGAATGCGCATCTCCAGCATACGGCGGCCAACATGGGGCGAGTGCGTCGCCTGCACTTCATCGGGATCGGCGGTGCGGGGATGAGCGGGATCGCCGAGCTGATGGCGAACCTGGACTATGAGGTCGCCGGCTCCGACCTGCGCGAGAGCAAGGTCACGCAGCGTTTGCGGCGACTGGGCGTTGAGGTATTCATCGGGCACCTTGCCGATCTGGTGAGCGGGGCGGATGCCGTCGTCGTCTCCACGGCGATCGACGAGTCCAATCCGGAGATCCAGGAGGCGCGCCGTTCGCGAATCCCGATCGTGCGGCGCGCCGAGATGCTCGCAGAGCTGATGCGCTTCTACTATGGCGTGGCCATTGCCGGCACCCATGGCAAGACCACGACCACCAGCCTGGTCGCAAGCGTCCTTGCAGAGGGCGGCTTGGATCCGACCTTCGTGATCGGTGGGCAGCTCAACAGTACGGGGGCCAACGCCAAGCTCGGCACGACCAAGTACCTGGTCGCAGAGGCCGACGAGAGCGACGCCTCCTTTCTCTATCTGCAGCCGATGGTGTCGATCGTGACCAACATCGACGCAGACCACATGGGCACTTACGAGAACGACTTCACTCGGCTGCGTGGCTCCTTCATGGAGTTCCTCCACCACCTGCCCTTTTACGGTCTGGCGGTGCTCTGTATCGATGACGAGGAAACGCGTGCGCTCTTGCCTCAGGTCTCGCGTCCCGTGCGCACCTATGGCACCAGGCCCGAGGCCGACGTGCGGGCCTCCGAGATCCGCCAAACGGGGATGCGGACGGCATTCCTGGTCCACTGCGATGACCTCGATCAGCCGCTCCCCGTGACGCTCAATCTGCCGGGCAGGCACAATGTTCTGAACGCCCTGGCGGCCGTATCCGTTGCCCTGGAGCTGGGCGTCGACGGCGAGGCCATTCGGCGCGCGCTCTCCGAATTCCAGGGGGTCGGCAGACGCTTCGTGGCGACCGAGATCCAGGATGCCGCGGATCGTCGGCTACTCCTGGTCGACGACTATGGCCACCATCCGCGCGAGCTGGCGGCGACCCTGGCGGCCGCGCGCGAGGGCTGGCCCGACCGCCGGGTCGTGCTCGTCTTCCAGCCGCATCGCTACACCCGCACCCAGGAGCAGTTCGAGGATTTCGTCGAGGTGCTGTCGACCGCGGATGCACTGGTCCTCTGCGAGGTCTACCCCGCGGGCGAGACACCCATTACTGGTGCGGACGGACGGGCTCTGAGTCGGGCGATTCGCGTTCGAGGTGGGCTCGATCCGGTCTTCGCGCAGGATCTGGAGGACGTGCCCGGTCTGATTGCGAATCTGGCTCGAGACGGCGACATCTTGATCGTCTCTGGCGCCGGTGACATCGGCGGTTTGGCCGCGCGTTTGCCCGCATTGCTGCGGGAGGGATCTGGATGAGCAACTTGGGCTCTACGGAGGTGGCGCGGAGTGCTGTCGAGGCGTCCTTGGTGCATCGTTTGTCGATGGGGTGCGGGGAGTCGCTGACGGTCCTCAATGGCGCCACCGCGGGCGATGCGGTCGCGGCCATGCGGCGATTGCGCAGCGATGCGGCGCGAGCCGGCAGGCTTGCGCTCGCGCGGGCCGCCGACCCTGCTGTGAGGCCTTGAGACAATGGCGATGCCGAGCACAGCCCTGAGAGGCGAGCTCCGCGAGCAGGAGTCCTTGGCCGGCTACACCAGCTGGCGTGTGGGCGGTCCGGCGCGTCGGCTCTACCGGCCGGCGGATCTGGAGGATTTGGCGGTCTTTTTGAGTCAGCTGAGCCCGGCCGAGCCGTTGCTGTGGATCGGCCTGGGCAGCAATCTCTTGGTCGGCGACGAGGGCTTTGCCGGAACCGTCATCTTGACGCAGGGCTGCCTGACGGCGATGCGACTCGACGAGCCTGGGCGCATCCATGCGCAGGCCGGGGTGAGCTGCGCGAAGCTCGCGCGATTCGCGGCCCGCAACGATTTGGTCGGCGTGGAATTCCTGGCCGGAATTCCCGGGACCCTCGGTGGGGCGCTGGCGATGAATGCGGGCGCCTGGGGTGGTGAGACCTGGCCGCATGTGCGCCGTCTATGGACCATCGATCGAGGCGGGGTCATCCGCGAGCGCGATGCTGCGGACTTCTCGCCAGGCTATCGCCAGGTTTCGGGACCGAGCGGCGAATGGTTCGCCGCCGCCGAGCTCGGCCTGGCCCGAGGCGATGGCGAGGCAGGCATGACGCGCATGCGCGCGCTGCTGGACGAGCGCGCGCAGAGGCAGCCGATCGGCTTGCCGAGCTGCGGCTCGGTCTTTCGCAATCCGCCGGGCGATCATGCGGCTAGGCTCATCGAGGCCTTGGGCCTGAAAGGTTGTCGGATCGGCGGTGCTCAGGTCTCCGAGAAGCATGCGAACTTCATTATCAACACTGGGGACGCGACTGCGTCGGATATCAGCGCCTTGATCGACCACGTCCGTGACGCCGTGGAGCTTGGGACGGGGATCCGGCTGATTCCTGAGGTCAGGCGCGTTGCGGGGGAGAGGCTATGACCATGGCGATGGCTGAGCGGGTGCGGAGACTGGGCAAGGTGGCCGTGCTGCTCGGGGGCAGAGCCGCCGAGCGCGAGGTTTCGCTGAACAGCGGTCGGGCGGTGCTCGAGGCGCTGCTGCGCTGCGGCGTCGATGCCCAGCCCTTGGACCCTGCCGAAGACGGGCTCGAGACACTGATCTCGGGAGGCTTCGACCGGGCCTTCATCGTCCTGCATGGGCGGGGCGGCGAGGATGGTCAGATTCAAGGCGCCCTGGAGACGATCGGTCTGCCCTACACGGGATCCGGGGTGATGGGGTCCGCGCTCGGCATGGACAAGTACCGGACCAAGCTGGTCTGGGCCGGCGCAGGCCTGCCGACGGCGGATTCCGTCGTCTTGAGGGCGGCCGAGGATCTATCGATGGCGGAGGCCTTGGGGTTTCCCCTCATGATCAAGCCTGCCCATGAGGGCTCGAGCATCGGCATGGCTCGGGTCGAAACGGCGGACGCGCTCGAGCAGGCCTGGCGGGCGGCCGCTGAATTCGATGCCCTGGTGCTGGCCGAGCGCTGGATTCGGGGCGCCGAGCTGACCTGTGCCGTCCTGGGGCGCGAGGCCCTGCCGATGATTCGCCTCGAGACGCCGAACATTTTCTACGACTACGACGCGAAGTATCGGGCAACGACGACGCGCTATCACTGCCCGAGCGGTCTCGATGAGGCGATCGAGCGGAAGCTGCGGCAGTTGGCGCTCGACGCCTTCGATGTCGTGGGTGCCTCCGGCTGGGGGCGTGTCGACATGATGCTGGACGAATCCGGTCAGCCGCACTTGTTGGAGATCAACACGGTGCCGGGCATGACGGATCACAGCCTCGTGCCCATGGCCGCGCGCGCGGCTGGCATCGACTTCGACGCCCTTGTCATGCGGATCTTGGAAGCGAGCTTGGAGCATGGCTGAGCGCAAGCGAAAACCAAGGGCCGAGAAGCCGTTCATCAATGCGGCGCGGCTGCGCGCTGGAGTTGGCGCGCTCGCCTTCCTGGCGATGGGGGCCGCGATCTGGCTGCTCGGAGAATGGGAGTCACGGCTGTTGCCCATCCGTTTGATCGAGGTGGAGGGTGAGCTCCATCATCATTCCTCGCGCTTGCTGCAAGAGCGTCTGAGCGAGCGCCTGCGCGGGGGCATTCTCACCGCGGACCTCGAAGCGCTGCAGGCGCTCGCGGAGGATCTGCCCTGGGTCGGGCACGCGAGCCTGCGTCGGGTATGGCCGGACACCATCAAGGTGCGCGTCGCGGAGCATCGTCCCATCGCGCGCTGGAACGCCGACGGGCTCGTGACTGCGGAAGGCATCGTCTTTCGCCCGACGGGCGGGGCCGTGCCCGCCGGCCTGCCGCTGCTCGAGGGCGATGACGAGCGGGCTCCCGAGGTCACGTCGCGCTATCTGAAGTGGCGGGACGATCTTATGCTGGCCGGTCACTTGATCCAGACGCTGTCCGTGGACCCACGGGGTGACTGGCGTCTCGAGCTGGTGATGGGGACCGAGCTGCGGCTTGGGACCGGGGCCGTGGAGGTGCGTCTCGCCCGCTTCATTGCGAGTGCGCCGCAGATCGAGGCGGCGGGACAGCCGCAAATCGTCGATCTGCGCTACAGCAACGGCTTCTCTGTGAAATGGGCATCGCGCACGGGCTCCGAGCTGCGTGCGCACAGCGATCGCATCGCGCGATCGGGCAACCGAGGTTAATACTGGATGTCGCGACGCAACGATAAGAGTCTGCTGGTCGGTCTGGATATTGGCACGTCTAAGATCGCCGCGTTGGTCGGCGAGCTGAAGGACGACGACCAGATCGAGATCATCGGCTTTGGCACACATCCGTCCCGTGGGCTCAAGAAGGGTGTCGTGGTCGACATCGAGTCGACCGTCCAGTCGATCCAGCGTGCCGTCGAAGAGGCCGAGCTGATGGCTGGGTGTGAGATCCATTCGGTGCATGCCGGTATCGCCGGCAGCCATATCCGGAGTCTCAACTCGCACGGCATCACGGCGATCAAGGAGGTCGAGGTCTCTCAGGCCGATGTCGACCGGGTCATCGATGCCGCACGGGCCGTGGCCATCCCCGCAGATCAAAAGATCCTGCACATCCTGCCGCAGGAGTTCATCATCGACGAGCAGGAGGGAATCCGCGAGCCGATCGGGATGTGCGGCGTGCGCCTGGAGGCCCGTGTCCACATGGTGACGGGGGCGGTGAGCGCGGCGCAGAACATCATCAAATGCATCCGGCGCTGCGGCCTGGAGGTCGATGATCTGGTGCTGGCCCAGCTCAGCTCGAGCTACTCTGTGCTGGGCGAGGACGAGAAGGAGCTGGGTGTCTGCGTGGTCGATATCGGTGGTGGAACCACGGATCTTGCGGTCTTCACGGATGGCGCTATCAGGCACACCGCGGTGATTCCGATCGCTGGCGACCAGGTCACCAATGACATCGCGGTCGCGCTACGCACGCCAACCCAGCACGCGGAGCAGATCAAGGTCCAGCATGCCTGCGCCTTGACTCAGCTCGCCGCGAACGGCGACACCATCGAGGTTCCCAGTATCGGCGACCGTCCGCCGCGCCGGCTTTCGCGGCAGACCTTGGCCGAGGTGGTCGAGCCGAGATACGAGGAGCTGCTGACCTTGCTGCACAACGAGCTGCGGCGCAGCGGCTTCGAGGATCTCGTCGCCGGGGGCGTCGTGCTGACCGGCGGCAGTGCGAAGATGCAGGGCCTGATCGAGCTTGCCGAAGAGGTCTTTCATATGCCGGTGCGACTGGGCGTGCCGAGCCACGTCATCGGGATGGAGGAGGTCGTCAGCAACCCCATCCATTCGACGGGAGTGGGATTGCTGATGTACGCGCGCCAGCATCGTTTCGCGCGCCGGCCGGAGCTGGCCGAGAATCTCGGGCTCAGGGCGACGCTGGCGCGCCTGAAGAGCTGGTTCCAAGGGAACTTCTAGATGATTGTCGGCGGTCACCGAGAGCCCGCGCTCTTGGAGAGCCGAAGGATTTTTTGATGTTGGAAGCATGGTCGATGTTGCTGCTTCCAGTTGCCAGCGAACGATGGGGCATCAGCTTGTGGGGCTCCATCGGCAGCAGAGGTCGCTGTAGGTGGTCTCGGATCGGGGTCGACTGGCACCTCGGTCAAAGTCGGGGGTGGCTGTACGGTTAGTCCGTGCGGTCAAGAGCATTCAGTTTTCTAAGGTGGCGTACCAGGTGCGCCTGAGGAGAGAGATCATGTTCGAATTGATGGATACCCACAGCCAGAATGCCGTCATCAAGGTCATCGGTGTCGGTGGCGGTGGCAGCAACGCGGTCAACCACATGGTCGCGTCGACCATCGAAGGCGTCGACTTCATTTGCGCCAACACGGATGCGCAGGCGCTCAAGAGCTCGAACGTCAAGACCATCCTGCAGCTGGGTGCCGGCATCACCAAAGGCTTGGGCGCGGGCGCGGACCCCGAGGTCGGCCGCGGCGCCGCCGTCGAGGACAAGGACCGCATTCAGGAGGCCTTGGACGGCGCCGACATGGTCTTTATCACGGCCGGCATGGGTGGCGGCACCGGAACGGGAGCGGCCCCCGTGGTCGCGCAGGTCGCGAAAGAGCTGGGCGTGCTGACCGTCGCCGTCGTGACCAAGCCCTTCCCCTTCGAGGGCGCCAAGCGCCGCCGCATCGCCGAGGAAGGGATTTCGGAGCTGGCGAATCACGTCGATTCGCTGATCACCATTCCCAACGAGAAGCTGCTCGCGGTTCTGGGCAAGGACATGAGCCTGCTCGATGCCTTCAAGGCGGCCAACGATGTGCTGCTCAACGCCACCCAGGGAATCGCCGAGCTGATCACTTGCCGCGGTCTCATCAACGTCGACTTCGCGGACGTCAAGACCGTCATGTCGAACATGGGAGTCGCCATGATGGGCACCGGCTCCGCGAGCGGCGAGAATCGCGCCCGCGAGGCCGCCGAAGCCGCGATCAAGAGCCCTCTGCTCGAGGATATCGACCTTGCCGGCGCCAAGGGGATCTTGGTCAACATCACCGCCGGTCTCAGCCTCACGATCGGCGAGTTCGACGAAGTCGGCAACACCGTTCGGGACTTTGCCGATGATGACGCCACCGTTGTCGTGGGTACTGTTGTGGACCCCGAGCTGGAAGAGGAGCTGCGGGTCACCGTCGTGGCGACAGGGCTCGGCGAGCGGCGTGTCTCTGTCAAGCGCCCGAGCGGCGAGCCTGCCATGCGCCTGGTCAGCGGAGAGAGCGATGACGCCGCCCCGGACTATCGCGAAATGGCTGGGCGCCCCGCCATTTATCGTAAGGGTGGTGCGGCGACATCTTCTGAGTCTTCGGAGGAAAGTGATCTCGATTACTTGGACATCCCGGCATTCTTGCGCCGTCAGGCCGACTGATCAGGGGTTTCCCTTTATTGAAGAATCCTTTTGAAACAAGGAGATCCTGCTTTATTTGAAGTAGAGCTTGAAAAATTTTCGGGAAAACCCTAGGCTTAGCCTACCGAAAGTCCTCAGCGTCGTCCGTGGCTCAGCGCAAACCTGTAGCCTGCGTATTCTTGGCCAGGCCTGGCTGCGCTGGTGTGGTGATAGACGCGGTTGGGCGAGCTGATGCTCGGAATATGCCGGCGGGGATTGCTAAGGGGGGTCCCGATCGATGCTCAAGCAGCGTACCTTGAAAAATGTGATCCGGGCCACCGGTGTAGGCTTGCACACGGGCGAAAAGGTCGAGCTGACTCTCCGGCCGGCTGCACCAGATACCGGTATCCGGTTTCGGCGTCTCGACTTGGATGCCCCGGTCGAGATCAAGGCGACGCCCTTCACCGTGGGTGATACGCGCCTCTCCACGACCTTGGTCGAGGGAGGCGTGAGGATCTCAACGGTCGAGCATCTATTGGCGGCCTTTGCCGGTCTGGGGATCGACAACGCCTATGTCGATCTGAGCGCGGCCGAGGTGCCGATCATGGACGGGAGTGCCGCGCCTTTCGTCTTTCTCTTGCAGTCGGCGGGAGTCGAAGAGCAAGGAAAGGCGAAGCGCTTCATTCGCATCAAGCGTCCGATCGAGGTACGCGATGGTGACAAGATCGCGTGCTTCGAGCCTTACAACGGCTTCAAGATGGCGTTTGCGATCGATTTCGATCATCCTGCGTTCAGTGCCGAGACGAACCAGGCGCAAGTCGACTTCTCGACGACGTCATTCGTGCGAGAGCTGAGTCGCGCACGCACCTTTGGGTTCTTGCGGGAGATCGAGGCGCTGCGCCAACAGAACCTGGCGCTCGGCGGAAGCCTGGACAACGCGGTCGTCGTCGACGAGTACCGGGTCTTGAACGAAGAGGGGCTGCGCTATGATGATGAGTTCGTGCGGCACAAGATCTTGGACGCGATTGGCGACCTCTATCTCCTGGGCCATACGCTGATCGGCTCCTTCTACGGCTACAAGTCCGGTCACGCCTTGAACAACCGGCTGCTCTGCGCCCTCGCGGCAGATGAATCCGCTTGGGAGGAGGTGGTTTACGAGGATTCCGCTGCCGCGCCGATCTGCTACGCCCAGCCAGTGCCCGCCCTCTAGGTTGCCTCAGTGGGTGCGCTCTGATCGTGATGGCGCGCGATCCTTCTGATCGCCTCGCTCAACTGAGGGTCGCTCTGATGATCCGCGGCTTCGTAGAGGTGTGCGACGACAAGGCTCGATAGGCGTGGCTTCCCCGGAGGGGCGGATGGCCCTGGTGCGGCCGCTCCTGATTTGGGGCGCGCCCTGAATGTGGCGTGCTCTATCCCTCTATCCCTCAATGACGCGATGATTCGATCGGCAAAAAATCGCCCCTTGGTCTGCCAAGATGGCGAATCGAATAAAATCGTGACCGTCGCTCCGTTTATGATGGCGTCAGCGAGGTGCGGTCTGAGCGTCAAGGGGAGCGATTCCCGCACGGCGTCGCGAAGTTGCGAATCCTGACGCACCTGGTCCAGTAAGGGGCGGGCCGCCTTGCTCGTCTTCAGCAAATCTCGAATATGCGAAAATCGCGTACGCACACCAGGCACCTCCTAGCTAGCCGTCGTATCGACAGCGATGTGGCTTTGCGCTGACCTCCAAGGGTGTCGGGGCGTCGCGGCCTTCGCTTCTGACTCCGTCAGAAGCGCGTGCGTGCACCAACCACGATCGATCAGCAGCAGAGAAAATCATGCGTCATAGAGACATGGCTCGAGCGAGTCGCGGGCATGCCGTCATCATCATTCTTGCCGTCCTGACTTTTTCCTTGACCGGGGTGGCGCTCGGGTATTGGGTCGGGCGCTATGCGGCAGCTCCTAGCGTTGCGAGCATCACCATCGAGCGCCCCCATGCCGACGAGGTCGCCAGTCGTCCCCAGGCCCAGCCGCGAGCTTCGGATGACATGGATGCGGTCGTCGTCCGTCTTGGGGAGATGCAAGCTCGACTGACGCGGCTCGACGCGCTCGGTGAGCGGCTTGTCGAGATGTCCGGGCTCAATCCGGAGGAGTTCGACTTTGAAGACCCTCCACCTCAAGGTGGGCCCGATCAGGGGGCGGTCAAAGACTACACGATCAAGGAGCTTGCAAGCGAGCTGACGAACGTGATCGCCTTGATCCAGGACCGCGAGCGTAAGCTGGACCTGATTCAGGATTTCATCGTGGAGAAGGACCTGGCGCGCAAGGCACTGCCCGCGGGCTGGCCCGTTCGCTCTGGCTATGTCTCCTCCAACTACGGCTTCCGGGTTCATCCGGTCAAGAAGGTGCGCCTCTTCCACGATGGCGTCGATTTCGCCAGTCCGCGCGGTGCGCCGATCTTCGCCGTCGCCGATGGTGTCGTCGCCTTCAGCGGACGCAAGGGCGGCTACGGAAATGTCGTCGATATTCGTCATATCGATGGCCTGATAACCCGATATGCCCACAATTCGCGAAATCTCGTCAAAGAGGGGCAGTTGGTCCGTCAGGGGCAGAAGATCGCGACCGTGGGAGCGACTGGTACCGCGACCGGGCCACATGTCCACTTCGAAGTCCGGCGCGGCGACAAGGCGATCAACCCCATGCCCTATCTGCGCTCCAAGCCACGGCAAGCAATCGCCTCCACTGGCTCGGACCTGGATAGCTGATTTCAACGTGCGGGCGTTTCTCCTGAAGAAACGCCTTCCCACCTTCGTCATCGAAATCCGGTATCATCCGCCGATTTCTGCGACAGCCCAATTCTCATTCGATGGTTACACGCATCTTTAGGAAGCTCTTTGGCAGCCGTAACGAGCGGCTGGTCAAGACACTCATGAAGACGGTTGCGCGGATCACCGCGCTCGAGCCCGAGCTGGCGCAGCTGTCCGACCAGGCCCTCGCCGGCAAGACCAATGAATTTCGCCAGCGGCTCAGTGCCGGCGCGGATCTCGATAGTCTGCTCCCCGAAGCCTTCGCGGTGGTCCGCGAGGCCGGCAAACGGGTGCTCGGGATGCGCCACTTCGATGTCCAGATGGTCGGCGGCATGGTGCTCAACGACGGCAAGATCGCCGAGATGCGCACAGGCGAGGGCAAGACCCTGGTCGCGACCCTGGCCGCCTACCTCAACGCGCTTCCCGAAAAGGGGGTGCACGTCGTCACGGTCAATGACTACCTGGCGCGCCGCGATGCTGCCTGGATGGGCCCCCTGTATCGGTTCTTGGGGCTGTCCGTCGGTGTCATCAACTCCTCGGGCGGCATGGGGCCGGATTCGGCATCCTATCTCTACGATCCGGATTTCGAGCCGAACGGGAGCGGCGGCTATCGTCACCTCAGGCCGGCCACGCGCCGCGAGACCTATGCCGCCGACATCACCTACGGCACCAACAACGAGTTCGGCTTCGACTATCTGCGCGACAACATGGCGTTCGCGCAGGAGCAACGTGCCCAGCGCGACCCCTTTTACGCCATCGTCGACGAGGTGGACTCGATCCTGATCGACGAGGCACGCACCCCGTTGATCATCTCCGGGCCTTCGGAGGGGAGCACGGAGCTCTACAAGCAGATCAACGGCTTGATTCCCCGTCTCAGTCGGCAAGATCCGATTACCAACGAGGAAGGGCAGCCAGATTTCGGCCCCGGCGATTACTCGGTCGACGAGAAGCTCCGTCAGGTCTATCTCAGTGAGGAGGGGCACGAGCACGTCGAGCAGATGCTGGTCGAGACCGGTCTTCTCGAAGAAGGGGCCGGGCTCTACGACCCGAGCAACATCGTCCTGATGCATCACGTCTATGCAGCGCTCAGGGCTCACGCGCTCTTCCAGAAGAACGTCGAGTACATCGTGCGCGACGGTCAGGTCATCATCGTCGACGAGTTCACCGGCCGCACCATGCCGGGGCGGCGCTGGTCGGAGGGTCTACACCAGGCTGTCGAAGCGAAGGAGGGGGCTCCCATCCAGCCTGAAAACCAGACGATGGCCTCCATCACCTTCCAGAACCTCTTCCGCCTCTACCCGAAGCTGTCGGGGATGACGGGCACGGCGGACACCGAGGCCTACGAGTTCCAGCAGATCTATAGCCTGGAGGTCGTGGTCATTCCGACCAACCAGCCCATGATTCGCGACGACATGGGCGACCTGGTCTACCTGACGCAAGACGAGAAGTACGAGGCCATCATCGCGGACATTCAGGACTGCGTGAAGCGCGGCCAGCCTGTCCTGGTTGGCACGGCCTCGATCGAGACCTCGGAGCTGGTGTCCGGCTTGCTCGACAAGCAGAGCATCCCGCACGAGGTGCTCAACGCGAAGCAGCACGAGCGCGAGGCCGGCATCATCGCCCAGGCGGGACGTCCGGGCGCCGTCACCATCGCGACCAACATGGCGGGTCGCGGAACGGATATCGTGCTGGGCGGCAATCTCGAGTCCGAGCTCGACGAGACCGGGCCGGATGCCGATCGCGACGCGATCAGGGCGCAGTGGAAGGAGCGCCACCAGCAGGTGATCGCGGCGGGTGGCCTGCACGTCGTCGGGACCGAGCGGCACGAGTCGCGCCGTATCGACAATCAGCTGCGAGGCCGCTCAGGGCGCCAAGGCGACCCTGGCTCGTCGCGCTTCTACCTGTCGCTCGAAGACAACCTGATGCGCATCTTCGCCTCCGACCGGGTGGGCAAGATGATGCAGCGTCTCGGGATGCAGCGCGGCGAGGCCATCGAGCACCCTTGGGTCACCAAGGCGATCGAGAATGCTCAGCGCAAGGTCGAGGGGCGCAACTTCGACATCCGCAAGCAGCTTCTCGACTACGACGACGTCGCCAACGATCAGCGCAAGGTCATTTACCGCCAGCGCCGGGATCTCATGGATGCCACGGACGTCTCGGATACCGTCGATGCCATGCGCGCCGATGCGCTCAAGGGTCTGATCGACGGCTTCATTCCGCCAGAAAGTCTAGAGGAGCAGTGGGATGTGCCTGGCTTAAGCGAGGCCCTCGCCACCCACTTCGGCGGGGAGTGGCCGCTGAGGCAATGGCTGGACCAGGATCACGATCTGCATGAGGAGAGCCTCCGCAAGCGGATCCAGGATACCCTGCTCGAGCGTTATCGCGAGAAGGAAGCCCTGGTCGGTGCCGAGAATATGCGCCAGATCGAGAAGGCGGTGATGCTGCAGACCCTGGATACCCAGTGGAAGGACCATCTGGCCGCGATGGACTATCTGCGTCAGGGGATCCATCTGCGCGGCTACGCTCAGCGCAATCCGAAGCAGGAGTACAAGCGCGAGGCCTTCCAGATGTTCTCTGGGATGCTGGAGAGCATCAAGCAGGATGTCGTGACCACGCTCTCGAAGCTCGAGATCCAAGCGGGCGGCTCCCGAGACGACCTGGCCGGTCAAGCGCCGGCGGACAACAGCGGCTTCGAGTTCAAGCACGAAGTCTTCGAGGGCTTCGAGGGCGGCGACCCGGAAGCGCCGCTGGAAGAGTCGCAGCCCCAGGCCAACGCCGAAGCAGAGCACCGGCCGTTCGTGCGTGACGGCCGCAAGATCGGTCGCAATGAGCCCTGCCCATGCGGCTCCGGCAAGAAATACAAGCAATGCCACGGTCGGGTGAGCTGATGCTATCGCCGCTCGTCCCAGTCGCAGGGGCCTTGCGGTAAGGCGAGACTGGGGCGGGCGTCTTGCTCGCCGCAGGGGTTTGCGTTATCCGCGACCCCGACCACTCGCGCACTGGCTCGAATCCAGCTGAGTGGCCCCATCGACACCTGCGTTGGCGCGGCTACTCTCCCTGCTCGACGGCGCCACACCGAATATGGGTGGGCAAGCCTCCGCCAGCGTCTAGTCAGCTGCTTGGGTTATTGCCACCAGGCCGGTTGCTGACCTACGGGGGTGCGCAGGACACCCGAGAGCACCGCCGGAACAAGGCTTTGAGCTGGCGGCTCGCAGCCTTTTCTAGGTTCAACCTGAAAAGAGCTGTTGAACCGCAAAGCGCGCTAAGAGCGCAAAGGATTTCAATGCGTTGCGGAGTGGAGCTTACTCACCCAATGGGCGACATGGATGCATTGAGCAACCCTTTGTTTTACTTGGCGTCCTTGGCGCCTTTGCGGTTCCGATTGCCGAATCTAGGTTCAATTGTTTATGAGCGCCCCAGGCCTTAGTTTCCCCCCCGTCTCCGGCATTCGTCTGGCAGCCGTTGGCGCCGGGATTCGTTATCAAGGTCGCGACGACCTGGTCGCGCTGGAGCTGCAGCCAGGAAGCAGCTGCGCCGCGGTCTTCACGCGCAACGCCTTCTGCGCGGCGCCCGTCACCGTCGCTCGCCAGCACCTGGCGCAAGGGTCGCCGCGCTATCTGCTCATCAATTCGGGCAACGCCAATGCAGGGACCGGGCGACGCGGGCTTGCGGCCGCGAGAGCATCCTGCGAGGCGCTCGCAAAGGCCGTCGGCTGCCGGCCCGAGGAGGTGCTCCCCTTCTCGACGGGCGTGATCGGCGAGCATCTCCCCGTCGAGCGTATCGCGACTGCCTTGCCGGCCTTGGTCGGGGCCATGTCTGCCGATGCCTGGCCGGATGCCGCCCGGGCCATCATGACCACGGACAATGTCCCTAAGCTGAGGACACGCCAGGTCGAGATCGCCGGGAAATGCGTAACGGTCACGGGGATCGCCAAGGGGGCGGGGATGATCTGCCCGGATATGGCGACCATGCTCGCCTTCCTGGCGACCGATGCGGCCGTGGCGCCGGACCTGCTCCAGCAATGCCTTCAGGTTGCCGTGGATCGGTCGTTCAACAGCATCACCGTCGATGGGGATACCTCCACCAACGACGCTTGCGTCCTGGTCGCGACGGGTGCGCTCGGCGGTGCGCCGATCGCCGACAGCGAGAGCGCAGACTATGCCGCCCTGTCGTCGGCGATCGAGGCGCTTTGCGTCGACCTTGCGACGGACATCGTGCGAGATGCCGAGGGTGCGACCAAGCTCGTCACCATTGACGTTCAGGGCGCCCGTGAGATCGCCGAGGCGCGTCAGGTCGCCTACACGGTCGCCCATTCGCCGCTGGTCAAGACCGCGCTTTTCGCCTCCGACCCGAACTGGGGCCGCATCCTCGCGGCCGTCGGGAGGGCGGGCGTTCCCGATCTCGAGGTCGGCCGAATCAGCATCTTCCTGGGCGACGTCCTGATCGTGGAGGACGGCGGGCGAGCGCAGGGCTATGAAGAAGCCCTGGGCGCGGCAGTCATGGCCGAGCCGGAGATCGCGATCCGGATCCTGCTCGGGCGTGGTCATGTCCAGGCGCGGGTCCTGACCTGCGATCTCTCCTACGATTACGTCCGGATCAACGCAGAGTACCGCACCTAGCGCGATGCGAATTCATGTCATGGCGGGGGCCGTCGCGGACGGTGCCGGCCGGATCCTGGTCGCGAGACGACCGGATCACGTGCACCAAGGCGGCCTCTGGGAGTTTCCCGGCGGCAAGCTGGAGCCGGGCGAGCGCCCCGAGCAGGGGCTGAGGCGCGAGCTGTGGGAAGAGCTGGGCATCGAGGTCGAAGCAAGCCGGCCGCTGATCCGCATCCATCACGATTATTGTGATCGCCGCGTCCTGCTCGACGTGCATCGGGTCGAAGCCTACGCGGGCACGCCGGTCGGTCGTGAAGCTCAGCCGCTCGCCTGGGAGCATCCGGAGGCTATGAATCCGACGCGCTTCCCGGCGGCGGACCGTCCGATCATCAATGCCTTGCGGCTACCCGACCGACTCATGATCACGGGCGAAGACCCCGGGCAGCCGAGCGCATTCCTCTCCAGGTTGGAGCGGGCCTTGGCAGGGGGGATTCGGCTGGTGCAGCTGCGAGCGCACGGGCTCGCGGACGCTGCCTTCCGAAGCCTGGCCTCGGATGCCTATGTGGTTTGCGAGCGGGCCGGCGCGCGCCTGCTGCTGAATCGCGATCTTGGGGCTGCAGGCCAGCTGCCGCGTCATGGAGTCCACCTGACCAGTGCGCGGCTCATGGGGCTTGCGGCAAGGCCGGGTCGCGTCGATGAGATCGTCGGCGCCTCCTGCCACGACCTCCCTCAGCTAGCCCGCGCCGCCGAGCTCGGGCTGGATTACGCCGTGCTGTCGCCAGTCGAGCCGACACAGAGTCATCCAGGTGCCGCGCCCCTCGGATGGGAGGGGTTCGCGAGGCTCGTCGACCAGGCGGCCCTGCCGGTCTATGCCCTTGGGGGTCTCGCTCCCTCCGATTGCGCCGAGGTCTTCGTGCGTGGCGGCCAGGGGATCGCCGCGATTCGCGGGCTCTGGCCTGCTTGAGCCTAAGAGGGCGGCCGGCCTCCAGCCATTAGCCTCCATCGCGGAGGGAGGCCAGCTGACGGATTCCGTAAAGCTGGCTGCTGGAGGCTGGGAGCTGACAGCTTCCTTCAGGCTGAGCGCTTCCTTTCCATTTTCCGGCCTGACGCCGGGCTCGGTCCGGACCCGAGCGAATGCCCCTCAATGATGCGGCGGTCCGTCCTCGGATGGCGGCGGATCCTCGCTCGGGGCATCTGTCGGATCGCTGATCCTGTGGTTCTCTTCGATCCAGTCGCCTAGGTCGATCAGCCGGCAGCGCTCACTGCAGAAGGGACGCCATCGCGATATCTCGGTCCACTCGACCGGGCGCCCGCAGTGCGGGCATGCAACCATTTTCACCATCTTTGAAATCGACCTGCGGCAATCGATCACCAGATTCACGTCAGCGCCGGGGCGATTTTGCGACGTGCCCTAGAACACGCAGCAGGTCAGCTTGAACTCGACGTCCTTGAAATGCTGTGTCGCGCGTCCGCGCGCTTCGGCCTTCATGAAGCGAATGCTGAAGCGATTCTTGTGACCGCTGATCTCTGGAAAGATGCCCTGATCCGCGGCAACGGCGACCCGCAGCATCTGGGCTGGGGCGACCGAGTCCAGTGCCTCTTGATAGAAGCCACCCTCGGCCGTGACCCGGCGCGAGGCCGAGCTCGAGCGCACCAGCGACAGCGCGAGCGCGATGGCCTCGATCGCGGGCTTGAGGTCGTGGAGCCATTCCGTGAATCGCGTCTGGCGCAGCTCGGCGTCCTGGATCAGCCAGTAATGGAAGTGCGGCAGATCGAAGCTGCAAGTGCCGCCGGGGATACTGCTGCGTTGGGCGATGGCCTTGAGGAAGTCGTCCTCGCGCGCCACGTGGCCGATCGGGCCGTTGAGCGCGTGGATGGCATCGACGGCCCGCTTGAGGTCATCCATGACCTGATTCAGGGCGGTCGGATCGACGCCGCGCTGCGAGGATAGGCGGTTCAGGTTGGCGATATGGCGGTCGAGCTCCTTGAGCAGCTCGTTGCGAACATCGGCGCGCGCGGTGACGGCGACGATATCGAGCAGGATCGCGATCGCGCAGCGCGATCCGCGCGGGTCCTCTTGGTGCACGAAGACATCGAGCTGCCTGAACAGGTGCTCGAGGCGGAGGAAGGTGCGGATGCGCTCGTTCAGCGGATGTTCGAAAGTGATCAATGTAGACACTGCCTTGTCGCGAGCCCAGACGGTCGCGGCGTCGATGCGCGCGGCCTGCCGGGCGACCAAGTGAGAATGTCGACAGCCCGGTTGCGTCGGGCTGTCAGCTAGCTAGCGGGTAGGAGGGCGCTCCGCCGCGCGGGTGTCCTGCGAATGACTCGGGGCCCCGGCACTGGCTCCCATGCCGCTAGCCGTCGATGACCGGGGTCCTGTTGCGCGCGCTCAGTCCGTCTCTCTAGCTCGCTCTGTACTTGGATGTCGGTTCAATACCCGGCTGGGATTGTCCTGATTTCGATCCTCTCTGTCACGGGGCTTACCGCAACGAGATGCTTGTCTCGGATGATTCGGATGGGGAATCCCCTGGCGCTGCACGAGTCGGTTTCCGCCTTCTGGCCGTGGGGTATCCGACTTTTCGCGGGGTGTCCTGTGCGCCTCGCGCGCTCAGCCGAGGCGCAGCGCCTGCTTGTAGAAGTGGGGTACGGCATCCGGGTCTGTCGTCATCAGGATCTGCTCGATAAGCCAGGCGGGCACGCGCCCCAGGCGCGCCATGTGCGCGAGCTGCTCTTGCAGTCCTTTCCAGTAGAGCTCATTGCCCGTGCCGTCGAAAAAGACCAATGGGGCGGTCTCGATGACGCCCAGCTTCATGTCGGTGAGGGTGAGGCCGATCTCTTCCAGTGTGCCGACCCCGCCGACCAGGAAGAGATGAAAGCTCGCGATCTCGAACCAGCGCTGGCGCGCCTGTCGGCTGCGGGCCTGGAAGGTTTGGTAGAACTCCGCGCTCTGGTTGGTCGTCTGATCGACCGTCTCGATGAAGCTCGAGCCCACCATGAGTCCGAGCCGATGGGCAATATCCGTGACCTGCTGCATGGCGCCCGGCCCGCCGCCGGTGAGGATGCCGATATCGCTGCCGAAGAGGGCGCGCAGGTTCGCGAGAAGTTGCTCGATCTGATGCTCCGCCCGGTCGTTGAGCGGCTTGGTAGAGCCATAGATGGCGAAGATGAGGCAAGAGCCGAATCTGTCGACCTTGTCGGGCGTGGTGAAATAACCGCGCAGTCCGCGGAAGACGTGGCGAACGATGTGTCCGCGGTCCTCATTGCACCAAAAGACCTCGAGTCCCAAGCCCTCGTAGTCGGCGAGGCGCCCATGGTCGCGGGCCGAGAGGAAGGGGCCGTGCTCGAACGAGGCGCGTCTGAGCACAATGCGCCGAATGGCCTTGCGCAAAGCGGCGGTGCAGATCTGACTGTGCTCGATCAGGTTCGGGAAATAGCCGAGCAGCAAGGTCGCCTCGGCTCCGTCGGGCAGTTGCTCGAGCAGCTGGGTTCCGCACTCGATGGGTGCTCCCGACCCGAGTCCCTGGGTGACTGGGCTCGCGGCGAGATCGGTCCCGCCGCGCGGGTCTCTGGGGCGATCTGGCTGGCTCCAGACCAGATCGGGGTCGCCGCCGCCGAGCAGGGCCTGAGGATCGCGCGCGACCGCGACCATCCGGTGCGAATAGCGGTCGTGCACAGGTGTGGCCTCGAAGCGGTCGAAGATCTCGAGCAGGGCGCGGCACCCGGTCTGGCCCGTTGTCTCGCAAGCATCCGGGTGCTCGGTCGAATGTCCGTGCCAATAGCGGGGCTTGGGATCGATCCGGACGGCCTCGTGGACCGAGGCCGCGACGCTCGGATTGATGATCAGCTGCGCGGTGCGATTGATGAACTCCAGATAGACTTTGGTGCCGCGGGTCGAAATAGGGTCGAGCACCGTCGCCTGCAGGTGGAAGCCGAGCGACTCGTCCAGGTTTCTGAGGACGATGTAGTGGCGGTGCAGGAACATGGAGCAGGCGGTCACCAGGCCGTCGTTCGGCAACAGCTCGATGTGGTCGACCTGCTCGCGGATCTGCAGCCGATTGAGCAGGTCCTTGCCATCGGCGTGGGTTGCGATGGCCGTGACCTCCTCGGGCGTCAGCGGCTTCTGAAAGCGAAAGATCTGCTGCTGCGGCCGGATGATGAGATAGCCGTTGCCGTCGAGCGAAAAGCCGGCGGGAACCTGAAGCTGGTTGTTGCGAATCAGTGCGTGGACGCTCGCAGAGTCCAGGCGGTTGTCGGCCGGGCAGAACACCAGGCGTCCCACGCGCAGCCCGGGCACCACGATCCGCTCCAGGTGCTCGCCGATGCCATAGGAGTGGATCGCGGCGAGAATGCGTAGCTGAAGGTCGCAGTAGTCGCCATCGAAGGCGGTTGTGCCGAGTGGCAGGATGTTGATGCCGAGGCGTGCGAGTCGGCTGCGCGCCGCGAATACCAGGTCCGCCTCGCGGCCGCCGGCCAGCCTGCGGAACTCGCTTGAGATGGAGAAGCGCGCGGTGACGGTGAAGCCTGAGTCGTCGGTGGAGATGATTTGGGTGATCCAGCCATCACCGGTTTCCGGGGTCGCGTACATGAGGCGTCCTGTCGGGGCGTTTCGGCAGCGTCGCTGCGCGTCGGATAGGGCGCTGGAGGTTACCATAAGTGCGTGCCGAGGACGGCGATGTCGCGAGTGATTTCAGTCGCTTACCTGAGGTGTCTGGCTGGTGTTAAACTAATGGGCTAGCTGAATTCCAGGGCTCGCGCCGAGCCACTGCTCGCAGGCCGATGCGCCGAGGCTTCCAATGTGTCGGTCACAGGTCCGGTCGGTCGAGGGCCCCAAATCGGCGCGCGCCGATCCGCATGCTCACGCAGGAGACGCTATTCATGGCCGGGCACAGTAAATGGGCCAACATCAAGCATCGTAAGGCCGCGCAGGACAAGCAGCGCGGCAAGGTCTGGACCAAGCTGATTCGCGAGGTGACGGTCGCCTCGCGAGAGGGTGGGCCGGATCCGGCGGCGAATCCGCGCTTGCGCCTCGCCGTCGACAAGGCCTTCGCGGCGAACATGCCGCGCGATACCGTCGACCGCGCCATCAAGCGCGGCGCCGGTGGCCAGGACGGCGACAATTACGAGGAGATTCGCTACGAAGGCTATGGCCCTGGGGGCGTCGCCATCATGGTGGATTGCATGACCGACAACCGGAACCGAACCGCATCCGACGTGCGTCACGCCTTCACCAAGCGCGGCGGCAATCTCGGCACGGACGGCTCGGTGAGCTATCTCTTCGCCAAGCAGGGCGTCATCAGCTTCCAGCCGGGCACGGACGAGGACACCGTCATGGAGGCGGCGCTCGAGGCGGGTGCCGAGGACGTGGTCGTCAATGACGACACCTCGCTCGATGTCATCACCACCCCGGAGAGCTTTGCCAGCGTCAAGGATGCCCTGACTCAGGCCGGACTCGATACCGAGGCCGCCGAGATCACCTACAATGCCGCGACCCAGGTCGAGCTGGACCAGGAGACGGCGGAAAAGCTCCTCAAGCTGGTCGACCACCTTCAGGATCTCGACGATGTGCAAGACGTCTACCACAACGCCGATATCGCCGACGAGATCCTCGAGGCCCTGGATGCCTGATCGCGGATCCTGGGCTCCTGTCCGTTGCCAGCGCCTCTGCTCCGGCTGACCCATGCGGCTGCCGCATCGCATTCTCGGCATCGACCCCGGCTCGCGCATCACAGGCTTCGCCGTCATCGACACGGACGGACACCAGAGCGCACGCATCAATAGCGGCTGCATTCGGGTTGGCGCGGAGCCTTGGCCCGATCGGCTCGGGCTCATTTTCGACCGCGTCTCCGCTATCGTTGCCGAGTATCGGCCGCACGAGATGGCCGTCGAACAGCTCATCTTCGCCCGCGACCCCACGGCTGCGCTCAAGATCGGCCAGGCGCGCGGTGCCGTGCTCTGTGCTGGCCTCAAGGGTGGCGTGACTGTGCACGAGTACAGCCCCAAGTCGGTCAAGCTCGCGGTCGTCGGGACGGGCGGCGCCGAGAAGTCTCAGGTCCAGCACATGGTGCGGGTGCTCTTGTCCCTGGGCGAGCGTCCCGCCGAGGACGAGGCGGACGCCTTGGCCATCGCCCTCTGTCATGCGCACTCGATGGGCATCCCGGCGCGCAAGCGCGCCGCTGCCTCATGGCGCGATTGGAGGCCCTAAGCCCATGATCGGCCGTCTGCGTGGGGAGATCCTGATCAAGCGCCCGCCCCAGCTGCTGCTGGAGGTCGGTGGTGTCGGCTATGAGCTGGAAGCTCCGATGTCGACCTTCTACGAGCTGCCGGCCGTGGGCGAGACCGTGACCCTCATCACCCATCTGGCGGTGCGCGAGGACGCCCAGATCCTCTACGGCTTCATTCGCGAGTCGGATCGCGCGCTCTTCCGTGCCCTGCTCAAGGTCTCAGGGGTCGGCGCCCGAATGGCGCTGGCGATCCTTTCCGGGATGGACGCGGCACGCTTCGGGCAATGCGTCGAGCAGGAGGACGCGACCGCCTTGACCCGCATTCCCGGCATCGGCAAGAAGACTGCCCAGCGTCTCGTCATCGAGATGCGCGACCGCATCCCGGCGGCGGATGCCCAGGCGCAGGGTCTGCCGATGCCGATCGGGGGGCTGGCCGACGATCGCGACCAAGCCATGGCCGATGCCGTCAGCGCGCTGGTCGCGCTTGGCTACCGCTCACCGGACGCGAGCCGCATGGCGCGCGCGGTCGACGACGGTGCCAAGACCTCGGAGGAGATCATCCGGGCCGCGCTCAAATCGGTCAGTCTAGGCTGAGCGCCTAGGCGTGCCCTGCCGAGGGGTTGGGTTGCCGCCACATGCCCCGACTTCCGCTAGGGTCAGTGGGCCCGTGGGCCCTGTCTGTCGTTGAAACCCGGACGAGGTCGAGCGTGGAACAGGATCTGACAACCGAGCTTCGAGACCGCGTTCGCGCCGCAGCGGTGGATGCTAGACCGCTCGCCCTCGTCGGGCATGGAACCAAGTCGTTCCTTGGGCGCGCCCTGGACGCGGAGGCGATCGCGCTGTCCGCGCATGCGGGCATTCTCAATTACCAGCCCAAGGAGCTGGTCATCACCGCCCGCTCAGGGACACCCCTCGCCGAGATCGAGTCCGTCCTGGCGGAGGCGGGTCAGATGCTCGCCTTCGAGCCTCCTCATTTCGCTCGCTCCGCCGACGCAGGTGCGACGCTCGGCGGCACCATCGCGGCCGGACTGTCCGGTCCGGCGCGTCCCTACCTCGGCTCGGCCCGGGATCTCGTCTTGGGTGTGCGCGTCCTCACCGGCGGTGGCGAGGTGCTGAGATTCGGCGGCGAGGTCATGAAGAATGTCGCCGGCTACGACGTCTCGCGCCTCATGGTCGGCGCACTCGGCACCCTCGGCATCCTCTTGGACGTCAGCCTCAAGGTCTTGCCCGCGCCCTCGGCCACGCAGACGCAGGTGCTTGATTGCGGCGAGGCGGATGCGCTCCGGCTGATGGGCGAGTGGGCGGCCAAGCCCCTGCCCGTCACCGCCACCTGCTTCGATGGCGAGCATCTCTGGGTCCGCCTGTCGGGGGCGGCGCAGGGTGTGAGGGAGGCCTTGGAGCGGATCGGCGGCGATGCCGTCGAGCCCGACCCGGCGAAGCATCTTTGGCATCACTTGCTCCGCGAGCAGCAGCACGGCTTCTTCGCTGGAGATGTGCCTTTGTGGCGCCTATCCATGCCGCAAGCCGCGCCTCGGCCGGCGCTCGACGGTGTCATGCTGGTCGAGTGGGGCGGCGGGCAACGCTGGCTGCGCAGCGAGGATGCCCCGGAGAAGGTTCGCGAGGCGGTCGCTAAGCTAGGTGGCCATGCGACGCTGTTCCGTGGTGGCGATCGCTTCGGTGAGGTCTTTCACCCCCTTCCGGTGCACATGATGCAGCTGCATCGGCGCGTCAAGACGGCGTTCGATCCGCACGGCATCCTCAACCCCGGTCGGCTCTACGCTGGCCTCTAGGAGTCCAGTGTGCAAACCGAGATTCTGCCTGACTTTCTCGCGACCGCCGAAGGGCAGGAGGCCGATGCCATCCTGCGCGCCTGCGTGCACTGTGGTTTTTGTACCGCGACTTGTCCGACCTATCAGCTGCTCGGCGACGAGCTGGACGGGCCGCGCGGGCGCATCTACCAGATCAAGATGGTGCTGGAGGGACAGACGCCGACGCGGGTGACGCAACAGCACCTGGATCGCTGTTTGACCTGCCGGGCCTGTGAGACCACCTGTCCCTCCGGCGTGCGCTATGCGCGGCTCGCGGATATCGGGCGTCATTACGTCGAGGAGCGGACTCGGCGTCCGTTGCCCGAGCGCCTACTGCGTGCCTTGATGCTGCGGATCCTTCCGCATCCGCGCCGCATTCGGCCCTTGCTCGGGCTGGCGCGTGCCCTGCGTCCGGCCTTGCCGCGCGTCCTCGGCGCCAAGCTTCCAGATGCGCCCCCAGCTGGGCCTTGGCCGAGCCCGGCGGGGCGGCGTCGGATGCTGGTGCTCGCTGGGTGCGTGCAGTCGGTGACGACGCCGCGGACCAACGCGGCCGCGGCGCGCGTGCTGGCGCGCCTCGGTATCGATCTGGCCGAGGCGTCGGAGGCCGGTTGCTGTGGCGCGCTGGCCTATCACCTCAACGCGCGCGAGACCGCGTTGGATGCCATGCGGGGCAATATCGACGCCTGGTGGCCCGAGATCCAGGCCGGCTGTGAGGCGATCCTGGTCACGGCCAGCGGCTGTGGCGCCATGGTCAAGGAATACGGTGAGGTGCTCGCCCAGGACCCAGACTATGCCGCGAAGGCCGCCCGGGTGTCGGCGCTCGCGCGCGACCCCGCCGAAGTCCTGGGTGCGGAGGGTCTCGCCGCACTCGGCGAGCTCGGGAGTGGCCGCAAAGTCGCCTTCCACGCGCCCTGCAGCCTGCAGCACGGCCAGCAGCTCAAGCAGGTGGTCGAGCCGATTTTGAGCCGTCTCGGCTTCGTCCTCACGCCCGTGCCGGACGGACATCTCTGCTGCGGCTCCGCGGGGACCTATTCCATCACGCAGCCGGCGCTATCCGCCGAGCTGAAGGCGAGAAAGCTCGATGCCTTGGCGTCCGGTGCCCCGGAAATGATCGCAACGGCGAATGTCGGCTGCCAGCTCCATCTGGGCGCGGGTGCGGAGGTTCCTGTGGTGCACTGGCTCGAGCTCCTAGACACCAATGAGGCGGTCGCGCATGAGTGAGAGATTGGGATTCATCGGCCTCGGGATCATGGGGCGCCCGATGGCGCTGAACCTCTTGAAGGCGGGCTACGAGCTGCACGTCCACGCCCGCCGTGAGGCGTCCATGCGGCCGTTGGCGGACGCCGGGGCGCTGACCTGTGCCAGTGCGGCGGATGTCGCGCAGCGGGCCGACGTCATCTTCACCATGGTCTCGGATACTCCGGACGTCGAGGCCGTGATCCTGGGCGACCAGGGAATCATCCAGGGCGCGCGCCCCGGCTCGGTGGTCATCGATATGAGCACCATCTCGGCGTCGGCCACGCGACGGATCGCCGCGCAGCTGGGTGAGCAGGGCGTCGCTATGCTGGATGCGCCTGTCTCAGGTGGGGAGGCTGGCGCCATCGCGGGCACGCTTTCCATCATGGTCGGTGGCTCGGAGGCGGCGTTCGAGCGTGTGCTGCCGCTGCTGCGCGTCATGGGGAAGCGTATCGTCCACATCGGTGAAAGCGGTGCGGGCCAGGTGTGCAAGTCCTGTAATCAGATCGTGGTCGGCGCCACCATCGCCGGTGTGGCCGAAGCCGTCCTGCTCGCGCAGTCCGCGGGCGTCGATCCGGCACGGGTGCGCGAGGCCTTGCTGGGCGGATTTGCGAGCAGTCGCGTCCTGGAGGTCCACGGGCGGCGCATGATCGAGGATGACTTCGAGCCCGGCTTCAAGGCCCGCCTGCACCAGAAGGACATGCGTATCGTCGGAGAGGCCGCGGCAGAGCTTGGGCTCTGTCTGCCCTCGGCGGCCATGATCTCCCAGTACCTCAATGCCCTGGTGGGCCAGGGCCTGGGCGATCTGGATTCTTCGGCCATTGCGAAGGTGTTACGCGCGCTCGCCGACCCTGAGTCCTTGGTTTGAGCGCACCCAGGTCTCGAGCTGTTCCAGTGGCAGAGGTCGGCTGAAGAGGTAGCCTTGAGCGCAGTCGACGCCGATGTCTTCCAAGATGTCGAGCACTTGGGTCTTGTCAACGAACTCGGCGATGACCCGCTTCCCCATGCCATGTGCCATGTCGGTGACGGCCTTCACGAAGATTCTGTCCTCGCGATTGTTCGGCAGCTCGCGGATGAAGGCGCCGTCGATCTTGATGTCGTCGACCGGGAGCTGGCGCAGATAGGCATAGGATGCGTAGCCGCTGCCGAAGTCGTCGAGTGCGAAGCGGCAGCCGAGCTCCTTGATGTTGAGCATCAGGCGTGTCGCGCTCGTGAGGCTGTTGATGGCGACGCTCTCCGTGATCTCGAAGGAGATGCGGGACGGCTCGACCGCCTGCTTGGCGAGCAGCCGGCTGAGCGTTTCGAGGATTGCCGGGTCGTCCATCGCGTTGGCCGACAGATTGATCGCGAGCTTGAGATCCTTGTGCTCCGATAGCGTCGTGAGCGCTCGCCTGAGCACCCAATGATCGATCGCTTGGATCTGTCCGGTCTGCTCGGCGATGGGGATGAAGCGATCGGGCGGCGTCATCTCTCCGTGGCGATCGCGCAGACGCAGCAGGGACTCGGCATGGCAGATCGCTCGGCTGCGAATGTCGATGATCGGCTGAAAATGCATGGTGAAGCGGTCCTCGCGGAGCGCCTCGGCAATTTCCTCTTTCCACAGAATTCTCGCGTCCAGCCGCTCGCGCACCTTGTCGTCATCCGAAAAGACCTGCCACCGATCCCTTCCGAGCTCCTTGGCGCGGTACATCGCCAGATCCGCGCTCGCCAGCAGCTCTGCGACTTCCTTGCCTTGTGAGGGGAAGGTGACGATCCCGATGCTTGCCGAGATCTGGTGCTGACGCCCTTGCTCTCGGATGGTGATCGCGCGGATGACCTGCTGGGCGCGCTCGGCCAATTGTCTGGCATCGTCGAGACTTGCCTCGGGCAGGACGATGGCGAACTCATCGCCGCCGAGTCGGGCGACGAGATCGCTGGAGCGCGTGACCTCGTTGATTGCATCGGCGACGCGCTGAAGGAGACCGTCCCCGACTTGATGCCCACTCAGATCGTTGACGTCCTTGAATGCGTCGAGGTCCAGGTAGAGGAGAGTCCCCGGATGCTGGTAACGGATTGCCCGCTCGACGATTAGGGCGAAGTCCTCGTTGAAGCGGCGGCGGTTCATCAGGCGCGTCAGCGGATCATGGTCGGCCAGCCAGAGGAAGCGCTCCTCGGCCTGCTCGCGGTCCTGCTGCAGATGCTCCATCCGGTCGGTCAGACTTCCGACCGTCTTGACCATGAGGTCAATTTCGTCATGAGGTGAACGGGCGATGCCGAATTGCGCGAGATCGGCACGAAGGTCCTGGTAGCGCTTCTCCGCGAGCAAGGGCAGGGCGCCCGCGAGTCTCTTCAGACGGCGCAGAGGTGCTTGCATGATCAAGAGCAGCAGTAGCTCGGAGAGGACGATGCCGGCGATGCCGATCAAAAGGCTGCGACGGGTGGCCGCCTGGATACCGAGCCTTTGCTGCGTCACGTCATTGATGACGTAGGCGTCGACACCGTCAGCGAGACCAGGGATACGAAAGATCTCGAACCAGCCGTCCTCTAAGCCGACGAGAACCGGCTCGCGCGTCCGCTGCATCTCCATGAGACTCGGTCCCGCGGCCCTCAGGATCGGTAGCGACCGGGGCGGATAGGTCAGGATGGGCAGGGCGAGATAGTCGGGCTGAGCGGGGTCGAGCAGACTCTGGCCGTCATTCGCCGTGACGACGTCGATACCGATGTCGGCTCCCGTCAGCGTATGGAAGGCGAGCAGCGCGTCGGCGAGCGAGCGCTCCAGTGTCAGGGAGCCGGCGAAGCGTCCCTGCCACAGCAGTGGGATGGCAATGAACTGTCCGCAGCTTTGTCCGCAAGCCAGAGCGGACGCTGTCTTTTCCGGTGACTCCCGCAGGGTGGAGAGCAGCGCATCGGGAAGCGTGCTCGCCTGCCCTGGCCAGGCGATGGCCACCTGGCCTTCTCTGGTGACCCAATGAACCGATGTGACATCCCATTCCAGCCCGAGGACCGCGCCATTGGTATCGAGTGCCTGGGTCAGGCGGTCGTTGAGACTGGTGGCATCGGCCGGACCGAGCAGAGGCACTAGGGTTGCCAGCTTGGTCATTCCTTGCTCCCGCTCTTTCAGCATCGCACGCAGCTGACGTGCTTGCTGGTCGCGCAGGCGGGATTGCTGCAGCTCGAACTGCCCTGTCGACTGCACGTAGGCGAGTGCCGCAAGGCCGACATTGACGGCGATGAGCAGCAGGCTGAGTGCAATCAGCGCCTTCCAGCGCAGGCTCAGATAGGGCGGAGGCCAGAATCCTTTCAGCAAAGGGAGCACTCAACGACTCCAGATGGGTCGAATGACCGGCCAGATGCGAGATTGCGCGTCGGTCGGGCCGGTGGGCACGGCTCTCTGCGCCCGTCGGAGCGCGTCGCTCTCTCGATGGAGTTGGCAGTGGATGCCACGCATGTTCGGTGACTACGAGCTCCTCAGGGGCTTCGGCGTCGACGCGCTCTTTCGGGCCTTTCTCGTTAGGGCCGTACTCTTCGCGGTCCGGGGTCTCTGGTCATCAACACCGATTGCCGGCGACGGACGGATCCATATCAGCTCCACGGCTGCCCTTAAGGGCGCCCTTGAATTCGAGCAGAGGATCTCCTGCGCTCCCCATGTGACGTGACACATGTCTGTGCGGGCGTGACCGCGGATTGCAACTGCAGCTGGCTCGATCCGGCAATTCGGTGTGATTCTCAGTGAATCTGCACGGCCCTGACTCCCAAGCTTGGCTCGCTCGACTCGATGTAGCCAATGGCTCCTGGGGTCGATGCCACGCGTTGGATCATCTCGTCCTCTGAGGAGACGCGCGTCGGCGCTTGTCCTGTCCCAGTGAAGATCTGTCTGTCCCAGACACGTCTGAGCTGATAGGGATAGAGGCCAAGCACGACATTGACGAAACGTTGGTGGAGGTCATGGTCATCCGGCAGCACGAAGAGCCTGACCTGAGTCCCGTCAGGCCACTGCTTGAGCCGCATGGTGACATAGAGCCTGGCTTCGTTTCGCGTGAGCTCGGCAACGGCGGTGCTCTCGTTGACAATCAGCACCTGTGCTGCCGCGGGGGCGAGAAAGAGCGCGAATGTCAAGCAAGCCAAGCCCTTCATTCTGTTGCGTCCAGCGTCAGGTGGGTATCAATGGGCTTACTTGGCAAGGAATGGGCCGCTGCCAAGTCCAACTAAAGGCTGCTGCAAGTCTACTGTCTGGCGATGTGAAAGACCAAGGCAGTGGCGCGCCGAATCCAGCAGCGGATTCCGGCTTGTTTGGCGCGGAGATCTCGAGGGTGACGCCAGCGACCTTGACAGGTGGGCTACTCGAAGACCTCTTTTGCGATGCCGTTGACGACGACGACACGCGCCATTCCGCCCTCTTCCACTGGGCAGAAGTAGCTGAGGATGGAAACGCTCTGCACCTCCTGGGGAGGGGCGTCCGGCGCTGGGCCAATGGCGTAGCGCGACTGCCTTGACGCCGAGAAACAGCCGCAGCTCGCAAGCTCCGAGGTTGTCATCCCGGGTGCGGGCGTGCGGCGATCCGTGCGGCTGCTGCCTTGCGTTTGGCAGCCTCCAAGCGCAAGCGCCAGGGCGCTCGCGAGCGTTATGGTCAGGAAGGCTGCTGTGGGGGTATTGGTCAATGGGCTGCCCGAATCTGCGCCTGAAACGTCGATGCTCAGGGGGGCGGCGATGAGGCGCGAAGCGCATGGGAGTGCCTCGGCAGGGTGCTGCCCGAGGCGCTCTCGAGCCTCGCGGTCTACTGGAACTTTACATCGCCGCTGATGATGCGCATGTAGCTCGCCTCCACCCCGTCGCCGACGGCAAGCGAGTCGAGCAGCGCGGGATCCTCGACCTTCAAGGTGACGAGGCGGTTGGGGCCGCGAACGCTGACAGTCGATGCGGCCTTGTCCATGGATTCTACGCGACCGCTGATGGTGAGGGTGTCGACGATCGCGCCGGATGGCTTGGTGCCCGGATCCCGCTCGGTGGTTGTGCGCTTGGACATGCCGATGGTCCCCGCGCCGTCGCCCTTCTTGAGATCGACAAGGAGCGCTTGGGTCTCGGTAATGGTCAGCAGGTTGCCGATCTTGATCTCACTCAGTCGCGTGACCTCTTTGGGCACATGCAGGACCTCGAAGCGCCCGTCAGGGGTTTCGATGGTCAGCATGCGTTTTTCCTGGTTCACGATGGTCACGGTTCCCGTGAGCTCCATGGAGGCGGCTGCCCCGGCGATCGGCATGGTTTCAGTCTGCGCTTGCGCGGCGCTTGCGAGCGTCATCGCGAGGAGACCGGCGGTCAGGGTTGGGATGCGCGGTTGGCTTGGCATGTTGTCGCTCCTGTTGGATGTCGAGCTCGTGGGACGTGGATCCTTTCGGACGTAGATCTTCTCGTTACGAACGGATGAGCGCGGAGGCGAGCTTGAGTGGGTCTCGATGGCTCCGCTCGCTCCCAAGGGGGCGAGCTTGAACAGGTCCTGGACCCTTTGCTCGGGCTCGATGCCGGCATCGGCGTTGTCTGACCGCGATGCTTGGCGCGACATAACCAAAAGTTAAGCCGGCGTTAAGCCCGCTGCAATGGAGCCGCCCCGATACTTCGGCGTGATCGCGGTGCCGTCGCGGTGTGGTCTCGAGAGATTGCGCATGGCACCTGAGTTTCATCCTATATCGAGGTTGTCTTGCAATGACTGAGCTTCCTGGCGCTAACAAGCCTAGACGAAATGCGGCCACTCCTGGCCTGGTCAAGCGTGGACTGGCAGTGGTCGTCGCCAGCGCGCTTGCTGGCGGCGGGGCTATATGGGCACATGCCAACAGTCCCCTGCCGGGACAGGTAGCCAGCGTGCCAGCCGCGGGCAGCGCCTTGCTGCCGGGTTTCGCGGACGTGGCTGAGCGCGTGACGCCAGCTGTGGTCAACGTCAAGGTGACGGCGGAGCGCGCGGACCATGCGAGTCTGTCCGCCCATGGTACTTCCCCCAAGGGCATGCCCCTGCCTGAGCCGTTTCGCCGCTTCTTCGGCGAGCGAGGGCAGCTGGCGCCGCATCGAGTCGAGGGGCAGGGATCGGGATTCCTGATCGATCCAAGCGGCTACATCGTGACCAACAATCACGTCATCAAGGGTGCGACTGAGGTGGCCGTGGTGCTGAACGATGAGTCAGAGTATCTGGCGCGAGTCGTCGGTCGGGACGATAAGACGGATCTGGCGCTGCTGAAGATCGACGCGGGGACCCCGCTGCCCTATGTCGAGCTTGGCGATTCCTCGAGGGCGCGCGTCGGGGACTGGGTGCTCGCCGTCGGCAATCCATTCGGGCTCGGCGGCTCTGTGAATGCGGGTATCATCTCCGCGCGCGGCCGGGATATCCACTCTGGACCCTATGACGACTACTTGCAGATCGATGCCGCCATCAACCGCGGCAATTCGGGTGGACCCTTGTTCGACACCAGCGGTCGCGTGATCGGCGTGAACACGGCCATCTATTCCCCGACCGGTGGTAACGTCGGCATCGGTTTCGCCATCCCGGCGGAAACCGTGCGGGGGATCGTGGCCGATCTGCGCGAAGATGGTCGTGTAGAGCGCGGATGGCTGGGTATTCAAATCCAGGCCATCACGCCCGAGCTGGCGGCTGGTCTGGGGCTCGACGCGGCGGAGGGTGTCCTGGTCGCGGACGTCATGCGCGACGGGCCGGCAAGCAGGACGGATCTGCAAGCGGGAGATGTCGTGCTTCGCGTCAACGGCGAGCCCCTGAGGGATTACAAAGATCTTCCCAAGGTGGTCGCGAGCACCAAGGCCGGCTCGACCATGACGCTCGAGGTGGCCCGTGAGGGAAGGTTGCGTAGGATCGAGGTCACTGTCGGCGAGATGCCTGGCGAGGAAGGCGTTCTTGCGCGGCAGGGCCCGAGCGCCGATGGCGATCAGCCGCGCTTGGGCCTGTATCTGGCGCCCTTGACGCCGGAGAGGCGGATGCAGCAGGGACTGAGTGCGGCCCAGCAAGGCGTTCTCGTAGCCCGGGTCGAGCCCGGCAGCCCGGCCGCGAAGGCGGGTATCAAGTCGGGGAGTCTGATCTCGATGGTTGGCGCGGATCCGGTGGATTCCCCGGATCAGGTTGTCGCGGCCGTGCGCAAGGCGGCGAAAGCGCAGAAACAGGCCCTGATCCTGCGGGTGGAGCGAAATGGGCGAGCGCGCTTCGTCGCTGTCCCGCTGGCGGCCTGAGGAGTCAGCAAGCGGAGGGGGCATGCGAATCCTGCTGGTGGAAGACGACCGCCAGATGGCGGACTACCTTTATAAGGCCCTGGCGGAGTCGGGTGCCGTCGTGGACCAGGCCGCGAACGGTCGCGAAGGTCTGCTGCTCGCCGCGAGTGGCGATTACGACCTCTTGATCCTCGACCGCATGCTGCCTGGCCTGGACGGGCTCGGGATCGTCCGGACGCTGCGCGCCTCTGGCAACCAGACGCCTGTGCTCTTTCTCAGCGCACTCGGCGAGGTCGACGATCGGGTCGAGGGGCTGCGCGCAGGGGGCGATGACTACCTGATCAAGCCCTTCGCCTTCTCCGAGCTGCAAGCCCGCGTCGAGGCACTGCTGAGACGCGGGAGCCCGGATGCGCCCGAGACGCGGCTCCGGGTGGCGGATTTGGAGATGGATCTGCTGAAGCGCGAGGTCAGCCGTGCCGGTAAGCAGATCCTGTTGCAGCCGCGGGAGTTTCGCTTGCTCGAATGCCTGATGCGGCACGCCGGGCAGGTGGTCACGCGGACCATGCTGCTCGAGCAGGTGTGGGACTATCACTTCGATCCCCAGACGAACGTGATCGACGTGCACATCAGCCGGCTGCGCGGCAAGATCGACAAGGAGTTCGATATCCAGCTACTGCACACGGTGCGCGGGGCCGGCTATATGCTGCGCGCCGAATGATCTCTCAGGATCCGCCGTCCAGCCCTTGGGGCCAGCTGCGCACGGGCGCGGCCCGGATCCTGCGCAGCTCCACCTTTCGTCTGGCGCTGCTCTACGTCCTCCTGCTGAGCGTCTCTGTTGCCATCCTGCTCGGCTTCATCTACTGGTCGACGGCGGGCTACATGGACCGCCAGACGACGGCGACGATCCAAGCCGAGATCCGAGGGCTCGCCGAGCAGTATCGCCGGCGCGGCCTGGGCGGTCTGACGGCCCTGATCACCGAGCGGGTCGCGCGCGATCCCGTGGGTGCCAGCGTCTACCTCTTGGTCGACAGCGACCTCGCGCGCGTGGTGGGAAATCTGGACCGCTGGCCGCAGGAGATGCCGGATGCGGACGGCTGGATCCGTTTCAGGCTGCGCGAGTGGGGTCCGGCGCGCGCCGAAGAGCATGAGGCGCGCGCCCAGGTCTTTGCGCTGCGCGGTGGGCTGCGGCTACTGGTGGGGCGCGATGTTCGGGATCTCGAAGCCACGCGCGCCCTGATCCTGGATGCCTTGACCTGGGGGCTCGCCATCACGGCTGCCTTGGCCCTGCTCGGTGGCTGGCTGATGAGCGCTGGGCTGGTGCGCCGTCTGGAATCGATCAACCAGACCAGCCGCGAGATCATGGCGGGAGATCTTTCGCGGCGTATTCCACTGAGCGGCAGCGGCGACGATTTCGATCAGCTTGCCGCCAGTCTCAATGCGATGCTCGACCGTATCGAGCAGCTGATGGCAAGCGTGCGCCAGGTCTCCGACAACATCGCGCATGACCTGAGGACCCCGCTGACGCGCCTCAGGAACAAGCTCGAGCTGCTGAGCGCCGAGCTGCCCGCCTCGGGAAGGGCCGCAGATCTGGCGGAGGAGACCATTGGCGATGCCGAAGAGATGCTCGCGACCTTCAACGCCTTGCTGCGGATCGCGCGCATCGAGTCCGGCAGTCGCCGCGCCGCCTTCGCGGCTGTGGATCTGACCCCACTCGTTCAGGATGTCGTCGAGCTCTACGAGCCCCTCGCGGCGGACCGCGAGCAGCAGATCCTCTATACCAGCAGCGGCTTGGGGCGCGTCTTCGGCGATCGCGACCTCTTGTTCCAGGCGCTCGCCAATCTCGTCGACAATGCCATCAAATACACGCCCCCGGGCGGGGCGATCGCGATCGGCCTGGAGACCTTGCCCGGGGCGGGCGCGCGCGTCGAGGTGGCGGACAATGGACCAGGGATCCCGGTCGAGCTTCGCGAGCAGGTCTTCCGCCGCTTCTTCCGTGCCGACCATAGCCGCTCCACGCCGGGCAGCGGGCTGGGCTTGAGCTTGGTTCAGGCCGTCATCCAGCTGCACCATGGCTCCATCGCGCTGGCAGATCACCAGCCAGGCCTTCGGGTGATCCTGAGACTCGGCTCCGGGCGGTCCGCCGAATAGGCGGCCGCGACTGTCCTGAGAGCAGTCGGCCTCCCTGCCTGCTCCGGCCCGAGAAACCTGCGTCAGCCGTAGATGCGATGCGGTGCGACCCTGTCTGCCCAGACCGACTCGTCCGCAGCCAGGCGCCGATCGAAGTCGCCCGGCTGGGCCTCGGGGTCGTCGACCCATTCACGGAGGAAGGGCCCGCCCGCCAGCAGGTCGATCGCAAGTCGCTCGGTCTCGTACTCATAGTGGAAATCACGCCACAGCGGATAATCCGGGTATTCGGCGCGCAGCGACTTGAAGAGCAGGGCCATCAAGCGATAGGGGCGAAACTGCTCGTGCCGATAGTGCCTGTTATCCGTGTGTAGCTGGAGCCCCGAGCAGAGCTTGCCGGCATGCTTGTGGAAGGTGGGCGCGAGCCAGCAGGGCCGGATCAACGCGCCTTGGACCCATTCCTCTTGGTCCTGCCGCATACGCTTCAGGATGCGCTCGAAGCTAAGGTCGGGCGCGCCGACGAGCTCGAGCGCGGTTGTCGTGCCGCGGCCTTCCGAGAGCGTCGTGCCCTCGAGCAGGACGGTTCCGGGAAAGCAGCGCGCCATGTTGAGGCTGGATGCATTGGGGCTCGGATTGATCCAGGACAGCTCCGTCAGGGGCCAGCCGTAGCCGGGCGCCTCGGCTGGGCGGTAGTTCTCCATGGCGACGACATGCAGGTCCAGATCGAGCCCGCGCTGGCTCACCATCCACTTGGCGAGCTCGCCGAGCGTCAGTCCGTGGCGCATGAGCATGGGGCCCGCCCCGACGAAGCTCTCCCAGCCCGGCTCCAGTAGCGTTCCCTCCATCGGCCGTCCGGCCGGGTTCGGGCGGTCGAGGATCCAGATGCTTTTCCCCGCTGCCGAGCAGGACTCGAGCAGATAGGCGAGCGTGGTCACATAGGTGTAGATGCGCGTGCCGATGTCTTGAAGGTCGACGAGCAGGACATCGAAGCTGTCCAGCATGGACTGGGTCGGATAGCGGACCTCTCCATAAAGACTGAAGATCGGGATGCCGTAGCTTGGGTCGATCTCGTCGGTCGTCTCGATCATGTTGTCTTGCTTGTCGCCCTTCATACCGTGCTGCGGGCCGAAGGCGGCGCTGAGGTTGATCTCGCCAAGCGCCATGAGCGCATCCAGCGTGTGAATGCCTTCCGATGTCATCGAAGCGGCGTGTCCGAGCAGTGCGGCTCGACGGCCCCACAGCGGTTTTCTAAGGTCGGGGGTATCGAGCAATCTATCGATGCCGAGCTTCGTCATGGACGGGGATCCTGTGCTTGTGTCTCGTTCGGGCGATATCGATCGACAGCGCTATGAGTCGAGGATTGGAGCAGACAGCGGCCAAGTGGACCGGCAAGCGCCGCTCGCGGCCTTGATCGTCAGTTGGATCTGTAGGGTGGACGAGCGAGAGCGAAGTCCACCGAATCCCGCGCCGGCGTTGGTGGACTGCGCTGCGCTTGTCCACCCAGCGGGAGGCCGACCCAATCGATGATCGATGCCCTGCTCGCCAAGCCTCGTGGGCGCATGCGAGCATCGCCTACTCAGGTCGAGCGCATTCGTGTGCGATCAGTTCAGCGGCGCGACATGATAAACTCTCGGCGATGCGTCGTTCAGATTTCTATTATGATCTCCCGCCCGAGCTCATCGCTCAGTACCCGCTCGATCATCGCTCGGCCTCCCGATTGCTGGCCCTGAATGACTCGAGCGGCGATGACCCGGGAGTCGCCCATCGTGATTTGGTGTTTGCGGATCTTCCGACGCTGCTGCGCCCGAACGATCTGCTGGTTTTCAACAACACGCGCGTCATGCGTGCCCGGCTCTTCGGACGTAAGGCAACCGGGGGGCATGTCGAGCTCCTCGTCGAGCGTCTCCTGGGGCCAGAGGAGGCCTTGGTGCACATCAGGGCGAGCAAGCCGCCTAAAGCCGGGAGTCGAATAACGCTGGAAGTCGGACTGCAGGCCGAGGTTCTGCGGCGTGAAGGGGGCTTGTTTCTGCTCCGTTTGCTCCAATCCACCTTCATGGAGGTGATGGCTACGCACGGGCACATGCCCTTGCCGCCCTATATTCGCCGATCGGATGACGAGACCGACGACTCCAGGTATCAAACCCTTTTTGCGCGCGAAACCGGTGCTATTGCGGCACCGACTGCCGGCCTGCATTTCGATGAGCGGCTATTGGCCGAGCTGGACAGGCGCGGTGTGGGGCGTGTCGAGGTGACGCTCCACGTTGGCAGCGGAACCTTTCAGCCGGTGCGGGTGGACGATCTCAGCCAGCATGTGATGCACGCCGAGTGGCTGGAGGTCAATGAGTCCGTCTGTGAGTGTATTGCCGAGACGCGTCGGGCCGGGGGACGAGTCATTGCCGTCGGGACGACCTGCGTGCGCAGCCTGGAAGCCGCGGCGGCGGGTGGGGAGCTGCGACCCTTTCGAGGTGAGACCCGCCTATTCATTCGGCCCGGCTATCGCTTTCGTAGCGTAGACGCAATGATCACTAATTTTCACTTGCCCGAGTCGACGCTCTTGGTGCTGGTTGCCGCCTTCGCCGGCTACGAGCGCATCATGGCGGCATACCGTCACGCGGTCGCGCAGCGTTATCGATTCTTTAGCTATGGTGATGCCATGTTTCTCACGCCCACGCGCCAAGGCTGAGCTGCTGATCGTGCTGAGCTGGTGATTGTTAGGCGGTGCCCGATGGTGCGGGTCCTGTTCGGTCGCCACGCACTCTCCCATGGGTCTCCGCTGTCCTTACTGCGACCCTCGGTTGCGCTACTGACTGAGGCTCGACCTCTGTCGATTGGCCGTGCTGTCATCTTCGCCCCCTAGATCCACTTCCGCGAGCTTAGAAACAGCTGCGAGCGGTCAGCTTCCAGCATTCGTGCTGCCAAGCGCTTCGATATCTACGTCTTTGCTCGCCGGCAGCGTCAGTGAAAACCCCGCTCGATGGTTCATTGGTCGATGGTGAAAAGCTGACCCCTGAAGGCTGGGAGCTGATCGCTTCCTTGATGCCCTTTCAGTTCGAAAGACTGCATTTGCAGATCTGCCGTATCGCGCCGCCCCAGCTTTCTTCGAACTGTTAAAGCGAACGGGAGTTGCGTCTTTGGGCGATGGGCGCGAAGCCGATGATATCGGAGCTCGATTGCGCTGCAGGTCGGCTATGTGGATTCGCTTGAAGGCGAGGCGGAGATGGGTGCTGGGTGATTGGAGTCTGAGGCTTGGGGCTATCTGCTGCCTGTTTGAGCACGCTCCGTGATTTTCAGCGTGCTCATGATCTCCGCTATTGGTCCAGGATAGATGCTGAAAGACATGCCGGGAATGTGCAATAAGGCGTATGCTCCTTGACATCAGGCGGTGCGGGCATCCATCATTGCGGCGAGCCAGTGATGGTTATTTCTAAACTTTAAATGCTTATCTCTCGTGGAGGCGTCTCACGTGGATTACACTGATCTCAGTGTCGAAGAAATTCAACGGCAGCTTGAAGAGGCTGAAAGTAGGAAGGCAGAGCTGCGGCGTATGCTGGAAGTTCGGCGTGAAGAGCGCAAGGATGAGGTCGTCCAGCAGGTGAAGGACCTCATTATCAATAATGGCTATGAGCTGGACGAGATCATTTCGATGATCGCGCCACGTCGTCGGCGCGGCTCGGTAGGCTCGCGGAAGCTCGTTAGCAGCCGGCAGTACAAGCGATACGTCGACCCCGATAACTCGGAGAACGTCTACGTACGTGGTGTCCTGCCTGGATGGATGAAACAGAAGATGCGGGACCAGGGCTATGATCCATCTTCGAAGGATGATCGCGAGGCCTTCAAGGCGAATTCACTGCGTTTGGTCGAAGGCTGAGTGTCTCGAAACTGAGCCGCTAAAGGTTTCTGGCCGCCTTTGCGGCCGGCTTGTCGGCTAAGAGAGCGCTCTCCGATCACCGATCGCGCGCCGAATGTCGTTTGGCATTCGGCACGGTGGTGGGGCAAGGCTCCATTGCACTTAACTGTTCAGCCCCCTCCACGGATGCCACCCTCTTGAACGACGAATCAGTGGCTTACGCACAGGAGCAGCCGAAATTGGCGGGGGCTGAGCGCTTACCATTGCACAGCCGCCTCAGCCCCCAGGCTCGCTGAGCACTCCCACCTATGGTCTTTGGGTGGAGTGCGCGATGTGCGGTCCCTCTTCACTTCTCGCTAAATCTCGCCGCGTGCTCGTGCGTCAAGCTGCGCGTGGCTTCCTCCCCCTCCTCCTCTTGCTTTCGCCCGTCGTGGCTCCTTGGTCGGGTCTGAGCTGGTCCGTTTCTCACAAATGGAATCGCCCGCTGTGATAGGGCAGTTTGCTCCATGCGGGGGTGGGCATAAGCGCTTTGGGCCTTGATCATCGTATCGCCCACTCGGTCAAGCAGCCATTAGGCATCATTCAGGCGATGTGCCGTGGGAGCGGCGCCCCCCCGCGGTCGCGGGCCTGTGGCGGCGGGGCGCCCCGCCTAAGACCCGGCGCGTGGACGAAACGACGATCAAGGCCCCGCGTTTCGCCGTTCGGGGGAGTGGTGTGCTAA
>NZ_JAAIJQ010000209.1 GCF_010820565.1 Thiorhodococcus minor | reverse complement strand
TGAACAGCTCCTTGTAGCCGGTGTCGTGGTGCTTGGTCATCCCCATCTCCCCTGTCCAGATGGCCGAGAACTGTAGCGCCCTGCACGCGCCGGGACAATCCCGCGCGGCTTCGCGCCGCCGGCTCACGCGGCGGACTACCTTGCTGCGGGCTGCGCGAATCAGCGCGGCGGAGACTGGCGCAACGCCTCGACCTGCTCGACAGTCAGGCCCGTCGCTTGAGCGATCTGCGTGTCGCTGATCGTGCCCAACCGAATGAGGTTGCGGGCCGTTTCTTGAGCGGCCTCCTGACGACCTTGCTCACGCGCCTCTTTCAACAAGGAGACCTCGTCGCGCAGCGCCCGCTCGCGCACGAAGGCCATCCGGCGCGCCTCGTCATCCGCACTCAGCTGACGTACGCGATTCAACGCCTCGCGAATCGGCCCATGCTCAATCTCGGACATCGTCTTCTCCTCCCGCCAATGCTCGAAAAAGCTCACCCAGTCGCCCAAAGGACCCGTTCCCTGTCTCAGACGATCCGCCTTCTTCAATTCGATCAGAGTCAACTGTAAGCGGTTCCCCAAGCTCACCGCCGGCTGACGCGCGTCGCGCATCTCGAAGCGCCAGAGCGCTTGCGCGCACTGCGCTGGCGTCTCGGTGAAAAGATCGAAGTCCAGGAGGTGGATCCCGACCGCCGCCCGCAGCTGGGCGTAGTCTTCACCCGCGTCCAGTTGCGATGCCAACATCCGCGCCAGGTAGTAGAGCGCGCGCTGATGCCACGCCCCGTAACGGCGCACCTGGATCTCGATATCGTAGGCGTGACCCACCGCGTCGCGCGCCAGCACGTCGAGGACGATGTACTTCCCGCGCAGCTCCTCGGCGTTGACACCCGGATTGAGGATCTCCACCGACTGGATCTCGGGCAGATCCGGGCGCAGGTCGTTGATCAGCGCCACCACCAGCGCGGGATCTTCGCCGAAGACGCGCTTGAAGACGTAGTCGTTCTTGGGGTCGAGCAGCTCGGCGGCCATGAGAGGAATCGCTGATGGCGGTGATGAGGCTGGAGCCCTGAAGGTAGCACGAGCAACACGCCCAGGTCAGTTTCCCGCCGCCCCGTAGGATGGGTAGAGCGCAGCGAAACCCATCATTCCCCGCGCCAACAAGCCAGGCAGGCGCCCACCAAGACAAAACGCCCCCAGTTTCCCGAGGTAGTTTTAGCCTGACACCCGAGTCAATAGCTCGATGGGTTTCGTGACCAATCGGCGTCCGCGCCAAGGGTCAGCGTCGTAGCGTGGTCACTCTACCCATCCTACCTTGCTCATTCCATCGCGCCGTTCGCCAAGGCATTTACCCCGCCGATTGGCCCGTCGGCGGCAGCGCGCCATTCGACATCCCCGCCGACGAAGCCGATTAACCAAGCCACCACGTAGGATGGGTAGAGCGCAGCGAAACCCATCATCCCCCGCGCCGACCTCCCAGGCGCGCACCCAAACAAAAACGCCCCCGGTTTCCCGAGGGCGTTTCCGTCTGACATCCGGGTCAGTGGCTCGATGGGTTTCGTGACCAATCGGCGTCCGTGCCAAAGGCCAGCGTCATAGCTTGGTCACTCTACCCATCCTACCTTGCTGGTCTGATCTTCAACCCCGAGTGCTCCCTGAGCCTCGGGGTTGTTGCGTTTTCGGCGTCTCAGTCCGGGTCGGACGCGCGCAGCGCCTCGACCTGCGCGACGCTCAGGCCCGTGACTTGGGCAATTTGGCTCTCGGTCATGGTGCCAAGAGCAATGAGGTTGCGAGCGGTCTCTTGGGCGGTTTCTAAGCGGCCTTCCTCGCGACCTTTCTCGATTCCAATCCGCTCGCCCTTCTCGATTCCAATCCGCTCGCCCTTCTCGACCCCAATCCGCTCGCCCTTCTCGATTCCAATCCGCTCGCCCTTCTCGACCCCAATCCGCTCGCCCTCCTCGCGCTCGCGCTTCGCCCAGCTCTCCAGGTTCTCCGCCAACATGGCTGTGTCCTCGACTAATGAGTGAATCTGTGTCAGATCGATCCCCGCGCCCAGGCGCTGCAGGTGGCGCTTGAGCCAGCGGGTAATCAGCCGGTCCAGCCGCGCCTTGTTGGGGTCGGCCTGGATCAGGCGCACCAGACGATCCACCGCCGCCTGCAGCGAGGCCCGGTCCCCCGAGGCGATCTCGACCTCGAAGAGGCCGCTCAACGGAGTGTCGATCTCACCGAGCTGCTCGCGCGTATAGCGGCCCTCGTCGATCACGTAGTAGCGCAGGTGCGGCTGGTAGCTGCGCAAGAACACCGGCGGCTCGGGGCGTACTTGAACATAGATGTCCTCGGCTACCCGCCAGCGCTCCCCGCCATTGTAGAGCACCATCGGCAGCAGCGGCGGCAAGCCCTTGCTCGGGGTCGTCACCTTGGTCTTGATCAGGTGCTGGTAGAAGCAGGCCACGTAGTGCAGCATCCGCAGCGGCATGCTGGGATCGACCCT
>NZ_JAAIJQ010000208.1 GCF_010820565.1 Thiorhodococcus minor | reverse complement strand
CTGATGACCAAGGCCGCTTCCTCTTTTCATCGGTCACACAAGCGACGCTTTCAGCGGCCCCATCTCAAAGGCGCCGCCAGTGCGCTGGGAGTGTCGGCCTCCAGGCCGACAGCTGTTGACCTGGAGATCAAGACTCCCGGGGGCCTTCCGTCTCGCGCGTTGAGACGGAGCCGCGCACTAGCGGCGAGGTGGACGCCCGCCGGGAGGCGGCCGACGCCCTGGGGGTGGACGATGATGCGCGGGCGGATGCCGAGGCGGTGGCGGGCGGCGGTAATCGTTGCGGCGATTCTGCGCCGCCGCCGCGCCGGCGATACCACCGATGACGGCGCCAGCCGCGGCGCCGTCCTGTCCACCAACGGCTCCTCCGACGATGCCGCCAACGGCAGCGCCCGCCAAGACGCCGGCCTGTGGGGCGGTGCTTGGCATCAGGGCGGTCGCCATCAGCAGAACGGCGGAAATGGACGCGACGAATGTGGGCGCTCGCTTGCGGACGTCGCTGCGTTCACAGGATGTATCTCGGCTCATTGGGCGCCTCCCGGAGCGGATTGCTGATCCGATTGTTGATTGTCGACTCTGACGTCGTCCTTCCAGGTCTGCTGCTCCTGCTCGCCATCCGGGCGCGTTACCCGGAAGACGCCGTCGGCCTTTCCCTGGCGCCAGACGCCCTGGTAAACGGCGCCATCGACCGCGAGGAAGACACCCTGACCATCGGCCTTGCCGGCTTGAAAGCCCCCCCGAAACACGGAGCCGTCGGGAAACAGCAGAACGCCCTGCCCCTGGCGCTCTCCGTCGACGTAGCCGCCTTGATAGGATGCGCCATCGGCGATGACCATCAGCCCTGCACCATGCGGCTGATTGGCCTGGACCTCACCGAGATAGACGGAGCCGTCGGCCCCCTGATAGACCCCGGCGCCCTCGGCAACGTCCGCCTTGAAGCTGCCCCAATAGCGCCCGCCATCGGCCAGCTCGTAGAGCCCTTCTCCCTCCTTGAGGCTCGCGGCGAATTCGCCCCGATAGCGTGTCGTGCCTTCCTCGCTGCGCCTTTCCAGATCACCCTGACCCTCGGCCTTTCCGGCGACAAAGGTGCCCTCGAAGCGCAGCAGGCTCTCCCCGTCGGCGACGACCTCCAGCACACCGTCACCGGACAGCTTTCCATCGTCGCATCCGCCCGTCCAATGGATGACCCGTCCCGCCTTCGGCGCCTTGTCCGCCCAGACGGTGCAGCCGCTGCCCTCGACGGGAAGCCAGTGACCCTGCCCATAGGTCGCGCACGCACCCAGGATCAGCACGACACCTGTAGCGCGCGCGAGCCATGGCCCGCGCAGAGATGGCCTTCTCTTCTTGAATCTGCTCATGCGTATCAAGCCTATGGTTGTTGAAAAAGGGCCGTGACCCTCGACCCAGGGATCGGACGCCGGCCGGCCCGGTGGATCCGGGTCGTCGCCGAGCCTGAGCACGGCACCCATCGAGAGCACATCCATCGCGCTCCGTGGATGGGGCTGATGCCAGAGTATGGTCTAGAAGTGCGACGGGTGCGTTTCGTCATTCAGGTCTCTCCCAATGAGCCCCGTGGACCTCAACGCGCTCATGCCCCAGCCGACCTCTCGGCCGCCGGGCGCGCCAGCGCGGCGGTCAACTCCTGACCGGCAGGTGCTTTTTCCCTGGCGGACAGCTGCTTGGGCGCGCATCGCACAGCTTATCCACAATTCCGGTCACAGGATGCTGGGATAACTGCGGTCACGGCTGATTGGGGATATGAGCAAACACTTTTCTCACTGCTGTTTGTCTTTCACAAACAAAATAGCCCTTCTCCGCCGCAATCCCCGCATGCCTCACTCGCAAGAGCCTTGTTTCAAGGGGCCTCCGGGCGCGTTTCGCGGAGTTGGCACAGCGCCTGCTCTATCCCCAGCAAGCGCAACCACAGCGCGAAACACTCAAGACCCACTCGGAGAGACACTCATGCTGACCATCACCGACCTCACCCTTCGCGACGACCTCGACGCAGCAGCCATGACCAAGGTCCGCGGCGGCTTCTCGCTGAGCGACTTCGATTCGCTGGGGATCTTCAACACCCCCGAGATCGATCTCGGCACCCACGCCCTGCTGCAGAGCCAAGGCGTCGCCGTCGACCAGTCCGGCAACATCGGCGGCTTGAACCTGGTGTTCTCGAATCAGACCCAGAACGGCATCGCCGGCCAGGTCGCCTAAGCAAGACCGTCCCAGACCCTTTTAGACACAACCTGAAGATAGACAGGAGAGAAACCATGTTGACCATCACCGACCTGACCGCTGACCGTACCCTCGACGAGGCCACCATGCGCGGTATGCGCGGCGGCCTCGCCGTCGCCGGAAGCGACTTCAGCTCCTTTTTCGGCTATTTCAACAGCCCAACGCTCGATCTCGGCACGCACGAGCTGATCCAGAGCCAAGCCGTCGCGGTCGATCAGAGCGGCGCGACCGGCGGCTTCAACATCAATAGCAGCAGCCAGACGCAGAACGGCATCAGCGG
>NZ_JAAIJQ010000207.1 GCF_010820565.1 Thiorhodococcus minor | reverse complement strand
CCTCCATGTCTACCCCCCGAGGTCGAACGCAAAGCTGGCGTGTACGAACGAGGGGCGAGATGTGGGTAACGATATGGGCGTACGTACGTCATACGAGTACTCGCGGCCAGAAGCATTCCGTGATTGCGACACTGGCTGCTGACTCGTCGGTATACCCGCATCGCGCATCGACTGCCTTCGCGCAGCTCTCGACGTGAACGCTGCTTCGTCTGCCACCCTTGCGGGATCCATCGCCTTGTTGGAGTGCCGAACGATGGCGCCCCACATTCCCGCCCCGAGCAATCCGCCTGCCTTGAACTCGGGCTGCACGGCCAGAGCCATGTCAAGCAGGGAGCCCGATCCGGTCGCTTGCCCCACCGCCGGGGCGTGCGCAGGACCCACGTAGGCGATGGCCATCACGGTCACGGCAATTCCGACGGCTAGCGGACTTTTCCCATCCGGATCCACAAACCGGTACGGATTGTTGTTCGCATAGGCATACTTGTTGAAGCTCTGCAGGTTCGCTTCGTCGAACCCGGCCGGATCGAGCGAGAGGAAGCGCCCGATCTCGGCGTCGTACCAGCGCGCGCCATAGTAGTGCAGCCCGAGGGTTTCCTCTTCCTGCTTGCCGGTGTACCAGAGCGCGTTGTCTCCATCGTCCTCGCGCAGCAGGCGCGCGCCATAAGGGGCGTAGTCTTCGTGCCAGAGCACTTCGCCCGCCTCGTTGGTGGCCGCCACCGGCGAGCCCAGGGCGTCGTTGTGGAAGTAGGTGATGCGGTCCTTGGCCGCGACCTGCCCGGCGAGCAGGCTCAGCAGCAGGGTCGCGAGCAGCATGTGCCCAACCCACGAGAGCCTGTTCGCAACCCCTCGGCGTGTGATTCGGTTCATGTCGTCATCTCCGTCTGATGCCTTGTCTTGGCATTGCCCCGATCGACGCCGAGGCGTGATCGAGCTGCGTCCTACTTCACGACCGTCCCATCGGGGATGACCGCATCGGCGGGAACCACCACCCCGGCCCTGATGGTGACGGCCTCTCCGATACTGGCTCTGTCACCCACCTGCGCCGCCGCTTTGATTTGGGTGTTCCTGCCCACGATGACGTCCATGCCCAACACCACCTGTTGCTTCAGGGTGCTGTCGTCGCCGATCGCGCAGCGGTCACCGATTAGGGCGTCCTCGCCGATGCTGGTCTTTTCGCCGACGCTGACCTGAGCGCCGAGTCGCGCCCCGGCCTTGATGGTGGCCTTCCTGCCGAGCGTCGATCCATCACCCACGCTGGCCCCGTCCTTGACGGTGGCCTTCTCGCCGACGCTCACGTCCGCGCCGAGGGTGGCCCCGTCCTTGATGGTGGCGCCCTGTTCGAGGCGGGTATTGTCACCGATCGTGACCTGATCCCCGAGCTTGACCCCCTTGGCGATCGTCACGCCGGTGCCGAGGTCGACGCTCGCGGGAATCTTGACGTTCGGATCGACACAAGCGTCACCGAGCCCACGGCCCAGGTTGTAGCCCGTCTGCTCCTGACCGGGGTTGGGGACGCTCGGGCAGTTGTCGCGGTCGTCGGGGACGCCGTCACCGTCAGCGTCGGAGTTGGGATCCTGTACTTGGACGACGACCGCATCGCTCGCGCTCAGACCCTGGGTATCGGTGACCGTCAGGCCAATGATGACCGCGTAGTCGGCGCCCGTCGTCGGCGTGGTAAAACTGACAGTGGCGGCGTCCGTGGCGCCTTGCCACGCGAAGGACGGCCCGGAGGTCTGCTGCCAGGCATAGGTCACCGGACCTTCGGCGTCGTGGGAGGCACTGGCGTCGAGGCTGACCGTTGCGCCCGCGACCGCGCTTTGGTCCGGCCCGGCAATGGCCACCGGGGGCGTGTTGGGCTGGGTCGGCGTGACCGCCACCGAGACGCTGTCGCTCGCGCGCTCGCCGTCGTTGTCGGTGACGGTGAGGCGGAACTCCAAGTTCGCCGCGCTCGCGACAGTGGGTGCGGTGAAGCGGGCCTGTGCTTGATCGGCCTCCTGCAGCACCACCGTGGGGCCGGCGCTCTGCACCCAGGCGTAGGCGCTCAGGGTACCGTCGGGGTCGGAGGAGGCGAGGCCGTCGATGGTGACGGGCGCGCCGCCGTCGACGCTCTGATCGGCACCGGCATCGGCCTGCGGCCGTTGGTTCTTCTGCACGCTCGCGAGTCGTTGCGTGCCGACGTAGATGTGCTCTTTGCCGTACGCAGGTGGGCTTTCGGGGAATAACGTGGTACGTCCCCAATTATTACGCGTCCCCAATTATTACGAGAGCGCCCCGCGAATCACCTCGCGGCTTGTCGGGTTCCAACGCACCGTCACCGGGTTGTGGATGGGCGGGAGAATCCGCGTCGGCCGATTGATCCCGTCGTAGTCGTAGGCGGTGGTGAAACCGCGCGCATTGGTCTCGCTGCGCACGGTTCCGGTGGAGTTGACGCAATGCCATGGACTTAAGCCGCCCGGCAGTAAGCCGGGTGGAATCCAGGCTTGAGCTTGCCGGGATTGCGGCGTGGAAATTGTCGGTCTGGCCGTACCGCCTCGACGGCATCGGAAAGCGCGAGGACGGCCTGCGTCAGCAGGGTG
>NZ_JAAIJQ010000206.1 GCF_010820565.1 Thiorhodococcus minor | reverse complement strand
GCCGAAGGATCGGGACTTAAGTGAAGTCCCCCTCGCGCAGCGTCGGCCACCCGCCAAGCCGCTGGCCGAGTATGTCAGCCTGTACTCCGATCGAGACCAGGCCATTGCAGCGGCTTACGCCAGCGGCGGGTACACCCTGAAGCAAATCGGCGACTATTTTGGTCTGCATTACGCGCGGATCAGCCGGATCGTTCGCGCAGCCGCAAAGGCAAAAGGCAAGACCTGACACTGTTCTTCGCTGAAACCGTCCCGATCGCACGATCAAGGGTGCACCAATGTCCTCGTGAGGTCGCTCAGCTGCATTCTCGTGCGTTGACCTCATATCCTGCCCCCGCTAATCTCCAGCCTCAGGATCCTTCCTAGACCCTTAGGGCGGGCTAGATTTCATACGCTGCCGGCCAGGGAAGCGCAAAGCGCGAGGCCGGTAGTCTCGGGTAGGCGTGCGCGCGTGCGTATTGCCGTAATGACGAAGGACGTCAGTCCTTCGTCGTGAAGGCAATATGCAAAGCGCAGTCACACACGCCGTAGAGTCATTCGTCGTAGGGTCGTGCGTAGCCCGAGTGCGCCAACGGCGGCTACTCGAGGCGGAGCAGCGACCCGGAGCGGGACGGCCCGGGCTGAGAAGGTTGTCGCCCTGCGCGAGTCCCGTCGGCGAGGGATCGACCCGACGGGTATCACGAGCGCAGACGCGACACTCCGGTATTTATATCCTTCGACCTATGTGGATTTGAAGATCTTGTCTTTCGACTCCGAGGAAACGATCGCTGTCATTACGGGCTTTATGGTGAACTTCGACAAACGCCTCGCGCGCTTGGAGGAGCTGGCTAGGAAGGCGCAGTGACCTGCTACGGTTGGCGTATCGCGGGCCCGAGCTTTTGCGCCTTCAAAGCGTCTCTCCGATGACTTGGGTCAGCCGAGGAATTGCCGAAGAGGCGCCGGGCGAGCACGGGAGGGTGGCGGCTTGAGTCGAGTGCTCGTTATCGCCAAGGGCTCGCTCGGCGACATGATTCCGATGTATGCCGTCGCCAGCGGTTTGAGAGACCGAGGACATCGGGTCCTAGTTGGGACTCAGTCGCGCCATCTCGCGTCCGCCGCCGCACTGGGCTTGGAGGCCGTCGCAATCGATGGGCGCGCCGCTTCCGCGGCACGTCGGGTCCCATGGATCTCCAATGAGGCGCTAGGGGGCTCGCGAGCCGCTTTCGATGCCGAGCTGAGCGCACTGACTCCGCAAGCCCGCGCCGCAGATGTCGTGCTCGGTAATCAGCTTGCGCTTTCGGGGCCGCTGGTGGCGGCCGATCAAGGGCGTCCCTGGATCTACTGCGCGGTTTCCCCGCTGGGGCTCGCTTCCGGGGACAACCCCTGCCTGGTGCCGCTCCTTCAGCGGCTCCAGAGACGCTTCCCGAACAGCGCTCCGGTCGATGTCGGTAGCCGGGCTTTGGTGCGGACTTACGCTTGGCTATTCAGCGGCGTGGTCAGACAGGCGCAGTCGCGACTGGGTCTAAAGCATTTGGGGCATCCGCGCTTCGAAGGCCTGTTCTCCCGCGAGCTGAATCTGGTTCTCACCTCGCCGCGCCTTTTCGAGCGTCCCCCGTCCTTTCCGACTCACACACTGGTGACCGGCTTCACCTGGTTGGAGCCGCGCTTCTTGGATGACTCCGGCGCGATGCGTCGTGCGCTCGATTTCGCGTGCTCCGGGGAGCCGCCCCTGCTCTTCGCGCTCGGCGGGAGTGCTCGGTCCAAGCCGGGACGCTTTTTCCAGGAGAGCCTGGATGCGAGTCGACGTCTCGGTATGCGCGCCATGGTCGTCGCCGCCAAGCGGTTTCACGCCTCCATACCGAGCTCGCCGGAGGTCCATGCGACCACCTATCTTCCCTACTCCAGCGTCTTTCCTCGGGTACGTGCCGTCATGCACTCGGGCGGGATCGGTACCATTGGTTGGGCAGCGAGGCACGGTCGTCCCAGCTTGCTAGTGCCGGGCGCGGACGATCAGTTCGACAACAGCTATCGCGCCGAGCAGGTCGGCTGGGCTCGAGTCTGGCCCCGGCATCGATATCGCGGCCCGGCCGTGACTGCGGCGCTGGACGAGCTGCTTGCGGACGCTTCTCTGTCCGCGCGCTTGAGCGAAGTCTCTAGTGCGCTGTCCCAAGAGGACGGGGCTACCGTGGCCTGCGATGCGATCGAGGCCTTGCTTCGGGGTTAAACCCCGCCCAGAGCGGGGTGCGTAGTTTTGGGCGCTTTCCAAGGAAGCTCATACCAGAGAGGAGGTTGAGGCGCCGGCTTCATCGCTCGGCCGAGCGACGTTAGGTCAGCCGCTCAATCCGATAGGGGTAGGGAAGGCTCTCGCCTCCCCTCCCTCCGAACCGTGCGGGCAGTTTTCCTGCACACGGCTCTCCGGTCGGTTGTTTCCTCATCGGGATTGGCTCGCCTGAGCATGAGCTGTCGTCAGGGTGAACAGCCCTTGCGCAGCGAAGAAGGCATTGGGCCAGCGTTGATGATCCCGAAGAACGGTGTCAGGTCTTGCCTCTTGCCCGATCCGAGCTACGCTTGATCCATGGCTCGCCCGCTCAGACTCGAATTTCTCGGCGCTCTCTATCACATCACCTCGCG
>NZ_JAAIJQ010000205.1 GCF_010820565.1 Thiorhodococcus minor | reverse complement strand
CGCGAGGAAGCGCTGCGTCAGGCTGGGCTGGTCGAGCGCGGGGAGCAGGGCCGCCTGCACGACGTCCAGCGGCAGGGGGGGGGCGGGGGGGGCCCCCCCCCCGCCGGGGGGGGGGCCCAGGGCGGGCGCCGGCGCGCCCGCTGCGGGGGGGCGGGCGCGTCGGCTCGCGGCGGCCTTCGGGCCGCCTTGCGAGGAGACAGCAATCGCTGCCGCCCGTTCTCTTGCTGGCTTGCGCCAAGGTCGGAGTGCACCAGGGTCCGCAGCCCAGACGGCCCACATATCGCCGAGGATTTTTCCGTGATTCCCACTCCCATCGTTAAGCAATTCAAATTCGGAGACCAGACGGTCAAGCTGGAGACCGGCGAGATCGCGCGCCAGGCCGATGGTGCTGTCATGGTCAACATGGACGACACCGTGGTGCTCGTCACCGTCGTCGTGGACAAGCGCCCGGGCGTCGAGCGTGACTTCCTGCCCCTGACGGTCGACTATCAGGAAAAGACCTATGCCGCTGGCCGCATCCCGGGTGGCTTCTTCCGCCGCGAGGGACGTCCGAGCGAGGGTGAGATCCTCACCGCGCGCCTGATCGACCGTCCCATTCGCCCCCTCTTCGCCGATGGCTTCACCCGCGAGGTGCAGATCATCGCGACCGTCAAGTCGCTGAACCCCGCGGTCAACCCGGAGGTTCCCGCGTTGATCGGCGCCTCCGCGGCGCTGGCGGTCTCGGGTCTGCCCTTCAATGGACCGATCGGCGCCGCACGCGTCGGCTACAAGAACGGCGAGTACATCCTCAATCCCGCCGTCGTCGGTCTGAATCCGGATTCCGATCTCGACCTCATCGTCGCCGGAACCGAGAAGGCCGTGCTCATGGTCGAGTCCGAGGCACGCGGTCTGTCGGAAGAGGTCATGCTGGGCGCCGTGCTCTTCGGCCACGAGCAGCTGCAGGCTGTCATTCAGGCCATCCGCGAGCTGGCCGCCGAGGTCGACAAGGCGCCGCTGGCGTGGTCCGCGCCCGAGCCCGATCTGGAGTTGGCCGGAGCCGTCGAGAGCGGCTGTGGCGAGCAGGTCGCGGCGGCCTATCAGATCAAGGTGAAGCAGGAGCGCTACGCGGCGCTGGATGCCGCCCGCGCTGTGGTCATCGAGCAGCTCTGCGCGGGCGATGCGCCCAAGTGGACTGAGCTTCAGGTGCGTGCGGCGATCGAAAAGCTCGAGAAGAAGGTCGTCCGCGAGTCGATCCTCTCCGGCAATCCGCGCATCGACGGCCGCGACGGCAAGACCGTGCGCCCGATCACCATCCGTACTGGCGTCCTGCCGCGCACCCACGGCTCGGCGCTCTTCACCCGCGGCGAGACCCAGGCGATCGTCGTCACCACGCTCGGCACCGAGCGCGACTCGCAGATCATCGACGCGCTCGACGGCGAGCGCCGCGAGCACTTCATGCTGCACTACAACTTCCCGCCCTTCTGCGTGGGTGAGTCTGGCCGTGTCGGCAGCCCCAAGCGTCGCGAGATCGGCCACGGCCGTCTGGCCAAGCGCGGCGTCCTGGCCGTCATGCCGAGCATCGAGGAGTTTCCCTATTCGGTTCGCGTGGTCTCCGAGATCACCGAGTCGAATGGCTCCAGCTCCATGGCCAGCGTCTGCGGCACCAGTCTGGCGCTGATGGATGCTGGCGTGCCGATCAAGTCGCCCGTGGCCGGCGTCGCCATGGGGCTGATCAAGGAAGACGAGCGCTTCGCGGTCCTGACCGACATCATGGGCGACGAGGACCATCTCGGCGACATGGACTTCAAGGTTGCGGGCACCTCCGGGGGCATCAACGCCCTGCAGATGGACATCAAGATCGAGGGCATCACCAAGGAGATCATGGAGATCGCCCTGGCGCAGGCGAAGGACGGTCGCATGCACATCCTCGGCGAGATGAACAAGGTCATCGACAGCCATCGCCTGGAGATGTCCGAGCATGCCCCGCGCATCATCGAGTTCAAGATCCACCCGGAGAAGATTCGCGACGTCATCGGCAAGGGCGGCTCCGTCATCCGTTCGATCACGGAAGAGACCGGGGCTACCGTCGATATCAACGACGACGGCGTCGTCAAGATCTTCTCGGTCGAGAAGGCTGCCGGCGAGGAAGCCAAGAAGCGTATCCGCCTGATTACCGCCGATGTCGAGGTCGGCAAGATCTACGAGGGCAAGGTCGCCCGCCTGATGGATTTCGGCGCCTTCGTCACCATCCTGCCGGGTCGTGACGGCTTGGTGCACATCTCCCAGATCTGCGAGGAGCGTGTCCAGTCCGTGAGCGACAAGCTCAAGGAAGGCGATGTTATCCGCGTCAAGGTCCTGGAAGTGGACAAGCAGGGTCGCATCCGCTTGAGCATGAAGGCGGTCGAGCCTGGGGAGTAAGCCCGGCCGGCACAGCTCGAATGCCGACGAGAAGGGGCCGAATGGCCCCTTTTTGCGTTGACCTCAAGAAAGCTGTTGGTCGGAATCCCTAAGGCGCGAAGGACACGAAGAAAATCAATGCTCGGTAGGGTAGGTAGGCGCAGCGCAGTCCGCCAATGCCGGCGCGGGGCTCGGTGGACTTCACTCTCGTCCGTCCTGTCTACCACCTGATTATTAACAAGGCTCAGCCAGAACCAGGAGCCGATGCGGCATGGGTGGCGTATGCACCGCGGCCGAGCCCAG
>NZ_JAAIJQ010000204.1 GCF_010820565.1 Thiorhodococcus minor | reverse complement strand
CGGGCGGCTGGATAGGAGGAGCCGGATGAGCGGAGACGTTCACGTCCGGTTCTGTGAGCGCCTCGGGGGGCGGTTCCCCGGGGCGACTCGACTCTCTATTGACGAGCTTTCTGTTTCCGACGCCCTTTCATTGTTTCAGACCTTTATCGAGGTAAACCCCGTTTTTTTCTCATTGCTTCAGGGCGAGAACAGCGAAAGCAGCTCACCGAACTGATTGAGCGACATTGCTTCGTCCTGATCGAGCGCGGGCATGCGCCTTTTGATTACGGGTTTTCTTTTTTCATGTCGTGCATTGATACGGCGGGCCGTATCAATAAAAACAACGGGCAATAAAAAACCCCGCTACGCTTTAGAGGCGTAGCGGGGTTTTGTTTATTCAGGCGGAAGACGGTCTGTAAACAAGATGTACAGCAGTCCTCTTAACAAGTGATATAGCAGGTTCAAAAGGAGAAACCCGCAAATGGCCAAAACAAAAAGCGCCGTAAAAAAGCCCATATTTATCTCCTTCCGGGCTCGCGCCCGGTTCTAGTTAACCGTTCGGGTGAGTCAAAACGACGTCGCCCGGATGTTCAAGACGCTCTGCATAATAGACTGCGCCGCGCCCGTACCCGACCCACACTACAGGGTAGCCGGGATCTTCGGGAATATCTCCGGGTTCTCCCTCGATGCCGAGGTGCGCATCGCGGCACAGGATCGCGCCGGCCTGGAGCGGCTGCTGCGTTATTGTGCGCGTCCGCCGTTCGCCCTCGAGCGGCTTGAGCTGACGGACGGCGAGCGCGTCGTCTATCGCCTGCCGAAGCCTCGGCGCGATGGCGCAACGGTGTTGACGCTCACGCCGCTGGAGCTGATCGATCAGCTCGCGGCCCTGATCCCACCGCCGCGGCAGCATCGCCATCGCTACCACGGTGCGTTGGCCCCCAACTCGCCCCTGCGTGCGGCGGCCACCGCCTATGGGCGTGAGGCGACTGAGGCGTCAAGCGCAGCGACCGAGGTCGGCACAGCGCCGCTTGAGCCAGCCCCATGCACGCGCTCACCAGCCCGTTATCTCTGGGCCATGCTGTTGGCGCGGCTGTTTGAGTCGCTGCCGCTGGTCTGCCCGAACTGTGGGGCGGACAGGCGCCTCATCGCTTTCATCACCGAGGCGGCGCCCATCGAGCGGATGCTCACCCACATTGGTGAGCCGCCCCGTCCACCCCCGATCGCGCCCGCCCGCGGACCGCCGATTTGGGATGATGCGCCCGAGCCAGTGCCGGACTGGGATGACATCGCCCAGCCCGAGCCGGAGCTCGATCAGCGGATTGCCTGGTAGTGCGCCTCTTCCGCAGTAGGGGGTGCTGAGGGCGCTCGTCTCGCGTCTGTTCGAAAGCCTCCGAGCCCGACCCAATCGCAGATCGAAGGCGCGTCAATGTCCGCGCGAGGTCGCTCGGCGGAGCTCTTGCGCGTTGGCCTCACATCCTGCCCCCGCTAACCTCCAGATGACACTGGCCGCGATCCTGGCACTGAGCACGTCCACGGGGGTCGCCGCCGGGCTCTACAAGTGCACGGACCCGGCAACCGGGGCCGTCACTTTCTCGCAGACGCAGTGCGCGGCGGATGCCAGGGAAGTGGACGTGGATGTGCATCAACCGTCTGAAGACGAGATCGCCCGTCACCACCAGCGCCTCCAGGCGGGCGACCGATGGATGCAGCGTGTCGAGCAGGAGCGTGCGGCTAGAGCTAGGGCGCGCGCGGCTGCGCAGCTCGAAGCCGCGCGGGCCGCCGAGCTGGCAGCCGTCAAGGCCAAGCGCGCCAGGGCCGCGAACAATCTGGCGGGCGCCACCTGGGAGCAGGCGCTGTCCCAGGACGAAGCCAACATCAACGCGCGCTACGAAAGGCAGCTCCAGCGCCTGACGGGCGATTGACCCCGATCAGGACATTGCATCGGCGGCCTGGCCATCAGGCCGCCGCGTCCCGCACCACCTCCGGATGCCTCACCGCAATCTCCATCAGCCGCAGCGCGGCGCCTGGCGGGGTGAAGCGGCCTTGCTCCCAGTCGCGTAGCGTCGCGACCGGCGTGCGGATCAGGTCCGCGAACGCCTGCTGGGACAGCCCCAGCGTGCTGCGCGCCGAGCGCACCAAGAGCTGCTCCGGCGTGTAGCGTCGCCCGGACCGCCCGGCCCGCATCTCCTCCAGCCCCTCTCTCAGCCCCGGGATCGGCTCCCCGGCATCCGCCTCGATGGCGTCCGCAATGCTGTCAATGCTCATTCGATGGCCCTCTTGATGCTGTCGGCCTTGATGTTGGCCTGCTCCGACTTGCGGTAGATGGTGATCAGGTAGAGCACGCCTTCCGCCGACAGATTGAAGTAGATCACCCGCACCCCGCCGCGCTTCCCCCTGCCGGATCCGGCCCACCGCACCTTGCGCGCACCCTCCGCGCCAGGAATCACGTCACCCGTCAAGGGGTTTTGGGACAGCCAGGCGATGAACGCCAGGCGCTCTTCCTCCGACCAAATGGCATCGGCAAGCCGTTGAAAAGTAGGCGTTTCAATGACGGTGCGCATGATCGAGACTATACGGGAATCCCGTGATTTCAACAACGGAAAAAGTCCCACTTTTCGGGTAAAAATGGGACGGTGCGGCCTGGCAAGGCCGCGTGTTCTAGCGGGTGTGACTCCCGCCTGGGTAATCGTGCGCCGCGAGCCCAGTATCG
>NZ_JAAIJQ010000203.1 GCF_010820565.1 Thiorhodococcus minor | reverse complement strand
CGATACTGGGCTCGCGGCGCACGATTACCCAGGCGGGAGTCACACCCGCTAGAACACGCGGCCTTGCCAGGCCGCACTGACCCCGCTTCCCTCATGACCCCGCTTCCCTCAGCGCTTCCCTCAGCGCTGACTTCCATCAGCTAGCCCGATCGTGTAACCATCAAATTCGCTGACCGCACTCAAAACCGGTCACTCCCGCCAATGAAACGCCCCCGACTCACCCGCTTTGGTGCTATCGCGGTAGTTCTACGACGATGATGTCAGCTAAAAGAGCATAAGCTGCCGCTCTCCCGCAAGGCGCCTTCACTGGAGGATATCCGCAGTGCTTGGATGCGTGTCTTGCTCGATAGGCGAGCGCAGGCTTTCGCTGCGGATCCGCCCAACGAAATGCGTTTCGCGCCGCTCGATTGTGATGACCGAATTTCTCCGTGCCTAACTACCGCTCACGGACATGAAGCGGTCGATATTCCGCGGCGACTCGTTGAACTGATGACGCTCTGGCTTCAACGCGATGACCTGCTGCAGGTGTGCGCTAAGCTCAGCGTCACTGATGCCCTCCCTCAGCAACGGCTGCACTCGATCAGTTCCCGCTCCCGAAGGGCGCGTCTCCCCGCCGCTCCTCCAACGTCTTCACTGCCAACAATCGTTTATCGAAATGCTCGTTCTTGGGGCCGTCGATAACCAAGGCGACGTCGCCCGCCATTGGTTTAGTTCGGTTGTCCCATGTGCTCGATCCAGGCATATCCGACTTCGATGTTGTCTATTAGAACCACTGCCGCGCTTTCGTAGTACTGCGCAACTTCCGACGCGAACATCGTGTTCTCAATATCAGGATAAAGGCTGATGACGGATAGGATTAAGTCGGTGTCCGCAAAGTCCGTGGGCTGATCCCATCGCCCGGACTTCAGGTTTGCGTATGACGCCAACGCTGTGCGCAGCCGGGAGTGCGCTCTTACCGTGATCTCGATCTTTGTGACCCATGGATAGGCCGGTCTGTACTTCTCCTCAACAAAATCGATAAACCGTACCTCGAAGGGATTCACCCAGCCGCTTTCACGCGGGTCCTCTTCGGCGATCACCGGTAATCCGGGTACCATGAGTTCGGTCAGCGAATACGCGGAGGTCACATTGTCTGGCAAGATACCCGTATAAAGGCTCCCCCAGCCGGCCTTTGACCAGCTGTAGCTGTCGGTCGTTTGATCGCTCGGCCGCGGTACATATTTATCCCAATACACATTGAACACCATCGAGGCGCCTTCGTACGGCCCTTGGGAAAACTGGATTGGGATCCAGTTACCGTGATAGAGCGATTTGGTGTCTGTTGCCGTTTTCGTCACCATTGGGATCGCCAATCGTGAAACGCCGCGTGCGCTGGATCCCGACAATGCCTTTGAGGCGCTTGAGTCGATAGCTGTCGTACTTGCGGCGGGCGTAGACTTAGACTCCTTGACAGGTCCAAGATCGTTCCAGAGCATCCCTTCGTTCCCTTGTAGCGAATAGATCGCTTCGAAGCCGTCAGCAGGTTCGCCATCCGCGGAGATCGTGATCTGCCAGGACAATACCTTAAGCCGAGGCTGTGCGATCTCATACTCAGAAATCCTGGTTTTCGCGTTGATTTCCTCAACGGGTATTGCTTCGCCATCTGCGACAAGGGCCGGGCCGACATATCCGCCTCCGTACCCTTGCGCCACGACGCCGCGCTCGTCTACGAAGTCGATATCAAGCGCGTAATGATACTTTGCGAGCTGCTTTGTTCCGTCGGGATCGATCCGCCATAGAAACGCCGCACCCTCTCCCTGCATACGGAGCTTGTGCCCGGGCTGCCCAGGAAGTCCAAGGTAAAGCGGTGCTACTGGGCTTGCACCGTTTGACTGAACAATCCAGCGATGGCTGCCGTCGTCCGATGCGATCAGGCTTGCATCGATCTCGAGCCCGTCCAGAGACGACGTGGAGAACATCCAATCGACACTGTTCCGCAGCACGGCTGAAATTGCCTCAGCGCTATCGCCGCCGTAAAGGCTATTGAGAAAATAGGTGCTGCCGGCACGTTTGAACGCAAAATGCAGTCCGTGAAATCCGAAGCTGTAGGAGCCGCAGATGCCATCGACGCACTCCTCGGCAAGTCGCCCGCTTTGAACAATGTTCGCCATAAATGAACATCGATCGTTACCATCCAGGAGCGTCCCGGCATAGTCCCAAGTAAACTCCGCATCACCGCCGCACATTCCGCCGGGCACGGCCGTGAAACCGATGTTTCCAGTCGGTGTAGGGATGGCGCGTCCATAGGCGTCGGCCGGCGTGCCACAAGAAAACTCGTAAATCCCAGCTGCCGCCGCGAAGGACTGAAGAGAAACGGAAGCTAGAAGCAAGGCTTGATAGAATCTTGATGCTTTCATCGGTCGTCCGGGTCGTTCAATAGAAGGGACTGCCGTGCGTTTCAGCGCATGGGAGTACCAGGGGAGATGCTCTTTCCAGCAGCGACAGGCTTTTTATTTGCACCCTTGTATTCGGCTTGGGAAGACGGAAGCGCGTTACGCGCTGTGAGCATTACAGCACCGATCCGCCATGTTCTTTAGCAGGGGGGATCTCTGGCAATGCCATGGACTTAGCGCCTAAAGCTATGATTATGTTACAATAATGCGTCTTCACAGGAACCTTGTAGGAGCATGCCGATGAAGCGTTGCAACGCTATCAGTCTCAACACTGAAGA
>NZ_JAAIJQ010000202.1 GCF_010820565.1 Thiorhodococcus minor | reverse complement strand
GGCATGCCCGCATCCGCGCGGTTGGCGGCGTCGTGCCAGGATCGGATTAGTCCAACAGACATTTATCCATCGGGCGCGCCAGCGTCGGAGCGAGACCACGCTCACAGCCATGCGCCCGATGGATAAATGCTTAATAGTTAGTGTAATTAAGGATGACGATATTTGATGACCAATATTTGGAGGATACATTAGAAAAAGCTCTCGGTGACCCCGAGAACTTTCATATACCTATGGGTATAACAAGATACGATTATTCTAAGATGCATGGTTGGTGGGTACGGGTTCACAGAGACGAGGTGCAATTTCAAGAGTTATTTTATGACTCGCAATACCCTTCCGCTGCTGAAAGTTTGAGAGCTGCAATTTATTTTCGTCATGAAATACTTTCAACATTACCCTTAGAAAAAAAGATTATTGGAAGGCCTCCGAAATCTTTACCTAAAGATCCAGAAAAAAGAATTGCTCGAAGAACCGAAAAAGGAAAACAACAACCATATATATGTTGGCAAGCCACATGGTATGACGAACATCATGAAGTACAGACGAAAAGGTTTTCTGTTAAAAAGTTCGGCGAAGATGGTGCGCGGAAACTCGCGTTAGAACATGCAACAAATTTGCATAATAAAACACCAAAACCGATCAAAGAAAAACCCAACAACGACCCTTATAGAAAACAGAAGTTCCGTAGAGTATCAAGAGAGGATGTATCTGTTTTAGCAACAATAGATAGTGGCCGGTATCGATCTAAAGAAAAAAACGAAATTGAAGCTGAGAATAGCAATCCATTCGCGTTTGAAGGGGAAAGAAAGTTAGAACTTCATATGGCAGTAGAAAGAGACAAAAAACTTAGAAACCAAAAAGTAAAGGAGTTTTTAGATAAAAACGAAAAAATATTTTGTGAATTGTGCGGATTTCAGTTTACACAAAATTATCCGTGGCTAACAAAAGATATTATTGAAGTACATCATATCATCCCGCTATCACAGCTTTCGGGAAAAACAAAGATCACATTGAATGATTTAATGCTTTTATGTTCCAACTGTCATTTGGCGATACATCAAGGTGACGAAGAGGCTAATCTAATATTCGCTTTAGATTATTTCGAAAAACCGAGTTAAAACAAACGCTAACTATAGTTTCAACCTGACGCCCAAAGCGGTGTTTCGCTACGCTACACACCACTTTGGGCGTCAGGTTAAACAAACGTTATGCATCTAAAGGAAGTATTTAGCAGTAGTTATGTTTAGAAAGATTTGGAAAGATCCAGTTTGGAGTAAGGTTATCGCTGTAGGGGTTTTGGCCCTGATTTCTTTGATTGCATCATATTTTTCTGGTGTATGGCCATTTATATACTCAACTCTCTCTCAAGCCTGGTATTTCTTGTTGGCAAGCACATCAGTCTCAAACTGGTTGCTAGGAATAATGATTGTGCCATTTTTTCTATTGGGGTATGCGCTTTTAATTGCTTTCAAAGAATGGCTATTTGGTATTGAATCTGAATTAAATTTCAAAGACTACACAAAAGATAATTTCTTTGGTCTCCTATGGGTGTGGCGATACTCTGGTAATCGAATCGACAACCTTCATTCATTGTGTCCACGTTGTCAGTATCAGATACTGCCAAAGGACTCAAGCTCCTACGCAGCAGTGTCAAGATATGAGTTTATCTGTGAAGACTGCGGTTATTCTGGTGGTTATTTCGAGGGCTATCCAGAAGAATTACATCAGAAAGTAGAGTTGAAAATACAAAAGGCTTTGCGCACAGGTGAATGGGTAGAGAAACAAAATGCATAACAAAGCAAATCCAGCCGACGCCTTCAGTCGCTACCGCTCCTTACGGCTCGGCTGATTTGCGGCGTTAGCCTTTCGAGTGTCGATGGCATATGAGCACTGAGCAACTGAGAAGCTACTGCAGGGATTGCTGTAAAACAACAAACCACAAAGTTTTATCAGAGCATACCGAGTCTGTTCAGGATGAGTACAGATGTGATATCACTTTTCAGATATTGCAGTGCCTTGGATGTGACACCAAAGCATTTAGAAAGGTCGTTTATGATATCGAATCAGCATATCCCACATATGGCGATCAATGGGAAGTTCCTCAAGAAGTAACTCTTTATCCTAAAGCCGTAGAAGGGCATAAAGAGATTGATGACCTATGGGAGCTTCCCAATATTGTAAGAAGAATTTATACCGAAGTTCTAATGGCCTTAAGGGAAGACGCAAAGGTTCTATCCGGCTTAGGTCTTAGGGCTACAGTTGAAGCCGTGTGTAATGACCTTGGAATACCAGGCCGAAGCCTAGAGGTAAGGATAAACAAATTGGCAACTGCCGGCTATATCTCCAAGAATGATGCCGAGCGATTGCATGGCATAAGATTTATGGGTAATGACGCTGCTCATGATATTAAAAAGCCGAAGGATGCTTCTCTTTCAGTAGCCCTGCAAATTGTAGAGCACCTTATCGCTTCTGTATACATTCTTGAAAAGAAGGCGAGCGGAAATATAGAGTCCGCTATATCCAAGTACGAATCTTTTAAAGAAATATTGAGCGAAAAGCTAGATGACTTTGAAGTGGGAGATGAGTACCCCATCGCAAAGCAAAGAACGGTGTCAGGTCTTGCCTCTTGCCTGATCCGAGCTATGCTTGATCCATGGCTCGCCCGCTCAGACTCGAATTTCTCGGCGCTCTCTATCACATCACCTCGCGCGGTGACGCGCG
>NZ_JAAIJQ010000201.1 GCF_010820565.1 Thiorhodococcus minor | reverse complement strand
TGAGTATTCCGACGGAATCCGGACACCCATTCCGATCCAAACCGGACACCAATCCGAGGTCAAAGCGGACAGCGTTCCGAGCTGAAAGCGGACACTGATTCCGATTCAATGCGGACAGCACTCCGATGAATTCGGACAGCCGTTCGCACACGAATCGCGCCGCGGGATAACCCAAGTAAGCTGCCGTCCTTTTTGCTCATGCAACGAGGACGGCCCATGCCACGAGAACGGTTATCCATGCGAAAGATCCACGAAATCCTGCGCCTGAGCTGGGGCGCGCAGCTGTCGTTACGCGCGGTGTCGAAGACGCTCGGGATCGGCAAATCGACGGTGTCGGATTGCTTGAAGCGCGCGCAGGCGGCGGGATTGTCCTGGCCGCTGCCGGCGGACTTTGACGAGGAGCGTCTGCAGCAGCTGCTTTATGCACCGCAGGCACGCACGACACGCCGCCGCGAGGCGATCGACTGGGCGCAGATCCAGCGCGAGCTGCGCGGCAAAGGGGTGACGCTGTTTCTGCTCTGGCAGGAGTACCGCGAGCAGCATCCCGACGGTTACGCCTACAGCCGCTTCTGCGAGCTCTACGCGCAGTGGCGCGGGCAGGTCGATGTGGTCATGCGCCAGAGCCATCGCGCCGGCGAGAAGCTGTTCGTCGACTACGCTGGGCAGACGGTCGACATCGTCGATCCCACCAGCGGCGAGGCGCATGCGGCGCAGATCTTCGTCGCCGTGCTGGGCGCTTCGAGCTACACCTACGCCGAGGCGACGCGCACGCAGACCCTGCCGGACTGGATCGGCGCGCATGTGCGCGCCTTAGCTTTCTTCAATGGGGCGCCAGAGATCATCGTCCCGGATAATCTGCGCAGTGCCGTCAGCCAGGCGCATCGCTATGAGCCGGATCTCAATCCCACCTACCAGGACTTCGCACGGCACTACGGGGTAGCGGTCATCCCCGCGCGCGTGCGCAAGCCACGCGACAAGGCCAAGGCCGAGGGCGGCGTGCTGCTGGTCGAGCGCTGGATCTTGGCGCGCCTGCGCCACCAGACCTTCTTCTCCCTGGCCGCGCTCAATGCCGCCATCGCCGAGCTGCTCACGGGCCTGAACGCACGCCCTTTCAAGAAGCTCGAGGGCTCGCGGCGCAGCCACTTCGAGGCCCTCGACCGTCCGGCGCTGCGCCCTTTGCCCAGCACGCCCTATGAGTACGCGGAATGGCGCAAGGTGCGCGTAGCGCCGAACATCCACATCACCGTCGAGGGACATTATTACTCCGTCCCTCACACCCTGGTGAAACCCCAGCTCGATGTGCGCCTCACCGCCACCACGGTGGAGGTCCTGCACCAGGGACAGCGCGTCGCCAGCCATGCCCGCAGCGCACGCCGCGGCGGCTACACCACCGTCGCCGCACACATGCCCGAGGCCCATCAGCGCTATCTGGATTGGACGCCCGAGCGGCTGCTGCGCTGGGCCGAGGAGCACGGCCCCTCTACACGGACATTGATCGAGCGCCTGCTCGCCGCGCGCGCGCATCCCCAGCAGGGCTTCAACGCCGCCTTCGGGGTGCTGCGCCTAGGCAAGGACTATGGTGAGGCACGCCTGGAGGCCGCCTGCGCCCGCGCGCTGGCCATTGGCACCCTCAGCTACAAGAGCCTCGCCTCGATCCTCGCCAAGGGCCTCGATCAGCGGCCACTCCCGCATCAGGCACCCGAGACCGACCCCATCGTGCATCCCAATGTGCGCGGCGCCGGCTACTACCACTGACGTCGCCAGCCCACGCCCCGGCACCCCGCCGGGGCCTTCTCCCGTACCGACCACTCAGGAGACTCTCTCCATGTTGCTCCATCCCACCCTCGAGCGCTTAGCGCAACTGCGCCTCACCGGCATGGCCAACGCCCTGCAGGAGCAGTTGCAGCAGCCTGACATCGCCACCCTGAGCTTTGAGGAGCGCCTCGGCCTGCTACTCGACCGCGAGACCACCGAGCGCGAGAACCGCCGGCTGAAGACCCGGCTGAAACAGGCCAAGCTGCGCCAGAGCGCAGCGATCGAGGACATCGACTACCGCGCCCCGCGCGGCCTCGATAAGGCCCTCATGACCCGACTGGCGACCGGGCAGTGGATCGGCGAGCACCTCAATGTCTTGATCACCGGGCCAACCGGGGTCGGCAAGAGCTATCTGGCCTGCGCCCTGGCCAATCAGGCCTGCCGACTCGGCTACACCGCCCGCTATCGGCGCCTGCCGCGCCTGCTCGAGGAGCTCGGCATCGCCCGCGCCGATGGCCGCTACAGCAAACTCCTCGCCGAGCTGGCCAAGACCGATCTGCTCATCCTCGATGATTGGGGTCTGGCACCCATGAACAGCGAGCAGCGCCGTGATCTGCTCGAGATCCTCGATGATCGCTGCCGCACCCGCTCGACCCTGGTCACCAGCCAGCTCCCTCTCGAGCATTGGCATGAGTATCTTGCCGATCCGACCCTGGCCGATGCCATCCTCGACCGCCTCGTGCACGCCGCCTACACGCTCACGCTGCGCGGCGAGTCCATGCGCAAGCGCACCTCAACATTGACAGCGGAGGCTGTCACACAGTAACAAGAACGTCCCCGCAGCGTGATCCAAGGATCCGTGTCCGGCTTCGCCGGATTGGGTGTCCGCTTTCCTTCGGACTGACTGTCCGGTTTCGATCGGAACGACTGTCCGCTTTCCTTCGGACTGGGTGTCCGGTTTCACTGGAATACGCAC
>NZ_JAAIJQ010000200.1 GCF_010820565.1 Thiorhodococcus minor | reverse complement strand
TCGGACCACGCCCATCGGGGTCACACCGGCTCGCTACCGCCCCGATGACCAGCTTCTGGCCTTCCTCGAAGGCCTCTGATTATGCCGACCGCAAGCAACGCCAGAGCGCCGCCGGCCGATCGCCAGCCGCCCGACTCGGCATAATTCGGTTGTCGGCATGATGGCGCAGATCATGGAGTCGAGGTTGATAGCGGGCGCCATCCTCACGGGCGATATCAGCGCTGTTGCGCAGACGGACAAAGGCCGATTCGACCATGCCTCGGGTCACCGCGGTGTCGGTGCGGGTCACAAAGAAGGGATTGGCGGGATCGTTGGCATGGCCTTGCCGGTGTCGATCATGGGCGTAGGTCCTGAGTACCGCCGCTAACCGTGGGCCAATCGGCACCAACCGTGTCTTGTAGAATTTGCTCTCCCGGATGGTGAGCACCTGCGCACCCAGATCGACATCGGCAAGCGTCAACGCAAGCGCCTCGCTGATGCGCAGTCCGGTCCCATAGAGCAACAGCAAGAGCGGGCGCAGGGTCGCTCCTTGGAGCGCCATGCGCGGAGCCTCAAGTTCGCCAGCGGCCTTGAACAGGCGACGCAATTCCTCCTCGGGGAAAATGTAAGGCCGAAACGGTTCCGGGCGCTGAGGCACGGTTTTGGGCAGCGGCGACAGCGCCACATAGCCCCGGCCCAGCGCGAAGCGATAGAAGCCCGTCAACGCCTCATACTTGCGGTGCCAATACCGGGTCACGGGGCCAGAACCGGCGAGGTAGCGCGCCACCTGCTGTGGCTCGACGTCGGTGATGGCCACATCACCCACCGCCTTGCAGAACGCCTTGAGGATGGCTGCTTCCGTGCGAAAACGCGATCCCATCGATTGCTTGAGTGCCACATAGTCATGCACGACTTGGGGGAGATTCATAGCAGCCCTCCCACGTCGAACTCTGCCACCTCACGCAGTCCCGCCAGATCGACTTTGGCATAGTGACGGGTGCTGCTGAGGCTATGATGACCAAGATGATCGCCAATGGCATCCAGAGACAGCCCCTCGGCTAGGAGATGACAGGCACAGGCGTGGCGCAGCGCATGAGGACCCCAGTGGGGAGTCTGAACACCCAGGTGGTGCAAACGACTGCAGGTCACGTGATAAAGCCCACCCGCCGACAGCGGGCGGATGGGCGCCCTCAGGGTCAGGAAGACCTCGCGATAACCACAACAGGGACGCACCTCCTGGAGGTAGCGCACGATGGCGCTGCCCGCTTCATCGGTCAGCGGGTAGCGCTGGGAGCAGTGCTGTTTGGCGCGCACAACCGTGATGCACGCATGGGTCCAGTCGATGTCGTCGAGCCGAAGCCGCGCCACTTCACCGCTGCGCAATGCGTAGACGGCGAAGAGCAGCAGGATGGCGCGATCGCGGATGTGACGAGGCTGCTGAGTATCGGGCGGCGGAATCAGCTGCCGAATATCTTCCCAGGCAGGGCCGCCCGGTAAGGTTTCATCGCGGAACAGGCGGGGACTTTCGATCGCTGAGGCGATGGCGGGCCGGCACCAGCCTTGGCGCTCGGCATACCGAAAGAAGGCCCGCAGCGCCTTGGCGCTGCTGGCGATCGACACACGGCACCAATGCGCCCCTTGGCGGGCAAGGAAGGCATCGACATCCTCGACGCGCACTTCTGCAAAGGCGCACTGTCGCGCACTGAAGTCAGCGAAAAAGTGCTGAACATGCCACTGGTAGTTCGCCACCGTTGCTGTCGACAACCCGCGCTCGTGTTGCAAATCGTCAACGAAGGCATCGATGAGAGGGGCAAACGGCTGTGGCGTCGATTCTGGTTCCGAGATGCACAGACGGCCCAAGTAGCTGAGCCATGCAATGGCGGTCTGCCGGAACAGTATCTGCGACCATCGAAGCGTCTGCGCACGATGACGGCGCTTCTGTTGTTTGGCCCAGTGCTCAGCAGCCCCATCGACCGCTGCGAGCGTGACCAAGTGTCCAGATGTCAGATCTAGTTCCCGAACGACGACAAGGAGTTCTCGAGCGATGCGCAGCAAGGTCTCCGGCGCTGCTCCATCCTCAGCGCATTTTCTCAGGTAGGACGCGCGCTCCGATGCCAGGGGCGCCTCGAGCTGGCACGCGATTGTGCTCGGTCGTTTGAAAAGCTTGTCGAACATGGTCAATCTCCTGTGCAAAAGAGATTTGACCGACAAGATCGTTATGTGGCGTCCAGCCTCGCCAAGCTCTAACCTGGTCAGGCGGTTAGGGTCTCACCGCCACATAACAGGCAACGCCACATTAACCATCCGGCTCCCAGTTTGAGTCTTCCACGGTGGAATAGGGTAGAGGTCATGGACAATGCGCGGGCGCGGTAGCCGCGGGCCGATGACGGCCCGAAAACGCTCCCAGTTGAGCGAGCGCTTTTGGCTACGCCGGTTCAACCACTTAAACAGCAGTCGCGTGGCCTGGTAGAGATACCCGGCCAGGGCGCGGCTGTTGCCGCTGACGCCGTAGTACTGGATGTGCCCACTGTTGTCTCTCACATTGTTTCCCCGCCCGTTTCTCGAATTGTTTCGCGATGAGAGTGTGAGTCCTTCCCAGCCTAGGCACTCCGGTGAAGCAATGGTGGGAGGTGGACGAGTGTGAGGTGATGAACGCGCTTTTTCGGGGGCGGGCCGGTGGCCCCGGGGGAAGTGGACGTTGTGGGGGGCGGCAGGGGCCTGCGGCGGGTCTCGGCCCGCCGCGTTGAGGTCTTTCAGAAGGAGATCGGATCGTCGAAATCGTCGTTGAAGAGGTCGCCCTGACGCTC
>NZ_JAAIJQ010000001.1 GCF_010820565.1 Thiorhodococcus minor | reverse complement strand
TCTTCGGTGTTGAGACTGATAGCGTTGCAACGCTTCATCGGCATGCTCCTACAAGGTTCCTGTGAAGACGCATTATTGTAACATAATCATAGCTTTAGGCGCTAAGTCCATGGCATTGAATCCAGACCTCCACTCAACAAGACCACGGCCTTCTTCATGGGGGCCCTCAGCTGTCCTGAAACAAGTCACTCTGGAGCCGATCCGACGGCGCGATCGGCTCAATGCGGTCGGCGAACAGCTCGATCTGCTTCAGCTCGGCCGGGGTGAAGACGACGTGCCGGTTGCGGTACTTGTGGCCGAGTGGAATCTTGCCGTCCTGCCGCCAGCGCCAGAGCGTTTGGCGGCTCACCTCCACCCGTTCCGCTACGTCAGCGGCAGTGTAGTAGGTCAAGCCTTTGATTGTCAGAGGCATCTTGCGGCCTATGTTGCAGTGCGTCTTATAGCCTCACGGTACGTTCTCCAAGATAGCTAGAGATCAACGGATGTCAATGGCTGCCGTCGACCGCCCGCGACTTCGAGCTCGACCGGCCGGACGGGACAACCCACAATGTCATCGACCCAAGTTGGTACGACTCGAGCCCGCCGGGCGCAGAGACTCAATCGGATGACCGATCTGCACGTTTCGGCGATCGGCTGGGCGTCCCCTGGAGCTGTTCGCCTCAAGCCCACGACCTGCCGTTCAAACGAAAACGCCGACAAGCCCGAATGGGAGTTGTCGGCGCAGAACGGAGACGGCTTGGGCGGAAACACCCTCCTACGACAAGCGAGGATGCAGTCTCCGTTGATTCTCGGCCAGAGGATCCCCTCCTCAGCCAACGAGGTGCAGGTCTCCCCAACGATGATGTGATCGAGCACCCTGACTTCGACGAGACTCAGGGCGTCCTTCAGGCGCTGAGTGAGGAGCCGATCGCTCGGGCTGGGCTCGCTGATCCCACTGGGATGGTTGTGCCAAATGAGGCAGGCCCCGGCGTTGACCTTGAGGGCCCGCTTGACGACCTCGCGGGGATGGACCGCCGCCCCGTCGAGGGTGCCGCGGAACAGCTCCTCAATGGCGAGGACACGGTGTTTGTGATCAAGCCAGACTACCCCGAAAACCTCATGCTCCAGGGTACCCAGGCGCAGGATCGGAGATAGCGTTGCGCCAGGTCGGGCGAGCTGAGCGCTCGCGGGTCTTGGACGCGCCGCATTCGCCGCTCCAGGATGGCCATCGCCTGACGGATGAGCACGTCTTCATCCGCGCGGGCGCGGTCGATCGGGATGGTGCCTCGGGCGACGAGGTGCAGCGGGCGTGTCGTTGGTGCGGTAGCCATGGGCTTCTCCAGAAGGCTGGAGCGCGTGTTCGCGTATCCGCGCCGTGATGCGAACGGGGACCTCCTCTGGTCTCCCGTGAGCAAAGCGGGCGAACGGGCCTGGAGGAAGGCGCTCAAGCGCACCGGCATCGAGCAGTTCCGCTGGCACGACCTGCGCCATACCTGGGCCTCCTGGCACGTCCAGTCGGGAACACCGCTGCACGTGCTTCAGGAGCTTGGGGGATGGTCGGATTTCGCCATGGTTCGGAAATACGCCCATCTGGCACCGGAGCACCTGGCCGAGCATGCCGCGCGGATCGAATCCGGGATCCGAAGTGTTCCGCACAGTTTCCGGCACACCACTTCGGCGGACAAGAAAAAAGCGGCGACGCACGACGCGTAACCGCTTGTAATTTCTGACTTAAATTGGTCGGGGCGAGAGGATTCGAACCTCCGACCACCTGAACCCCATTCAGGTAAATAACGGTTTCTTTCCGTTTCCCTCTGTTCCTCATCTCTACGTAAATTTATAATTTCAATGTCTTTTCGTCAAACCGCCTGTGCATGTTGTTGCATCTAGCAGCACTGAATCGCAGGTTTTACGCGACTACAGACGCGACTACAGAAACCACCTGAATCAACCACCGCCGGCTCGGCAAGGATCCGATCACCATGCTCAGCGACCGCCAGATCAAGAACCTCACGGCCACTGGAAAACCTTATCGACTGCGTGAGAAATCGACCGACCAAAGCTTGCGTGGGTTTGGCGTGCAGGTGTCGGCAGCTGGCACCAAGACCTTCTATATGGAGTACAGCTTTGGCGGCCAACGGGGACACTTCTATCGTCTCGGGGCCTACCCCGGTCTGTCCCTGGCCCAGGCGCGTGAGCGCTGTCGGGAAGTCCGCAACCTCGTCGATCAGGGGATTGACCCGAAGGCTGAGCTCGAGCGCAGACGCACATCGGAAGTCGTGGAGCGCAAGGCGCAGGAGCAGCAGGCACTCGAGGCGCGGGCGACGGCGACCTACGAAGATCTGGTGCGCGTCTATCTGGAGTCACTCGACAACGCAACAACGCGCCAGGAGATCGATCGCCTGCTCCAGAAAGACGCCCGCCCGATCCTGAAAGGTAAGCGGGTAACCGAGATCGACCCCAGTGATATCCGCGCCGTGCTGGCCAAGGCCCGAAAACGGGGCGCGAAGCGCGTCGTCTTCATGCTGCACAGCTATCTGCATGCGGCCTTCGTCTACGCCATCGGAGAGCAAGAGATCGATGGTCTACTGTTCCCGTTGACCACGAATCCTGTCGCTGCGGTGAAGAAGCCGGACTCGGGCATGACGCCATGCAGTCGAGTGCTCTCCAAAGAGGAGATCGCGAGGGTTTGGCAAGCACTGGCCATGGATGCCGAGCGCATGAATCCAACGACCATTGGCGCCATCCGCCTGATGCTCCTCAGCGGGCAGCGACTCCAAGAGATCCTGCGCACACGTTGGGGCCAGCTCGATTTCGCCGATGCCACCTGGTCGTTCTCACGTGAGCAGACCAAGACGAAGCGGCCCCATCTGCTACCGATGACGGCCATGATCAAGGAGACCCTTAACGGCATCCCGCAAATTGGCGGTCTAGTGTTTCCGCATTCGCGACAAGACGCAGGGACTCCCGAGCGAGAGATGCCGTTCCGCAGCATTACGCAAGCCATCGAGCGCTTGTGCACCCGCCATGGTATCGAGCCCTTTACCCCCCGCGATTTGCGCCGGACCTGCACAACACATTGGGCACGCATCGGGATTCAGCCCAGCGTGCGCTTTCTGCTGCAGAATCGCGCCGTCAACGACATCGAAGACACACACTACAACATCTACGACGGCCTGCCAGAAAAGCGGCGGGCACTCGAGCAGTGGGAGCAGGAGATTCGCAGCCTAATGGACGCCGCCGCGGTGGTCCGCACCGATCAGCCGCCACAGGTAGCAGGACCGATTCGCCAAGCGTGTGCTCAGCCATGATCGAAGACACCGACCCGTCAGCGCCCACCGTCGACTACGACTCGCCCTGGAAAGAGGCCGTGGAGCACCACTTTCAGGATTTCCTCGCCTTTTATTTCCCTGAGGCTCATACGGGCGTCGATTGGACACGCGGTCATCGCTTCCTCGATCAGGAATTGGCCCAGGCGGTCCAGGACGCGGCTCTTGGCCGGCGATACGTCGACAAGCTGGCGGCCGTTCATCGTCATCAGGGTATCAAAGACTGGGTCTACATCCACATCGAGATTCAGGGTGGCCATGACAACACCTTTGCCAAGCGGATGTTCACGTACAACGATCGCCTGTTCGACCGCTATGATCGGCCGATTGGAAGCCTGGCAGTCCTGGCCGACGACAGCCGAACCTGGCGACCGGATAGTTACAGCTATGAGGTGTTCGGCTGTCGGCATGGCTTCGCGTATCCCTTGGTCAAGCTCGTCGATTACGCCCCGCGTCTCGAGGCGCTGTTGGAGGATCACAACCCCTTTGCCCTCGTCACCGCCGCACACCTGCTGACGCGTCAGACCCGTGGCGACGTCACGCAGCGCTATGCGGCAAAATGGCGTCTGGCGCGGCTGCTCTATGAGCGTGACTGGGATCGTCAACGCATCATCGACCTCTTTGCGGTCATCGACTGGATGATGCGTCTCCCCGCCGAGTTGGAGGCCCAACTCTGGCAAGCACTGACCACCCTGGAGAGGAACAAGCACATGCGTTACGTCACCTCGGTCGAACGGATTGGCTACGCGCGCGGTCACCAGGAAGGACTCGCGGAAGGCCGGCGTGTGGAAGCCATCGCACTGGTGCGCAAACAGCTTGCGCGGCGCCTTGGCGAGCTCCCGCCCGTGCTCGATCGGCGACTCGAGGATCTCAGCGTGGACGAGGTCGAAGCGCTGAGCGAGGCTTTGCTCGATTTCAGCGCAATCGGCGATCTCGAGCAGTGGCTCGCGCAGCCGTGACCGACCACGCTCAGCGACGGAGCCCCGCGCGATGAGCTTTGCAACCGAGCCCACCGCCTACCACAAGACTGTCCTGTCGGATCTCCAGGGCGCCTGGTCGAATCTTCGCGATGCCGTTGTGCAGTCAGCGGGCTTCCCCGACTGGGAGCTGGCCGTGTTTCACATCGACGAGGCAATGAGCTGGGAGTCGGTGCGGAATCTCGCCGTCATGCGGCAGCGGCTCATCCTGGTTCGTAACCGGCTCCGGCATGATGGCATTCCAGAGGACATCATCACCTGCCTGGAAGACGTGAATGCCCTGATGGACGAGACGCTCGAGGCCCTGCGAAACGGCGAGATCGACTGACCCTATGGTGTCAACGATCGGATGCATGGCATAACCCAAGTCGAGAGCGACGCGGCTCACTGCCGCGGCCAAGAGCCCTGCTCCAGGGCACGGATGAGGCTCACATGAAGATCCAGATTCTCTCCGATCTCCATCGCGAATTTGACCGAACGGCCCGCCGAGGACCGGCTCTCCGGCTCGACGCCATTCCGGACAGCGATGCCGATGTCATTGTGCTCGCCGGCGATGTCGACACGGGCCTGACCGGCCTACACTGGGCGATCGCTGAGGCGGCACGACTCGCGCGCCCGATGCTCTACGTCTTCGGCAACCACGAATACTATGGCCAGTCCATACCGCGGCTGCTCGAGAAGGGGCGCGCGCTGGTCGCCGGAACCGGGGTGCATCTGCTGGAAAAGGACGCCGTGGTGATCGAGGGGGTGCGCTTCCTGGGCTGTACGCTCTGGACGGACTTTGCGCTGCAGGGAGACTCGCCGCAGGCCGTCGCCGAGGCGGCTCAGCAGATGAGCGACTTCCGCCGCATCCGCGTCTCACCGCATTATCGCCGGCTCAAGCCATTGGACCTGATGGCCATCCACCGTGACGCGGTTGCCTGGCTGCGTGAGCGCCTGGCTGAGTCGCCCGCACCGCCGACGGTCGTCGTCACGCATCATGCCCCCAGTCCTCGTTCACTTGTGCCGGGATTCGCTGAGGATCCACTCTCTCCGGCCTATGCGAGCGACCTGGAGGCACTCATGGGTCCCAACCTCGCGCTCTGGATCCATGGTCATCTCCATCGCCGGGCGGATTATCGCGTGAAGGACACGCGGATCCTCTGCAATGCGCGAGGCTATTACCCCAGTGACCTGGTCCCTGAATTCGATGCGGCCTGGACGGTCACGCTGCCCGCTTGACCGGCATCGCCGAGCCAACGCGCAATGACGTGGATGGGCCGTTGCGGGACTCAAGTGCCGATTCAGGCGACGGTGATCCTGGGCGCGGCCACGCCCGCGACAGGGCCAAGCGGCTCGCCGTCGATCACATCCTCGCCTTGGAGAGAAACCGGATCGCCCATTGACCGCGCTTCTGCGCGAAGGCGATCGGCACGCGCTCCCCGCCCGGCTGTTGGCGCAAGGCCGTGGCTTTCTTGCCCTCCACCCGCACGTCGCTCAGATGCTCACCGACGAAGAGTGCGCGACTGACCGAGCCTCCACCGAGCGTCGCCCGCTTGAGCCGTTCGACCTGGGCCGTGAACGCCGCCAAGTCCTCGATGGATCGCAGGCAGGCGTCGATGGCATGATCCAAGGCCCGGACCAGATCGCGGTGCCGGAGCGATTGCTGCAACGACGCATCCTGGCTGGCCTCCTTCGAGACTTCGCCAGTAGGCGCAGACCACATCTGGCGGGCAGACGCCTGAATCGCGTCCAGGAGGGTCTTGACCTCCTCCAGTTGTTCCAGGGGAACACCATGCTCGATGCACAACCTCGCGTAGGCCCCCTGCGGACCCTCACCCACCGGGCTGATACCGAGTCTGGCCAGCGTCTTCAGATCCGTCCGATCCAGACAGCCAAAGAAGCCCTCCCAATCACCGCGCTCCATGGCGGACTGGGCCAGCGCGAAGACGGACTCTGGACTGGCGCGTGACATGCGCGTCTCCTCTTCACCCCGCGTCGATCCGCGGTGTTTCGATCAAGAGGCCCCGGCTCGCTCGATCATGGGTCTGGCTGTCGATTCTCCGGGCTCGGTGATGGAGCCTACCGGGATGCCTGAGCGATGAGGAAGGCGATGTCTCGGGTGCCTCGGCAGGTATCACCCGTGCAGCCCTCGTCTCGATAGGCGCGCACGATCAGCCCAGGGAACAGTCGAAGCAGCTCGTTCGGAACGAGCCGAAACTCAGGATTCGATGGACCGCGATCCGTGACCGCCTCACGGCTGAAGGTCTGATAGAGCAGCAGACCATCCGGACGCAAGGCGGCCGCCAAGGCCGCCGCCAGAGTGCGGTCCAAAAAATACGCGACACAAACCACGTCGAACGATCGGGGCGACGGCGGATCGGCGACGATGTCGCGGACGCGGGCATCGACGCCGAGGCCGCGCCACTTGGCCTCTGTTCTGACGCGCTCGATGGCTACTGGAGACAGGTCCCAGGCGCTGGTCCGCAGCCCAATCTCGGCGAGCTTGAGCGCGTTACCGCCAACACCGCAGGCGGCATCCAAGGCATCGCCCGCGCGCGGCAGCAAGTGTAGCGCTTCGGTCAAGACCAGCGCAGGCTCAGCCGGATGGACGCGAGCGGCATAACGATGGTCCCAAATCTCGCGCCGCGTTTCGGTTCGATTGTCGGACGTCATACTGGCCTCATTCTCTGGGCTTGAGCCGGCGCGCGTTGGCGAGCCCCCTGGCGCCGCGCAGCGACAGTCTGAAGAGCATGCGTGCGATCATTACAGGCAGGGATCGATGCCGAATGCTCGAGCCACGGCCGCGCACGTGGCGGATCTTCGGCACCAAGCTCTGGGCCACCGCCTCGGGGCGCTCGGCCGCGATCTCGACGAAGCCGGCGGCGTCTGGCGTAGTGACCCGTCGCAGGAGATCCGTCTTGACGAGCCCGGGACTCAGCGCATGCACGCCGATGCTGCTCATGCCATGTGCGGCCAATTCCGCCCGCAGGGAACGGGTCACGACGGCGACGCCGATTTTGGAGGCCTTATGCGGAATGGGCGAGCGCGACAGGAGCGCCCCAAGATCGGAAAACCCCATGTTGAAAATGTGGTAGACGGGCGTCTTGCTGGGTGGCTGCTCGCGCATGATCTGAACCGCTAGACTGGACATCGTCAGGGCGCCAAAGAGGTTGGTGGTCGTGGTCTCCAGCATGTCGACCCCATCGAGCGCCCAGAGTGGAGCCTGTCGCTCGCCGGCGGTTCCAGCGTTGTTGATCCAGCGGTCGACTCGGCCTAGTCGGCCGAGCACGAAGGCCTTGAATCGGGCGCTGTCTCCACGATCACGCACGTCGAAACCAATGCCGTGGATGTCCGCTGACCCGATATCCTGTCTCAGCTGCCTGACGGCGTCCTGGACACGCGCGCCATCCCTTGCGCAAATGACGACGCGGTCTCCGTGCGCGAGAAACCCCTTCGCGAGCGCGAAGCCCAGTCCTCGACTCCCTCCGGTGATGACGATGCCAAGACGGTGTCCGCTGGGCATGGTGATGGATGACCTCGATGGTTGCCGCACACCCTCCGCCGCGGGCATTGACGTGAGCACAGGCATGGAGTGTAAGACATGACCGATCCGCGTTCCGATGCAGCACGGCCGATCGCCTCACGCCAATCCCTGGAAAGGCATCGAAGCCAAACAGGGCTGACGAGTCAGTCCATGCAATGCCCGCTCGCACCAGGCTTCATCGCGATACTCTCGACCTTGGGATGGACCTGGTCAGCGGCCGTCAACGCCGGAGTTCCAGGGTGCTTGGTTCGATGTCTGGATGCGTATTCCACGCCCATCCGGCCACCGATTCCACAGGCATTCGGCCACTGATTCCACGCTGATTCGACCACCCATTCCACGGCGATCCGGCCACTGATTCCACGGCCATTCGGCCACCCTTCCGGCAGGAAGCGACGCAGGACCACGATCCACTAGTATCGGCCCCTTTTTCGAAGCGAGGAGGTCGAGATGGAGCGTTTGTCCATGCGCAAGATTCGAGAGTATTGACGCCTGCGGTTCGAGGCGGGGCTGTCCAGGCGCCAGATTGCCGCCAGCCTGCAGGTGGCCCGTAGCAGCGTCGGCGAGTACGAGCGGCGCTTCGCCGCGACGGGGCTGACCTGGCCGTTGCCGGCGTCGTTGAGTGACGCGGAGCTGGAGCGGCGGTTGTTCCCACCGCCCCCAGCGATCCCGATAGAGGCGCGGGTGGTGCCGGACTGGTCGACGGTCCACCAGGAATTGCGCCGCCCCGGCGTGACCCTGATGCTGTTGTGGGAAGAGTACCGCGCCACTCACCTCCAAGGTTTCGGCTACAGCTGGTTCTGCAAGTCCTACGAGGCCTGGAGCGGCAAGCTCGACGTGGTGATGCGTCAGACCCACCGCGCGGGCGAGAAGCTGTTCGTCGATTATGCCGGGCAGACCGTCGAGGTGATTGACCGCAGTAGCGGTGAGGTGTGCACCGCGCAGATCTTCGTCGCGGTCCTCGGGGCCTCCAACGACACCTACGCCGAGGCGACCTGGTCGCAAAATCTGGCGGACTGGATCGGTGCGCATGTGCGCGCGTTCGCGTTTCTCGACGGCGTGCCCGAACTCCTGGTGCCCGACAATCTGGCCAGTGGTGTGAGCAAGGCCCATCGCTATGAGCCCGATCTCAATCCCACCTACGCTGAATTGGCGGCGCATTATGCCGTGGCGATCATCCCGGCACGGGTGCGCCGTCCGCGTGATAAAGCCAAGGTCGAAGCAGGTGTGCAGGTGGTCGAGCGCCTCATCCTCGCGGCGCTGCGTCATCGCACCTTCTTCTCCCTGCACGAGCTCAATGGTGCGATCGCCGAACGGCTGGGGCGGCTCAATCGCCGCCCCTTCAAGAAGCTTCCGGGCTCGCGTCTTGAGGCGTTCGAGACCATCGACCGCCCGGCGCTGCGCGCCTTGCCGGCCACGCCCTATGTCTATGCGACCTGGAAACGGGTGCGGGTGAACATCGACTATCACGTCGAGGTCGACGGGCACTACTACTCCGCCCCCTATGCTCTGGTGAAGCAGGCGCTGGAGGTGCGTGTCACCGACCACACCGTCGAGTGCTTCCATCAACGCCAGCGCGTCGCCAGCCATGTGCGCTCCGCGCTCAAGGGTCGCCACACCACCGTGGCCGAGCACATGCCCAAGGCCCATCGAGAGTCTGCCGAATGGACACCGGAGCGGCTGGTGCGCTGGGCCGAGAAGACCGGGCCGGCGACCGCCGGGGTGGTCGCTCACATCCTCGCCAACCGTCCGCATCCCCAGCAAGGTTTCCGCTCCTGTCTGGGCATCCTGCGTTTGGGCGAGCGCTTCGGCAACGACCGCTTGGAGGCGGCCTGCGCTCGCGCCCTGCGCCTCAACGCCTGTCGCTACAAAAGCATCGAATCGATCTTGCAGCGCGGCCTCGACCGCCAGGCATTGCCCGAGCAACAGACCCTCGACCTGCCATCCGCGCACGATCACCTGCGCGGTCCAGGCTATTTCCACTAACCACTAACCACTAACCACTAACCACTAACCACGATAGCCATCGGACGTGATGCTCGTACTGCCCCCCCTTGATTTGAGCCTTGTCTTTCCGTGGCGCAACCGAAAGGGCCTGTATGGAAATCACCCCGGATGGCTATCACCACTCACCATTGGAGCCAGAGACCCATGCTACATCATCCCACCCTGGATAAACTCCAACAGTTGCGACTCAACGGCATGCTCGCGGCCCTGCGCGAGCAGCGCGATCTCCCCGAGATCGCCACCCTCGGCTTCGAGGAACGCCTCGGGCTGCTGGTCGATCGCGAGCTCACCGCGCGCGAAGAACGCCGCCTGCAAAGCCGCCTACGTCAGGCCAAGCTCAAGCACAGCGCCTGCCTTGAAGACCTCGACCGTCACACCCCACGCGGACTCGATCAGGCGCTGATCACCCAGTTGGCCACCGGGGAGTGGATCCGCGAAGGGCTCAATTGCCTGATCCTTGGCCCCACCGGGGTCGGGAAAACCTGGATTGCGTGCGCGCTCGCCCAGCAAGCCTGCCGCCAAGGCTTCACCACCCGCTATCTGCGCGTCCCGCGCCTCTTCGAGGAACTGCGCCTTGCCCATGCCGACGGTGGCTTCCCCAAGTTGATGCGCGACTTCGCCAAGACCGATCTGCTGCTGCTCGATGATTGGGGACTGATGGGACTCGATGCCGAAGCGCGACGCGATCTCTTGGAACTCGTCGATGACCGCCACGGCCAGCGCGCTACCCTCATCACCAGCCAGTTGCCTGTCGAGCATTGGCATGACTTGATCGGCGATCCCACCCTGGCCGACGCCATCCTCGATCGCCTGGTGCACAACGCCTATCGGATCACCCTCAAGGGGGAGTCGATGCGCAAGCGTCGGGCTCGGCCATTGACCGCCACCACCGTCACCGAGTAACAATGCCACACCTGCGTCGCTTCGCTCCGACTGCCCCGGCCGAATCGACGTGGAACCGGTGGCCGGATGCTCATGGAATCACCGGCCGGATGCCGGTGGAATGGGTGGCCGAATGGCGTGGAATGCGCAGTCTGGATTCCCGACGACTTCCAGGCCGTCCCCTCCCTGCGATCCGCAACCGATCGGGATGGGGTCGAAAGTGCGTTCTTCCGATCTGCCGATCATCAGGTCGAATTCTATGTCTTTTCCCCGCAATGGGACGGCGAGCCCACCGATATCGTCCTCGATCCAGCGCGCGAGCGCCTCAGCGCTTCGGAGACGAAGGCCCTCGCTGACACGACAGTGACTTGGTACACCATCGACGCCCTCGATGGCTCCTACAGCCGCTCCTACCAAGACAGACGGTCCGCGCTCGCGCGCACACGGACAGTCTTGGGTGTGAAGTACATGAGCAAGGCCGCTTATGCGCGGTACAAAGACGCTTATCTGCGGTTCAAGAGATCGCTACGGCAGTTCACCGACTAAACTCACCCACCGGCTCGTCGGAGAGGCTGTCTGCCCCCTCTGACGACTGGCAAGCACGAACGAAGGCCTTGAGCGAGCGACCTGGCTCCAAATTAGAGAGCGCCGACGACCATGGGTACGCTGAGCGAGTACGTCACAGACGCCATTTGGATTCTCGAATATCCGGTGCGGTACGGGGGAATGGATCTCTTCGGTCGCATGACCTCATCCGACTCGGGACCTCCGAGCTGATCGTTCACGATCCCTGCAGGATCGACGCGACGACGAAGCGGGAGATCGATCAGATCGGCGAGGTGAAGTACATCATTGCACCTGGGGCCTATCACCACCTCTTCGTCTCGGAGTTTCAGTCTGACTACCCGTGCGCAGAAACCTTTCTGTGCCCCGGTCTGGAGCGCAAGCGCCCGGACATCCGTTTCGACTGGATCCTGGGGAATCGCCCGGACCCGCGCTGGGGCGGTGTCCGGGAGCAGGTCGTCATCCAGGGGCCACGACTCATCGGGGAGGTTCCCTTCTTCCACACACCGTCGAAGACTCTGATCCTGGTCGATCTGCTCGAGAACATCGGCGATGACTACAGCCACACCGCCAGCCTGCAGTTGAAGCTTTGGTGGAAGCTGGTGTTCCGGAGATGGCCGCTTCCGCTCGATCACCCCAACGCTCTGGCCATTCGACGCCTCCACGGAGACGAAGTACATGCCGGACATGCTGTACGCCATCATCGAGCCTGCATCCTAGCGGCGATTGGATGGGCGTCGAATGGTCTCTCCGAGGATCCTGGGTGCGCAGAGGTTATTGGACGGCTTGGCGCTCGAGCGGGCGTTATCCGTCGTCCGTCGGCGCGTGGCCTGCAGATCGCCCCGCGCGGACCATCGACGCCCTGATGATACACAGAGGAATCATCCGCTCGCGGAATCTTTCTGGCCGTATGATGTACGGATCGCACCCTCAAGACGCCGGACCGATTGCGCTTATGGAAACCATCGCCGTCATCGATTTCGAGACCACCGGGCTGGTGCCCGCGCAGGGAGATCGCGCGACCGAGATCGGCGTTGTCCTCGTCCGTGACGGGCAGATCGTCGACCGCTACCAGAGCCTGATGAATGCGGGACGACACATCCCGGCGTTCATCGAGCACCTCACCGGCATCACGAACGCCATGCTACGCGCGGCCCCACCCGCCGCGCAGGTGATGGCCGAGGTCGCGGACTTCGTCAGTGCCCTGCCCCTGGTCGCCCACAATGCGAGCTTCGACCGCAAGTTCTGGGACGCCGAGCTCGCGCGCATCGGACACGAGCGCACCCAAGACTTCGTCTGCACCCTCCTGGTGGCCAAGCGGGTCTTGCCCGAGGCGCCGAGCTACAAGCTCGGGTCCCTGATCGCCTTCGCCGGCCTGCCGGCCGCGGCCCGCGCACACCGCGCGCTCGCCGACGCCGAGATGGCCGCCCATCTGACCGTGCATCTGCAGCGCACGCTGATGGAGCGATTCGAGCTCGCGGGCGTTCCCCACACGCTGCTTGGCCGGATTCAGAAGACGCCCAAGAGCCAGCTGGAGCCTTGCCTGAGGCGCACGATCGCATCGCCCGGCCGTGCTCCGTCATCCTTGATCACAGCCGATGCCTGAGCGACCGGCATCCTGGAGCGCACGCATGCTCGTACGATCCATTCTGCGACTGACCCTGCTGGCGAGTGCCCTCCTCCTGCTCAGCCCGGCGCTAAGCCTGGCGGATCCCCTCGCCGATGTCGCGACCCTGCTTCGGGAGATTCGTCAGGATCAGCCCGTGCCGGCGCGGCCGTACCTTCACCGGACGGCGCCCCTCAATCCCGACAGCGAGTCCTTCAAAGGCCGCTACGGCACGATCGACATCAGCGTCGAGACCCACCCAGACAGCGACCGTGTCGCCGCGCTCCTGCTCGAGATTCCTGGACCCGACCGAACACGCCAGCTCCTGCCCGTTGTCGCGGAGACGCTCGGCCCACCGCGCTCCAGCGACATGGCGCACGGGATCTATGGCTGGGAGTGGCCAGGATTCCGCGCGGCCTCGCTGCATTATGCGGCGGGCCATGGAGCCACGCCGGGACTCACAGTCGTCTCGCTCTTTTACCGCTGACCGGCGGTGCCGATCTGGGAGCGGGCACCACGACTCGATGCCGGCGTGCGCCGACCGCGATGCCAGGCGAGGACGAGCCAGGTGATCAGGCCCAGCAGCCCCGCCAGCAGGCATCCCACCATCAGCGCCTCCCCGGACACCACGCCCAGCCAGCTATTGCCATCGGACCACGGGGCCAACGGCGTCAGGTCGGCATGCATCAGGCTGTCCAGCCAGACATGCGAGACGGTGCCCAAAATGGCACCCGTGAGCACCGACACACGCGTGAAGTCCTCCGAAACGGCCAGCCAGGACAGGCGCGCCCACGCCACCTCGCGATTCCAGCGCCGCAGGATGGGGCGCCCGAGTGAGGGCATGATGAGGGCCACCACCAGGACGATGCCGGCTCTTTGGGATCTCAGTAGGTCGACGTAGTTATAAATTACATCATGTTACGACTGACAGAAGGGCGTTATAGCGTCGCATACCAAGCCACATTAGCAGGCTCTGGAGCGATTCCTTGCTCTGCCGAAACTTCAAATCAATGACTTACGCTACTTTCAAGCGCTGTTATAGAGCCGTTTTCTTTTTTCCAGAACGCTCTATCATGCTGTTTTTAAAGAAATACGCTACCTACTGAATTCCCAGAGAGCCACGATGCCCAGTGCAGCCAGATAGGTATGGCTCGGACCATGCAGCCGCGCGGCGCCGGTCATCAAGCCCGCCAGCGGCTCGATGTCCATGGCGACCTGGGCGAGGCCGAAGGCCAAGAAACTGAAATGGCGACCACCCAGGGCCTTGAGTGCAAAGCCGGGTCCCAAATGCAGTGGGGTGAAGGGCATTTGCTCAGACTTGGATCACGCATGCGGCGACTGAAACCTAACCTACAGGTGATCAATGAAATTAGCGCCGACCGAGCCACGCATCCGCTTCGAGGCGATCCAGTACCATTCGTGCCATTCGTAATCATCTGGGTCATTGCCAGACAGCGAGATCAGCGGCGCATCGAGTTCCGGGTCCCACGGCGGTGCCGGACCAAAAAGCACCCGTGCAATGAGTGCGATCACGGCCAGCCCAACGAAGATCGTCAGCCCAAGGCCACCGAGCAGCAGCGGCATCAGAATGCCCGCCAGCAGCCAATTCCACCACCTCCAATGCCGAATCGAGAACATCGCTTTCTCTCCCAGACAGGCCTCTGATTCCACGCCTGAAGGCAGTCTAGTCCACAACGCGCATGGCCGGTCAAGACATCACAGAGACCAGGCGAGCACGCATCGCAACTCAAGGCGCACGCGTCGTTGCCGAGGCAAGCGTCATCGCTGAATCCCCTCCCCGAATCGCCGTCAAACGCTCGAGGGCGGTCGTGTAATCGATCCGCGCGGCATTGTCACCGACACCTTGGTGATAGCTCTGATTCGAGGCGTCCTTCGGCAGCCCTGCCCACGTCTTCGACAGATTGTAGGCAAAAGCGTCGCTCGGCAGCGCGCCGTCCATCCAATCGTTGACGCCGGCATCCCGGGCCAGCACCAACGCCAGGCGGTCCTGGAGGGCCGGCGTGAACGGCTCGGAACCCGAGAGCCCAAGCCGATCGGTCAGATCCTCAAGGGTCGAGGGGACGAACTGATAGCGCCCGATCGCCGAGCCGCCGTTCCCAGCATCGAGCAACTGCTGCTGGAGCGTGCGGACCTCGCCCAGGGTCAGGGTCGACAGATCGACGTCATTTTGATCGGCATTGTCGTACCAGGCGTTGTAGTTGCCGTGCGACTCCGGGACGGCGATCAGATCGAGCACGTGCCCTAGACGCCCCTCGGTGACGCTCGCGTGCATCAATGGACCCGGCACAGTCGGCGGACCAAGCGTCCCGATGGCAGGAGGCTCAAGCACCGGGCCGGTCGGCACGCTCTGATTGTACTGACCGATGAGGCGCAGATCCGTGTCATCGCGCCCCACAACGGCGCGCTCGATCAAGGTCGCGACCGCCTCGCCCGAGGCGCCAGATTCCTCGATCACGGCTTGACGGGCGGCGGCCTGGTCGGCGCTCGGCGCGAAGGCAAAAAGGGTCGATTCGGACGCTTCGCGATAGAGCGCGACCTGAGCCGAGGTGAGACCATAGCCCTCGATCTGCGCCAGGCGCATATCGATCATCGCCGCCCGCGCGGCACTCCAACCAGCCACGCTACCCGCGGCGGCCCGACCCGCGTCCATCGCCTCCGCGAGGCTTCCTCCGCTCGACAGGGTCTGGCCGAAGGCGTCGACCGCTCCGGCGACCTGGTTGCGCATTCCCTCGGCACCCGCCACCGCCAGGGCGCCGGTCTCGGCCGCCCGAATCCACATCCCGCCCATCTCGCGTTGAACGAGCTCGGCGGCGGGACGTGGCAGGGACGCCCGATCGGCAATCTCCTCACCGAGTCGCTGATGCGTATCCGCGCGAATGGTGTTCGTATTGGCCCGGTGCTGCTGAGCCACAGCCGCCGCACCACCGCTGGAAAACTGCTCAACAGCCGCCGGCGCCTGCCCGAGCGTCTCGATCGTTCCATCCGCCGCGACCCGCTGTTCCATGAGCCCAGCCGCCACCGCTGGCCCGGGATCCTGCACGCCTGCCGCGACGACGCGGCCGCGAGTCCCACCGAAGGCGGGCACGTGCATCTCAAATCCATCGGATTGCTCTGGCGCGATCACCCCGGGCCGGCGCACACCCACCAGTTCCGCATAGAGTCCCTGAGCCGCCGCTTCGGCCTGCCGCTTCTCGTCTGTGCTCATCGCATCCGCGCGTGCCCCGCCATAGAAGCCGAGCAGAAGGCCCATGCCTGCGATCGCACGGGCCTGCTGGTGGTCACCGACCACGCCACTCGCCATGAGGGCGTCCACCTGGTGCGCGGTATCGCCCGCCAGCCCGAAGCGATCGAGGGTGTGTTCGAAGCGTTCATAGAGCGACGGATTCGCGAGAAGCAGGCCCGAGGTCTCCACCGCCCCGAAGCTTCCGCTGGTCCCATACTGCTGCGCGAACTGAGAGGCCCGCTCGACAGAACGGGAGGTCGTGAGCACATCCTGAGCCTGGTGCGCGAGCTGCGCCGACTCGGTGCGGTTCAGCCCTTCGGTGTAGCTGTCTGACTGCCCCCGCTGGATGTCGTAGGCGAGCCCCTCGGCGAAGCGCGCCTGGAGCTGTTGATCCGTTGACGCTTTTTGCAGGGCCGCCTGGGCAATTTCGTGGGCCATGCCGCTGTCTACACCGTACTGAGTCGATAGCTCCCCTGCGAAGCGGTCGATTCCCTTGGCCGTCTTTGGTGCCGCCATTGCGGCACGAAGCACCGTACCCATCTGATTGTGCGATAGCTGTGAATCTCTAAACCGCTCCGTCAGATCCTCACTCGCCGCCAGCACCGCCGCATCCGCCCGGCTGTAAGAGGCATCCAGCCGCTGCCCCAGCGCATACTGCAAACTGGTCTGGTGATTGGCCGCTGCCGAACTCGCCAGGGACTGGCTGACCGATGTGCTGAAGCTCTCCTGCGCCTGCTGCGCACTCTGCTCGGCCGAGCGCAGGGTCGCCTGGGCCGAGTGCCCAAGGTTGAACGACCACAGCAGTCCCGCCGCTCCGGGGGCCACGGTACCACCGAGGGCGGTGCGCTGGAGCAATGGACCGACCGTCCCGGCCGCCTGGGGCTGGAGGACATCGGGCGAGGTCAGCTTTTCGTTGACGTGATCCCCGCTCTGCAACCGACCGGCCAAGTGCGTGGCGGTGATGGCGCTGCCGTAGATCAGCATCAGACTGATCGCCGGGGTCGAGGCGACCAGCATGCCGCCGGTGGCCAGATAGTCCTGCAGCAGCAGATCGCTCTCGTAGAGCGCGCGGAAGGACGGCAGGGTCACCCCGGCCTGGTCCGACAGGGCCTCGAAGGCCCGCTGTGCGGCGAGGATCAGATAGAGATTGGTGATGGCCAGGATCGGCAGCCACAGTTGGATCCAGAGCCCGAAAATCAGATAGCGCCCGACCATGGCGATGCCGATGGGTCCCAGCGCCACGGCGAAGGCCATGAAGGGGCCGATGGCAAAGATGAAGCCCTCGAAGAAGGTCATCATGGGGCGCATGATGCGCACGAACAGCGATGGCTCGGTCGCCCACTGGCTGTTGCGCTGCTGGATCGCCTGGCTGGTCTGCAAGGCGGCATTCCATTGGCCGATGTCGTTGTAGTGCTGGATCACCCCACGCTCGAGCATCGGCAGGATCGCGGTCATCACCATGTACTGCTGGGCATCGACCGTGTCCTGGGCCAGCGTCGTCAGCGCCGCGCGCACCCGGCTGTCGACCGCGCCGCTGTCAACGCCGAGCTTGGCAGCCACCGCCTGCTTGAACTTAGGCAGAAAGGACGCCGTGGTGTAGGCCGAGAGGCGCCCGTAGGCATCGACACAGGTCAACTCCTCGGGTGTCTCGCCGAGGATCAGCTTGGTGGTGCCGGTGACGATCGGTGTCTGGACGGCCGCGTCCAGCGTGGTCGCCTGGAGCACGGTATCCATGGTCGTGCCATTGATGCGCCGGTCGACCGCATAGAGCACGCAGTCGGCCACGTAGTTGAGCCAGGACTGCTCGACGTCCGCCCCGGTGGTCGGGCTATTCGCTTCACCCGTCGTCAGCCGCGAGAGCGCCGTCTTGCGCACGGTGGCCATCACCTGCAGGGCATCGGCGAAGCCATGCTCGGTCATACTCGGCGTCGCGAACGCCTGCTCGAACAGCCGGGTGAGCCCGTAGCCTAGGTTGGACACCGCCGAGCCCACCACCGCCGGTCCCAGCGGCACGTTGTCGACCACCCGCGCCGAGCCCGAATAGGCCCCCTCGATGGTCACCGACACCTTGGGCACGAACAGCAGCGAATAGAGCACGAAGGACACCAGCAGGCCCTGGAAGCGGATGCTCTGCGCGCCCTGCAGCAGTCCCTGGAAGGCGATGATCAGGGTCCCGAGCAGAAAACCGATGCCGACGAAGCGCACGAAGCTGTCGGCGCCGAAGAGCATGGCCACCGCATTGAGCACCTGCTCCAGGAACGCCGGGTCGCCGATGGAATAGATGGTCCACATGCAGCAGCGCCTCCAGAGGGTTGAGGTGGACAGGGATGAGAGGACGCGCCGATGGGCAGGACGCGAGAGAGAGGGAGATCGGAAGCGTGCTCGATACGCGGAGGTCGCGCGGGATCAGGGCGAGCCGTCGGCTTCCGCCGAGGTCTCACCCGGCGCCGCCTGCATCAGCTCCAGATAGCTCGGCGCCTTGTACTGGGCGAGCAGGTTCCGGTAGGTCTCCAGCAGTTCGTTGGGATTGCCGTAGCGCTGTGTCAGCGTGCTGGACTCGGTCCAGACGTCCTCCCGGACCGCATCCAGATGCTGGAGCAGCTGAGTCGTGTGGGTATGCTGCAGGCTCCCGGTCGCCAGCCGCACGCTCCCCAGCAGGTCGCGCACCAGGGTCTGGAGCATCTCGACCGCAAGCATGGGTGCTGCTCGGTCGGCGAAACCCTGGGCCATGCCGGGCTCCAGACGCGCCAGGGTGCGAATGCCGCCGCCCAGTCCGAGCGGGGCATGCTCCATGAAGCCCTTCTCTTCCGCGCTCAGCTCCTCGACACCGAGGCGGAACTTGTCGATCAGGCCGACCCGCGAGACATCCCCAACCAAAAGGGCACGCACGTGGGGGACCAGCCCTTCCAGCGTGATCTCGGCCTTGCTCGGGTCCCGGCATTCGGAGAGCGAGGCGCAGCGCCAGACCACGACCCGCTGGGTGTCTCCTTCTCCGCTGCCATAGAGCAGATCGCTCACCGTCAGGGTCGGCGGCAGGAAGGTGGTCGGCAGGTTCACACCACCACCGGGCGCATCCTTCAGCCCACCCTCGGCCGAGCCGACGATGAGACTTCCAGTAAGACTCATGAGCGCTTCGAGCAGCGCCTGGTCACCGTGGCTGTACCAGCCTTGAACCTCAGCGTCGGTGAGCGCCTTCCACACCAGATTCCCCTCGAACTGCTCGGCGGCCGCCGCCGGGACCTGCTCGTAGACGGTCTCCAGCGGCCCCTTGCCGGTGACGGTCGAGCGGTTCTCGAAGACATCGCCCAGCTCATAGAGATCCGCCATCAGACTCGCCTCCCCCACCCGCTTGCCGGTCAGCGCCGAGGCGGTATCGTTGACGATGCCTTGGGCGAGCTGACAGGAGCTGCCGAAGAGCTGGTTCATCTGCTGCACCTTCTTCTGCAACTGCTCGATGATCTCGGCGGCGGAAGGGGCCATGGTGGTCAAGGCAAGCTGGAAGGCATAGCCCGCTGCATTCGAGGCAATCGCGCGCAGCAGGTTGGTGAACTGCTCGACATTGATGAAGGAGAAAGAGCCGCCGAACAGATCGATGCCCCCGCAGCCGGCCTCGAACGACGGCGGGACGAAGGACACCAGATTCGTATCGACGATGCGGTTGCGTGTGACCACCGAGCCGGCCGAGAACACACCTCGGCGCTGCCCCATGTGCGCCGTGGGCTCCGTGACATTGACCAGGGTGCCGAACATCGCCTCCATCTCGGCGTCGAGGTCGGCGTGGACAGGCGTGCTGGCGACCACACAACAGCTCACAACCAGAAGCCAGCGACGGGAGCGGATCGATTGGGAAGGCATGGCGAACCTCAGTCGGTCGGGGGCAATTCGGGAGCGGCGATCAGCCCGTCGCCCGCCACGCGGGAGCGCAGCAGTTCCAGAAAGGCATCCGGATCCTCGGGAATGCTGAGCGGCTCCTCCAGCCCCCAGTCCAGACTCAAGTCAGCGACCAGGGGTTTGGTGCGCGCATAGGCGGCCTCATCGATCCAACCCGCCTCGCGCGCGGCGAGCAGCAGACGCTGTTCGAGGTCGCTCAGAGACAGCAGCCCCTGGGCGATGGGCACGATGCCCGCTGGCGGACGGACCAGCAACAGGGCCGGTGTGGAGATGACGCCAAGTCGGGCGGCCTGTCCCGTATCGCGGCCAAACTGGGGAAAACTCCCGTTCGGAAGCGCTCGACCGTCGAGGGCGATCGCCTGCACCCGAAAACCGGTCTGCTCGCTGAGAAGGTGCAGCACCGGTGCCTGAGCCGCGCAGTACGGACAGTCGGAGCGGTAGAAGAACCAAATTCCCGTCTGGCGGGCGAGGTCCTTCAGCACGGCCGTGCGCTGCTGACCCGAAATGCGGTTCAGAAGATTGGCGTAGTTGCCCACCGGCCGGCGCGTGGTCTCGTCGAGATAGGGATCGCTCTGCACCACCCGCTGATAAGCGTCGGTGAAGCGGGCGGCCTTGTCGAGGACGATGCGCTGCAGATAGAGATAGAGCGCCACCTTGGTCGGCGTCGGGTCGTCGATGGCCTGCCGCTGATAGTGCTCCAGATTGGCGCGCAGCCAGGCGGCGGAGAGTGGCGCGGGCTCGGTTGGCGCTGTTTCCGAAGCGGAGTCCTTCTCCGCCGGCTCAGGAGTATTGGTCACCACCGGCGGAGACGTCGGCGGCTCTGACTCAGATTGCGTCTCGGGTTCCGGCATCACAGACGGCTCCGGGGCATACCAGAACCAGCCCTCGGCGCCCCGGTCGTAGAAGCGTGGCACCTCGGCCGCTATCGTCAGTCCTGCACAGCTGACGATGAGCAAGACCACGACGGCGTCGATGGCGCGCTCACTTCGACACATGGTCGCCCCACCCCATGCGAGAAGCCTTCACCACCACCCACCCCTGACCATGGTCGAGAACCGATCCCCCAAGCAGGAGATTCGCCAGAGGCAACCAACGACCGGTCGCGACATTGGAGGGCACGCCCGACTACCGCGCCGCACGCGCCTGCGGCCGAGACACCAGAACCGTCTCCTGTTTCGGTAGGTGATGCAACGCGGCCCCATCCGACTGACGCTCGCGCTGCTCGACCGTCCTGCGGATCTGTCGCACGCTCACCCGCACCGCCTGCGCGGTTTCCAGATAACGCTCCCCCAAGGGCCGATCGGCGTACTGATCCCAGCAGAGCAGGATCTGATCCTCTTCCTCCGGGGTTGGCGTTCGCGGACGTCCACCCTTCGGCAGATCGTCCTCCAGGCCCAGGAATTTGCGCTGCTCACAGTAGTAGGTCGCGGTCCAACCATAGATCTCGATCATCAGCTGACGCGGTGCGCCGGCCCGCAGCAGCGCCTGTTGGGTCTGGCGGAGCCGCCGCTGCTCGCTCACGCGCCGGATCGCGATCTGCGACTGCGCCTGATCGAAGTCGATGCGCAGCGCGATGAAATGCTCCGCGACGTTGAAGAGGTCGTGCAAATCCCGTCCGGAGAGCGATTCGAGGAAGCGAATCAGCTCCCAGCTGAACCCCAGCGCGAGCACGCGCTCGAAATGCCCTTCGTGGATCTGTTCGATGGCGAACTGCAGAATCACATCTGCGGGACACGGCTTGTTCATATGCACCTGAACTCCATTCGTTCCATGACGTCGTCACGGCCAACGCCGTAACAGACTGCAATCGCCCCCAACCAACCGAGTGCGCTCCTCCGGCGATTCGCAGAAGCGCGGTGAGCGACGCGCACGTGCTGGGGACCTTTCACGCGTGTGCCGGATGGGACATCCCATCTCTCAATCATGTGCATCGCGGGAGGTTGGCTCCCCCTCGGACGACGCCTCCTCGGGGACCGACACCACCTCGCGCTCGGCCTCATCGACCGCCGCCCGCTGCCCCCGCCGCTCGGCGGCGGCATAGGCACGCCGATGCAGCCCGATAAATTCCTGCCCCGCCCCGCCAATGCGGTTGCGCCAGCGGATGGCCACGGCTAGGCGCTCCTTACTCGCAAGCAGACCGGACAGCCACAGGGTGTCGAGGCCCATCAAGAGGCGATCGAGTTCCTGGATGAGATTGGCGTAGAGGGCAATCGCCGGTGAGGCGACATGGACAGTCACGGTGATCGGGTGGGTATAGCGCGGGCGGGTCTTGTCCAGACCCCGGTCGGCGAGCAACACCTGCATGCGAGCAATCTCGCGCTGCAGTTCGTCGGCCAAGCCTTCGAGACGCTCGCGGATCAGCGTCTCGACCTGCTCGGCATCGTCATCGTCGCCAACCAAGTGCAGGATGACTTCGATACCGTAGAGGGCATGCATCGCCGGGCGAAACTCCCGGTCGCGCAGCAGCCGGCGGGCGTACTCGCTCTGCACTTGCAGGGTCAGATCAAAGACCGGACGGCTGTGGCGATAGGGCTGGCGCGGCCGTGACGGAAGCTTCTTCGCAGCTGGCTCCGTCGGCTTGGGATCGGTCGGGGCTGTCAACGCCTCTGTCATGGATTCAATCCCCATGCTGCGCGCTCGAATGGAGCGATCGTCGTTTCATTCGTTCAAAATGTCGCGATCGGCCAAGTCAGGCCAATCAAGTGCAGCGTGACTCACTGCAGTCACAGCACCTGTGCATCTTTAGCAAGCGTCTGAATTGAGAGCCATCGCATGCGTTGATTCGCATGGTGCAGCTCGAACGCATTGCGGCTCAAGTCAATACGGTTAATCCGTTCGGTACCGTTTTTTTCATAAAACGGTTATTCGTGAAAAGACCGTTTCCTTCCTACGAAAGACCGAACCTTGATGCGTCAATACCAATGAATACAAACGCCTGGCACTCCTTTCGTACGGTAAAGACCGACTGACTGCTCGGCCAGGCGCGATAGCGGATTTAGAATGCGTTCCTTCATCGCCTTGGCCAGCGTGTCGCGATGCTCGCCACTGTCATGGCCAACAGTCACGCGAAACAGCAGGAGAACCCTTAGGAAATGGTTGATCGGACGCAGGCCGATCCGGCTGCGGATCAGGATCAGGTGGCGCGCGCCGCCGCGGTGCTGGAGCGGATCGTGGTGGAGGACTGGCCGGAGGGGCGCTCGCCGCGGCTGCCCATCCTGCTGCTACGGGCCTTGTGCCGCCTGGCAGGACGCCAGACGGAGGCGGTGTCGGAGGGTTGGGGCGTCCTGGAGATCGCGGCCATGATGCAGAGGCTCGGCGCCCCCTGGGGCAATCTGGACGAAGCGGATGTGCGGCAACGCCTCAACAGCCATTGGCGGACCTTGCAGGAGGCCTATTGGCAATCACGGCAGGAGCATGTCCGACGGCGCTTTGCCCATGAAATGCTCGGGCTGCGACCACGGATCGACAAGAGCGACGCGGGCGGAGGACGGGGCAACACGATCCGCTACTTCCTGCGCTTCGAGCCAATGGAGGGACCAGCGCCGAGCATCGTCGAAACACCGACGGCTCATGCCAATCCCGTCCCGAACGCACCCAGCATCCAGTATTACCCGGTCGAGCTACAGGTGCCCCGCCTGCTGCGCTGGATTCCGGAGACAGGACTGCGCTCCCGCAGCCCACTGGGAGGCCTGATCGCCACCCTGCTGACCGGGATCGGGGTGCTGGTCGTCCTCTCGGCCTTGATAACCTTCTATTTGGGGCTGCACAGCGACTCGGCGGGCGCCGCGGTTCAGGCGCTGTTGCAGGCGCTCTTTCTGCTCGGGGTCCTGCGCCTGAGTCTGGGGTGGTGGTGGGACCTGGCGCAGAACAATCTGGCGCGCGCGCCGCTGTGGTGGCAGTCCTTCACGGACTTCGGCGACACCGTGATCGAGCGGCGCTTCGATCCGACCGGGCTCAGCGCATCGCGGCTGCATCTGGTGCGTTATGTGGCGGATTGTCCGCGATGCGGGGCGGAGGGTCAGGGACGCAGCGCGGTCCGCCTGGCCTCGGGGCGACTCGAGTTCTGGGGTCGGATCGTTGGCCGCTGCAGGAATGTGCCCAATGAGCACGTCTGGTCGTTCGATCACGGCACGGGTCAAGGTCGGTTTCTGCGCTGACCTCAGGGCATCGCGGACTTGCCGCAGGCCTGTGTCCGCCGATGGCGGTGCTCGGGGGTATTCGCCATCAGCACAGCGGCGATCGCGAGCTTACAGTCCTCGCTCTCGCGCGAGCCCCCGTCGCGCTCCGTCCATTGGAGGCTGATCCGCGACTCGGTGGCAGCCACTGACACGGTCGATCCGCGCGGCTGAGGCCGCGAACTCAGCTGCGGCGGGGAAACGCTCGTTGGGGAGAGGGCCGATGCCGGGCGCGATGCAAACGCAGCCGGGGCAGGCATCAGCGGCGGCTGGCGACGCAGGGCCGAAACCTCCGGTCCGAGCTGACCCGCCGTCAGCCATAGACCACCCACCAGAACTCCGGCGGCCGCCAACAGCAAGAGCACAGGGGATAGGCGGTCGTCCGCGCCGAAGCGCCGCTCCAGCCCCGTTCGGTGCGCACGCCGCGCGGCGCGGTCGGTGCGGATCGCCCCATCCAGCTGCTGCCACGCCTGGTGCAGGGCATCGGACACGACACCCTCACGATAGGGCTCGAGATCCTCGGCGAGGGTAGCTAGGCGTGAGACGCCCTCCGGCAGTCCTTTGGGAAAGCGTGCCGCATTCGTGAAGACCACGCGCTCGAGAACCGGAACACCCAGCCCGAGCGCCTTGAGCGCTTGGACGTGAGCGAAATTCTGGCGCAAGGGATTCTGAAACGCGTAGCGGCGACGCCCCAGGACCTGCGTCCACGTCGCCTCACCCTTCCGCCCAAAGATCAGCCCCCGATAGGCCTTCGATTCCACCACCAGCAGCCCCGCTGGTGTGAGGGCCAGATGATCGATCTGCGTCCAACCGCCACGCCCATCCGGCAGGATCAGATCATGTCGGACCACGGAAAACAGTTGCTCCAGCACTCGGCCGATGCGTGCCTCACCAGCCGAGCCCCGCATCCTGGGGACGAGACGCTTCAGCGCCAGGACGACCAAGACCAGGGGCAGCAGCCAGACCAGCGGCCGAACGGCCGCCAGCGTGATCAGGGAGAACAGGCTTTGAGCCTCCATGTCGCGTGAGCTCCTTCTTGAAGGGACCGTGAGAGCGATTCCACAACGCCCGTTCGTGGCCGACCGATGATCCTAGCAAAGGGACCAGCACCCGAAGTGAGACCTTCATCACTCCGCCACCCTGAGGTGGACGTGGACGCTTGGTCACAACAGCAAGAAGGCGAGTGGTGACCAGCACCTTCGGAGGGGGTGACGACGATGACGAGGCTCTGCTCGGCCAGGTGGGGGAGGCGACGCCTTCCATGACATCGCCAAGGCAGAGCCGATCGGGCCAATCCTGGCGCGGGAGCTCGGCGACGCGCTGGCTGTGGTCTATCGGAAGGCGGCGGCGCTGGGAAGAGGCGCTGGAGGCACAGGTCCTGGGGGTCTGGCGCCATGTCGCCGCACACCAGTGCCATCCCCCGGTGTCAGGATAGAAGTCGCCTCCCTCTGGGAGGGTGTGTGTGAGGATGGGGGCCTGACAGTCCTGGGGCCTAGCGCCCCTTGGGCGTCGCTGGGAAGGAGCCCGTAGGGCGACTGGACAGCGACGCCCATGGGGCGCGGCGCAAACGCGCCGGCACCGGGACGCACCAAGAGGCGACGGATTTTGAAGACCTACTCGGACGAGCTGAAAGCCAGCCTCCTGACCAAGATGCTCCCTCCCAATCCCGTCAGCGTACCCGTGTTGGCGCGCGAGTACGGGATTCCCCGTGACACCCTCTACGGTTGGCGCCGTCAAGCCGGTGACCCGACGGCGCTGGCGACCACCCCGCCCGGCCCGGTCGGCGTCCTGAGCGGTGCCGAGAAGTTCGCCGCGGTGGTGGAGACGGCCAGCCTCAACGAACTGGAGCTGGGCGCGTACTGTCGGCGCAAAGGGCTCTTTGCCGAGCAGATCGCCGCCTGGCGCACCGCCTGCCAGCACGCCAACGAGCCCCGGCCCACCAGCGCCGAGCGCACCGAACAACGCGCCGAGCGCGAGCAGATCAACCAGTTGTCCAAGGAGTTGCAACGCAAGGACCGGGCGTTGGCGGAGGCCGCCGCCTTGTTGTTGCTCCAAAAAAAAGTCCGGGCGATCTGGGAGGAACCCGTGGACGCTCCCTCTCCCAGGCCCGGCGCGTCCAAGTGAGCGGCTGGATTGGCGAGGCGGTCAGCGCGGGCGCCCGTCTGGAGCGGGCCTGCGCGGCCGTCGGGTTGACCGCCCGCACCGTGCAGCGCTGGCGCCAGGCGGGCGCCATCCAGGGCGATGCCCGTTGCCGCGAGCACCGCGCGCCCGACGCCGTGCGCACCCCGGCCAACCGCCTCACGCCCGCCGAGCGGAGCGCCATCCTGACGGTGGCCAACAAAGCGGAATTCGCCCACCTGTCCCCGCACCAGATCGTCCCGGCGCTGGCCGATCAGGGCCGCTACCTGGCCTCGGAAGCGACCTTCTACCGGGTGCTACGGGCCGCCGATCAACTCGCCCGACGCGGCCAGCCCAAGGCGCCCGCGCGCGCGCGTCCCTCACCACTGACCGCCACCGGCCCCAATCAGGTCTGGAGTTGGGACATCACGTATTTGGCCACCACCGTGAAGGGGATGTTTTTCTATCTCTACCTGATCATGGACGTCTACAGCCGCAAGATCGTCGGCTGGGAGGTCTACCCGAGCGAATCCGCCGAGCAGGCGGCCAGTGTCTTCCGCAAGGCCCATCTGCGCGAAGGCGTGCGCGCCGATGCCCTGGTGCTGCATTCGGACAATGGCGCGCCCATGAAAGGCGCCACCATGCTCGCCACCTTGCAGCGCCTGGGCGTCGTGCCCTCGTTCAGCCGACCCTCGGTGAGCGATGACAACCCCTTCTCGGAGTCGCTATTCAACACCCTCAAGGGCCATCCAGGGTTCCCCGAACAGCCCTTCGCGAGCCTTGATGACGCCCGTACCTGGGTCGACGGATTCGAGCGCTGGTACAACACCGAGCACCTCCACAGCGCCTTGCGCTTCGTCACCCCCGCGCAGCGCCATCGCGGCGAGGATATTGACCGGCTCGCCCGGCGTGATGCCCTCTATCAGGCCGCCAAGGCCCAGCATCCCGAACGCTGGAGCGGCAACACGCGCAACTGGAAGCCCGAAATCACCGTCTTCCTCAACCCTGGAAAACCGACCGCAACGGAGCATCAAAACCAACTGACAGCGACATGACCAATGCGACAACTACCTTGACACTTACCGCCATCGCCTCTGGCTCGGGGATCTGCGGAGCGAGCAAACGAAACGATCTGATGATCGGCCGGTCTTGAGGACGAAGGCTGAGCCGGTCGCGGGACGCTCAGTCCGTTAGACGAAGTCAGCTACCCGGGCATGGGGATCGGCGATCCAGCCTTCGAGTGGATCCAGTGAGGTCGGCTGACCGTAGTCAGCCGCACGCTGGGTCCAGGCCCAGGCAGCCTGGATGGCACAAAGCAAGGCGTCGAGCGCATCGCCCATGGGATCATCGGCAAGAGTCAATGGCGCTTGCACGCGAAGACCGTAAGCAGGCTGAGTAGCACCTTTCAGAATGGCTTGCAGCAGCGCACGACGGGTTCGATCCCGCTCCGGTGTCTGCTGAGCACGGATATCCTGCTTGTAGGAGCGGCGGCCGATCAGTTGGCGGGCGAGCAGACCCGGATAGGCCTCGACGCAGACCCGATCGGGATCGCCGCTCTGCACACCCGGAATCCTCACCCCGGCCCGCAAGAGCCTTGGCGCACCCTCGAAGAACATCAGACCGACCGGGGTGCCGTAGAGCTTCTGCGGACTGATGGCACCGGCGGCGCGATCGGTCGCGCGACGGTGCTCTTTGTCACCAGGTAAGCGCGGCTGGCGATAGGCGTCGAGCGCCTGGCGAAAGCCTGCGCGACCCAGCGACTCGGCCTGGCGCACGTAGCCAGACCAGGTCGTTGGCCAACCGATGTTGCTCACGAAGGTCCGCGACTGACCGAAGGGGAAATCGACGCCGGCGATCCAGGGACCGGGCTGCTGGAGGAACGCCTCGAAGGGCGCGAAGCTGGACCAGGTGCTAAGGGTGCCGGCGCAGAGCTGATCCCCCTCCAGACGGCAGGCCAGACAGGTGATGGGCTTGGTGCATCGGGGCCGACTGGTGAAGTCGATGCCGTAGACCCGCATGCCTGTCTTTGCCGGCGTCAGGTCGCGTCCGCCGTGAAGACCTCGCGGAAGGGGCCGAGGAAGCGCCGCTCCGGGGACCAGTCGGCGATGGCGAAGACGACCTCATTAAAGGCACTGGCGAAGTCCGTCTCCAGGGCCTGGCGGAAATCGCGGGCGGTGCGGACGGGATCGTTGTCGAAGGCCCCGCAGCCCCAGGCGCCGAGCACCAATGTCTCATGACCGAAGGCGCGGGCGATGGCCAGGACGCGATGGATGCGCTGCTGGAGGAGATCCCCAGCCTCGGGCTGGCCGATGGCCGGGGCATAGGGCGCCGCGCAGGTTAGGACGCTCAATGGCCAAGGGGCGTCGAGCGGCGCGCCGTCATCTCGCCGGAAGACTGGCACCTCGGGCGAGTAGATGGCCCAGTCGGTCGAATCGGGCCGCGGACGCCGGGCATGGGCGGCGTACATGGGATCGCCCTCGAGGGTCGCATAGAGGGCGCTGGAGCGGCAGAGCACCTCTTCTTGGGCCAAGGCGCCGTTCAGAAAGCCGCCGCCCGGGTGCACGCCGTTGGCGAAGTTGAGGGCCAGGGGTCTCAATCCGCACTCGACGAGCCGCTCGGCGGCGCCTAGGGTGGTCTCGTTGGTGACCTGGACGCGGGTCTCGGGGACAGGGGCGCGATCTTGCTCCGGAAGCGGATCATCTGAGCACAGACTGCGCTTGGCGGCGCGGGCCGCTTGGACCGCTTCGCGCCAGTCGACACGCGTCCCCTTCCCGTTCAGATAGAACCCTTGCCGGATCGCCTCCACGGCGGAGCGGCCCAGCGCGGCCGCCTGCGCGCGCGGCAGGCGCAGCTCACTCTGGCGTTGCGCGGCCAGCTCGGGTGAATCCAGACAGGGCAGGATCCTGAGCCGTGGTGTCATTGGCGTGCTCGACTCAGACGTCGTCGCCATTCACGAAGGCCTTCGACAGGCGTCAGAGCCAGAGGCTGAGCCCGGCCAGAACGACACAGGCGATGGCGCTGAAGGACACCGGAATCGCGTGTCCCGCCACCATCACCTCGAGGTGCTTGATCACACGCAACAGTTGCGCGATCGACAGGATCCCGAACAGCATGCTCGCGACACGCAACCCGAGTTGTTGAGACGGAGACGACAGATCGATTCCTCCTCCTGATCCGAAGCCAATGACCCGCTGGGCGCATCGGCAAGCAGTTTTGGACTGACTTCCCAGTATAGGCACAGCGTTGTGCAAGCGAGAGCCGCTGGAGGCACCGATTGTTTTAGTCACCCTCCCATCGCCCAAGCGCATCGGACAGATGACGCGCTTGACGACGTAGGATGCCGATCTGGTGCAGCAGGACACGGATCTCAGCGAAGCGCGGCTCATAGATCTCGATCAGCGCCCGCTCCCAGGGCTCGATGCGGCCGAAGGCACGCAGCGAATAGCGGTGCCCTGCCCCGCGTGGGATGTAGTCGGTACGACGCTGGCCCCGTACGCGAAACCATTCGATCAGGAAGACGCCCGGCGCTGCCCGTGCTGCAGATGAGCGACGAACCCGTACCCCGATCGACCCACGCTCCTTGTAGGGATGCGCCTCACGTGCCTGCAGCATCGACTCCATGAAGCGGGTGGCCAACTGGACCGCCTCGGCGTGCAGTTGGTTGAGAAGCCTCAGACAGACCGGCTCGACCGCCGCCAGGGGATTGGCATCATCCGCCTGGTCGCTGTCATCCAGGCCCCAATCGAAAGTCTCGTCTGTCGTCTGCCCGATCATGCACCCTCGCCTTTTCAGCCGTTTTCACCTACCTAACTGGGTGAAACCCAAGCCGTGTTTCACCCCGTTGCCATGCTTCAGCCGATGCCTGGGTTTCACCTCTACCTCAGTGCATGGCCGGTTTCACATTGGCCCAAAGCCTATCGAAACAGCGTGTTACCGGTGAGCCATCCCATCCATGGTTCACCCCGTCCCTCTTAGAGCCAGCCGTTTCACCCGTCAGGCGCGTCGCTGACCGTCTGGGCATCGGCTAGCTGATCGGCGTGGTTTCACGTCCTGCTGGACGCCCAGTGACTCACCCAAAGGAAAATGCCGCCCGAATAGTGACTTGTCTCGACGGGCGAATCCCTCTGTTTCACCCCCGCCGATCCCGTTCCCGGTTTCACCCGCTGTCCAACCAAGAATCCCGCCCTTGAGCCGTGCGCTCGACAGGCATGCCCGACGGACGGGCGAATGGCGGCGTTGAAGACCGTCGTTGCAGGTGGCGCGGAAGAACGCGTGTCCCCGGATCGGAGGGGATCAGCCTAACGAGCGCCCTCGCCCATGTCAGGCCCTAACGGTCCCCGGATGGAGAGACCGTATTGGCCAGACAGAAGGAAAACGGCCCCCTATGATCCAGCGGCATCGCGCGACAGACCCGCGGTGTCACGCCGGGGGCGGAGAGGATCGCGGCGGTCGGCGACGGATGCCCCAAGACGGCCTCGGGACAGGCGGAGTCAGCCTTCGGCCACGGCCATGGTCATTCAGATGTCAGCGCGGGATCCGCCGGGACCACCGCTGACCGCCAGCGACATGCACGACATGAGAGAGCCCCATGCCCACATCCGCCGATCCTGACCAGATCCTGAGCCGTCTCACGGCGATAACGCGCACTCGTCCGACCCGCCCCAGTGCCTTCATCCAGGTCAACATGGCGGCGATCCTGGCGGCCCTGAAGGCTGGCTATACGGGGATCGATCTCTACCGGGCCTTCGTCGACATCGGGCATCCACCGCCCATGAGTCTGCGTCAGTTCCGCCGTTATCTGGCGCGGCTGCGACCACCGGTCTCGGCGACAGCGTCAATGACGCCGACGGCGGAATCCGATCCCGCCGCCCGTCCGCGACCACCCGCACCGAGACGCCCGGCGTCTCCGCCAGCCACCCTGAACTGGGACCCGCTCGCGGATGACGAGGACATTCATTAGCGCGGCCGTCCAAGCCGCTGACCCGGCTCGCTTCATCAAGGAGACCCCCTATGTCGATCCTCTACATCACGCTGCAGGCCAAGGGTGGCGTCGGCAAGAGCTACGTGTCTTCGATCCTCGCCCAGTACCTCCTGGATTCGGGGCAACCGGTGCACTGCATCGATACGGATGCGACCAACCCGACCCTGCTGCGTTATGCACCGCTCAACTGCGACTATCTGCAGCTCGCCGAGGAGCACGTGGTCAATCCGCGCGCCTTCGACCAGCTGGTCGAGCGGCTGGCCTCGGCGGAGGCCGAGACGCCCTTCGTCGTCGATGTCGGCAGCAACGGCTTTCAGCCGCTGATGGCGTACGCGGTTGAGAATGATCTCTTTGCGGTGCTGGAAGGACTGGGGGTGCGGGTAGTGATCAACTCGGTGATCGCCGGCGGCGCCGACACCCTGGAGACCCTGCGCAGCACCAAGCTCGTTCTGGAGCAGACACGGGCGCCGACCCTGGTCTGGCTCAATGGCCATCTGGGCGCCCTGGAGCATCACCAGCGGCCCATCCATGAGCTGGGTCTCTTCGAGCTGCATGCCGCGCGGGTGATCGGCTGGATCACCCTGCACCGCTACACCAGCCACACCTTCGGCCAGGACATCGAGCAGATGCTCAAGCAACGCTGGACCTTCGATGAGGCCATCGCGCAGCTCGGACTGATGCCGCGGATGCGGCTGCGGAAGGTCAAGCAGGAGCTGTGGTCTCAACTGGATGAAGTCTTTCGCGCCGTCTGAGCCCGCGATCTGCAGCAGGCTCCTAAAATCGCCCGTCTTCGTCGGCTCCGCTCAGGCTGCAAGCCGGCCTCACACGGTCAGGTCACGAGTCCACATGGACCATCCCCCCGGAAACGCTGAAGTGAATCAGCGATTCCTTTACCGGTTTTCCGCTTAGCGCTTTCAATGCCTGCGCATAGGCTTGAAGTTGCCCACTATGCTCGCTCGCAAGCCCGAGCCACTCGGATTTTGGCCTTGGGTTGGATTTGTGGTCGATGACCACCCAAGTGTCTGCGAGCTCCAAGGCCAGGTCGATCTGTCCCTCTTGGAGCTTACCGCTCGGCAGATGCCAGCTGAAGGGTAGCTCGCAGTGTAAGCGAGCGCTCGGATAATGCTGGGCAATCCAAGCGCTCAACTCCCGAATCCGGTTCAGAACCTGCCTCGCATTGATGTTGACCCCGTCGTAACCGGAGAGGATGTCTGCAATGTCCTCTTCGCCCAATCCGGGCACGGTCAGCCCCAGCGCCAGTGTGTGATGCAGCGCGGATCCAACCTGTGCCGTGTCGTGCCTGTTGGTTACGTCGATTCTGGTGCCGAAATCACCAACCACTTTGCAATAAGGTTCGTTGCCCGGCTGTTGATCGGACGGCTTCTGGCGATATTCTGGTGCTTGCTCGGGAGGAAAAAGGGGCTCGCTGAGCCAGCGTCTTGGACGTGATGGTCGGGTGCTCTCGTCTGTGCTGCCGCCTAACGTCTCAGCACTATTTTGAACAGTCGTCCCATCTGGAAGCTCAAGAGCAACCCCATCGAGCGGGAACAGCTCGGAGCCCAGCAAATCGAGCCATTTTCCAACGCCTTCCCGTCCCTCATGGGTCAGGATCAGTCGATCCCGGGCGCGTGTCATGCCCACATAGAGCAGCTGAACCGCCTCGTTCCTGGCCTGCGTTTCTGCTTCGGTCCAAGCTGGAGTATCTCTGAGCCGTTGAGTCAAGGGGTCATTGCCACGCTGATCCGGGAAGGGTTGGGGCAAGTAGCGAAGCTCGCGCCCTTTGAGCGGCGCATTCCAATCAAAGGGCTCGGGAGAAGCCAATACGCGCGGACCAAAAACACTCACCTTGAGATCGGCTCCCAGATCGGCGCAGATCACCACCGGCCACTCCAACCCCTTGGCCTTGTGATAGGTGAGGATGCTCACGGCATCTCCAGCACCCGCGGCTTGGGTATCCGCTCCCTGCTGCTCCAATCCGCGCAACCATAGAATCAGGCCGGCGACTGTTGCGGCATGTCCGGATGCCTCGCAACTGGTGCAGTAGTCATCGACGAGCTCTGTGAGACGCGCGATATTGGCCAAGCGCTGCTCCACAAGACGTCGGCCTTCGTTCCACGCGACCAACGTTCGGTGCAAACCCGAGACCTGAATGGCCATCGACAAGGCTTCCACCGGTGTCAGGGTTGCGATTTCGGACCTTGCTTCCGAGAGGCGCGCCAGTGTGGGCGAGGCTCGATCGCTCCATGCGGGTCCGTCACCAGCTGTAATGGCACCAAGCCGGGACGGCAGCCAATCCTCTCCTGGCGTTCCACTTTCTAGGGCAATGATCTCAGCGCTGGCCAAGCTGTCTTTAGGGTCCGCCAATCGTCGCAGGCAGGCCAAGGCGAGCGTCACTTCCGGTGTCTCGAGCAAGCCAGCTCTCTCTTGGGACGTGGGCAAGCCCCGATCGGCACATGCGGCCGCCAAATCCATGGCGTGATCCCCGTTGCGATAGAGCACGGCAATGTCGGAGGCCCGAACTGGCCGCACAGTTTTGGTCACCGGATCCACGATCGTCAGCCCGCTCTCGATCAATTTCTGCAGACCTCCCGCCAACGCAAGGGCACGACTGGGAAGATTCTTCCCTTCCAGGTGCCACCAGCAAAGCGGCTCGTGCGTCAGGGGTGAGGTGACCCTGGGCTCCAGCTCGACTTGACTGGGCCGCAAGAGGTGGGAGAAAGGCTCGACGAAGAGCGCATTGGTCAGGCGCACAAGCTCGGGACGCGAGCGGTAATTGTTCGGCAGATCCTCGCTGATGCCCCCGCCTGTCTCAACGTAGTGCATCACATCCAAGGGCAAGCGCGGATCACTGCCCCTGAACCCGTAGATCGCCTGCTTGGCGTCGCCAACTAGGAGCACATCATTGGCAATGTGGGCAAGCTCCGCGAAGAGGGCCAGCTGGATTGGGCTGGTATCCTGAAACTCGTCCACGACAAGATAGTGCAGGCTTTGCTGCAAACGATCTCGGACAGCAGGTAGCATCAAGGCGCGAAGCGTCAATTGCTCCTGGTCGACGAAATCCACAAGACCGCGCTCGACTTTGAGCTTGGCAAAGGTCTCCATAACCATTCCCGCTGCATCGAACAGCGATCGAATCATCGTCTCCATGTCACGACGAAAACCGGGGCATTCGAGCACGCGCCCACCGTAGGTGATGGCGGGCTCCAGCAACCCTCGCTCCTTTACCCCCGCTTCGAGCTTGCTCGCTCGCACCCACTCCTGCCAGGTAAGGACGGGCTGCCGCAACCAAATTTCGATCTTTTCCAGCGATTTCTGAAACTTACTGGTGGGCTTGGCGACCGTTCTACCAGCAACCAAAGACTGCTCCAAGGCCGCCCGGAGTCCCGTTTCGTCAACAAAATCCTCAGCCGCAGGAAGCTGCGCCATCAGCTCATTAACAGAGCGATCAGCGAATCGCTCCAGATCATCGTCGGAGAAATCGTTGGCGCGCGCCTTTTCGATCAACGCCAAGACTTCGCCTTGCCAGTCGTCCATGGCAAGACGTCGCGCCAGCGCATTGAGCTCAGCTGTTCGACCCGATGACAGAGCCGCATCCAGGGCCACGTTCAGCAGCGCCTGTTGATCCGCCTCTTCCACGACCCTTTGCGTCGGAGAAAGCCCCAGATCAAAACAGCAATCCTCGATCAGTTGACCGCAAACGGCATTCACGGTGCCAATTCGGGCTTCTCGTAGACGTGACGCCAGGTCGGAGCGCCCGCGTTGAAGGAGGCCCTTGCCGATCCGCTCGGCCAGCTCGGCCGCGGCCTTCTTGGTAAAGGTGACGGCAATCAGCCCCTCGGGCTGCAAACGGCCGTCGACCATACGTTCACCGATATCCCGCTCAATGCTGGTCGTCTTTCCGGAGCCGGCTCCGGCATGTCGAAATAGAATAGTCATGCGTTTTGCTCCGAGATATCGCTGTCGTTCAGTCGCGTAGCCCGCCGATCAGGACCCGCCAAGGATCGACTGTCTTGAACCCGGTCTTCTTGGGTGACCATCCTCCTCGACTCCCTGAATCACGCCGCTCAGCCTCGATCTCCAGAACCGGCAAGCCACCGGCGGGAGGTGCCGATTCGGTATCGAACGACGCCGTGGCGGACGTGATCTCGATCCTTCCTTGCGCCAACTGTTCGCGCCGCCAGTGCACCGTCGCCATCAATCGATCCCAGATGCGCTGAGGGGTGATCGAAGGATCTTCGGCGGCGATGACCTTTGCCCCGGGGAAGATCGCACCGCTCGGAGCAAGCAGCGTGGCGGACTTGAGAATGAAGAACCCAAATGCGGACAGCCGTCCGTCCCCTAGCGTCGAAACGAGAGCCGCGTAGGTCGCCAACTGCAGGTAGGTACCATGCTTGAACTCGGCTTCCCGGTCGCGCTGTCCTCCCCATTTCAGATCCACAATGGCCCAGCGAGCGGTTCCATCGTCCGCATCACGCAGCCGGAGCAACAGGTCGAGTCTGCCTTCGAGCTCGGTCTCTCCCCCAGCAATCTCAGGGGCCGGCCGCTCCAGGGATGCCTCCACGCACACCTCTCGCACCTCGGCTTGCTCCAAGTGGTTGAGAAGACGCTCCAGGGCTTCTTGAACCTGCGCTCGAAAGCGCAACCGCTCAGTACGCTGACCGGCACCGGCCAACGGCAGGCCGCTTGTCATGATCAAATCGTCTAAGCGCCGGTCCAGCCAAGCAGACAGGGCTTTCGATGAGGGAGCAGTTCCCCGCCATGGGTTCTCCGTAAACCAGGCTTGCACCACCCGATGGGCCAGATTGCCCTTGAGGCGAGCGTCCAGTGGAACCGGGGCAATGCCGCCTTCGGAGAGTCGGGCCACGTATTTGAGGACATATGCATGAGGCTCGAGGGCAAGGCTCGAGAGTCCCGAATAGGACTCCTTGGCTCGCGGACAAGCGATCGCCTGATTCAGAGTCCACCAGCGTTGAGATGGAGGTAGGCTGAGATCGTCGATCAGCGACAGGTCAGCGCATCCCATGAGGCCCTGCGCGTGTTGATCCTGATCGTTCTCCGCAATCATCAGTCGCTCCTCGAAGGAGACCCATCGGTCGAACGGCAGCAAGCGCTCCAGCCGCAGTCGCAGCAGATCGTCTGACGAGCCACGTGCCAGCAGGGTGAGGCTATCCGTCGTGGCGATGATCGGCCACAACGCACGGCCAAAAGCGGCCTGGCGCAGAGCCTCGCGACCCTGAGCGTCTGGAAAATCCGGAAGCGCCGCGAGCTCCACCGGATCGAACGGCGGTCGGGTTTCAGCACCAACCTCGGGCTCCCACCAGACCAAATGCGCCGGAGGATCCGCGCTCAAGCGGGCGGTCTCGGGTGAAGCGATCATTGAGAGGGCGCCCAGCCGCTGGGTCTGACCGCTGTCCGCGGCCGTCTCGGCCGCCGCGATGTCGAGCAGCCGCCGCAGTTGCTCCCGCGGAATCGCATCCGCGCCCCAAGCGCGCAGTGCGTTGGCAACGGAGTCCGCTCCGCGCGCGGCACTCGGCCACTGCGTCTGCTCAGATGATGAAGCGGAGTCCGCGGCAGCCGATCGTCGGTTCCAGTAATCTCTTACTCGCTCGCACGCTGCGATGGCCAGATCGACCGGCATGGCGTTTCGGTCCCTGGCGGCGCCCACGGGTAGCCACTCAGCAATGGACTTGCGAAGCGTCGCCTCGTTTGTGTTTGGATCCTTGGCCATGCGAGCCTGAACCTCGCCATCGATCAATTCGGCCCATGCGTCCGGGTCGTATCCTGGCTGATCCAGAAAACGCGTCGCGATTCGACCGCGCAGGATTCGATAAGGACCAGCCGGAAGGGTCAGATACTGAAGGAGCACTTCAGCATCTGGCGGCAGCCATTGCAGCTGAAGAAGCAATGGCAAGAGCTGGGTTGGTGGACGCCAGCGGGATTTCTCTCCCAGTCCAGCCGATGGCAGACCGCGAGAGCGGGCGGCGCAATCGAATAGAGCGCCGTCATCACCACAGATCAGAAGGCCACGTTCCTGGGAAGCCATGCTCGCGACCGTCGCGACGGCCGATGCCTGTGGGTCCAGGCATCGAAGGGGCTTCAGCGTGCCGTCGCCATTGAGTGAGAGCGGCCCCGGCTGTTCTGCATCGGCCAGCAGTGCGTGCTGCAACCGGCCGAGGTCTGTCTGCTCAAGGGCGCCGGGCATCAGAGTGTCGGGCTCGACACGGATCACGACACCGGCCGATTCCAGCGCACGAAAGAGTCTTTGCCATGGTGGTGCCCACTGTCGCGTGGGATCCACCAAACGAATCGCCTGGATCGCGGCGGGAATGCGAGCGATGCGCTCGATGACCCGAGAGATCCGCTCGGCCAAGCATGGGCTCAGATCAGTCAGGCTGGCCTCCACCTCGGCGAGTGCAGCGAGTCTACCGGGCGACCCGGACCCCGGCTTGCCGGTCCATCCATGATCGAGCGCGAAGTCCCGCCACCGGAGCAAGGTCTCGGCGGTGGCCAGCGGATCGGCTCGCAGAGACGACGCAAAGAAGGTTGCCGATCCAACGGCCCGCAACGCTTCTTGGTAGCGCACGACGCGCTCGGTGTGCCGCTGCTCGACCGGCGCAATCCCTGCCCAGTACTCGATGAGCCCGAGAAGCCCGGCCGGTCCGACCACGGCCACGCCCAGCTGCGCGCCTATCCTGTTTGGTCTACGTCCGTCGAACCCCAGCCCCGCGAGAATATCCATCAGAAGACCTCCGTCAACGCGATGAGTTTGGCTTGTCGCGCTGAGTAAAGCACTTTCCGGGCCACCATCAGGTAATGATCTTATATAACTGTTTTATAATGATTTTTCTGATTCAAAGCGATACAGGCAAAGGCCTGGATTCCGCCAAGCAGCATTTTGTTTACTGAGCGATAAGGAATATTATGTGTCTTCGCCTGCGACTCCTTGACGGTCCACACCAGGACCAGACCCGCACCTCCGGTGAGACGGCATCAGCCGCATGGTCTTGCCATCGTTTCAGCCCATCAATTGGGAACCACAGATGGATCGAATTCTGGTCAGTTGGATTGGTAGGAAGGATCTGGAAGCACGGACCAGATCGAGAGAGCACGCCGAGGCCCAGGGTCCCGTGCTCTCGACGCTGTTGGCGGAACGCTTTGGGCGGGCGGAACTGATCTACAACTACGAGACGTCCGAGGTTGAGCCCTATCTCGATTGGCTGGGCGAGCAGTGCACCATCCCGTTGAATTCTGCCCACGCACAGCTCACCACGCCCGTTCACTTCGGAGAGATCTATCAAGCCGTCGATGCTTGGTTGACGCAGGTGACGGAGCGCTACCCTGACCACCTGCTATGCATCCTGCTCAGCCCAGGCACGCCCGCCATGCAGGCGGTTTGGATCCTCTTGGGAAAGACGAAATACCCAGCCGTCTTTTTTCAGTCGTCCATCGAGCAAGGTGTCCAGCAAGTCGATATCCCGTTCGATATCTCGGCGGAATTCCTTCCGCAACTGACGGCGCGGAGCAATCGGCAGCTCGGCAAACTGGCCGTCGCCGAGGTCCCGATCGCCGCCGCGTTCGACGACATACTGACCAGGGATCCGGTCATGGAAGGGTTGATCGCGCAGGCCAATATCGTCGCGCGACGCGATGTCCCCGTGCTGATTCAGGGTGAGACCGGAACGGGCAAGGAGCTCTTTGCCACGGCGATCCACAACGCGAGCAACCGCCGCGAGAAGCACTTTGTCGCCGTCAACTGCGGGGCCATTCCACGGGACTTGATCGATGCGAGCTTGTTTGGACACGTCAAGGGCGCGTTCACCGGAGCGGCGGCGGCAAAGCCGGGGTACTTCGAAGCAGCGGATGGCGGAACCCTGTTTCTGGACGAGATTGGTGAGCTACCTCTGGACGCGCAAGTCAGGCTCTTGCGTGTGCTTCAGTCCGGCGACTTCTACCCCGTGGGTGGAGCCACCGCAAAACGGGTCGACGTGCGTGTGATCGCCGCGACGAATCGCAATCTGATGGACGAGGTGACCGCTGGCCGGTTTCGTGAGGATCTGTTCTATCGGATCGCCGTCGGCGTGCTGCGTCTCCCGCCGCTGCGGGATCGGCCAACGGATATCTTGCTGCTTGCCGACTTTCTGCTCGACCGGATCAATCTCGATGCGGCCGGTCAGCCCGGTTTTTCCAAAAAGGCACTGTCAGTCAAAGCCCGGAATGCCATCAAGCAGCATCATTGGCCGGGAAACGTTCGGGAGCTTTACTCGACCTTGCTCCGTGCATCTCTGTGGTCTTTTGGAGAGCGCATCGAGGCGCCCGATATCGATGCCGCGCTGTTTCGGGAGCGAGGCGCTTCCGAGGGAATTCTCGGCCGTCGATTGAACGAAGACTTCGACATTCAATCGGTGCTGGATGAGGTCGTTCAGCATTATGCCGGACGGGCACTTGAGCAGGCCAACAACAATCGGACACAAGCCGCTAAGCTACTTGGGCTTGGCAGCTATCAAACGCTGAACAACTGGATGAATAAACACCAGGTGAAAATTGAGCCAGGATAATTCTTATTGGCTCCAAATCGGAATATTACCCAAACATCAAATCTCAATCTCTACTTCTTCGCAATCAAAGGCAAATTTTTCTCTATCGCAGTATTGGTCCCAACGTTGTAGATATTGATCAATATCCATCAAATTGACGTCATCGTTTTCTCCCTTCTTACCATCGTCCATACCTGTTCCGAATTGAACACCACCAAGTTCCGTTATGATATAACGATTGTGAATTTTCTCGCCTGTATCTTGCTGAGTCAATTTTTTCAGGATCAGCTTTGTGCCAGGTGACAGATGACGAGCAAGCCGGTCACGAAACTCCTGCTCCAAAAAATCCAGCGTAGCACTGGACCCGGTGCAAATTTCCAAACGATGCATTAGCCTGTCGTCCCTACTTCGCATAGCTGCGAAGAACTTTTCCATCGGCCTACGGTGTCTAGGGTTTTCTGGCCCAAAATGAGAATCGACAAATATCGCGACACGACAGCAAGCGAGCATGACCTCAACCGCTGCAGCCATACTGTCTGCATTTCGCGGTACGCAGATACTTCTTTTCACCTGCCAGGATTCGGATTCATAAACTCGCTCCAGGGGCTCGGCTACAATAATCGCCGGAAAGCCAGCTCGGTCTTCTGCCGCAAGTATCGCTCGAAAAGGTTGTCTCGCATGCTCACTTAATGCGTTGTCGATCCATGGCAATGCTCCATCATAAACAGCCGTTTCCCTGCAAGAGGAAGACGAAGTCAGGTGTCCAATCAAGGCTTCTACTCGCGTTCGCTCGACATCACCAGTGTTAGAATTCATCGCCTGAAAGACCAAGCGTCTCCAATTCTTTTTCTTGGGTAGCTGAGCCATGATGCGCGGAGTGCCAAGACCAAACTCCAGGCTCCAGAATCGAAATCGTGCAAGACTGCCCGCATTTGCGACCAGATGCGGCTCGATGGCGTACTCATGAATCATCCTCAGATCAGCTCCTTCATTCGTTCAGGGAAGAATCCCGCTGGCCAGCGATCCTGAAACTCTCCATCTTCGTCGATGCGAAGCGGAGGACTAATGTGTATGCCGGCGCTCCGTGTTTCACAGTAGTAAACCGCCACATCGTCTTTGCTGAGCGATGGCGCCCCAGGCTCCAGCTCCTGATCCGTCGTTTCACGAATCCGGCGCAGCAGGCGGAGCATGAGATGCTCGCTATGGGTTTCGATGAGGAAATTGATCTCCTCTCCCGGAATCTGGTCCTCTCTGTGGAGCTGGTGTGCAAAGAGATCGCCCAGACCGACCTGTACCGCGGGATGCACATGAAGCTCGGGCTGCTCGATGGCAATGAGTCCTTTGCGAGTAGCCTCCGCGGCGACGATGACGGGAATGATCTGAGACAGGCCGACACCGACGTCACTTGGCTCCAGCGCGACACCGGTCTTCACGTCGCGCAGACCGAGCGAGCCTCTCACCGGTAGCTCCTGGTACAGCTCTTCGAGGTCTGGCAGATCGTCCTCGGTGAGTCCTCGTTCAAACAACTGGGCAAATGCGCTCGGTAGCGGTACCTCAAGAAACTCGCGGCGCTCGATCTGATAGCCGGTGTCCAAGCGATTGAGCAGCCAGTCGTTGGTCCGATCGACGAGTGACGACCCTTCCGAGGTATACAGTCGATCCCACGCCGCCAAGCCGTTCGCCCAGCGCGTTTGGTCCGGAGACACGCGGGGCCTGAAGGCGCGGACGGGTATCTGGCGTAGAGGACCGATATAGAGAACATGGGCCAAACAGTCGCGAGCGATGCAGAGCGGCCCTTGGATCAGCTCATTCAGCAGGGCGCGTGCGGCAAGGATCCGGGCCGTTCGTTCTTCCCTCACGGCCTTCTTGATGTCGGGATCTCGAAGACCAAAGCTCACCTCGCCCTTCAGTGACGGCAAGGCCCCGTGGTGAGTCTCCAGGGACACGCGAACCGGGGATTCGAGGTCCGAGCGTTCAACCAGGTCCAGAGACATCTCGGTCGACCAAGCCCTCAGCGCTACCTCCAGCGGGGATGGAGGAAGTGGATCACCCTGTTCGCGCAACGCGTCCGGGTCATACGGATCCAAGGCAGTTTGAAGAAGCGGGTGATCGAAGTTGAGATCCTGCAGCAAAGCCCGATTGGGTGCTGGTGGCGAAACGATGGCGCAGACCGGATCGTCGTTGAGGTCCAGCTCTAGTCGGGAAACATAGGGGGCACGCAGATCCGCGCTCCAGCGCACCTCGAGTCCAACGCCGATGGACTCGACCACGGCCCAGTCTTGGTACTCCTCGCTCTCGCCGATCAAATAGCGCACCAAGAGTTCGCTGAAATCGTGATCGGCCAGATGAAACCCTGAGTTCAAAGGGAGTACTTCGGTCCCCACCGCATCCCCCAGGTCAACCTCTAGCTTGAGCCGGATCGCGGTTCCAAGGTCGTGACCATGCACCAGACTTTTGAAACCGCCAAGATCCAAGGCGCCGCCGCCGATGGTCAGGTCCGGGTCCAGATTGCCACGCTCCAGGATCTCCCGGAGATAGTGCAACGCCTGAAGGATGGTGCTCTTACCGGCGCTATTCGGACCGAACAGGAGCGTGATTGGCTTGAGCTCGATCCGCACCGGGTCGCGGACACCCTTGAAGTTCTCTAGCGTAATCGCTTTGATCCGCATCGCTCTGACCTCACAGGGACCAGTAGTACGTCTTCCACCGCTCCGCCATCAGTCGGCGTCGGGCGGCGAGGAAGTCTTCGTACTCGAGCAGTCCACCACTGAGCAGTGCTTCCGGGATGGCGTTCATGCGGAAGTTCGTGTGCATGGTTTCTATCTCGACGATGCCGCCATAGACGGGCTGCTTGCCTTCGCACTGTCCGGCGAGGGTCTGCATGTACTTGGCTGCCGGGGTGTTGCCGATGGCAATGTCAATCTCCTGCGGGTTGTAGACCAGATTTGCCACCTTGTTTTACTTCCTCTTCTTCCAATATCCTGGCTCGCGATAAAGGTTCATGACCGCGATGATGAATATTCCATCATGCTCTTCGGAATACAGGATCCCATATGGAAATCGCTTGACCAAAGACCGCCTGACATCTCCCTCGAGGACAGCCCAAGCCTTTGGGAAATCGACTGCCCGTTTGATGGCTGCCCGAACTTCCAGTGCGAAGTCATACCCCAAACCAGACTCTACATCTTCGTAATAATCGATTGCCGTATTAAAGTCCTTTTCTGCTTCTGGATGAAAGGAAAAGCTCATTTTTGAAACCTTTCCTGAACCTTATTAAAGACTTCTTCTCCTGGAATGGCTTTTACGTGACCAAATCGAAGCTCAGCAAGACGCCGTTTCGCTTCTTCCGCCCATTTCTTATCAATCTCTGATTCGGGTTGGTTCATGCTACGGAGTAGCGAATCGATCACTCGCGCACGATCTTCCACTGGTAGCGATACCGCTTCATCGATGAGTTGCTTTGTGTTCATGTTTACACTATTAAAGTTGTCCTGGTAGATTCTGAGAGCTAGATCTTCTGTGGCGTAACCTGGCTACCGTTCACCAGCGCCCCAATGATGATCTTACGCATTGATCTAGTTTGCCGATGGGCCTGAATGTCCCCGAGACTTTCCGAGAAGATTGTCTTATCCCAAATGTCGGTGAACAGGATCACGATGCGAGTCGGCTCGTCCCAACGGCATGCGGAATCACCACATCGGATCAGCTGCTCACGAACCTGTCGCATGACGGCTTTCAAGCCATATCTGGGCTTCTTTCCTCTGGCAAAGGCGACAAGCACTTGTCGGCAAGACGCATTGTGATCCGGAGCCGGGATGATGTTAATTGGTCCGTTTGATCCAACCATCGAATCTCGCCCCCACTGCCCTCCCTCAGACGTGATGCCACGCACTACCTCGTCGAAGTCACCGACCTCCCCTATCACGTTGCTGATGCGGCGAAAGATACGTCGAATTGTCTCGGCGGATTCATGGTCCACATCTAGCTCATCGAGCTGCTGATCGAGAATATCTCCACTGGTGTGTGGCATAGGTGGCTCCAAAATCTCTGCTGCTTCAAAGAGGCGCGGGTAGTAAATTGATGTGACGTTGTCGTCGCGTTCCGGTAGCCATGGGAAAAGATATTCGGCCGAGAGATAGCTTCGTAGAGCCATGGTCAGCATGCGCCGATCTGCCCGAGGCATTTCCTCCTTCAAAGGAAGCGCCTTGGAGAGCCATGCAGTCGATATCATGTGGCTGGCGGGCTGAGTGATTTCATTGACTTCATCAAGCATCGACGCCTTACCGACGAAACGCCTGAAGTTGCAAAAAAAATCAAACAGCGCAGTAGCATCTGCGGGGTGATCGTCGTGCTGACCAACCTGATACCAGGGCGATGTTTCGGCTTGGAGGATACGGTTCACCAGATCCCGGTCATTGGCCAACCTTTGGGTCAGGAGGGGAAGTACGCTAGCAAGCACCGGTCGCACATAGACTTCAGCAAACCTGGATGATTGATCTGGCCAAAAATGACGAGCTGCGTGCGACACATCCCGGAATCGTCCAAGAGCCGCAAGTAATCCCTCCAGCGCGAATCCAGCCGTTACACCAGTCGGCTCTCCATCTTCGAAGATCTCGAAGCTGAGCAACGCGGGTGCTTCCAGCGACACCAAAGCCTGCTCGTGGGGACGAAGCAGGCGCTCCCATAGAGCTATTTCGCTAGTCAGAGAGTCGATGCGCCGTCTATTCGGAAGCATCGCCAGATGACCCTTTGACGTGGTCACGCCGGAGTACGGCGGTCAGCAAGACTAACGGACTCTTTCGTGCACGCTGCTTGCTGTTCTTGATGTTTTCCTTCAAGAGATCGATCCGGTACAGTGTTATCACTTTTCCTGAAGAGCGGTTCTCGAGGGCTCGCAGAAACGTCAAAGTGTTTTCGACGAGCGATCTACTCGGAGAGCCTTTTTCGTGGGAACGATCATAATGCTCGTGATAGCAGGTGATCATCACCTGGCGATCTAAGTCCGTGATCGCCTTCAGTGTTCGCTTGTCTACACGGCAAATGCGCCGAGGATTACCGCGTTCCTCGGCCTCGTATTCCAAGATGGCCGACTCGTATGCGGAATACGACGCCTGCTCGTATTCGTTCTTTCCTAAGGATCGGGTGATGCCCAGGATGTCCTTCCAGCAAGCATCATCTTTCTCAAGCCGCCTCTTATAGTGCTCCGTCAGGTTCGAATCATGCCAACTTGGTGTGTCTGGATTCGGCAACGGGTAAGGTCTCCGTTAGGTCCTCAAATTATCGAAAAATATTCAATTCTTACGGGTTCTAGTGATTTTTCAAACCCAAACGCAACGAACTCCCCTTTAGCCATTACTCGCAAGGAATGCAACATGTCGCTTATCTTGACAAATCATTGCGTGTGCGAGTTGGTTTGGTTGTGTAATTATATTCAAGTGGTGTTATTGACGAGCGGAGGATTCCGGATTCGTTCCTCTCCCAACATCTAAGAAGTTTGTGAAAGCCTATAGCATGCCCGCAAACGCTCTTTGACTGACAGCTTTGAACAGGATGTCAGCTTGTGTTTCGGCGGTTATCTGTCGATCAATATCGGCCAACGCTTTGGTAAAGATCGATGCGTAGCGCGCTTTCAATGACTCTGGTGGATCGTACACTTCGACTGACTCAAGACTAGATTTACTTACCATGCCTTTCATCGCCGCTGTTGATCGCTCTTGAATCAAGCGCTTGGAAGCGCGAACAAGTCCGAATACAAACAAAGACGGAAATTCTTGGTAGGGCATGATGGCATTGATCTGCTGATTGAATGCAACAGAACGATCGGCATAGGCAGAGTTTCCGATCGAAGAGGGGCTGCCGGCAATGCAGGTTATCAGCGTTGAGCCGGCAGGGACTGATCTACCGACTCCCAGACCGGATTCGGATAGTCCCTCGGTTGCTTTGGTCAAGAAATATTTAGCGGCGCTGATATTGTCTGTCTTAATCCACTCGATATGATTACCGTAGTAACGCTTTTGCTCACGCGGTGGCGTATTTCCCGTAATAACCTTACCGATCTCGCTGATTATCACGCGTCGCCAAGCTTTCGGGTTGGTCGCAGGATCGCCAAACATATCCAAGAACACCGACCGCAGGAATTCGTCGGCGAGTTGGATGGCTTGCTGGCGCTTGCGGCGGATGGCGTCGGCCTTGTCGAGGATGACGGCGATGCGTTTTTGCTCCGCAATATCTCTCGGATACGAGATGGGAAAGTCGCTAAGTAACGACGGACTCAACCTAGGAAGATTAACGCCAGACGTTTGAGAAACCGCAAGCTCGATCATCTGCGGCTGACGTAAGAAGTGAAACAGATAGTCCCGATCCATGACTCCGTCGCGAGGGCGAATCGGAAGGATATCGGTGCTACAAACGCCCTCAAAACCTGGGCGTGCGATCTTCTTGAGATTGGGGCGCAGCTTCCCATATAGCAGATGTCTAGACGAAAAGCGGAACTTTGTACTTCTTAGCTCAGCCTCTCTTGAATACTGCCATCTCAAGTCACCCGAGTCACCGCTGATATGCTCTAGGCCAACGTATCTCTCATCAGACAAGATCGCAGGATCAACACCTATTCTTTCGACTTGTGCTACGTCAGATAACCGACCGGTCACCCATTGAGACGAATCCGGGCCACTAGGATTGAATGACGCTTCGCAATTAATCGTAATGGCACCAGGACTCTCTGCCAATCCCTTCATCTCAACATCCCCTCTAGCTCATCCATATCCCCCAAGATTTCCTTCTCCAACGCCTTCATCCGCGCCACAATCTCCCTCGGCGGATCGTATCGCTCCTCCTCGTAGACAAACTCTTTGTAGCGGTTGATGGACAGGTCATATTTGTTACCGGCGATCTCCACCACCGGCACGGTAAAGGCTTTGGAGGTACAGTCAGCAAAAGGAGTGGTGCCACTGGAGGTCACGCCCTCAGCCCCGGCTCTCGCGCCCACGTGAGAGGGGAGATTTTTCCAGCTCCGCCATTGGCTCAGCGCATCCGGCAAGTCATTGGCCTCGACAGGCTGCCGCTTGTCGTCCAGCGAAAAACCATCGTTCTCGACATCGTAGAAGAAGACCCGGTCGGTGAGCCCGCCCTTGGTGAAGACCAGGATGGCGGTGGAAACACCGGCATAGGGCTTGAACACACCGGACGGCAGTGAGATGACGGCCTCGAGCTGGTTGTCGTCGATGAGGTGCTTGCGCAAGGTCTGATGGGCCTTGCTGGCGCCGAACAGGACGCCGTCCGGCACGACGACGGCGCAACGCCCGCCGTTCTTGAGCAGACGCAGGATCAGGGCGATGAAGAGCAGCTCGGTCTTCTTGGTCTTGACCTTGCGCAGCAGGCTTGGGTGAACGTCCTCGAAGTCCAGGCTGCCCTTGAAGGGCGGATTGGCGAGGATGACGTCGAAGGCGTCCGCGGCCTTGGTCGGGAAGCGCTCGGTGAAATTGTTGCTCAGGGTGTCCTGGTAGTGGATGTCCGGGGCGTCGACGCCGTGCAGCAACAGGTTCATGGCGGCGATGCGCAGCATGGTGGCGTCGAAGTCGAAGCCGTGGAACATGCCGGTGCGGATGTGCTGCCAGTGTTTCTCAAGCAGATCGCCGGTATGGATGGTCTCGGTGTGGCCGTTGACCTGCTTCTGGTAGGTGCCCTCCGGGGAGGAATAGGTGCGCAGCAGGTATTCCATGACCTCCACCAGGAAGCCGGCGGTGCCGCAGGCGGGGTCGGCGACGGTCTCGGTGGGCTGGGGGTCGAGCATCTCGACCATCAGGCGGATGACATGGCGTGGGGTGCGAAACTGCCCGTTGATGCCGGCGGTGGTGAGCTTGGAGAGCAGGTATTCGTAGAGGTCGCCCTTGACATCGCCCTCGGACAGGGGCAGGTCGTCGATCATGTTGACCGCCTGCACCAGGAGCGAGGGTTTCTGGATCATGAGCTGGGCGTCCTTGAAATACTCGCGGAAGCTGGTCTGCCGGGCGCCCTCGGCGGTCTCCATCTGGACGATGGTCTTGAAGTGCGGAAAGACGCGATCGCGCACCAGGGGCAGCATGTCGTCCGCGCCGAGCTGACGAAACTGGGACCAGCGCAGACGCCGCTGATCCTTCTCCGGGTCATCGCTGGGCACGAAGATGCGCTTGAAGGGGCGTCCGGTGCGGGCCGCGCGCTTTTCGTTGCGGCTCTCGGTGATGTCGAGCAGGCGCGCGAACATCAGGAAACTGATTTGCTCGATGACGGTGAGCGGATTGGTGATGCCGCCGGTCCAGAAGTCGGTCCAGAGCTTGTCGACGCGGTGCTTGAGGTCGCCAGTGATCATTGGTGGTCGGTGTCGGGGTCCGTGAGAGGTGGTGTCGGTTGTTGTTCGGAAGGCTGGTGCTGAGACGCTCGACTCGGCTCGATCTGAGACTCAGCCTCGATGCGCGCCCAATCCCACACGGCGAGACGAGCGTCGGCGGCCTTGGCCAAGAGGTCGTCGTTGGTCCAGGTCGAGAAAGAGTCGCGCCATGCTCAGTCCCAGCCCGCGCGCTCTTGCCGCACCTGTGCGGTGATGTCGGCACGGTCGCGGCCCTTTGCGGCGATCGGTAGGGCGGCGAGGAAGGCATCCAGGTTACCGGGCGCATTAGATTTCGGGGAATCCAGCAGGACGATAACCCGCGCGTGCTTGCCACTGTGCTGCTCCGGCAGCTTGAGGTGGAGTTCGTTGTTCTCGTCCACGTTGGCTTCGAGTTCGATGGCGTTCATGTTTGTCTGGAGCACTCTCAAAGGCCCCGGCTTGCAAGTCGAGGGGGGTTCATGGGTTCGTTCATCACAACGGCTCACATGGGGCTCGGTTTATCGTCGGGTTGCGTGGCTGGCCCGAAGCTCTGGATGACATTGACCAATGCATCCGCGTCCGCCTCGTTCGGGAAGGCACCGTCGATGCCGTCGGCATCGATCATGGTGAAGGGATCTTCGTACAGTCGCTCGACCGCCAACGCACCATACCTGGCGATGTGGTTCTGCAGCAGACCGAGAAAACGGGTCTGCTTGGCAGTGAGCGCCGGGTGCTCGAAGAGGAAGTCGTTGAAGCGCTCACGCACGGCATCCGGCTCCATGCCGACGATGGTGCGCAGGATGTGATCCAGCGGCACCGCCTCCCCGTAGAACTCGCGCAGGGTCGCGAGATTCACGTCCGGATGCTGGGTCAGCACGAGTGACGCCAAGCTGGCCAGCTCCGTGTCGGTAACCGGCTTGCCGTGTCGGATCTTTCTCAGTACCGGATCGGTCTCGAACAGGTCCTTCAACGCGGCTTCGACCTGACGCTCGTAAGCCCTCATGTCGACACTGGGTATCGAGGACGAGCGGCGTCCGGTCTGGACCTGGCTCGCCTCCTCTTGGATGTCGAGGATTCTGGCCGTTGTGGTCGGGGGACCGCTCCCCGTCGCCCGATGGTGAATGATCTCGCGTAGATCCTTGCGCACGGCCTCCAGGTCAGCGAACGAGACGGACTCCCAGAAGCCCGCGGAGCGAACTTGCTGGATCCTTTGCGCCTTATCCCGCACCGGATTCAGGTGCATCTGTAGCCTATTGACCTTGTCGAGCAGGTCGATCCGCAAATCGTCCAGCCGTCCGGACTTGCGCAACAGCTCGAGCTGCATGCGGGCAATCAGCAAGTCGAGGGCATGGGCCTCGGTGTGGTCTCGGATATTCGCCCATTGCATCAGCGGCGCGATCTCGGCGCGCAGGGTCGCGACGGTGGCCGGCGCCCAGGCATGCAGCGTCTCGGGGTTGCCGACTTGACGCTTGGTGCGCCATTTTTCGCGCACGGCGATGGACTCCTCGGGCAGGCGATTGATGTCCTCGGCAATGAGCTGCGCGACAACAGCGAACGCATCCGGCTCGGCCGCCTGAAGCGCGCCTTCCGCGAGGGCGATGCGTGCCTCCAGGAGATTCTGCATCAGCGACTTGGACTGGGTCGGCTCCATCGGCTGATAGTGGAAATCGAAGTAGTCGAAGTTGCCCCAATGGTCGAAGATGCGAAAGCCTGTCTTGGGCTTGTCGGGGCCGAACAAGTGCGGGCAGAGACGCGCGCCGCGGCCGATCATCTGCCAGAACTTGACCTTGGAGTAGACGGGCTTGGCGAAAACGAGGTTGACGACCTCGGGGACGTCGATACCGGTATCGAGCATGTCCACTGAGATGGCGACGGTGAGCGGATTCGCCGGATCCTTGAAGTCGTCGATGAGCTGCTCCGCGCGCGGGTCGTAATTGTCGATCACCTGGCAGTAGGTGCCGCCATACTGCGGATAGAGCTCATCGAAGACCTTGCGCAGCACCATGGCGTGCTCGTGGTTGCGGGCAAAGATGATGCTCTTGCCGATTTCCTGGCCGTCGGCGGTGCGAATGCCGTTCTCCATGAGGTTACGGACGACGTGACGGCTGGTGTCCTTGTTGTAGACATTCTTGTCCAGGTCGCGCACCTCGTAGCTCAGCCCCTCCGGATCGACCCCGTCCTCTTCGAGCTGCCGACGCTGATCGTCGGTGAGCTGGTCGTACTTGATTCCGCGCCGATGGAATCCGGTGGTGTAGGTGTGCACCTCGAACGAGACGAGGTTTCTTTCCTCGACCGCGCGCTCGAACGAGTAGTAGACCGTTGGCGCTTGGTCCTCGCAATCGAACATGCGGTAGGTATTACGGGCGACGAACTCCACCGGCGTTGCCGTCAGCCCGACTTGCAGGCAATCGAACCACCGAAAGAGGTCGCCATAGACGTTGTAAATGGAACGGTGCGACTCGTCGGCGATGATGAGGTCGAAGAAGCCGACGTCGAAGCTCTGAAAGACCTTCATCATGGCCGGATAGGTGGCCAGATAGATGCGCTTCTGCCGGTCTCGGGCGGTGCGGGCACCGACGGTGACGAGCGGCTCGTTGAGGAAATCGTTGAAGGCGTTCTTGGCCTGTTTGCGCAGCTCGCGGCGATCGCAGAGGAAGAGAATGCGCTTGACCCAGCCGCCGCGGACCAACAGCTCGGCCAAAGCGATCGCGACGCGCGTTTTGCCGGTGCCCGTGGCCTGAACGATGAGTGCCTTGCGCCGTTTGCTGGTCAGCCGCTCGGTGACACGCTTGATGGCCTCGATCTGATACCCACGGTCGACGATCTCACGCTTGGGTGACAAGGTGTTGAGCGCTTGGCGGCCGTGACGTTGGTAGACCAGGTACTGCAGGCTGTCCTTGGAGTAGAAGCCAAACAGCTTGCGTGGTGGATAGCCGTTGGTGTCGTCCCAAATCCAGATGTCGAAGCCATTGGTGTAGAAGATGACGGGGCGTTGCCCGTGCATCTTCTCCAAGCCATCGGCATAGTGCCGTGCTTGGGTGCGCCCGTTCTCGGCGTCGACGGAGGTGCGCTTGGACTCGATGACGGCCAGCGGCTTGCCGTTGTCGTCCCACAAGACGTCGTCGGCGAAGCCAATGCCGGACGTCGTCGGCTGATGCTCCACCCGCACTTCCCGCGTCACCTCCTCCGTGTCCGTGCCATTAGGGCCGACGGACCAGCCCGCATCCACGAGCTGGGTGTCGATCAAGCGACGTCTGGTCTCGGCTTCATCGAACCGCAGCTCATCCGCGGCCCGCTGACCCTTGGATGCCGCGGCCTGGAGGTCGGCGACGCGCTGTTCGGCGCTCGCGGCTTGCTCGCGCGCCGACTCGAGATCCTTAAGCAGCGCCAGTAATTGCGCCTCTTGCGCCGCGAGCTTTTCCAAGGCGGCCTTCTTTTCCTGCTTGAGCTTGGCCTTGAGTCCAGCACCAGCGCCTCCTGGCGGTGGCGATTGGTATGACGGGCACTCCGATGCCGCGCGGCCGAGATGGGCTATGGAAAACCATCGGGCAAGATCGTGGGCCTCCTTGATCAGTGCGTCGGCGATCGTCACACCCACGCGGTCGCCATGCGCGGCCTTGTTGCCCTCGATCCGCAGTGCATGCAGCTTGTCCTGCACGACCTTCGGGGTCGCCTGCCGAAACGCCGCACCTTGGAGCAGCTCGATCAGGTTGGCTTGGGGAGTCTTGGGTAGGTTGAGACGCCGATAGATGGCCGAGACCATCTGCTCGGCGAACAAGCGCAGCTTGACCAGGGCACTCTGAGGATCGGTTGCCGCGTAGCCCTCGGCAAATCCCCCGAGCGCGGCAAGATCGTCCCAATCTGGGCGCAGAAACTCAAAATTGATGGATTTCATGAAGAAGCAGTCCATGCGCAGACTTAAGCAAACAATGCGCCACTTTGATAGGCGCCAGGGATCTCAGTCGAAGATTGCCGGTTAGACTCATCTGAGCGATATCTCTTGCAACACGATTAGGTGCATTCTCACGACGCTGTCTAGCGGAGGCCTTGACCAGATCACAATCTCCTCTATCGCTAAATAAGAATTTGAAAATAATATAGTTATATCGAGTCATCACATACTCAGAACAGGTTTTATCGCGCCAGACCTGATCGTTGGCAGGTATCCAAATCGAGCTTGTCCGACCTTTGATCGGACACCCTTCAGGCCAGCCGCAGAAGACGCTCAAGTCGCTCGCAGCTGACACCGTGCAAGCGGAAGCGAGGCGTCAAGATATCTGTTCTCTTATACAAGCATAAACTTCCTTACGCTGTCCTGATTGCGACCATTGAGTCGGGAGATACCTCGGGCGTGGTGGATCAACGTCAAGCCGCAGGCGCAAAGGTCCGGGTGAAGCTCACGCGAGTCGCCCGTGCCTGCCCCGCGGACGGTGGAGTGCAAACCTCGTTGACCCGAAAGCTCATGACGGCTGTCTGGATCTCAGCTCTCCCCACCAACGGCTAATCTCGCCGTCCGCAATACCAGTACGTCGGGTAATCGCCACTCACGGCCTCGATCCGCAGATTCTTCGAGCGAAGCTTCGTAATCTGCCGAGCGACGTCAGCCTCGAAAGGAAATTCCGGGCGAATGAGCCGCGAGGTGCGCCAGTATCCAAGCCCCTGATCCAAGCGAATCGACCAGGACTCGCCATCACTCCAAGTCAACGTCAATTCCCGCGCGTGCGGCAGCTCGCGGGTCGGCATTTCGTTCCATGTGAGATCCGACCAGCTCTCACCAAGCCAGTCTTGCACAACTTGTCGGCGATCTTCGGCATCGCACCAATCGTGGAGAAACAGGCGTGGTGACTGGGTACCAAAGCGATCCAGGTCAGTCGTCTCGATGCGCAGGGGCGTCTCTTTCTTAATGCCACCCGAATAGTACTCAAGCCCCTGAAAAAAGCTTTGCAGCAACAGGATTGCAAATGGGTTGCGTAAGTACCGATCGACGTAGTGAACGGACCGAAGCGATAGGTTCCCATTGAGACGCTCGGCCAGTTGAGGAATCCGTGTTTCCAAGTAGGACCAAGCGCGCTCACCAAAGGTCGCCGACGGGCCATCGAGCTCCTGAGTGATCGACATGGCAACGAACCCAGGAATCGTTGGATGAAGATCGGCCGGGGCGAGGTGTTGCCAGGTGTCGGGGACTGTGTCGAGCGCAACGGAATCAGTCACACGTACGAAAGGACCACCTGGCTCACCACCACCCCATGTGGGCCGAGGGACCAATGCTGAGGGGTCGCTGACCGCCCAGCGTACCCGTCGATCGGCTCCGCCAAGCTCGAGAATTAGCGGTAGACCACCAGCAACCGCCCTATCCTGCTCCGGCATGCGCAAGAGCTCGGCTCCCGTGTAAGCCGTCAAGGCTGCGAGCTCGTCACGCTGAGCGGGGTTGAGCCCTTCCAAGGTGGTGGCCGGCGCAATCAGGCGGACCACCGTACCGTTCTCGGCCCATCGCGTGAGATGGTCACGCAGACGCCAGGCCAGCGGCTCCCAGTCGTCGGCTTGACCGCCCAGGTAGACGCGCAGCTCGCTCATGGCGACGCGCTGCGCCTCCCGGTTCAAGGCCAAGACGAGCGGCTCCATCTCCAGCTGGGTCTCGGAGCCGAAGGCGCGAAGCGCCGGCGGCAAGGCCAGCGCATTCAGGAGCTCGTCCGAGAGGAGATCCAACGCCGCGTGGCGGTTCAGATGATCGAGATGGTGCTGCGTCTCATGGGTCAGAACACAAGCCTGACAGGCCGCGTCACAGCCCTTGGGGCATTGCAGATCGTCCCGTGCCCGCCGCATGAGCGCCGGCAAGAGGCTTGGAGCCTGACTGACATAACCGGCGCCGCCCGTCGCCGTGTCGTAGAGGTAGATTGAATAGGTCGACTCCTCATCATTCGCGCGGCTCGGCGCCGCGAGCGCACCGATCTCGGGCTCTTCGATTCCGAGCATCGCGCAGAGCGAGCGGCGCAGGGCCACGGCCAGCGTGTAGGCCGTGGTCCGGTCGACGGGGCGGAAGCTGGCATCGTGCGGCTGCAGCTCGAAAATCTCGGTGTGGCTCACCACGCCCAAGCGGACGCCGCGCAGGATGGACCAGTCCGAGTCATTGCCTGGACAGTGGGTCTCTTTGTCGTTCAGGCGACCACCGCGCAGGCGCTTGTGGAACAAAGGCCCCTGCTTTTCGACGTCCTGGACGAAGGTCGCCGGCAACCGCTCGTCCTGGAGCATGGAATCGGCCCGACCACACCGCAAGCACAAGGCATAACCGGTCCCGTGCAGCCCGTCGCTATGGTGGAAGATGGACCCGTAGCGCGTTGCGCGATAGCGGCCCAATCCCGCAACCGGCAGCGGCATCCAGTCGGCGCCGTCGAGCGAGATCAAGGGGTCGCGTACCGGAATGTACTGAGGGACGGCGAAGTTGTTGTCGGGCTTGGCGCGAATGTCCACGGCGAAGCCCGCTGGCTGGATGAAGCGGTGGCGCGTCAGCTTTCCGCCGTCCGCTTCGCCGCAGCGTGGGCAACGCTCGGGCATGGAGAGCCGGACACCGTTGCCGCCACAGCTCTTGCAGCGCCACACCCAACGCAGATCCTGGATCTCGGGGGCGGCCTCGGCATCGGCGGGTACCTGCCAGTTCAGGGTGACGCCGCCACTGCGATAGACCCGTCCATCGAGCACCGTATCGGTGCCCGGCGCGTAGTCGCGGATGGCCACGGCGAGATGGCGGGTCGGATACCCGGCGCGGCGCGAGCGGTTGTCTTCCCGCTCGGCAGACAGGGCTCCAATCAGGTTCTCGAGTGTCGTCGTCACGAAAGGCACGACATTGGTCGGGAAGCCATACCCCGGCAGGAAGCCCAGGTTCGCCAGCTCACTCAGCAGGTACTCCCCCCGCAGGCGCTTGAGCTGAATATCGATCGCCTGCTCTGGCTTGCTGTCACCCGTTGCGGTTTTGACCGCCTCCCGCTGGGCGAGCAGCGCGTCCAGGTCCCGGCGCCAACGCTCAGCCGACTCGCGTGCGGATTGGGCTGTTCCACTCAGCAGGTCGCTCATGGACCGCCCTGCCAAGGGTGTCCGGCGGATGAGCATCCGCGCTCCCGCGATGAGCCTCTCGGAAGACAGGGCGTGCGTCTCGCACCAGTCGGCGAACCGATCGCAAGGCGCCGAGGCCGCTGAATCCGAAGCCTCGAAGAACCAACCGACCTGCAGTCTGCGAATGTCGGCAGACTGCTCGCGGAAGAAGACCGCGAGTGCCAGGGCATTGAGATGACGCTGGACGATTGGCAGGCTCTGGAGCGCAACGCGCGGCAACCCAAGCCGGGTGACAAAGGGCCAGAGCGGATTGCGGAAGACCGCCTCGCCCTGCGGGGTCGCCTTGCAGAGGGTAAAGCTCAATGCGGCCGTCTCACCGCGACGTCCGGCGCGCCCGGCGCGTTGCAGGAAGTTGGCGGGATGTGGCGGGACATTGTTCATTGCGACCGCTGTCAATCCGCCGATGTCCACACCCATCTCCATGGTGGTGGAACAGCTCAGGAGATTGATCTGTCCGGCCTTGAAGGCGGTTTCGCGCCGCGTCAGATCCGCGCCGCGGATCTGCGCCGAGTGCTCGGCGGCTCGAAAATAGCGGCGATGGACGGCCAGCCGATCACTCAGGTCCGGCCAAGCCCCGAGGCTTCGGAGTCTCTGCACCCGGGGATCCGATTCGAGCCAAGCCTCGGCGGCCTCGGGAGCAGACTCCAGCCAGAAGGGATCGGGGATTCTGGGCATCTCGACAGGCTCACAGCGCGCGAGCTGATCAGGCGCGGGCGCACCCGGCAAGTAGGGCGTCATGCCGCGGCAGGTGATCGGCAACAGACGCCGCGTCACGGGGCAGAACCAGGCCTCGCGGACTTCCATGAGTTCGGCCTGTTTGTCGAGCTCCAAGTGGAAGCCGTATTCGGTCTGGCTCAATACGGGCCGAATGCCGTCCCAGAGGGTCTTGAGGATCTCCTCCAACTGCATGGTCTGCTCGGTATTCGCCAGATCCAGCTTGAAGAGGTGTCCGATCAAACGGACCAGACGATTCCGCTTGGCGTGAGGCGAGCTGGCAGAGGGCCACGCGCGCTGGATCTTGCGATCCTTCAACTGTCCTGGCGCCAGGAGGACACTCGGTCGCCCTGGATACCCGAGCCATCGAATCACATCGGGCGGAGCGGCGATGCCGGGACTACCGCTGCGAATGAAATAGTCGATACCGACTTGCAGCAAGGCCCGCCACTCCTCCGGCTTGACGCCACGCTGTCGCATGACGGCGGGCGGTTGCGCCTGATCGAGCTTCGGATAACGCAACTGCGCCAGACCCAGTCCCTCCAGCGAGAACTGCCGGCGAGGACGTACGAAGAACTCACGGAGCAGACAGAGTCTGACCAGTTGACGCTCGTCGGCGAGCAGCCCGAACGTGAGCTCTTTGATGCTCGGGAGTAGCCAACGCCGGAAGTCTTCAGAGCCAAGAATCTTGTTCTCGGCATCCATCCACGTCAGATGTCCGACGGGCGGCGTGGTCAGTTTGACAAGCTTGGCGCGTTGCTCCTCGAGCAGGGCCTTGAGAGACGGACTCGCCGCGACTGCGGGCTCGAGATCCTTGATCATCCGCTGAACTTGCTCGATTTCTCCGGCATCGGCGATTTCGGCACTGGCGGCGAGGTGGTGATAGAGCAGACTGCGCACATGATCGCGCTCGCTCTCCTGCTGCAGCTTGGCCGCGAATCGCGCCGTCCCCTGGCGGCTGTCCGTAAAGGTGATGAGCCGACGCCCATCGAGTGGACGCGGCTCCTGAGCGCCTTTCATCGGCGGCAGGGCATCGAGCAAGACAGGAATCGCGGTGCTCAACAAGAACGGCGCTCCGATACGCACCGGCATAAACAAGGCCCGACCGCGCTCCCTCTCCCCACAGACCGGGCAATCCAAACCCTCTTCGCCCGGAAGCCGCAGATGCACAGGCACGCCGCGCTGCCCTGATGGGTCGAGCTGTCCGCTCGATTCCAGGCCCCAGTCTGTCGCACTCGCGTCTTCGGAACGGGTGATCAGGCGGGGCTGCGCAACCGTCGGGAGACTCTGCTCGCCTTCCTGCTCGTCGTCATCCTCGTCAGCCAAGGGCTCGAGCTCTTGCTGAAACTCGTCCTCATCCGAGTCGAACGCGCGACACGTGAGTCGCTCCTCGCCCTGCTGAAAGGTCTCCGCGGCGGCCAGGTACTCCGCACCGCACTCGCCGCATTGCACCAGGTCGAAAACGGGTGTCCGACAGTGACAGCAGTGCTCGCGCCGCTCGAGAAAGACGGCGCCGAAGGGCCAATCTGGACGGTCGAGCCCGGAACTGACGCAACCGGGGCAGCTCGCATTGGCGCAGGCCCACAGACCATTGATGGTGCGCTGGAAGAGGTGCGCCCGCAGCGGAAGGAAAGGCACGCCCTTCTCGGTCGTCGCAGACGTACAGAGGTCCAGCCAGCCGAGTGTTTCGCGACGCGCCTGGGCGTCCTCCCGACCAGAAAGGATGCTCGCCAGCTCGCTGAGCCGCGCCGGTTGTGTCACCAGGCGCGTCCGCAAGCGTCGCATCCGCCCGTCGCTGGCGAGGGCTTGAAACCGTTGAGACGGCTCCAGCGCATGAAGGGCCGCCGGATCGGCGCAGGGCTCATTGAGGGTCAACAGGGATTCCGGCAGCGGAGGCGTCTCACGCTGCCCTTCGATGACCCGCACGCGATCCGGACTGACGCCCGCGACGTCGGCCAGAAAATCCGCGAGGTGGCGACGCGCGTCTTCGCTGGCGTCGGCCAGGGTGGCCGAGGTCGCGATGAAGCGCACCTCACTCGGATCGCCGCCGAAGGCCTGCATGACCCGGCGCAGCAAGAGCGTCAGCTCGGCCGCCTGCGAGCCCACGTAGGTATGCGCCTCGTCGATCACGATCCACCGCAGCCGCCCCTGGGAGCGATCGAGGATCGGGCGGTCCTCGTTGCGCACCAGCATGTACTCGAGCATGGTCGCATTGGTGATCAACAGGGGCGGCGGGTCCTCGCGCAGCGTCCGCCGATCGGGAACCTCGCACCGCCACTCGTTCCTGGCTTGATCAGGCGTATCACCGTTATACAGACAGAAACGGACGCCGCCCTTGAAGGGCTCGGACCAGGCGATCAGACGGTCTCGCTGACTCTTGATCAGGGCGTTTAGGGGATATAGGAAGATCGCGCGCACCCCGGTCAGCGGAACGTGTTGGCGATGCGCGAGCTCGGCGGCGAGATCATTCAGGATCGGGATCAGAAAGCACTCGGTCTTGCCCGAGCCAGTGCCACTGGACACCAGGATGGAGCGCATCGCCTCCAACAAGGCGCGCCAGGCTTCTAACTGATGCCGATAGGGGTGCTGACGCGCCGGGAAGCGATAATCCTCGCTCAGACCCTGTCGCTGCGGCTCACACAGCGCCTTGACCAGATCGGGATGCAGCAGCTTGCCACTGAGCCCGCCCAGGGTGACGTCAGCTTGGCGCCATCCGAAGCTGGCCTCGAACACTGGATCGGCAAGAAAGGCGTCGGGCAAGCCAGCCCCCTGACCGAGCATAGATCGCAGGTGCTCGCGCAGGGCATCATTGCGGAAACCGCGCAAGCCGAGCGTCGCGCGTGTCGCCCGGCGCCCCAGTTGCTCGATCAGGGTGGTGAAGAACGGCTCCGTGCTCGCCATCTCAGGACTCCGAGGATCGTTGGGCCAAGCCGATCGTCATGGCGATGGCATGGATGAGATCGAACCAGTCGCGGTCGAATGCCCGAAGCAACCGCAGCTCCAGGATGAGTGATGGGCTCGCATGGAGACCCTGCAGACTCAGGTGCGCGGCCACGAACGGCGCGGAGCGCACCGCGAGGCTATAGGCCGGCTGTGGGCTGAGGTGTGGCGCAACCCAAGGCGGCAGCCCCCCGATGCGCTCTTTCACCTCTTGTCCATCCGGCCATCGCTCGTTGGCGTCATGACGCCCCTGAAGCTCGAGGATCGCCGGTTCAATCTGCGCTTCCAGGATCCCAGGCGCACTCCGTGCCACCTTCAGCATGCTGTCCGGCGGCAAGGGACGGCCACGGCCGCGGAACAGTGACCGCTGCATCCAGTCGCATAGCGGCAGCCAGTAGAGCCGATGCTCACCAGCGCGCCCACGAAAGGCCTGAAACAAATCGAAGAGGATGTCTTCGCCAGAATCGATCTGACACAACGACTGGCGCAGCCCCTCATAGTAGCGCTCGGCCGCCGCCAGCCAGTCGTCGACGGGCACCAGGGTCCAGAGGAACGGCAGGTGACGCGACAAGGCCCAAATGGTCTCGAAGGTCTGCGCATCGGCCCGCATCAGCGCCTGCGCGAGGGTCCGGGGATGCGTCACCAAGACACACAAGACATCGAGCGCGCTCGGCGGAAACTCCTGGGCCAACCGCAGGTACTCGAGCAGGAGCGCCCAATCGGAGTGGTCGGGATCCTCGGCCAGACCCATCAGTGCGAGACCCAATGCCTGCTGCCGCCGCTCGGGATGTGGCTCGAGGATAGCAGCCGCCAACGGCGATGCCTCGACCGCTGGCGTATCGCCCTCGCGCGCCGGAACGACCCAGAGCATGGGCCGAAAGCGAGCCCACTCGCCATCGTACCCAATGACCCACCAGGGTCCCGACTCGAGCTCCGCGGGAATCGTCCAGGAGGCGGCTTGACTTGGGTCGGGCTGCAATTCGACCGACTCGGCGGCCGGCGCCCAAAGTCGCAGCATCTCGAATCGGGCACGCGTCTCCCAACCGGCGCCAAGACGGTCTTGCGATTCCTCTGGGATACGCACAGAGCACGACTCACGATTGGGCTCCATGACGACATCGAAGCGCGACACCCGAACGCTTGCCAGCTGATCCCCCCTCGAGGAAATGATCGACAGTCGGACTTGCGCATCCAGATCGGCGCTGCTGGCCAGGAATGAAGCGACGCGGTCGCGCCAGGTCGAGAGCGGAATCTCCAGCCGTCCATGATCCAAAGGGGCCAACTGGGTCGAGAAGCAGCGGTGACCGTCAGTCATCAGCTGACGAAGCTGTCCCAGTGGCGCCCAAGGCTGACCCGATAGGTCATGGGTGAGGAACGAGCCCTGCAACCGATAGCGGCAGCCGCCCGCCGTGTCTTGAATGAAGGCGTGCAAGCCGCCCAAGCGATCCAAAGGTACCCAGTCGTCGTCGGGCAGAGGACGACCCACCAGCCGAAAGAAGGCGCCTCGCTGCGGATATGGCAGGGTGAGCATGATCGGCTCCGAGCCGGGCCAGTGCACCCTGAGCACGAGTGGCGGCAAGACACCTGTCAGCGCCGGACACAGCACCAGCGCCTGGTCCTCGGTCCCCTCAATGGTGACGCCCGTCGGCCGATCGATGCCGAGCGAGACTCGCCCCTTTCCCAATCCACTCAAGACCAGCTGCCCTGCTCGGTCCGTCGTCCCGATCGTCGCTTGAGCTCGGAAATCGGAAGGCACCACGTCCACCAAGCGCCGGCAGCGCTCGACGCCGTCAGCACGCACAAGCCGCACCCAGACACAACCCTGGGCAGTGAGCCGAGCGTCACTCCAAGAGCCGTTGACGCCCCGGTGACGCCACTGGAGTCGATCCGTTGGGCTGGCTTCGCGGCGCCCGTCCGCATTCAGGCACTCGATCCGCGGGAGCCCCTGATAGCGGGGGCGCTCATCCAACGCGGCGGCCACCGTCTGCCCAACGACACAGAAACTCCAGTCGCTATCGCTTTCGGCCTGACACTGAATGCGATACCGATCCTGCTGGGGCGTGAGGAAGTCAACCTGGCCCTGAACGCAGAAGAGGACACGGTCGAGCACGTCGATCCGCCCCAGGCACTCGCATCGACCTTTCTCCGCGTTTGGCGTCACATCCGAGGGCGCCAGAACCCAGACCTGCGCGGCTCGCGTCCTAGCCGAGCCCTCGGTCAGCCAGTCCAGCCGCGCACCATCGCCACGCGCAACGAAGACCCAGGGCGCATCCCCCCAGGGCTCACCATCCCTGACGACCAGGGGATGCTCCTGCGTGCCGTCGTGCAGACTCAACCCGTGCCGTTCGACGACCGCCGCCCCACGGAGCACGACGCCCCCACGCCGAAGCCATTCGCGACGGTAGTGCGCGGAGGCGCTCTCTCCTTGCATCAGGGTCAGCCAGGCAACCGGCTCACTTCCCTGAGCGGTATTCAGTAGAAGACGCCAACGAGGCCGATGAGACGCCTGGCCAACAATCCAAGACTCGAGGTGCTCGCTCGTCGGCGCTTCTGGCAGCTCCAGCACCTTCTCGACCGACCAGTCATCACCCGTGGCACGCAGATACCCACGCCAACGCAACCGCGCCGTTGCTTCACGCGCCAGCTCCGCGGAACGATTCACCAACCCGGTCAGCAGGGAGAGTGCAATCTGATCGTCCAGCCTCAGCGGAAGATCACGGCGCCAGTTCGGATCCTGGCGGTCCAATGCCGCAATCGGATCAGCGGCTGAGCCGACGTGCGATTGCAGCTCCTTAACCTTGGCGACGAGCGTCCCCGCGAGGTGGAAGACCGGCGGCTGTCGAAGGGTCGCAGGAAGGCGATGGGCCTGTTGGCAGGCAATCGCCTCGGCCAGCGACTGATCGCTCTGATCGAACCGGTAGTAGTGCTCAAGGACTGAGCGGAAGTAATGCGTGAGATGCGTGCTCTCGCGCTCCAGCAAGCGCAGCGGCAGTCCGCCCTCACAGGCCAATGTCATTAGAAAGAGCCGGCCACGGCTATCGTGCAGGAGCTTCCGCCTCCAGAATCGCAACCCCTTCTCCACCCAGTCAGCGATCACCGAGTGCTCTGGCTCTTCCAACCCCAAGTGTGTAAAGACGGTCCGCCATGCCCAGGGGCCCTCGCTATGCTCCCGGCAGAAGGTTTCCGCGGCGTACAGACAGAACAAGGGCTCCAGGTCAGCCACCAGCCCCCTGCGCCTGTCCGTCTGAATCTGTTGGCGTGTCAGCTCCTTGAGCTCCGCGTACGTCCTCTCGCTCATCTTGTAGGCGTACAGCGGTCGGCCATCCGGACGGGTCTGCCGCGAGAAGAACAGGAACTGGGTTAACCACTTATGCACGATGTCGCAACTCCATTTCCGAGGGTCAAACAGCGATTCAAGCGCAGTCCACTAAAAGTGTCTGCAAGTGGTTCGTGAAGATCCAGTCGGCGTGGCTTCCCATCTCAATGCGCCCTCCCTCGTCTCCGGCTCGAAGCGCTTGTCATCCGGTCCGACGCCTCCCGTGTTCCCTGTCGCTCCGCCGTCGGCAGGCGAAACGCACACAGATGCATCAACCGACCGCGTGCCAGCAGCGCCCCGCCAGACAGCCCTGGCCCCGTAAGACGCACATCCTCGCCCTCCCCGACCGACGGATGCGTCGAGGCGTGCGCCGCAGCCATCTCCAGCAGGAAATCATCTGCGCCGGTCACAGCATCCGAAGGTGCACCACGCCCGAGCTCGACGGCATCCAGGGCATAGCTGACGACGAGCTTGGGCAGCAGCTTGCGCCAGGTCGCGGCGCAGTCGAACAGCTCCAGGCCCCGGATGGCCCCGTTGATCGCGAAGACGGCGCCGACCTGGTCGGGCTGCGGCGGCATGGCCTGGACGTACTGCGCCATCAGTGCATCGAAGTCTTCGTAGAGACAGGCCATGGCATCGGTGCTCGAGCGGCTGCCCATGCGCGCCGACTTGGCGGCGATGTCCTGCCAGATCTCGCCCTGGTGGGATTCCCGCTGGCCACGCGCGCGGAGCGATTCGGTCACATGCCCGGCTTTGCGGGCGCGCCCACTCGCATAGAAAGCGCGTCCCTTGCTGCTGAAGGCCGGGCTCGCGGACGACCAGCGTCCGGCCTCGACACAGGACACCGGAATCGTGAGCGTAACCGCCGCCGGGGCCAGCAAACTGAGATTCAGGACCCGGTTCTGCTTGGCGCCGACCAGTTCTTCGCCGTCGAGCAGCAAGATGGCTTGCCCGGCGCGGTTGATCAGCCGCAGCTCGGGCACCGATCCGCTCTCGGAGAGCTCGGTGATCTGTAGCTCGCCGCGCGCAAGCGCCTCGTCCAAGGTGAGATAGTCGGGCTCACGCCCATCGGCGGCGAGCAAGGGCGTCAGGCTCAATGTCTGGTGCTGAAGCACCTCCCCGAAAGTCAGTTGGCTCAGGCGGTCGCGAATCATGTGCATGGTAGATCTCCTTGATGACACAACCGCTTAAAGCACTCGTTGTGCCAGCCAGATTGACCACCTACTGCGCTAGTGATAACACCTTTCTTATCAGCGATATAGGGAATTCTATGCAGAGCGTCCCTGAACAGGCCGCCAACTTAATTAGCAGATTTTATTGTTCAAAAACAAATTTTCTTGTATTTCTAGCCGCTCATTCACGCTGAGGCAAGCCATGCGCATCCTGGTGAGCTGGGTCGGGCAGACGGACCTGAAGGCAGCGGCAGGCGTGGACGCCGTGGGGCTTGGGCCGATTGGCCAGGCGGTAACGCAGCGCGCCTTCGAGCGGGTCGTGCTGCTGTGCAACTATCCAAAGACCGACAGCGCGGGCTTTCTGCCCTGGATCGAGCGACAGACCTCGGCCAGCGTCGAGCTCACGCTGGTCAGCCTCTCGCGCCCCACCCATTTCGGGGAGATCTACCAGGCGGTGACCGAAACCTTGGCGCACCTGCTCCAACGCTACGGTGACGCGGCCCGCCTGACCTTTCATCTGAGCCCCGGCACCCCGGCGATGGCGGCGGTCTGGATACTGGTGGCCAAGACCCGCTATGGCGCCGAGCTGATCGAGTCGTCTCCACAGGAGGGGGTGCGCACGGCGGAGATTCCCTTCGACATCGCGGCCGAGTTCATCCCGGAGGTCTACCGGCAGGCCGATCGCGACCTGGTGCGGGTCGGCTCCGGCCTAGCGGAGAGCGCACCCGAATTCTCGGACATCATCCATCAGGGACCGGCGATGCGGCGGGTCATCGAGCGTGCCCGGCGGGTGGCCGCGCGGAGGGTTCCCGTGCTGATCGAAGGCGAGAGCGGCACCGGCAAGGAGCTTTTGGCGCGCGCCATCCATCGGTCAAGCCCCCGCCGCGACCGTCCCTTCATTGCGGTCAACTGCGGCGCGGTGTCGCGCGAGCTAGCCGAGTCGGAATTCTTTGGCCACCGCAAGGGGGCCTTCACCGGCGCGACGTCGGAGCGCATCGGCTATTTCGAGGCGGCCGACGGCGGCACGCTCTTCCTCGATGAGATCGGCGAGCTGCCGCTGGATCTGCAGGTGAAGCTGCTGCGGGCGCTACAGGAGGGTCAGGTGACACGGGTCGGTACCACACAACCGCGCACCATCGACGTCCGCTTGATCGCCGCCACCAACCGCGCCTTGGCTGCAGAGGTCGTGGCCGGCCGCTTCCGGAGCGATCTCTTCTTCAGGATCGCGGTGGCCCTGATTCAGGTGCCGTCTTTGCGCGAGCGTCCGGGCGATCTCACACCGCTGGTCGAGCACCTCCTCGCGCAGATCAATCGTGACGCCGCCTCCGACCCCGGCTGGCAGGCCAAGCGCCTGGTGCCGGCCTCGCTCAACCGACTGGCGCGTCATGCCTGGCCAGGCAATGTCCGCGAGCTGTCCAACACCTTGGCGCGGGCGGCCCTCTGGTCGACGGGCGACACCCTCGGTGAACGGGACATCGAAGATGCCTTGCTGGCGCTGCCGAGCCCCATGTCAGAGGAGAATGCGCTGTTGGGCCGCCCGGTCGCGCAGGGCGTGGATCTGCCGGACCTGATGCGCCAGTTGGCCAGCCACTACCTGGCCGCGGCGATGCGGACGACCGGGGGCAACAAGACCCGGGCGGCGGAGCTACTCGGGCTGTCGAGCTACATGACGCTGACGAACTGGCTGAACAAATACGGCGTGACCCCGGACACTTGACGCCCACCCCATCACGTCAGGGACTCGGCCACCTGCATCGTGCGACCGGTGACCGGCAGCAGATATTCCAACTTGTTCGGTGTCCAGCGATTGAGCAGCCCCTGCGTCTCGACTCCAGCCCCTTGGGTGTCATCGTGTCCGGGCGCGAAACGTCGTAACCAGGGCTCCAGTCCGTCCACATTGGGATTCCCCAGCGCCTCGCACCGCGCGCTCCAGCGCTCGTAGGCAATAAAGGCACGCAGATCGGCTTCGATCTCACTTGGCGTGCGGGATGGCTGACCGTGCGCGAGACGGTTCCGGTCCTCATTGAGGTGACTCAAGCGGTGATGGAGATGCATGTCGGAGAGCACGAGAGTCCGCAGATGCCGTGTCCAGGGGTCAAGACTCACGGCAGACTGAAGCTGCAACGCAAGATGCTGCGTGTCGCGCCGAACCATCCCGAACGAGAGGCTCTGGCCGATCGGGATGAGCTGGGTCACCGCCCCAGCTGGTCCCGCCGCGATCGCCAGACGCGCGAGCAGGTAGCTCGCCAGCAGCTCGGCATAGCGAAGCAGCATCCACGCGAGGAAGCGTGGGTCGGCGCTGCGCACATGCAGGCGGTTGAACTGATCCAGATAACCGATCCCGAGCCGCAGGTCCTGTATGGGTGAGACGCCCAGATGGTGATCGATCAGTCCTTGAATCAGTGAATCGACGATCTGGTCGTAGGTCCCGCGCCGCACTGCCAGCCAAACCGCCCGTCGCGGTCCACCCCGGAGACCAACAGCGAGGATCTCGCGGGCGAATTCATAGGCGACCAAGGCCGGGCTCAAGCCAAACAGCCCAGTACCGAGCAAGGGGAAGGCGATCGACTCGGGCAGATCCGGATCGGTCAGGATGGTGCGCACACAGCGGATGACGGTGTTCAGCGCATCCGCTTCGTGGTCGACATCCTCGGAATCGAGCCATTCTCCCGGCTGGTGGAATCCGGCGTGGTAGATGCGCTCATACAGGGCTCCACCCCCCGTCGACAGGACCGTGCCGGTTGGGAGAATCGTCTTCTGGGTGAGCGCATCCAGCTCGTCCTGAATCACCGAGCCGAGACGGCGGCGGATCTGACCGCTGATGGTCTTGGGGTTGCGAGCCAGATAGAAGTCGGTCTGATCGCTGTTGACGATCGCCGAGACATCCAGGTCGAAGAGATCCGCAACCGCTAGATGCAGATCAATCGAGCCGATCTTCCACACATGCGATGTCATACGGGCCTCCAGCCGTCTCCATGGATTGACGCCTCAGGCGTAGGCACACCGTACTCATGGTAACGCATGGCACAGAGGATGCCGTGGCGGAAGGAAGACCAGCCCCATCCGTCGCCTCGCGCCTAGCCCAGAAGACAACGCCGCCAGCCCCGCATGGGGTGGCGGCGCAGATCAGTGCGTATTCAGACGGAGCATGCTCCGCCGCACGACAGGAGCAACCACGCTCCCGGTTACAGCACCCCCTGTTCTGCCAGGGAGGTGCAGGTCTCACCGATCACGAGGTGGTCGAGCACCCGAACCTCCACCAGACCCAGGGCCTCCTTCAGCCGTCGCGTGATGGTCAGATCGCTCGGGCTGGGTTCGCTGATCCCACTGGGATGATTATGGAACAGTAGACAGGCACCGGCATTGGTCCTCATGGCCTGCTTGACGACTTCACGCGGATGGACACTCGCCCCGTCGAGGGTGCCACGGAACAGCTCCTCGATCGCGAGGACACGGTGTCGGTGGTCGAGCCAGATCACGCCGAAGACCTCGTGCTCGCGGGTTCCGAGGCGCAGCTGGAGATAGCGCTGCGCCAACTCGGGTGATGTCAGGACATCGGGGTCCAGGGTGCGGCGCATCCGCCGCTCCAGGATGGCCATCGCCTGGCGGATGAGCACGTCCTCGTCCGCCCGTGCCCGGTCGATCGGGATCGTGCCGTGGGTGACGAGGTGCAGGATGCGGGTGGTCGCCGAGGTGGACATGGTCTTCTCCGGGTGGACGGGGAAGACACACGGCTCCCAGGGGAGTCGAGACGCTCCCCGGGGGATGATGGCAGGCCGGATGACCGGCCGGTGGTGCGCGGACACTTGATGAATCGCCTCCGCTGGCGATGGACGGCGACCCGCTCTGGATCACCGGCGAAAGCCAGTCCGCTCGGCCGCCGGTCACTGGGCGCCCGAGGGAAGACGCCCCCATGGGGAGACGTCCCCATGGGGTGAACCCGGCGGATGCCGGGGTGGGTGGTTGGATGGTCGAGCCGCAGGCGCGGCGCGTTCAGGCAACCAGCAATCGTTCGGCCAGGCCGAACAGGGCCTGTTTCAGATCACTGGCATCCTGCACACGGGTCCCGACGCGGAACAGCGCCGAGACATCACAGCCGATGCCGATCCCGACCGGCTCGAGGCCAGCGGTCTCACAGAGGCCGAGGATCTCGACCGCGGCCGCCCAGTCGTTGGGCGCTCCGTCGGTCATCACCAGGACGATGCGCCGGGTCTCCGGACGCAGGCTCAGGTCCGCCGCCGCGTACCAGAGCGCCTGCGCCAGTGGGGTACCGCCGCGCGGGCCTTGCTGGAAGGCCCCGGCCCGCTGGCGGACCGACTGTCCGTGCTGGACCAGCCGGGTGATCCGCTCGTCGTCGCCTCCGAGCCCCGGAAAGGCGCTGACCGCCACCGAGACGCCGGGGATACGCTCCAACGCCAAGGCCACTGCCAGGGCCGATTCCAGAGCGACCTGAAAGGCCCGCCGCCCGGAGGCGGTGGGACTGTTCATCGAGCCCGACAGGTCCACTAGCAGATGGAAGGCCGTATTGGGCGCGACCCGCTCACGTCGCCGGGCGAACAGCCGGGCATCCCCGACCCCAGCTCTATGCAGCCGTGCTGGGACCAACGTCCGACCGCGACAGACCGCCTGCGGGCGGTCCATCCGGCTCGACTGCACCAAGCCCTGGAGCCGGGCGATCAGCGCCCGCGAAGTGGCCTCCACCTGACGGTGCAGCACCTCGCCTAGCCTTGGGTTGCAGGATGCATCTTCACCAACCGGAAGCTTGGACGGACTGAAGCCCGTCTCTCCCGACTGAATGAGCAGCGCCTGACGGGCACGGTCGAACAGATCACCGGCCAGATCGCCCTCGCCGGCGGCGAGGACGCGTTGGAGCAGATCGCCCGAGGCTGGGTCGCCCGGAGCCTGACCACCCGACCGCGCATCGGCCGCTTGGCCATCCGATTCAGAGCACCCGGACGGGGCAGCGGCTTTGGTCTCGGTCGCATCGGCTTGCGCTCCCGCCGCCTCAGGCGTGGATTCACGCTCAGGGTTGCCATCACCGCCCTCGGAAGGCGGCTGGTCGGCCCCCTCGTTGGACGCGTCCGGTCCGTCGGTGTCCTCCGGCTGGTCGTCTTCAGAGACGCGGTCAGCCTCGTCCCCTGCCGTGCCGACGCATTGCTCATCCTCGCGGCTCGGCGCCTCCTCCGCGGCGTTTGATGCCGTTGTCGTCTCGGGTTGCGGATGGCGCGCCGCCTCGTCCAACAGCTGCTGGATCCGTTCGGCCAGATCTGCTGCCTCGGCGGTGGAGCCCAATGCCCGCACCTCGGCCATCAGTCCGAAGAGCCGATGCACCAACGCGGACGGAAAGGTCTGCCGCAGCACCTGCTCGCCCTCCTGCGCGGACTGGGTGAGCGTCTGCTGCCCCAGCACCCGATGGCGCAGGATCAGCAAGAGTGCCGCCGTGAGGATCTGGGCCGGATGGTCCTGCGGGTCCGGCGGATTCAACTGCCCTTCGGCAAGCATCCAGTCGATCACCCGCGCCAAAGTCGCCTCGGTGCCGGGATAGTCCCGGCGGATGGCGCGCTCGACGCGAATGTCCTCCAGCAGGTTCAGTAGATGGCGCCGAAGCGGTGATTGCTGCGCGGCGGCCCGATAGACCGCCATGTCGGTATGGCGCACATGGCTCGCTTCGTGGGCCAGCAGGCCCCAGGCGACCGGGCGCAGCCGGGAATCGGCCGACACGTCCGGCAGCCAGATGGTCTGTCCGTCGGTCGCGGCCTGTTGGCCCCCGACCTGGACCTGCACGCCGAACTTGCGGCCCAGAGCGGTGGCGACGATCGGCATGGCATTCTTCAGTGTCGTGCGTGTCATGGTGTAGCTCCTGTGCGGGAGGCACACCCACCCCAAGGGGGCGAGCGTGCCCCGTTGGGGTAAAGGCCGATGCAAAGACCGGCCGGTGGTGGAGAACCCCAGAGGGGCCGTTGGTCAGAAGAAGCAGTCGTCCTCGAGCAGCTCGGAGGCTGCTGCGGGCGCCGCGACGCGCGCCTCAGTCGTGCGTGCGACGGGAGGTGCAGCCGCCAGGGGCAGCGCTTCGGATGCCGACCGCCCCATCACTGGCGCAGGAGCGATCTCTCGCTCAGGCTCCAGCGCCTCCGACTCGAAGACACCCAGATCCGCCTCATTCCCGTCAGGGACGTTGGCTTCTGGAGTGCCCTCCTCCGCCGAGCTCGCCGCGGCCGAGTCCGCGTCCTCCTGCTCGCTCGCGAGGTCTCCTACCTCGCCCGCCAGGATTCCAGCCCCATGCCGTGCCAGGCGATCTTCATCGCGCAGCAGCAGCCAGAGCCCGAAGCCCTCGCGGAACAGGTTCCCACGGATGGGTCCCGAGCGCGGCACCCGGCGCAGATACCCCTCCAGGGGCGCGAGCACCGGTGGGATACGCGGATCGACGAACGACAGCACCGCGAGCTTGTCGCGCACCCGGCGAAAGGTGCCCAGCGCCCGCTGGCTCATCTGCGTCTGGCCGACCAGGCTCTTCTCCAGATCCCGCGCGATCTGCGCGATCTCGTGGAAGATGGAGCCGCCAAGCTCGGCGGCGTCCTCGGCCAGGGTGCCCGGATGGTCGTCCGCGGGGCGGATGACCAGCGGGCGGTAGCGAAAGGCGAAGCGGGTGGCGACCCGGCTCGCGGGCTCTACCGCCTCGCGCAGCTGCCGCTCCCAGTGCGGGTGGCGGTTGATCCAGTCGGCGATCTCGTGGTCGTAACCGGCGAGAAAGGACTGAACCTCTTGCTCGAAGGCGTCTTTAAGCCGCTCCAGCTCGGTACTGAGCCCCGGCACCTGGTCATTGGGGACCAGGAAGCCGCCGAGGAACCGGGTGCCGACCTTGAGGCAGGCCCGCTCGGCCTGGCCCTTGAGGGTCTGGAAGACCCGTAGCGCCTCCGGATTGCAGATGCGCTTGGAGCCCCAGTGGACCAGCTCCTCGGAGGGGATGTCCGCGTCGGCAAGGCCCAGGTCCTCGGGCCGCAGCTTCTTGCGCCCGCCCCAGATGGGGATCGAGAGCGAGATGAGTGTCATGGCCTCGGTGAGGGTGATGACGGGGTTGGTGTCGGTATGATCGTGGCTCATGTGACGTCTCCTCGCCACGGACACGCCTGCCCCACTGGGCAAGACAGGCGCCCAGCGGCATTGGTTGGTGGATGTGGTTGAGGTTTGGGTTGAGGGTATCTGATGGCCGATCAGAACCAGACGTCCTCGACGCCCGTGTCGATCCGCGACAGATCGATCGAAGGCCCTTTTTCAACTCCGGGAATCCCCGGAGTTGAGGCCGGCACTGACTCGAGCCGCCGTCCCTGATCGTCGAGCAGGACATAGCCCTTGCGCAGCTTCTCCCGCAGGGTCTGCTCGACCCTCTGGAGGGCGGTCGCCGGATAGGTCTTGCGCTGCGCGAGCCGCCCCGCCGGTCCCCACCGCACGGTCAGGGTTCGACCGGGATCCTCGCGCCAGGCCCAGTCCTTGGCCCGACCGTCGGGATGGTGGTAGCGATAGATGCGGAAGGCCCCGCTCATGCCGGGGTGCCTCCGCTCCACAGATCCCCCATCACGTCGGCCGCGATGCGGTGGATCGCCTCGCGCTGCTCGGGATCGGCCCGGGCGGTGAGCGCTTGCTCCAGCGCGAACCGAATCGGCTGGGGCGCGCCCCGAAAGGTCAACGCCAACCGTGCCCAACGCACCAGGGTGCGGGTCGAGAGCGTCACCGTCAGCTCCGCCCCGGCATCGGCCTCGCCCATAAACAGGCGGCGGACCTCGTTGGCCACGGCGATCAGCTTCTCGCCGACCGCTTGCGGCAGACTGGGCACCGCCCGCTCCAGGACGCCCAGCTCGACCTCGGGCTCCAGGTAGCCAACTTGCAGTACCCGGAAGCGATCGAGGAAGGCGAGGTTCTGGCGCAGCACCCCTTGGTAGAGTCCCGTGGTGTCGCCCGCCCCGGCCGAGTTGCCGGTGGCGAAAACGCGGAACTTGGGATGCGGTCGGATGACCTCACCGCCGTTCTGGGGGATGACCAGGGGATGACCCTCGATCACGTCGTTGAGTCCGGCCAATTCAGCCGGGTCCATGAGGTCGATCTCGTTCAGGAGCAGGAGGTGGCCCTCGCGCAGCGCCACGGCCAGGGGGCCATGAACGAAGCGGGTCGAGCCCTCGCAGAGCACGAACTGCCCGATGAGGTCGGACAGCTCCATGCGCCCGTGACAGGTCACGGATTGCACCGGCCAGTTGAGCCGGTTGGCGACCTGGCAGACGAGCGAGGTCTTGCCGCTGCCGGTCGGACCGGTGAGCAGGAAGGCGTCGCCCGCGGGATCGCGCAGGAAGGCGATGATCCCCGCGAGTCCCTGGCGAAACACATAGGGCGTCGCCGGGGGGATGTGCGGATGGGTGGTATCCGCGAAGCCTTCGATGCTGAGCCCCTTGGGGGCCTTGACGCCGAAGGCCTGTGCAACATTGTAGAGCTGGGTGGTCATGCGTCGTCTCCGGATGAGGGAGAGACGCCCTCCCAAAGGGATGGATCTCCCCTCGGGGTGGTGGTGAGCCGGACCGAGGTCCGGGCGGTGATGCGCGCGCTCTTGTGGATCGCCCGCGCAGGCGATGGGGTGGTGGCTCTGTAGGAGTCACCACGGAAAGTCTCTCCCGTGACGACCCGGTGGAACGTCAGGGGACAGACCTTCTGGACAGCGACGAGCCGGAGACCCGCTGGGGATCCCCGACTCGGTACGTCGGTCATCAGAAATAGCCGAAGATGATGTCGCCCTCGTCGCTGCTGCCCTCGGTCGCATCGACCGCGTCAACCGCTGGCTCGGGTTCCTTACGCCGCCGGCGCTTGGCTCGCGACGGAGGATTGCCTTCCCCAACTGCGACCGTCTGTTCCGCGTCGGCGCCCTCCTCCACTGCGGCAGGATCGTCCTTGAGCGTCACCTTGACCCGCGTCGTGCTCGGACGTCGATGCGCCTCCAGAACCTGGGCATCCAGGTCGGGAGCGATCTCGGCCAGAAGGTCCGGATAGTCGACGCTCCCACGTTGGCGGTAGCGCAGCACCTGCACCCCGTCCTGGTCCGCCAGAAGGTACTCGCCCATGAGCGCGACCAGACTCGACTGGGCCTCGCTCAGTTGGCCTTTGACGGCCTTGAGGGCGGACTCCAGCCGACGGACTTCGGCCTCGGCGGTGCGATAGGCGTGCGCGTGGCGCTGCCATTCGATGTGTTGCTCTCCCTGCGGGACGAAGTGATCGCGCGCGGGATCGGGCATCGGCGCCTGTCCGCTTGCCATCATCTCGGCGAAGCGCAGACAGGCCGGCACCAATTCCTGCTCGATGAAGTCCGCCTCACGGAGGATCTCGAACTCGAGCGGGTTGACCTTGGACTTGACTGGATCGAACACCAGCCAGCCGCGCTCGGCCTCGGCCACACAGCACTGGAACTGGACCTGCACCCAGTAGAGTCGATAGGCCAGGCTCGCCTGACCGTGCCGGGCGACGTCGTCCCAGGTCTTCTGGCCCGGTACCTTGAGTTCGACCGGCTCGCCGGTCTCGGTGAGTCCGTCGAAGGAACAGCGCAGGATCGGATGGGTCTCGGACTCGGCGCAGACCGGCAGCAGCCAGGTTTGATGCCGTTCCTCGAACCCACGGCGGGCGTTGTCCTCGCATTGGATGCCGCGCTGGACGAAGGGATTGTTGGACAGGTCGGCGGGCTGGCAGAGCCCGGTCTTCTCGGCCCACAGGCGCCAAGGGGTTTGGTAGGGCGAGCGCCCCAGGATGACGGCCGCCTCGGAGGCAGTCACACCCTGGGCGCGCCAGGTGAGCCATTCAGGGCTGCGTTGTGAGAGGTTGATGATCTTCATGGGGGTGTCTCCAAACAACAGGGACACCCACCCCAAGGGACGGCTGTCCCCTGGGGGTGAGACCGGCGCTCCGGTCGATGGCTTGAATCAGGCGGCCTGGGCCGCCTGGCGGTTTTCCTGCTCGGCACGGGCCAGCTCGGCTAGCGCATAGCGGAGGACCTCGCCCTGGAAGCGTTGCTGGAAGTAGTCCTGGGCCGAGGCCCAGGCATGGCGCTTGGTCGCACGATTCACCAGCCCCTCGATCTGGGTCAGGGTCGCCTCATCGAGTGTCGGGATCGCCGTGGGTTTAGGCTCGCGATCCGGCGCGCCCGCGTTCGGGCGCGGGGTCGTTCCCGTGGGTGTCAGGGTCTCCGCCAGAACGACCAGATCGCCCTCGATCGGCTTGCCGGCCATCTCCTCGGCGGTATAACCGGTCTCTTCCGGAAAGGCCGCGCGCAGGCTGGCCGCCTTGGCGCATTTGAGAAGCTGCCCGCGCGGGCGCTTGACCCACATGGCGGTGGGCACCTCGCCGCCGCCCAGGCGGGCATAGCTTTCTTCCCAGAACACGGTCTCGGTGAAGGGACAGCGGGTGCCATTGACCAGTCGGTAGACGGTGACCTCGCACCAGGCGGGAAAGGTCACCTGGATTTCAAGCTCCTGCCAGCCCTCGTCGGTCTTGGCGCGTCCGGCGAAGGCCCGCGCGACCTCGGGGCCGAAGCGCGCGGGATCCATCCCGGCCCATTGGCCGGTGCGCGCGGCCGTGGTCTGCACCTCGGCGATGCCGGGCCAGACGGTCTCGACCTCGCGCCCGAGGGTGCGGTTCCACATGGGAACCACATGAACCGGGCGCTTCATGACGTCCAGCCCGCGCGCCTGGCAGTAGCGCACCGCCAACTGCACGCCCTCGACCGTCTTGGCGGCGGGAAAGATGGATTCGACCAGCACCTGCCAAGTGGCGGGATCGAGGCCGATGTCGGCGAGTGCCTGTTGGCTGATGGCCAGTCGGCACGCGGGCACGGTCGTTTGGGGTTGTTGGGTGGTCTTGCTCATGGTGCCTCCGAAGGCAAGGGACACCACGCCCCTGGGGGGCAACGATGCCCCGGTGGGGTGAAGGGCCGATGGACTCGACCCGCGCGTTGAGGGAGATCCTCAGAAGGGAATGGCGTCGTTGACGATGGGCGCGGCCGCATGGACGGCTTGCGCACCGACACGCTCGCGGCCGCGCGCGGCTGTTCCGCGCGATCCGGTCGCTTGGTGTTGCCGGGTCTGACGCGCACCACGACTGGATGGTGCCCGCGTCGGCTGAGCCGTCGCGTCGGCCGGGCCATCAAGCATCAGCAGGGTACCGCCGCCGTCGATGACGACTTCGGTGGCGCTGCGCTCGCCGCCGTCCTGCGCCGGGTATTGACGCGTGCGCAGCTTGCCTTCGACATAGACCCGGGAACCGCTGTGCAGGTACTGTGCGGCGATCTCGGCCAGGCGGCCGAAGAGCACCACGCGATGCCACTCGGTGCGCTCGCGGGCTTCGCCGGAGGCTTTGTCGGTCCAGGTCTCGTTGGTGGCCAGGGAGAGGTTGGCGACGGCATCGCCACTCGGGAGGGCACGGACCTCGGGGTCCGCGCCCAGATGGCCGATCAAGGTGGCCTTGTTGATACTTCGGGACATGGCGTTTGCTCCTTTGCGATGAAACGGAGACACGACCGGCCCCGGGCGGGGAACGGACCGCTCCCCGGTGGAGGATGACCGGGACAGCGCCGGTCGGTGGTGCGCGGAGGCTTGTGAATCGCGTCCGCTCGCGATGGGACGACCGGCCCTGGGGTCGATCGTGTCAGCATGCGTAGGACCGTCTGGCCAGTCGGGCACGCCCTGGGGGCACCTCGACAGACCAGCGGTGCTTGAGATCACTCTGGCACAGGCACCGCTGGGAGGCGTGCGATCAACCGTCCCTCCGGGCAGTGACCGTTTGCGATCACTCGCGGAACAGGCCGCTTCAGGAGCGTACAGAGCACTCCATTGACCCGGTCATCCGCACCGCGATCCTGGAGCCGCTGCGTGCCAGCGAGGACGAGCATCACGTCCAGGTGCGCTATGCCTGCGCATCGGGTAGCCGTGGCTGGGGCTTCGCCTCGCCCGACAGCGACGACGTACGCGTCCTCGATGTCCATGCCCGGCTCTGGTACCTGCGGGTGACGCCGGGACGGGATGTCATCGAGCGTCCCTTGACCGCCGTGCTCGACATCAATGGCTGGGCGCTGCAAAGGCGCTGGGGCTGCTGAAGCGAGTGAATGCGACCCTGATTGAATGGCGCGACTCACCGGTGGTCTATCGGGCGGAGCCGGTCTTCCTGGAGGCGCTGCGTGCGTTCGTCCGCGAGGTTCATCAGCCCGTGCAGTCCTTCCATCACGACGTCCACATGGCCCGGCGCAACCCATCGCGAAATCCTCACCCGCGCGCGGGTGCGCCTGCAGAAGTACCTCGATGGACTGCGCCCGCTGCTGGCGACCCGCTGGATCGAGCCGGGACGCAGCCCGGCACCAACGCGCTTCGCCACCCTGATGGAGGCACTGATCCGCGATCCGGACCTCCACGCGGCGATCGACGACCTGCTGCGGATCAAGCGCTCGGCGCGGAATTCGGAGTACGGACCGCCGCTGCCGCGCATCGCTGCATTCATCCGGCGCGTGCTGACACGTCTGGGGGCGATGCGGCCGCCGCAACCGCTGCCCTTCCAGGGCGCCGCGCTGGATCGCTTGACACTGGAGACCGGCGTCCGTCACGCACGGTCGACCACGGAGGGGATCAGGGACGAAACCCACGCCCCCTGCCAAGGCGCGTCCAGCGGATCTGGATGCATCAAAGGGTCATCTTTGAGAGACTCACCTCGGCGCGCTCGCGGGCGCCAGATACCAGCGACCACGGAGCCGACCTCATGCCGACCCTTCCCGACGTCTACCAGGAGATCCTGAGCCCGCTGATCGCGCAGGCCCGACGTATTCTGGAGCAGGGCGAGTCACTGGCCCCCTTCGCCTTCGTCGGCAACCTGGCTCAGCAATCGCTCCTGGCGGTCGCGCTGCGCACCGACAGTGAGGCCGGGAAGGATGCCTCGGCGGCGGAGATCCGTCAGATCGCCCGGCAGCTCCAGGCCGACTTCGTCTTCGTCATCACCGAGGCCTGGACCCTGCCGCCCGAGCAGGCGCCGCGCTACCAAGCCATCCTCGCCGAGTACGGCTCGATCGGCGCTTCGCCCTACCGCCTCGACAGCGTCTCCTTCGCGCTGGAGACGGACCAGGGGATGTGGGCGGCGCAGGTGCCGCTCGCGGCGAGCGGCCAGGCGCCAGGCGCACGCACCTTCGCTACACCCCGCTTCACCCGTATAAGCGAGGTCGGCGGACGGCTCACCGGGCTCCTGGACGGCGCGGCGCGGACGGCGCGGACGCTGCACTGAGCCCCACCGGCTTCCGGACGCGTTGTGCCACCAGGCAGCGCGTCCGAGGCACCCTCAGCGTGACCGCGCCTGCGCCTCGGTCAACTGCACCGGAACGACTTCCCGGCCCTGACGATCGATCCAGCCCCACCGGCCTCCGCTCAGGCGGCTGTGCTCGCCCTCCTGAATCAGACGGCAGCCACGACAGACCAGCGCCCGCCTGCGCACGAAGGGCCAACCCCAGTCGTAGCGCGGACCGATGATCTCCCGGAAGTGGACGTCGACATAAAGGATGCGGCCCTGGCGTTGGGAGCGGACCAACCCTTCGGTGAAGGGGTCCGGTCCATTGTCCAGCGTCACCACGGGTAACGCGGCACCCGAAGGCTGAACGTCGTACCAGCGTCCCGCGACCCAGACGCTCGCGAGACCGTCGGTCTCGAAGCGCATCTGCCGGAAATGCGTCGGTGCCAGGATCAGCCGCTCGCCATCAAGGGCCGCGCACGCGGGGTGCGACACCAACTCGGCGTCAGCGGCTTGCGCGACATAGGCGCAGGACAGCGGGAAGCCGGCGGCGCCGGTGAAGGCGCTCCAGAACAGGAGCGCGAGTGTCGTTGGAGCGCGTTGTCCCATGGCGGTCGGCCAGTCCAGTCATCTCCGGGGAAGCCCAAGCATCACACAGCCGGTCAGTTTTCGACCAGTCGACGCGTCGACCATGGCAGACAGTCGGTTACAGCCACGTGACACAGCTTATCCACAGCTCCATGCAGAGGATCTGGGGACAAGCGCGCGACGCGGCTCGACGACATCGTCGGTCGTCGTATGATGCGTCTGGTTTAGGGGGAAGGGGGATCTTCCATCCGGTCTGATCGACACGGGGTCGTCTTGGCGTGGCCCTCCCCGCTTCTCAGGTGATGGGAGGTCTCGAAAACATGCGTGTCGCGCTCACCCTGAGCTTTGTGGTCAATCTACTTGTGGCCTTCGTCTCCGCCCTGGTCCTACCGGAGCGGGTGGCCATTCATTTCGCCTGGAGCGGTGCCGCCGACGGCTGGGCCGCTCGGCTCGACAGCGTCCTCTTGACGCTCGCTCTGGACACCCTGCTCTTCCTGACCTTCTGGCTCTCGCCTGCATGGCTGCGCCGAACGCCAGTCCACTGGGTCAACCTGCCCAACCGCACCTATTGGCTGAGCCCCGAGCGGCGCGAAGCGACCATCGCCCGCTTCAGCCAGCGACTCTGGGCCTTCGGCACGGCGCTCTTCCTCTTCCTGCTGGCCGTTGGGCTCTTGACCCTCGCGGCCAACCTCGCCGACCCCGTCCGGCTCGATCAGCCGCTGTTCCTCGCCGCGCTTGGTATCTTTCTGGCCTATACGCTCTACTGGACTGTGGCCCTGATCCGGGACTTTCGGCTGCCGACGGACTCGGGCACCTAGCTTGCCGTGCGGTCAGCCGAGGTCAGTTCCAGTGGACGCCGGGGACCGTTTGCCTCGGCGTATGGAAGAGTGCTATTTGATCCCTACGGGCGACGGCCGTGTCCCAGGTCCGGTCACTGGCACATCCGAGCCGAGCGTCCGGTAAACGCGCGTTGCGGACGCTGGTGGTCAGGCCTCCCGATGCGCATGTTGCGGCGCCTTTCCGGTAACGGTCATAATTGAGCCCGGCCACTTTCCCGGAAAATAGTCACATGATTGTGTGATTTTCCGACAAGACGCAGCTTTTTCGCCTTCCGAGCCCGACCAAGCGTGTCTTTATCTACCACGTCGGGCTACCGGCGCGGAGCCCGAAACCTCAGTCGCACGGCCTCCTAGGGCAGGCGCTAGCAATTCATGTCCCCTTCGCGCCAGAAACAAACGTATTTCTTCTTCGGTGGGTTCGCAGGCAACACTTCTCGCCCCACCACCTGCCTGCGACATTGCGTGCCACATACACCCCCCTGCGCATACAAAACGCACGACACAGTCATTACACTCCGGAAGCTCAGTAACCTGCCGGCGCCGCCACTCGGCGAGCTTTACTTCCTGCAGAAGGAACTCAGGTTCATATGCTCCAACAGCATGCTCTATTGAACCTGCGGACTCTAAGCACGGGTATATATTACCTGCCGAGTCAAACACAAATTCGTTTACATTCGCTTCGCATCGATAAATGCGTGGAACAGGAGATTCTCCGCCACTCAACGTGCATCCCAAATACCGATAAGCACCAAAATTATTTGCCTGAAATGCTCGATCAAGGCTTGGATATCGATTAACTAACTCGAGATATTTTTCAAATAGGCCGAGTTCGCCGTCCACTGGAAACCCTTTAATGCACGAATGATCGTGAACTGGCGAGACATATGCTAAGAAATTACCGTGCGCTAGCCATCCATTCTCTTCATAGAAGGATGCCAGCGCTGGAAGATGCTCAATGTTGGTGTGATCGAGATTTGTTCGCGCACTCACTCTTATGCCTTTTTGTAGCGCTTCATTTATGCCAGCAAATATCATATCGCTCGTTCGCTGACGATCTTTCGTGGGACGACGCACCTCTTGAACACTTGGAGGACCATCAACGGTAATTTGGACACTGTGTACAGCATTATCCGCCAATATACTTACATAATCTTTCAGAAAAGTTCCGTTTGAGGTAATGTGGACCCGAAACCCTTCTACTGCGGCTCGAGCCAAGATTTCTTTAACCGCCTGCTCATAGTGGACGCCAGGTAATAGCGGCTCTCCACCCATTAAGTCAATCCTCACGTTATCTCGCTCGTAATCACGAGCAAGATGTGTGATCGCGCGAAAAACATTCTCGATTTGTTTCGGTGTAATCACAGAGCTTACGGGCTTAGTCTTTTGTTGAAAACAATACGGACAAGCAAGATTGCAATTATAGGAAGTCAATATAATGAATACAGGGTTTTTGTCAATAAAGCCACTTTCCTTCATTGCTCCAACAGTTAAATAAACCTTTCTTTCCTCATCTAAACGATTATCATAAAAATAACCGCGATGTTTTAGCGATGCGGCGATACGTTCTTGCTCTCGATTGAGAGGCGCGCCTGCCTGTAAAGCCTCGATAGTCCTTAGTGATGGCTGATCAAGTGCGTCCATGGAGCCCGTTAGGGTGTTCAAGATGATATGACTATAGCAAGACACGGGCCGGTTTAATTTCGTAATAATATTGTATTTGCTGGCAAACATGTAACGGATCTCCGAAACAATACCATCACTCTGGCACGAGGAAACGGAACACTAGCAACGCTTCGCCTCAGAGCGACCAGTCGTGGGGCGGCCCCGGTTGATAGTCCCGAGAGACTTAGCGCTGGGTAGAACCGCATGCGCGGCGGGCCGCTAAAACCTCGATATATCAACCGGGGCGACGATATCGATATGATAGGACAGACCGTGGCGGAAATTCTGAATGGGCCACAGGGCGAGCCCAGGCAAGAAAGCCGTCACCAATGATCCAATCGGCGCGGTAGCTGGATGCCGCGGCGCGGTAAGTACCTCAACAGAATCAAGAGTGGTGAATAAAAATATTGAATTCAATTCAGTTATTTAAAAAATATATAAAAATCAATATTTTATATTAATATTTTATTTATAAGAAAAGAATTGGCTATTACAAGCAATTGTAATTAGGTACTTATGATGAGGCACAGGCGACGCTGTAGTCCTTGTCGGACTATGGCCTGCAGGTAGCCCCGAAGGACCTCTGCGAGTCATTGCTTTGAGCCCGATCCCCGCGGACCGTATGGCGACATTGGCCGCCATGCAGACGGTCGATATCCATCTGCCGATTACCAATGTCCGTACGCTGATTTTTAGCCGTTACACCGAGCCGCAGGCCGACCAGACCAGCAACTACTGCTCGACCCGCTGAATCTGCAGCTGCCCGCGCAGACGCCACCGAGGATCACCGCCGCACTCCATTGCATAATATACTAATCGGGTGTAGCGGCGAACCTGCACCTACGGGATAGGCCAAACAACCGGTTGCGTAAAATGGGTGCGAAGAGCCGCAAACGGGCTAGAGAGTTGAGCGGCACCATTAAACTACGTGCGATCTCAGAAGTGGCTTCGCCGGCCCAACATTCTCACCGCTTATGGCTTCGAGGCCTACTGCGTTGAATGGGGTACGAGTAGTGCCGGCCGCACGAGTCCGTCTCCCCGGCGTTATCAGCGTCGAGCGGGATACAGAGAACTGCACAAGAGCGCGGACTGCGAGTTCAACAACAACCGTCTCCATGCGTTGTTGGCCGCGAACAGGATTTCGCCGCAACGAAGTGTCGCTGAGTTTCTGCTTAAGCGACGCCCTTTGTCCAGCAACAGATACGGTCCACCTTCGCCCACCACGTCAGGCCCCAGCTCGGCGCGTGCTACAGCTGCCTCCGAACCCCGAGGTGTGAGTCCATACAAGTCAAGCACACCCGAGACACCGCACGCCGAGCAGCCGGTGTCTCGAAGGACTTGCGAACCCAACAAAAAGCAAATCAGGATTGGCCTTACGGTTTTGTTGGAGCTGGTGTGTGAATGCAACAGAAATCGCAGCAGGACGAACCTGTAGCTTTTCCTAGACGATTCAACTCGTTGAAGTAGGCGTTGAGATCATCTCGCGATGAGATCTGCGCTCCAAGATAGAGTTCGTTACCGGCAGTTATTGGCACGGGACCGACAGGACGATCCTCTATTACGTTTGAACCGGGCCCGACATCATCTGTCTGCATGCGCATTTTGCAACCCCTCCCACGCTTAAAGCCTCCGAGCCAGATTAGCCCTAGTGGAGGCAATCTGCAAGGAGAGGTATTCTCGAACTGAGCTTCCCTCGGTTTTTCGTCTTCCAAGGGCAGGGGTTCATGCGACCTGCTTTTCTCCCTTTACAAGGTCCTGATTACCAACGAGACTCAGCCAACTTGGGCAGGCGTTCGGGCATGGGCGGGGTCCGCGCGGCCGCAACGCCGAGGCGCGGCAGCATGGCCGCCAGGTCGAAGCGGCGATTGAACCGATAGGAGAACTCCGCGAGGTAACGCGGCAGATGGCGAGGGCCGGCCTTATGGTAGGTGCCTTTCATGGCGGTTTTCACGTTGCCGAGGATAGTGTTGATCCACTTGCGTTCGGGCAGTTCGACGCCGCCCGCGCCGCTGCCGGTCACCATGGCTTGGTGCTCGATGCCGGCATCCGCGATCCCGCGAAAGCAGGCGAGGCCGTCGCTGACGACGATCCTGTCGGGGTGGATGAATTTGGCGGCCCAGTGCGCCAGCTCGGTCTTGCGGAACCCCTTGACCACGCTCATGCGCAGCGCGATCGGGTGGCCCTCGTGGTTCTTGGCCACCGCGGCGACGAAGGGGGTCTTGTTGGGCGAGCCGCGTCCGGGGGTCTCGCCATGAACCTCGCCGCCCCAGTACACGTCGTCGATCTCGATCACCCCGGTCAATTGCCGATCGGCGTCACGTTCGAGCATGACCTGCAGGAGCTTGTGCTTGATCCTCCACGCCGTGGGGTAGGACACCCCGAGATGGCGCTTGAGTTCGAGGGCGGAGATGGCGTTTTTCTGCTGGGTGAGCAGATACATGGCGAGAAACCAGACGGTCAGGGGCAGCTTGGTGTAGGCGAAGATCGTCCCGGCGGTCAGCGAGGCCTGGTGGTGGCAATGCCTGCACTGCATCAGGTCGCGCGTGTGCAGGGCGACGAAGTCCTCGGGATGCCCGCACTCCGGGCAGACTAAGCCCCCCGGCCAGCGCCAGCCGAACAGTGCGTCGGCGCACTGCTCCTCGGTCCCGTACTGATCGAGAAACGCATGTAAACTCAAACCCTTCTGGAACTGGATGGGGTTCTTGGCCATGTGCAGACTCCCGGCGATGGTGGATACGGCGCCAGTGTGCGCCGGCCGGTGGATCAAAACGTGAGCCTGCTGAGTCTCGTTGGTAATCAGGTACAAGGTTGATCTAGTCCTTCAGAACCTGTATCGGGGAAGTGTAACCGAGGGTGGAATCCAGACGCCTGCGGTTGTATAACACCTCGATGTACTCGAAGGCGGTAGCCTTCAGTCATGAACTGAAGTTTCCGGCTTTGGGACCGGGTTGGCGACATGGGTGGGGGTATTTTGAGGGGGTTTGTCTAGATTTGCGCAAACCCTGCCGAAATCCCAGCCTCCCCAAGCGCTACTGACACCTGATCGCGCCAGAATCCGGAAACTTCAGTTCTGAAAAGACCGTAAGCATTCATAGAGCGCGACTCCTGCGATAGAAGGATTGATTTTGAATAAGTTTATTAGTTTCCTATCACGACAATCAGGCGCAAAGCTGCAACCTAGCTGCTGAAAACCGACCTCTCTGCATTGTCTCGCGGATATTCCCTGGATAGCTGTTATCACGCATATATCATAGTTGTTCTCAAAAAATCGTTCAGACATACACGAGATAAGAGCCAGGCTGACGCTTCTGTAAACTACACCTTTATGCTCGACATCATGCCCGCGATCATGTCCACGAAATTTTTTCCGCACACCCAGCGCATTCATAGTGAACCCCTTTTTTTCGAGATAACGCATCTCGGCCGCATCTAGCTGAGCCGAGAAGTATTCTCGATGAGGGAACGCTCTGCAAAGTTCAGTACCCCTAATCATTCCCGCCATTGATCCATCATTGGTTATACAGCCGAGAAATAAACTGTGCTTGTCCGCTTCGTCGGGTTCTGCTACTTGAGATTCGAGCGGTAATACCAATTCCTGACTGTGCCTAGGCTGTCCGAAAGTGGACGCTTTGAGGGCGAGATACTGGCGATACAGCGTGTGATTGTAAGAAGAGAAAAAATGAAGTTGCATTATTAGAAAAGTAACCATCCCCCGGCAGAGCCGGGGGCTTTGAATTCGTGAGCCGCTCGAAGCGGCGGAGGGTCGCTAACGCGACCCTAAATTCTTGCGCCCCCTAAAGGGGGCAAATCAGCGCCAGAGGTTTAACTGCTCTAAGCGCTGATCTTCTTGCTCACGGTTCGCCCATTTTGAAAGCCGTGTCCTCGGATTGCATACCCAGCCCTTGATAAATGATTTCCGGAAATCCGAGCAAGCCAACAATGCGCGACTGCACCGGGTTCAGTGGAGTCATGCTGTGCCAGTCCGTGCCGCCGAGGCTGACCACGATCAGGCTGATGCCGGTAAAGGTCCTGAGCATCATTTCGGTGGTGGGCCTGGCGGTCGCCCGTTTGGGGTTTCCCGCGTAGAGGTGATCGAGCTTTTCGGCCTTCGCCTGCAATGCCTCGCGCACCGTGAACTCAACCAGGCACAAGACGCGCAGGCCGATGGCGAGAAGACGGATGAGGCCCTTGATGCGGGTGGTCGAACACAGGTACAACGGCGTCAAGCCCAGGAGCTTGCCCCGGTAACGGTTGAAGCCGCGCTCGATGAGGTATTCCTCGCGGTAGGCGAGCACCGCCTCGCCCACATCCACGACGAGGTCGTTGCTCACGAACACCCGCCAGCCCAAGCCCCGCACGGTCTCCTCATACGCCACGGGGTCGCGGTGCGTGCGCACAGTCACGCTGAGCGTGGTGACGTCCCGGGCAGGATGCCTGAGGTAGGTCCGCGTACGGGTGGTATGGGTGTCCACCTGGTAGTCAACGACGAGGATGGCGCCCACCGCCTGCTGCGTCAGGATCGCGTCCACGGCGGCGTGCGCCTGTGCTTCATCCAGGCGCTTGTGGCCACGCCCGCGCTGGTTGAGTCCCGCGATGTCTTGCTCGGCCTGTTGCAGGCGCTGGTCCAGGCGCTGGTGTTGCGCGGCAGCGTGTTTCAGGGAGTGCACCACCATGCGCTGCTCCTGCCACGCGAGGCCCTCGGTGCTCGTGAGCGTAACCTGATCGGAAAATCCGTTGGCGATGTGCTGGGGCTTGTCAGCGGCCGTCACGGGGGCGCGGAACACGGGTGTGAGCGCCTGCTCCCCCGTCCACACCGGCGCCAACAAGGCGTGCAGGGTGGCAGCCGGCATCTGGACCCCCGGCAGCGGGCACAGATAATAATCCTGGCTCGCCGCCAGGTAGGCGCGGGTGGCGAGCGCCGCCATCTTGCAGTCGCCGACATAAAGCACGCCTGATTGTTGGAGGATCGCCTGCACCTTGCGAATCTCCGGGACGTACAACGGATCATCGGCCCGCTCGCCGCTGACCACGGTGGTGCTCAGTGGCAACCCCAGCGGATCGAGCGTCGACTGATTGATCTTCAACTGCGGCAGGTCAGGGCGATGCTCCTTGCTGTGACCGAATTGGAACAGACCGTCCTCGGTGACGCCGACATAACTTTTCGCCGTGGTGCTGTCGATGCGTACCCGTCGGGCCGTCAGGTCATAGACCCGCAGCAGCGTCGCGTTCTGCGCGCGCTCATAGGCGTCCCACGCCGCATCGTCGCGACCCAGACGCTCGAGCACGATGCACAGACGATCGTCGCTGACATCGAGTGCGCGCAAGCCCGGTGCTCCCAGGCACACCCGCAAGGTCATCAACAGCCCCGCCACCCAGCCCTGGACCGAGTTCAGACGGTGGTCACCAGCGCTGAGAATGTAGGCCAACCACACCACGGCGACCTCACCAAGACTCAGCCCTTGCCAGTTCCCGTGTGTCGGAAAGTGCTGGTCCAGCCGCGACGCCACCTCCATCTTGGCCAGCTGCGCCAAGAGCAGCGGGATGTCATCGACCCGTTCGATACGAGTCACTGTGGGCGCGGTTTCCATGGTGTTTATGACTCAGGATGGTCAGTGCCTGTAGCTTGACTCACTTTCATGGACCGAAGGGGAAAATTAAGCGAACGATGAGTTCTTGCTCTTGGTGGCGGATATATTGGCGAATCAGCGCTTCGTCTCGACCAACCGTGGAGACGAAGTATCCCCGTGCCCAGAAACTCTGGCCCGTGAAATTTCGTTTGCGCTCGCCGTACACTCTGGCTAAGTGGATCGCGCTCTTGCCTTTGATGAATCCCACCACTTGCGAGACGGCATACTTGGGCGGAATCGAAATGAGCATATGCACATGGTCTGGCATCAGATGCCCCTCTTCGATTCGGCTCTCCTTTTGCTTGGCCAACTGGTGAAAAACCTCACCAAGGTGCGCCCGGAGCTGCCCGTAGAGCACGCGACGGCGGCATTTTGGAATAAACACAATGTGATATTTGCACTCCCATTTGGAGTGACTTAGGCTCTCATACTCGTCCATCGGGACTCTCCACAAGCGTGTGCTTGGCGGCTCACGCGACGGAGTGTCCCCGATGGACTCCCGGAAATGTCAAACTGCTACGGTCACCCCGGCAAAGCCGGGGGATTACCCTTTTTATTTAGAAATAAGATGTGCTAACAAGAGCGGGTATATATTGTCAGGATGATACCCGACCAGCTCACGTCCAACTGCCGTTGAGAGGCTACTCAACTCCATCGGTGGCGCACGGGAAGCCAGTCGACAGAGCCCAATTGTAGCAACTTCGGCAGTTTGAGCCCCGGCAAGCGTAAGCAGATGTCGGGCTCCGCTAGACTGCTGGCGGCCTAACTGCCACGAATGCAGTGACAGGCCCAGCAGACCGTTAGAAGCTCCGAACGGCCTGCTAGATCGGCAGAAACATCTAAGTGCCGGTTGTATGGCCGGCGATGACGTCCTGCGTCCTGGGTCTTGCTGCCGTTGGCGACTCGGCCTTCTCGTTAGCTGCTTGTGGCCAAATGGGCCAACGACCAAACTCGCGGTAGCTCATGGCCTGACCCAGCAGTGCCCGCTGTCCGATCTAAGCCATCCAGAGGGCCGTCTGCGAGCGACCGGAGTGCGTCCTTTGCGGTTGCTCGGCCGACAGGCGTCCGGTGACTGGTATCCGCGTAGACCAGACAGCGCAAGTCCCAGTCGCAACCCTGTCTTCGCATCTTCGACTGACTCACGGCCGCAGGATCTTCGCGCAGTCGCTCCGCACCGGACGGTCCAAAGGCCGCTGCATGAGGAATCGCTCGAAGGCAATCTCATCCCGATCCGCGTGCTCGATGCCAATCTGAACGAACCCCAGCTTGAGAAAGAGTGGGCGGCTGAGCAGACTGGCCTCGGTGAAATAGCGGCCCGAGGTCGGTGCGGTATGATCCTGCTGGGCTTGGCTCAGCAGCCGGGTGCCGACTCCCTGCCCGGCGGCGTGGCCAACGACGTAGACGGAGGCGACGTGACCGTCGGCGCCGATCCCGCGGAATCCGACCGGGCGGCCGTCGACCTCGGCGACGAGGGTGTCGACATCGCGGATGAAGGCCACGAACGCATCCTGCTCGGAAAAGCTGGCCCACACCCGCACCTGCTCGGCGCTGTAGAGCGGCGGCGCGAGGGTGTGGACCGCGTCGGCGTAGACCGTGCGCAATGCCGGCACGTCTTCCAGGACGGCGTAGCGAAGGATCATGGCTGTATGCTCGCTCTCCTGATGAACAACATGGCCTGGTAGGCTTCGCCAAGGCCGACTTCAACAGCAACAGGCGTTCGACGCCGTGCCGAGCCGGCACGGCGTGCTCATGACGCGTCACCCTCAGAGCACCACGCCGATGACAGATCCAACGCCGCGCTTCTGGGAGATCTTCTTCGCGGTCTACGAAGCCCTGCCGAGGCAGGGTCCGGGTAGCCGCGCCTGTACCGCCCGCGCGCTCGGGCTGTGCAGCGGGCTGCCGCCGGACCCGGCGATCCTCGATCTGGGATGCGGCGTCGGTGGCCAAACCCTCCATCTCGCCGAGCTGACGGCGGGCTCGATCGTGGCGATCGACAGCCACGCGCCAAGCATCGCACGGCTGACGGCGACCCTGGCCGAGCGCGGGCTTGCCTCGCGTATTCAGGCCATCGTTGGCGACATGGCCAACCCGAAACAGCCACCAGGGAGCTTCGATCTCGTCTGGTCAGAGGGCGCGCTCTACAACATCGGGATCGCCAAGGCGCTGCGGATCGGCCACGACTTGCTGCGTCCTGGCGGCTATCTCGCCTTCACGGATGCGGTCTGGCGCACGGAGAATCCACCGCCGGCCGTCAGGGCCAGCTTCGAGGACTACCCGACGATGGGCCGGGCGGACGACGTCATCGCCACCATTCAAGCGTCCGAGCTCGAGCTGATCGATCACTTCACCCTGCCGGACGCGGCCTGGTGGGACGACTTCTACACGCCGATGGAGCAACGCATCGATGCGCTGCACCGCACCTACGCCCAGGATGCCGAGGCCTTGGCCATCCTCGAGCAGATGGCCGAGGAGCCCGCGATGCACCGTCGCTCTTCGCAGCACTATGCCTACGAGTTCTTCGTCACGCGCCGCCCCTGATCCGTCCGACGACGACACGGCGCCTCGTCAGTCGATGACGCCCTTGGCCTGCAAGACTGCCCGTGTCAACGCCGCCCGCAACGGCAGGTCCTCGGCGTCGCGCAGGTCGAGATTCAGCGCGAAGACCCAGGTCTCGTCGCGTGTTTCGAGGTCGCCGACGTACCAGCCGATCGAGGGGCTCAAGCGCGTCGACCAGCCGGTCTTGGCGCGCAACGTCCAATCCGGGGTCTGCTCGACGACCATGATGTCGCGCAGGGTGTCATAGACGTGAGCACCGAACGGTAGCGTGCGGCGGACCACCTGCTTGATGAAGTCGACCTGCTCGCGGGCACTGATCCGCAGCGAGCCGTCGAGCCAGAACTCGGTCAGCGGGAAGGGCTCGGGCAGCACGCCGTATCCCGCCCGCTCGATCGCCTCACGATAGGCGGCCGCGCCCACGCGACGCGCCAGGACCTGATAGCACCAGACGCAGGACACCCTGAAGGCGCTGTCGAGGGTCTGGTCCCGATTCCAGTCCGGGAAGGCATACTGCTGACCGTCCCAGGCAAAGCGGTCGTCGGCACCGCCGATCGCCTTGGCCTCAAGGGCGATCAGGGTGTTGAAGATCTTAAAGGTGGAGGCCGGCGAGAAACGGCGCCGGGCGCGTGCCTCATCGTGGACGAAGGTCTCGCCCGTGCGCAGCGCGGAGAGCACCAGCGTGCCGTCGCGGTCGGTCTGTGCAAAGAGGGCGGCGATGTCCGCGTCCTCGGCGAAGGCGGAGCACGACAGCAGCACGGCGGCCAGGATCAGAAGAGGACGCGGCATGAGTGATCTCCGAGTGAGGATGGAAGCCGACTCCAGAGGTCGTATCCGCCGTCGGGTCCAGCGACGGGCGTTCGATGCTTCGATGGCGCCTGAGGCCCGCCCGACACTCTATCCGCTCGCGGCGCCGCGTCAATCGCGCTCCGTCGGGCCTCGATGCGTGCTCGGCTCAGTCGCCCTCGGTAAGGTCTCCAGCGTCTCATCCCATCCTTGCGCCTCGGCCGCTCGATTCGCTCCCCCGACGGTCTGGACATCACTCAGGTCCTCAAGCCGATCAGCGGTGCGGTTGCCCTGCCCTTCGGTCAGCGTCTCCAGGTCCAGACCCGTGGTGGTCAGGATCAGATCCGATTCCGTCAGCATGGTGAGCCATTCCGAGAGGTCGATGCGGCTCCAGTCGACCTGGGCCAGCGTCTCGACAGCGATCCCGGAGCAGTTGGGGTGCTTGGCGCTGCCGTAGCCGCCGATGCCGGCCTGGCCCCGGATCTGCTCATTCAAGATCCGCGAGAGCGGTGAATTGAAGCAGCAGAAGCTGTCGCGACTCTCGATACAGGCACCAAAGAAGTTCTTCTTGCAGTAAGAGCCGACCCGGTGACAGGACCTCAGCTCGCGCTGCACGCCGAGGGTGAACTCATCCTCGGTGCACTCCCAGATGAGGCGGATCAGGATCATGACGATGGTGTAGATCAGATAGGCCCACATCACCCAGTAGAGCACGACCGAAATGGCGGGATTGAGGGCCACGGTCGAGGCCACCGAGCCATCGGCGGCCACGGCAGCGCCACCGGTCGCGGCATCGACGAAGAGCGCGTTGGCCGCCTGGGGGCCGAATACCGAGGCGGTCCACTGCACCGTCTGCTGCAGGAGCTGCTGTTTGAAGGTGGCGATCAGCCCCTGCTTGGCCGCCTCCGTGGTCACCGCCGTGGTATTGCCGGTGATATTGTTGACCGCCGAGGTGAAGGCGTCCTTGACCGCCGACCAGGTGTCGACCAGCGGCGAGCGCAGGGTCTCCCAGGCGCCGAAGGCGGGATTGGAGACGCCGGCTTTGACCAATGACAGGGTCACGCTGTCGAGCTTGGCCACCGAGAACATCAGCTGCAGATAGAGCCCGAGCGAAATCCCGCTCGGACGCTCGCAGCAGTTGACGATGCCGCCAACCGCGCGCTTGCATTCCAGCGCCTCGCCTTTAAAGACCTGACAGCTCCCCGCTGTGCAATCGGCATCGAGCGAGACCATCTCTGCGGCATTGAGCGCCGCCACAGCTTCGTCGAAGTCGTCGGAAGACTCAGGCTCAATCGCCACACAGTCATCACCCAGACAGCGGATCTCACCGCCACAGTCGAGCTCCGAGGTGCGCTCGATGCCGGCGATCTCCTGATCGGTGCCGCAGTCGTAGACCAGCTGATCGACGTAGCAGACACCTGAGCGGCCGGTCGCTTCCTCGGCACACTGGCGGTTCACCGGCCGACAGTTGGGATTGGCGTCGAGGACCGCGCAGTTGTCCAGATCGCCGGGATTCTCGGGACAGTGCTGCACCCCATCCGGATCGGTCCAGCAATCCATCTGGCCTTCGTTGAAGCTGGTGCAGTCGAGGGCGACGCTCACCTGCATACAGGCGGCACCGATCCCGGAGAACTCCTCCCAGGGCTCGTTGCCGGTGACGCCCAGATAGGGCGGCGCGACCAGCTCACCCCCGCACAGCTCTCCGCCGGTGACTGGGACGCAGTCGGCATCCGGGTTACTGCTGCAGGTCGTGGTACTGCGGCAGAAGCCGTCCATCAACCGTTCGCTGATCGTTTCAAGGCAGGCGGCGGATTCCCAACTCCACAGATCCACCCGCTTCTCGACCCGCCTGACATACTCGATGATCGGCTCGCCGGTCTCGGGATCGGTGCCGACCTGCACCGGGTCCCAATAGACCGTCGCGTCCAACGTCCGACTGGCCGTGCAACTGAGCTTGGGCTGATCCTTGTCCGGGATCAGACAGGCTTCGTATTCGGGGACATGCACCCTGCGCGGACGGCTGAGAAAGCTGTTGTCCCAGGTGCAGTCGGCATAGGTTGTGGTGAAGTCGTCCAGTGAGCCGACGGTCGCATCGGTGAAGTCCCATAGCGGATCGGCGCTCAGGTCGCTGCGCGGACGATCGACCGGCTCGAGGAGGGTCTGATACGCCTGGCCGGTCGCGGAGGAGTCGGCATAGGGCGTGTCGACCAGGTCCTGCAGGGTCTGGAGACCGGCTGCTTCCAAGGCTTCCGGATTGCCGTAGAGCGCGCTCCAGTCAGTCGCTTCGCCGGCCTCCGCGCCCGGAAAGAAGACCCGATAGTCGCCAGGCTGATCGAAGGGGGCCAACAGCGCTGGATCGCTGCCGAGTGCGGTTCCCAGATCCTGTCCATCGGTCGCCGCCTGATCGAAGTCGAGCGCCCGACGCAGGTCATCACCCCAGACCAGCGCCCAGGGGGTCCAGACGATGGCTAGAGTCAGGACGCTGACCAGTGATCGCCGACCCCAACCCGGCGGCCTGGGATCACAACCAGCTAAGGCAGCAGTCATGCCAGCGCCAGATCAGATAGAGGTGGTCCTCGCCGACCCCAGGAATGTTGCGCCACATGCCCCAGCGCAGCTCGCTCTCGCCGATGACGTGGTTGGAATTGGCCTCAGGGAGCGGATAGAACTGGGACAGTCGGTACTGGGCCTTGGGCAGCATCAGTGCGAAGGGCGCCTCGCAGAGGGCTTCATCCCCGACGGTCTGACGCGCCAGTCCCCGCCGATGCAGGGCGGCGAGCACCCGGGCACTCGCCAGACTCATCTCCGAGGGGCGGCCGTTGAGCGTCGGGATGCGCCCGGTGAAGGGATAGAGCCCGCCCCAGGCACCGGCGCACCAGAAGAGCTCGTCCAAGGGCTTCTGCACCGTGGTCGCGGAGGCGGCATCGACCAGACAGGCCGCTTGGGCGATGGGGTTGGCCACGAAGGCCGCCTCCGGATTGGTGAAGAAGGCCAGCTCGTCGTTGTTCCAGGTCGGATCCAGCTCGGAGAGATAGAGCACGTCGAAGTCGGTCAAGTGATCGACGTTGCAGCGGTCCGGGAAGAACAGATCGAGCATCACCAGGACCGGGAAGGCGTAGTAGTGATAGTTGTAGAAGGCCTTGTCCGAGCCGTCGTACTCGGCCTGCCCCGGCGTGCCCAGGGTGCGAAAGGCACCCAGATCGAGCCGGGCACCGCCGAGCGAGGGCATACAGCCAGGAACACGGACCAGCTCGACGATGCGCGCCGGCTCCCACATCCCGATCACGACACCTGGACTCGGCAGCCCGGCCGGATCGGGACAGGCGCACAGCGCCTGGTCGCTGGCACCGCTCGGCACGGATCCTCCCCCGATCGGCGCACCAGCGATCCGTAGCGGAAAGAGACAGCTCCAGCAGATGTCGGTGATGAGCTTGGGTCCGAGCAGCTCAGCGTCGGGGCAGACGGCGTTGCCCAGACCCGTCGTGGCCGCCGCCTGGGCGCGCACGGTCAGGGCCAGCGCGAGCAGTAAACCCACCAGCACGGCGGCCTGAAGGAAGCGGCAGCTCAGCATTCTGCGCATGCTCAGCCCTCCGGCGGCCATTCGGCCACCACCAAGATGCCGTCATGCGACTCGACCATGGCGGGCACTCGCTCGATCTGGAAGCGGCGCCGGACGTCGGGGGTCAGCAGGTAGAGCGGATCCTGCAAGGCCGTCTGGACATCACGGTAGCCACCCCACCCCGCCTCGCGATCCAACCGTGTCGCCAGATAGAGCGGCAGCCGTCCCTCGGCACGACTCGCCGCTCCGCGTCGCGCGACCTCGGCCACTTGACGTGGGTCGGTGGCGTCAAAGATGAAGAGGCGCTGACGGAAAGGCATGACGGCAAGCGGATCGACACGCTCGCCAGCGCGGATCAGGGTGGTCCCGTTCGGGAGGGCCGCATCGGTCTGAGCCACGAGCGTCAGGTCCAGCCGTCGCTCACGTGCCTTATCCGCCACCGGCAGCTCGGCAAAGGCCGCCCGCTCCCAATAGCGCGCCAGTGCCGCCTCACGCCGGGCGCCCCAGTCGATGCCCGCCAGACGCCCTTGCAGCTCTGCAATCAGGTCGGGCTCGCTGACGGCGACGGTGGGTCCGCGTACGCCCAGATCGCCCCGCCGGCCCTGCCCCACCTGCTCAAGGATCCAGTCCGGACGGCTGATGCCGCTGACGCGGGCGACCTCTTTCCCGGCCCCATCGGTGGCGATCAGGGTCGGAGCGACTTCAACCAACGGAGTCTGAAAGGGACGTGGGTCGATCTCGATGCGGGGAAGTGCGTCGCTATCCATGTCGTTGCTCGCTTCACGCAAGAGCCCGTGGATCTGGCGTATGAAGGCACCCAGCGATTCGCGGGGTGCCACGCCCCGAAAGACCACCCGCACCTCGGGCCGTCCGGACGCCTGCGCGAACAGCTCGCGCAGTTGCGCCTCGCCCAGGGCACGGGACGCCAGAATGGTGAGCGTCAGCCCACGGTCGCTCTGCCCCGTCGGCGTTGCATCGGCGGCCAGAGGCATACCCCACGACGGAGCGCCGGGCTCCAGATTGCCCAACCGTCGCGACCAATCCTCGATCGTCCCCTTCTGGTTCGTCAGCCACGCCGGGCGCGGCGCAGTCAGCGCCTGCTCCTGGATGCGCACCGTCTCATCCCGAAGTCTGGTCTCAGGCAGCGCGGACTGAGCCAACGCGAACGTCACTGCACCGCTGCCGACGACGAGTCCCAGCACCGATGTCGCCAGCCAGCACTCAGAACAACGCATACGCCTTTCCCACGACCTGCGCCTGCGGCAGAAACCCCCAGTAGCGCGAGTCGAAGCTGTCCGCCGTCTCGCCGAGCATCCAGAAATGCTCGACCGGCACCCGCTCGTGGCGCAGAAAGGTCGCCGGATCCCGCTTCAGGGTCGCCGCCAGGGCCAGTCCGTCGGCCATCCGCATCCCATTGATCCAGGTGTGCTGGGGATCGACCGTCACCCAATCCCCCGGCACTCCCGCCGCATGTTTGATCAGCAGTTGGCCGTCCCGGAACCAGGGCGCGAGTCCTTGAGCGCGAAAGGCGACCAAATCGCCTTGGGTGATGTCCTCCGGCCCCTGCCAGGTGTCGACCAGGAAGACGCGATGCGGGGCCAAACTCACCCGCGCCTGGGTGTCGATGCCGAGGCGGTAGCGTGTGCTCCCATAGAACGCGATGGCCACCAGCACAAGCAGCAGGACAGTCGACAGCCAGAGGAAGCGTCGCGAGCGTCGCCGGATCAATAGACGTGAAGCTCGCTTCCCGAAGAGCCCGCGCTGTCGTTGGGCGAGCGGCTCAATCCGCTGCATGCCGCACCTCCCGATCTGTCAGGATCAGACCCTTTGGGGCGGCCAGCACCGCCTGACGATCCAGGACCAGGAGCCCCTGACCAGCCAGCCGCTCGGCGGTCGTGCGATAGTGGTCCAAGAGTGTCTTCAGCCGTGCCGGATCCGTCTCGCGCGCGGCAGCGGACAGGTCGAGCACCACGATCGGCGGACGCACGGCGAGTGACCGGTCCAGTTCCCGCTGCATCCAGATCAGCCCGGTGCCGGTCACAACCACCGACACAAGGAGCGCGAGCATGCTTGGCGGCCAGCCATAACCGGTTGGTGTTGGTTTGCAGGTGCGCCGCGGCGGCGTGCGGATCTCAGCCATGCCCCCGCTCCTTCAGCAGCCGCAGAATCGCCTCGCTCACCGAAAGCCCCTGCCGGCGCAGCGCATCGAGCGCCGCCACATCGCGCGGATGGGTCGAATAGAGCAACTGACGAAAAGGATCGACGACCAAACGGCCAATGCCCGCTCCGCTGTCGCAGACGGTCATGATCTCGGAATAGACGCCGGGCTGGGTATGGACGGTCTTCAACAGCTCCGCCCCCGCCTCGGTCAGCGGCAGGCGCTTGGCCTCGCGCAGCTGATCGATGGCCTGCGCCGGCTGCGCGAGCAGGAAGGTATGGGCCGAATTCTCGGCGATGGCGCGCCCGGTCGGGTTGGCGTAGAGGTCGTTGAGCGACTGGGTGACGGTCACCGCCGCGCCACGGTACTTGCGAAAGCGCCGATAGCCGGTCTCGATGAAGCGGGCGACATCGCCCTGGGTGAGCAGATCCCAGGCCTCGTCGATGATCACAAGCTTCGGCTGCTCGCGCTCCCCAAGGTACATCGCCTGCTGAATCTGATAGATCAGCTGCAGCAACACCACCTGCTGGAGGTGCTTGCGGCCCTTCAGCTCTTCGAGTTCCAGGACCACAAAGGGGGCTGAAAACGCAATGCTGTTGGGTCCGTTGAAGAAGCGTCCATACTCGCCCTGGGTGGTGAAGGGATAGAGCTGGGTGCTCAGATCCCGCACCCGATCATCCGTCTCGGCCGCCAGGGCCTCGGCGACCGCGTCGATGGTCATCGCCGCCCCCAGCGCATCCCAGACCTGCTTGAGGATGCGTTTGAGCCCGGAAAGCCGGTAATCCCCCAAGGGTTCCGAGGGCGCGAGCATGGTCGCGAGCAGCGTCGCGATCATGTCCGCCTCCTCGTCCCAGTGGCGCACCAGCTGGAAGGGATTGAGACAGATCGTCGAGTCGCGGGTGAAGGCCAGGAACTGCCCCTCCAGCGCCTCGCAGAGCTTCTCGTAGGAGCGGCCGACATCGATCACCCAGCAACGCCCGCCCACCGACAGCGTGGTGGAAATCAGCTCGTTGGTCAGGAAGGATTTACCCGAGCCCGATTGGGCGGCGATGCAGGCGTTGTAGTTGGAGGCCGAGTCGAAGAGCGACAGGTTCATCAGCTGCCCGCCCCGGCTGATGAGGTTGAAGACCGGGGTGCCGGTCCCTTTCCAGTCCCCATGCACCGGCATCAGATTGACCGCGTGGGTCGCCGACAGGGTGCGGTAGCGCTGCAGGTCGCGGATGGCGCCGCGATCGGCGCCGAAGGGCAGACAGTTGAGAAAGAGGGGCAGCGTGAAGAAGCGGTCGCTCACCACCTGAAAGCCCAGCTCCCGCCAGTAGGTGCGCAGATTGGACGCGGCGGCCGTTGCCTCATCGCGATGGGAGAACAACACCAGCCCCAGATAGGCCCGCACCGGCCGGTCCCCGGCATCCAGGCGCTCGAACAGCACCCGAAAGCCCCGTGCCCGCTCGCCCAGACGCGGCAGATACATGGCGACCGGCCCCGCCGCCATCTTGGTCGCCCACTGGCTCTGTGCCTGGAGCACCGCGCGGGTTGCCTCGGGCTCGGGGAAGTGCAGATTCAGACAGACCAGCAGGTTGTGCGGAATGCCGCGCGTCCCCGAGAAGGGATCGCTCAGATAGCGCCCGGCCAGCCCAAAGGGCAGCCGATCCGGATAGCGTTTCACCGACAGGGTCTGGATGCGGCAATCACCGATCGTCAGGCCCCGGCTGTCGACCTCGATCGCCTGGTCGGTATCGAGGACCTGCTCGCGGAGGATGCGGCTCGGATCGGCCTCGGGGCGCACCCGCTCGCGCCAGGTCGCCTCGGCGCCCCAGTTGAGCAGGGTATTCATGAGGCGCACTTGGTCAGCCGCGCTCAGGGCGCGTGGCTGCAAGCCCACGGTCGTCAGCACCTGCTCGGTGCTCGCACGCAGATCGACGGCGGCCTGATGCTCGTGGGTGGTGGGCAAGGCACCGGCCAAGGGGATCTTCACGGTCACCAGCACCTGAACATCACGCACGCGGGTCTCGGACTGGCGTAGCAGCGGTGTGGTGACGCCCGTCTCCAAGAAGGCGGCGCGCTCGGCCGTCGCTTGTCGCAGCAGCGGTTGGCGCAGGTCCGTGCGCAAGGCATTCATCACCGCCAGCGGTCCAGCGATATCGGGCGAGGCCCAGAGTATCACCTGGATCAGGGTGTCCTTCGGCCATTCCTGATTGACGAAGGCGGTGAGCCGGTCGGCCTGGCCCGGGTCGGCACCGGCCATGGGCTCGCAGCGCCAGGCGAAGCCGAGGCTCTGATCGTCCAGGAGGAAGATCCCCTGCTCGGGCTCACAGGCCAGGACTGGAAAGAGCTGTGAGGCGCGCTCGCCCCGGAAGTGGCGCTCACTCATCCCAATTCCTCCGCCTGATGGTTCGCCACAGCGCGATGCAGCTGCAGCACGGGCGGCTGCACGGACACCAAGCGCCCGCGCCCGCGCCGAATCAGCTCACGCGCCCGCGCCGGATGACAGGGATTGAGCAGGACGCGGTTGGCGTCGCAGACCAGCACGCGTGCGCGTCCCTGAACCGAGGCCAAGGCGCGCTCAAGCGTTGCATCGCGCGCCTGCACCGGCAAGCGGATGAAGGATTGGAACACGCCCCTGGGGACCGACAGATAGTGCCGCCGCTGGCCGTTCTGGGCTTGCAGGTGAAACCTGAAATCGAATCGATGCGTCATGGAAGCGACTCGCATCGTCGCCCGATCGCGGTGAAGGGGCGACGATCAGAAGAGGATGGGCCGTTGCCGGCCCGGACTCAGCCGGGGAGGCTGGTCAACGCATGGGCACAGGAACGTGCAACGCGCAAAAGGTGATCAGGGCACGGCCACCACCAGCGGCAGGGTCGCGCCATACATGTTGTCGATGACGCCGGGGGCGACCAGCATGCCGACACCCGCCGCCACGCCAACCACGAAGCCCATGATCGACTGGCGCATGACGCCGGCGACCAGGCCGACGAGGATGAAGGCGATGGCGATGACCTTGCCGAGGAAGCCGGTCATCCAGCCCTGCAGCAGGGTGTAGATCTCCTCGAACTCGCTGCCCTCGAGGCTGCCCCCAGTGCCCGCCACGGCGAGCAGCGGCAGGAGGGCAGTGCCGAGGATGAGGATCCAGCCGGCGGTCTTGGTGGTGGTGCGTGTCATGGTTGACTCCTTGGGGTCGGGGTGGCGTTCGGAATCCGGTCAGTGAGACCGGCAGACGGCGCTGAGCGCCTGGTCGCTTGTTCGCCTGGCTGGGCGCGGCGCTCGGCGACCTGCAGGGGTCGGAGCACGGCGTTGGAGAAGCGACTCGGCCCCTCGGCCAGAGTCCAGGTGCGCGGGGCGATCTCGGTGAAGACGTAGCCGCTGGCGTGTAGGTCGCCGCGGTCATCCTCCCAGGGCGCGAGCCAGAGGCGCATGACTTGGGCAGGCAGACGCAGCGGCAGCGGGTCGGTGGAGCGCGGCAGCAGCAGGTCTTCGTCCGCAATGCCGGGAAACGGCTCCAGGCCATCGGGCAAGCGCGGCGGTGGCTGCAGATCGGGCTCAGGCGCCGACGTCTTGCGCTTGAAGCGCGGGCGCGGCTCAGGCGTCGCCGCGCCGGTGAACAGCTCCAACGCGGTCGGCTCAGCCTCCGCGACCGTCTCGGTCTCTGCGCGGAAACCGATGTGCGCATCGGGCTCTGGCGCCTCATCAACGGCCTGGAGCGGCGCGCTCGATTCGGTCAGTGCATAGACCTTGGAGGTCGGCAGACACATCGGGTGACTCGGATGCCCCGCACAGCTGAAGGTGCCCTTGCCCAGCGCAAGGGAGCCGCAGCCGCTGGTCGCGCCGGTCGCAAGCAGCGCGGTGATCAGGAGGGACAATGATGGCGCGGATGAGCGGCTCATGCGCCCTCCTCGCCCGCAAGCCAGGCGCTCAGATCGGCCGGCGCCCCGGATTGCAGACGCCCGTCCGGGGCGATCAGGAAGGGAACCCGCTCGATGCCGAGCAGATGGGCCGTCACCAAGGCGCGCTGGATCGGCCCCTGACCACAACGTCCAGTCGCGGGTGAGAGTACGTCGGTCCGGTGCTCCAACAGGGCCGCGATTGCGCCCGGCTGATCGGTCTCGGCCAGACAGTTCAGCGCCAGGACCTCGCGCTGAGAGGCCTGGCTCAAGACCGGCAGCGGGATCAATCGAAACCGATAGGTCTTGAGCACGACTTCCGACAGCGCCCGGATGCGATCGAGCAGCGCCGCACACTGTGGACAGCGCGGGTCGACGAACACCAGCACCTCACCGTCGCCTGTCCCCAGATCGAGCGCGCCCAGATCCTCGCCGGCGAGCTTCAGGCGCGAGCGGTCGATGCGCTGCATCAGTCGGTCGGCCTCGGCGAGCGAGGTCAGCCGCGTCCCGTGCCACAGATCGAAGCCCAGCCCCAGGAAGGCATAGCGCCCGTTGGCCGAGACGAAAAAGACCTGATCGCCGGATTGCACCATCTGCACCCCCGACACCGGCAGGCGGCGCATGCCGCCGATGCCCTGCATCAGGCCGGCGAGGTCGCTGGGCTGGACATCGGCTGGAGCGGGCTCAGCGAGGACCGACCCCAACGGCAGGTTTAGGGTTACCGTCAGCAGCAGACGCCACGTCGTCTCTGAAGAGGGATGAGAGGGACACATGCAGATGGCTCCTTGAATCAGGTGTGACGGTCGGCTCACGCGCTCAGCGCCGCCGTCCACGCGAGGCACGCGGGGCGCGCAGCTGCAGGCTCGCGCCGCGGTTGAGGATCAGCTCGATCGGACGGCCGGCGTCGATCTCGATCACCGGGAAGATCTCCTCGGCCATGTCGAGGTAATACTGGGCGAGCCGATCGAGGGTCTTGCCGGTGCCGCTGACCGCGGCCGCCTGCAATGAATCCCCGGAGAGTAGGTCCTGGTACTGGACGCTGCCGTCGGAGCGCGTGCTGATGACCGACACCGGCGTCTTGTTGAAGACCTGCGCCACGCCCTCGAGGAAGGCGACCTGCATGGCGCGCGCGATGACCTGGCCCTGCTTGGAGACCAGACGCCCGCGCAAACCCACCTTGCCGTCCTCACCGACGGCATAGCCGTCGAGGGGGATCTCGATCACGCCGCCGTCGCGGCGCACGCAGGTCACCGTCTCGGTGCGCAGGAAGGCGCGCTCGCTCGAGAGCTCACCGTAGCCGGCGACCAGCACGAAGCACTCGCGCACGTCGGAGCGGAAGCGGTTGGGGAGGATGGCCGCATGCTTAAGGCGCACCAGGGCCGGATAGGGGTCGCGCCGGGCCTGCACGCCGGTCGGGGCATCCATACCGGAGAGCAGGACACCGCGCAGGATGGATCCGGCGGGGATCATCACCTGCTCGGTGGCGGGATCTGCTGCAGAGACCTTGGCATGTGGAGCAGCCGTTTGCCCAGACGCTGGTTCCTGACCGACAACGCGGATCTTCAGCTCAGCTCCGCGTGAGCCGCTGGCTTGGCGCTTGGGCGCCAGCCCAGTGACGGCGCCCTGTCCATCGTTCGCCGGCGATTGACGACTGGGCGGTGCAAAGAGCGCGGGGTCGTCCAGGGCGGGCGGTGTCGCCGACTCCGGCTTGGACACACGGCGATCCTGCGGAGGCTGACGCGGCGGTACCTGAGGCGTGGCCTCCAGCGTGCCCTTGAGGGCCTCGATTTGGCGTTGCAGCTCCGCGATCTGCGCGGCCTGCGCCTCTCGCAGCGCGGCCATCTCGCGGTCGACCGCGCGCGCCCCGCTGGCGTCTTGTTTGTCGACGGCACCGACGGTCGCGGCGAGCTGCTGCTCCAGGCGCTCGAGGCGCCGCGCCAGGCCGTCGATGCCCAGTGAGCGAGGATCGACATCGGTCAGCAGGGTGCGGGTCAGCTGCTCACGCGCCCGCTGCTCGCGCACCGCGCGTGGCTCGGGATCACCGAAGGCCAGCACCAGGATGCCGGCGATGCCACCAAGCACGCCGGCGATCACCAGGCCACGGCGCAGATTGGGTGATAGCCGTCCCCAGGTCGAATCGAGCGTCACGGGCATCTAGCGGCGCTCCGCGCCGAGCAACGAGGGGCGCGGCGGATGCACGCGCTCGGGCGGCGTTGGACGCACGGCCAGATAGAGCTCCACCATCTCACCGGGCTCCAGCCAGACCTGCGGCCAGGCCGCCACGGCCACCGTCTCGTCCTCACCCTGCGCGCGACAGGCGCGCTCCTCGATCTCCAGACGCGCGGCGGAGACATTGCGAACCAAGGCGGTGACGAGCGCGACGTCCTGCCCCTCGAGCACCTGTCCCCGACGCGTCTCGAGCCCATCCTGCACGCAGTCGACCGATTCATCCGGCCGTGCCGGGCGCAGACGGTAGCCCTCCGGCAGCTCCTCACGGGCCAGGGCGCGCATCGCCTCGGTGAGACGCTCGACGTACTCCGGCGCGCTCGCGCCCGGTGGCACCGTTGCCGATGCCGTCTGGGACGGAAGCGGCAAGGGATCGGTCAGCACCAGGCGCAGCTCGCGCGGCGGGATGCGTCGTGGGGCGAGTGTCAGCGATAGGGCATGGTTGGGATCCGAGGCATCGCTGATAAAGAGGGTGATCGGCACCTCGCTGGAGGTCGCCAGATAGACCGCCGAGCCGTCGACACTGGTGCTCGCCTCGGCGACGGTGCGCACCTGCGGATTCGGGAAGGGGGTGAGGATGCGGTTGAGCTGGTCGATGGCGATCTCGACCAGGACGTTGACGCCGGGGGTGACGTTCAAGGTCACCGGGCCGACTTCGAGGTGGCTCGGTTGGGCCAAGGTCGAATGCCCTTTCCCCGCTGCGCCGGAACCGACACCTGGAACTTGATCTGACTGAAGGTCACGCGTCCCATCGATCAGCGTATCGGGTACGGGCGGCAGTGCAATCCCTGGATCCTCCTCGGCCAGGATTGGGGATCCAGTCCCAGCCAGAATCAAACACACCGCGCACGTGAGCGGATGGAGACGCTGGGGCAGCGAAGGGTGGTGACCATGCATCGGGCAATCCTCGTTCGTTCAGGCGGATGGGCGGCCTGGAGTCAGGGGGTGTCGGTTGAACTGGATGACGTGGATGCTGCGCTCAGCGTGGCATCCGGCACCCAATCGGTGGTGTCCGCGGCGCCCTCCTCCCACACCGACGCCTCACCCTCGGACGTCTCCGCCGTGCGCTCGCGCAGTGTCTGGTAGGCATTGAGGTGGGTGATGGTCGGGCGGTAGTGGCGAAAGGCGACCCGCACTTCGTAGAGCCGTGGGCGCGTGACCGGGGCTGCGGCCGGGCCGGTGCTGATTTGCTTGCCACTGATGAGGACGCGATCGCGGGCGGCGTCGTAGTGGATGCGCTTGGGCTCGAAGCGCACGCTCACCTGATCGCGGCGCAGGGCCTCGACCTGGGCATCGAGTGCGTCGGCAATGGCGCGGCGCAGCGCGGGACTCAAGAGCGGCTCCAGGGTCTTGCGCAGATAGGGCGCATTGCTCGGCGTGACGTTGCCGAGCAGCTCGGTGACGAACAGCGCCCAGGCCTCCTTGACGTCCTGGCTCGCGCGGTCGCGGGCGACGTTGACCTGATTTTCCAGGATCGGCGGCACCAGCACCACGGTGCGCTCGGCCTGCAGCAGCGCGATCAGGGTGAGCAGATTGGTCCCGAGCAGGACGACGCCGAGTCCGCGGTGGAAGCGGTTCTCCGCCACCAGCCACTGCCAGGTCTGACGAAAGCGGGCCAAGGTCATGGCAGGTAGCAACGGCTGTAGGGATTGGGGGTGGTGCGATGGCGCAGTGGCATCAGCCCGCTCCAGTAGAGGGCATGCAGCGCAAAGCCATCGGCACGGCTCTCGCGAAAGCGGCCATAGCCGCGCGTCACCAGTAGACCGAGCAGGATGAAGAGCGTCGTCTGATTGATCAGGATCCCGATCACCAGCATCAGGAAGAAGGGCACCAGATCGTCGATGCGCCACAGCAACAGATTGGGCGGATCATCGACATGACGCGGCAGCTCGAGCGTGGCCATCGGGGCTCCTGGATGCGGGTCAGCGGAGTCGGATGGCGCTACCTTGCCGGAATCGCATGCGGCTGTCAGGCGACTACGGTCCGTCGAAAGCAGGACCGTTTTCGAGACGAATCAGAGGCTTCGACAGATCCGTCAGAGCCAATAAGACCCTTTCGATCGACTTTCAAGGCTTATAGCTGCTTGGGCAGATGCCGGATCCCGGTGGCGATGAGGACGGCAGCCATCACCACACCGATCGGCAATAAACAGGGATGCAAGGGGACAGGAAGACCAAGCTCCAGGACCAGCACGAGGATCAGCAGCCCTGCGCCGGTCGCGCTCGCCTGCCGGCCGATGGGACTCGGGTAGTCGAAGCCGCATTGACGGATACGCCACCACCAGTGACCGTCGAGGACGGCGGCAGCCAGGAGCATCAGCAGCGCCGGCCCCCAGGCGGCGAGGAGCGTCAGACGCAGGATCAGCAGCTCATGCATCGCCGTGAGCAGGGCCAGCCGATCGGCGCTCCAACCTGCGCCCCAGGAGGCGGCGTCCACACCGATCAGCCATTTAAGCTCGATCGAAGCAGAAACTGTCGGCTCGCTGACGTGGTCAGCATCTGACTCGGCCGACCAGCGCGCTGCCTGTTGAAGCACCGCCGGCCCTGTCACTGTGCCGAGACCGCTCAGGCACCAGTGTCGCTCCACAGCCAGCACCCTCACCGGCCAGTCGGCCGGGATCCAGACGAGCCCGAACGCGCCCAGCACCAGGAGCAGCAGCACCCACCGCAGGAGGGCGAGCATCGGCGTGGCGTCGTGGTCGGAAGGCTCGGCCATCGGCTCGACACAGCCCCCGACTCAATGCGTCTGCGCCTCGGCGGGCATTGCCTGCTGCGGCGTGCCCTGAAGTCGCTCCAGCACCTCGGCGAACCACTTGAGCTGCTTCACGGGTGTCCCGTCGCTGTGCCGCTTGCCGGTATCGCTCCACTCGCACAACAAGGTGCCCGCCTCGGTCGCTACCCAACGGCCCTGCGCATCCCGTGTCTGCAGCCCAGCCGCCTGCAGGGCGTGATTCATCTGCCGGGCCGACTGCGCCGGGATCCGCTGTTGACCAAGCTCGGTCGGGGTATAGGTCTGCCCACGCGAGTCGGCCGGCAGATGGGTCGTCTCCAGCAACTCCAGTACGTCGACTCCGGTCGCCTGGCGATAGGCGCGGTTGGCAGCGAGGACCGCCTGATTGCCACGCAAGCCCACGGCGCGCGCCAGGGTGCAGGCAGCGCGGAATTCACGGGTATGCGGACTGAACTGGGTGTTGGCACTCAGCGCCTCCGGCAACCTGGTCTTGCCGGCCGAGGTGTCCCGAACCAAGGCGTCATAGGCCCGAATCACCTGGAGGTGAAAGGCCGGGCTGATCCACATGGCATAGCCATAGACCAGCTCCTTGCAGACGTCGATCCCACCGCCAGTTGCAGGCGCGCCTGGGACGCTGCTAAGCGGTTGATTCTGATTAACTCCGGGAATTCCCGGAGTTGACTCGGCGGCCTGGATAGCAGCGATCAAGCCCTGGGTCTGCGGCTGACGCAGCCAGTCAGAGGGCTGGTTGCGCTTGGCGCCACCGGCCGCGCGGTGCAGGTCGTTGAGACCATAGCGACCCTGGGCGTCCTGGCGGATGAGGGTGTCGGCAATCACGAGGGCGTTGACGAGCAGGGACATCAAATGGATCTCCAGGCGGGTGGATGATGGGTTGCGTGGGGAGGCGCGGCCGTCGAGCGAGCCGACACAGCGGCACTCTTGGGAACAAGGGTTTTCGGTCAGTCATCGCGTGACGGGCACCCTGAACCACGCGCTCCGACCTGAGCGGTTTTCGGTGCCCCCAGGATCGGAAGCCGCCCCTTGACGATGCGCCCACCGGCGAGGCGGGCGATGTAGTGCAGGTCCGGCAGCATCCCGAGCAGCGCCGGCTGGAACAGCTCGCCCTCCTCTTCCATCAGGCGCTCGCCGACGTTGCCGGCGTGCTCGAGCGGATTGCGCTGGGTCGAGGTCGCCTGGGTGCGCATCAGGGTCTTGAGTCGGGTCTTGGGCAGGCTCGCGGTGACGTACTCCTGGGTCTCGGCATCAAGGACACGCAGGGCAATGAGGGTGTTGAGGTTGCCGAGCAGCTGGCGAGCCTTGGCCTCACTGCCGGTGCGGGCAGCGAAGTCGGCGAAGGTCTGGGTGGCGATGGTCAGGCGCAGGCCCGCGCCCCGGCCCTTGTTCAGGAGCTGGATCAGGGGATCGTTGACGACCTCGGCGGCCTCGTCGATGAAGACGTTCACCGGGGGCGGTTTGGGGGTGTAGTTGTAGCGATCCCCGGCCACGGCGGCGAGGTCGGCGATGAGGATGGAGCCGATAGCCGCGCCGACCAGCGTGTCGGAAAGCGAGTCCAGCCCGATATAGGCGACCTGGCCGCGCTCGAGGATCCGCGCCATGGCGGTGATGGGGCGGGGATCCTTGGGATCGTCGCTGTCGGGTGAGAGCAATGGACCCAGTTCCCCGGCCGTCAGCATGTTGAGCAGCGGAAACAAGCTCGCGACCATCTTGGAGAAGTGCACCTTGTCGTGCTCGAACAGCGAGACCAAGCCGTCGATAACGCTCGAGGGCTTGCTCGGGCGGAGCTTTTCCTGATAGAGCCGCACCAGGGCGCGTGCCCGGGCATTGGTGTCGTTGGCCTTCGCCAGCGAGCGGCTGCTCGCCGGATCCCAGCCCGGAGCCTGGGTCTTGAGGTACTCACGCAGCACCCGCTCGACCAGGGCGTCCACCCCACCCTCCAGATAGCGGCGCAGCATCACCAAGCTTGGCCGCTCACCGGCGGCGAGCACCCCGCCGATGACGTGCGAGAGGGCCATCTGGGAGAAGTTCTTGAAGGGGTCGTTGCCGGTCTCGCTGGGAAGAATCGCGGCGATGCGGCTGGCTAATTCGGTCGCCCGGTTGAAGGAATAGAGCGGATCGATGCGGTGACTGCGATCAGGGAAGGCCGGATGGAAGCTGACGAAGCGTCCCGGTTGCTCGGCACAGGCCCGCCGGGCAGAGGCCTGCAAGTCCTGATCGCCCTTGGGGTCGAGGATGACCACCGCCTCGCCTCGGCGCACGGCCTGGGTGACGAGCAAATCGAGCAGCCGGGTCTTGCCGGCGCCCGTGGTGCCGACGATGAGGAGATGGCCGGCACTGTGGGCGATCGGCAACCAGACCGGGGTTTCCCGGTCGGCCAAACCATGGAGCCAGTGGGCGCCGAGGGTCTCCGCATCGCCCGGCACCAGTCGATGGGGACCGGCACGGATCAGATCGAGCGCGAGCTGGGCGTGCTCGCTGTTCCAGTCGAAGCCCCAGCCGAGCCAGAGGTCGCCGGGGCGCGCGCGCCGGTGCCGGGTTAGCTCGGCGGGGGTGAGAAAGCGTTGCGGAAGCCCCCCCAGCTTGGCCCGGCGGTGGCCGTGACGCAGCGCGGAGGGCAACCAGCGCAGGATCATGGCCACGGCCAGTAGCGTGAGGGCCTGAAAGGGGGCCTGGTGCAGCGGCCAGCGGCTCTGGAGCACGGCAGCAACGAACGCAACCACCAGCCAGGTGAGCAACGCCGCGCCCTCGAAGTTGGGTCGCCAGGGTGGGCTATAGGCCAAGGATGAAACGTCCCTGCTCGACCTGTCCCCGAGGCCGTTTGCGCAGCGCCCGGATCAGGGTTGCCTCGGCAATGCCGGCGGCCTTGGCGCCGTCCAGGACCGGGCCGTGCAGCGCGACCGACAGGGCGTTCTCGTGCACCTGGATCGGTCCCAGGGCCGGATCGCGGGCCAGCAGGCGCTGCTCCAGGGCGAGTGCGTAGTCGGCCGCGCCGGTGCGGGCGGGTGCTGGCTTAGCCGGACGCGGTCGCGGTGTTCCCGTGGCCGATGACACCGACCTGGCGGATGGCGGCGCTTTCCGCTCGGGGGCCGGACGACACGATTCCACCGCGACGCTCGCGGCCGGGTTGGCCAAGACCAGCAGCCGCTCAGAGATGGCCGGGGTGAGCAGGACACCGCTGACGCCATCCAGCGCGCGCACGCGCACCAGCGGTCGGCGCGGATCGCGCGTGATCCAGTCCCGCATCCAGAGGTCGTCCAAGATGCTCTCGGGGCCGGGCGCATGCTCGCCCCCGGCGAAGGCCTGCGGATAGGGCAGGAAGAGCTGTCCGTCGATCCGGCGGGGCTGCCCCTCGGGTGGTTGGCTCCCCTCCTCCACCCGGCGCATGAGTGCGATCAGACCAGGACCGGCGGGCGGATGCTGGTCGAGCCAGGCGCGAGCCGATTCGGCGGCGGATGGCTCGGGCGCCTCCGATGCTGCAGCTCGCGATGATGGTCGCGGCGCCCCCTGCGGTGGCTCGGCCGGCACTGCCTCGGTGTCCGCGCTCGACGTCGCCTTCAGCGGCTGGGGCGCCGTGGGCATCGCCTCCTTATCGGTCGCCACAACCGCCCTCGCGAACGTCTCCTCGGCCACCAGCTCGGTCGGCACGGAGCGCGGTGCCGTTGCTGAGGCTACGCACGCTTCGATCAACGCTGTCGCACGTGGCACCACGCCTGAGAACAGCAGCTCGGGCTCGGCCAGGCGCAGGAAGCTGAGCCACTGCGGCTGATCGCGCGTTAGAACCTGCGGGGCGAGCCGCCAGGTGCGCGCTGGACGCTCGCTCCCCTCCAGCGGACAGGGGATGGCGAGCTGCCGTTCCAGGAGCAGATCGGCCAGGGTGTCGGGATCGCGCGGAATGCCGGGCACCCGGGCCTCGGCGAGGCGCTGCACCAGGTCCTGGGCACTCTCTGGCCAGACCAGATGTAGACCGTAGGGAAAGACCCAGACCCGTGCGCCCGGGCTGTTGACCGCCCAAGTCCCATCGCGCAGCAAGGCGCGCATGGTGTCGATCAGATAACGCTCGATCGGCACCCCGAGCGAGAGCGCTTCGGGGTCGAGGCGGTTCTCGCGTAGGTCCTGCGCGACGCTGATCCGATCGGCCTCGCGCATCAACTGGGCGAGCAGCGCCTGGTCGTCGCGCCCCGCCAGCACGCTGCCCAGGCTGTACCAAACCAGCGGATCGGGATCCATCAGCCAGCGGCGCAGCTCGCGGGTGATGAGTTGCGGAAACACCGAGGTGGTGAAGACCTCGTGCCCCTGATGCAGCCGCTGGCCGTTCCAGCGCAGGAAGTAGTGGTCGATGCCGCGCTGGGTCGCCCAGTCGAGAATGGTCTCGTCGACCGGCTGCCAGCGGGTCGTGCCCTCACGGTCGAGCACCAGGAGATCGGCCACGGGTTTACCGACATCGTGCAGCAGTCCGACGACGGCGGCGGCGAGCTGCCAGCGCGGCTCGAGCAGGCGACGCTCCTCGGGCAGGCGATCGACGGCGAAGAGGCGCCCTCGACTCGCCCGCGCGCACTGGAAGGCGACCTCGAGTCCATGGCGGAAGAGTCCGCCGGCGCCGCGATGATGATGGGTTTCCGAAGCCGGGAGCAGATGGGCGAAGGCGGCATAGCGCTCGATGAGCGGCAGCACCAACGTCTGGTAGTCGCTATCGGTCATCGCCAACGCCTCCTGGAGACTGGCGATCAGCTCGGACTGGGTGGCGAGGATCTGGGCGGTGCTGGCCACCGGCAGGCCCTGGAGAAAGGGCGGATAGCGTGGGATATCGGACTCGGCGATGGCGACACTGACAGCTGGAGGCGACGCTGGATCAGCGGCGGATTCGCCCACGCGAAAGGCGCTCCAGGCTGCACGGCAGCGGGTCAGCAAGGTCGGCATCGCGGTAGGGAGAAGCGGTTGATCAGTCACCGGAGATGGCTGCATCACAGCAGATGTGCACACGCCAGGACAGTCGAAACGGTCTCTCGCTCCGGGGACCGTTTTCGACTGTTGCGGGTGAGGTCGGCGGACTAGGATCGCAGACAGTGCCATCCGCGGAGTCCATGCCCCATGCGTCTGCATCCCTTGCTCAGCGTCGCCGCGCTCGCCAGCCTGGTCGGCTGTGCCGCACCGCCGATCCAGCCACCACCGACCCCGCATCTGATCCGCATGCCGTTGCCGCGGTATGCCACGCATGCACCCGAGCCGAGGCTCGCCGGGGCCGCGTGGCGCGCCGGGCGTCGGACACATGCACTAGCGCTCGACGGGCAGGTCTGCGGTCTGACACACGGCGGTGAGGTGCGCTGCCAGCGTCCGATGGCTAAGTCAACGCCGCCATCCCGGCCGCTGCCCACGCCCACGGGCTGACCTCAGCGACCCGCGCTCCAGTTCCTGTTCGGCCATCCTTACCCTGCCGCCCTGGCAGGGATTTTTTTGCGCCGCACGCACGTCCTCCTCAACCTGAAACGGTCCAGCCTGCAATCAACCGTTCCTGTGCCATCATTGGACCATCGTTTCCTGGTGGGCGGACGCCATGCAACGCTGGATCCATGCGGAGAAGGATCGCTACTACCTGGTCGATCTGGTTCAGGACCTGCTCGGTGACTGGACGCTGGTGCTCTGCTGGGGCGCACTCGGCTCACGGCGGGGACGCCTGCGGGTGGTCGGCGTGGCGTCCGAGGCGGAGGGATTGGCGCAGATCGAGGGCATCGCCCGGCGACGACGGCAGCGCGGCTATCGGCGGGAGGTGGAATCCGCGTCGATCAGCGTGTCCACCGGCATCCCGTCCCAAACCGGGCACACGACAGCCCAGAGGAGCACTGGCGATGACTGAGGCCGACCAAACTCCGGTCGCGATCGTCACGGGCGGTGCGCAAGGCATCGGCCGCGCCCTGACGCAGCATTTCCTGAGCGCGGGCTGGCGGGTTCTGGTCCTGGACCGTGATGCCGAGGCCATGGCCGATCTGGAGGCCAGCCTGAAGCACCCGGCCCTGCGGGGATGCACGGCGGATGTGGGCGAGGAAGCGGCCGTGACCGCGGCCTTCGCGGCCCTGGTCGAGTGGCAGGCACGCACCGACCAGCCCGAGGGAATCGATCTGTTGGCCAACAATGCGGGCATTGCCGATCCGGTCAGCGGTCCGCTGGAATCCCTGACACTCACCGCCTGGCGTCGCTGGCAGGACAGTCATCTGACCGGCGCCTTTCTCTGTACCCGCGCGGCCATCCCTGGGCTGCGTGCGCATTCCACGCCATTCGGCCACCCATTCCACCGGCATCCGGCCGGTGATTCCATGAGGATCCGGCCACCCGTTCCACGTCGATTCGGCCGGGCCGTCGGAGCGAAGCGACGCAGGTGTGGCCTTGTTACTCGGTGACGGTGGTGGCGGTCAATGGCCGATCCCGACGCTTTCGCATCGATTCCCCCTTGAGGGTGACCCGATAGGCATTATGCACCAGGCGATCGAGGATGGCGTCGGCCAGGGTGGGATCGCCGATCAAATCATGCCAATGTTCGACCGGAAGCTGGCTGGTGATGAGGGTGGCGCGCTGGCCGTGGCGGTCATCGACCAGTTCCAGGAGGTCGCGTCGCGCCTCGGCATCGAGCCCCATCAGTCCCCAATCGTCGAGCAGCAGCAGATCGGTCTTGGCGAAGTCGCGCATCAATTTGGGGAAGCCACCGTCGGCATGGGCGAGGCGCAGGTCCTCGAAGAGCCGCGGGACGCGCAGATAGCGGGTGGTGAAGCCCTGGCGGCACGCTTGCTGGGCGAGCGCGCACGCCATCCAGGTTTTCCCGACTCCGGTGGGTCCAAGGATTAGGCAATTAAGCCCTTCGCGGATCCACTCCCCGGTGGCCAACTGGGTGATCAGCGCCTGATCGAGTCCGCGTGGGGTGTGACGGTCGAGGTCTTCAAGGCAGGCGCTGTGCTTGAGCTTGGCCTGACGTAGGCGGCTTTGCAGGCGGCGTTCTTCACGCGCGGTGAGCTCGCGATCGACCAGCAGCCCGAGGCGTTCCTCGAAGCCGAGGGTGGCGATCTCGGGGAGATCGCGCTGCTCGCGCAGGGCCGCGAGCATTCCGTTGAGTCGCAGCTGTTGGAGTTTATCCAGGGTGGGATGATGTAGCATGGGTCTCTGACTCCAATGGTTAGTCGTTAGTGGAAATAGCCTGGACCGCGCAGGTGATCGTGCGCGGGTGGCAGGTCGAGGGTCGGTTGCTCGGGCCATGCCTGGCGGTCGAGGCCGCGCTGCAAGATTGATTCGATGCTTTTGTAGCGACAGGCGTTGAAGCGCAGGGCGCGCGCGCAGGCCGCTTCGAGGCGGTCGTTGCCGTGACGCTCGCCCAAGCGCAGGATCCCCAGACAGGAGCGGAAACCTTGCTGGGGATGCGGGCGGTTGGCGAGGATGTGAGCGACCACCCCGGCGGTCGCCGGCCCGGTCTTCTCGGCCCAGCGCACCAGCCGCTCTGGGGTCCAGTCGGCGTACTCTCGATGGGCCTTGGGCATGTGCTCGGCCACGGTGGTGTGGCGACCCTTGAGCGCGGAGCGCACATGGCTGGCGACGCGCTGGCGTTGATGGAAGCACTCGACGGTGTGGTCGGTGACACGCACCTCCAGCGCCTGCTTCACCAGCGCATAGGGGACGGAGTAGTAATGCCCGTCGACCTCGACGTGATAGTCAATGTTCACCCGCACCCGTTTCCAGGTCGCGTAGACATAGGGCGTGGCCGGTAAGGGACGTAGCGCTGGGCGGTCGATGGTCTCGAACGCCTCAAGACGCGAGCCCGGAAGCTTCTTGAAGGGACGGCGATTGAGCCGCTCCAGCAGTTCGGCGATCGCGCCATTGAGTTCGCGCAAGGAGAAGAAGGTGCGATGACGCAGCACCGCCAGGATGAGGCGCTCGACGACCTGCACGCCCGCTTCGACCTTGGCCTTGTCCCGTGGGCGGCGTACCCGTGCCGGGATGACCGCGACACCATAGTGGGCCGCCAATTCCGCATAGGTGGGATTGAGGTCGGGCTCGTAGCGATGGGCCTTGCTCACACCACTGGCCAGATTGTCGGGGACCAGGAGTTCAGGCACCCCGCCGAGAAACGCGAACGCGCGTACGTGCGCACCGATCCAGTCCGCCAGGTTTTGCGACCAGGTCGCCTCGGCGTAGGTGTAGTTGGAGGCCCCGAGGACCGCGACGAAGATCTGCGCGGTGCGCACCTCACCGCTACTCCGGTCGATGACCTCGACGGTCTGCCCGGCGTAGTCGACGAACAGCTTCTCGCCCGCGCGATGGGTCTGGCGCATGACCACGTCGAGCTTGCCGCTCCAGGCCTCGTAGGACTTGCAGAACCAGCTGTAGCCGAAACCTTGGGGGTGAGTGGCGCGGTACTCTTCCCACAACAGCATCAGGGTCACGCCGGGGCGGCGCAATTCCTGGTGGACCGTCGACCAGTCCGGCACCACCCGCGCCTCGATCGGGACCGCTGGGGGCGGTGGAAACAACCGTCGCTCCAGCTCCGCGTCACTCAACGACGCTGGCAACGGCCAGGTCAGCCCCGTCGCGGCGAAACGCCGCTCGTACTCGCCGAGGCTACTACGGGCCACCTGCAGGCTGGCGGCAATCTGGCGCCTGGACAGTCCCGCCTCAAACCGCAGGCGTAAATACTCTCGAATCTTGCGCATGGACAAACGCTCCATCTCGACCTCCTCGCTTCGAAAAAGGGGCCGATGCTAGTGGATCGTGGTCCTGCGCCGCTTCCTGCCGGAAGGGTGGCCGAATGGCCGTGGAATCAGTGGCCGGATCGTCGTGGAATGGGTGGCCGAATCAGCGTGGAATCAGTGGCCGAATGCCCGTGGAATCGGTGGCCGAATGGGCGTGGAATACGCAGGCTGCGCGCGCGGCGCGGGATCATCGTCAACATCGCTTCGACCCGCGCACTCCAATCCGAGCCGCAGTGCGAGGCCTATGCCGCGGCCAAGGGTGGGCTGCTGGCCCTCACCCATGCCTTGGCCATCAGCCTCGGACCGGAGATCCGCGTCAACGCGGTCAGTCCGGGCTGGATCGAGACCGGCCCTGGCAGAAGCCGAGCGATCGGCGCTCGCCCACGCACCGCCTGATCGACCAGGCCCAGCATGCGGTGGGGCGGATCGGCGAGCCGGCCGACATCGTCGCGGCGGTCGCCTTTCTGGCCAGCCCGCAAGCCGGCTTCATCACCGGGCAGAACCTGGTGGTCGACGGCGGGATAACGCGGACCATGCTCTATGCGGAGTGAGCCGGGCCGGGGGAGCCATCTATCCAAACGATTCGGAGTCCAAGATGCACCTCTACCTCGCACAGCATGGCTTGGCCGTCCCCGAGGACGTCGATCCCGAGCGTCCCTTGAGCCCGAAGGGCCGCACAGACATTGAGCGTCTCGCGGCGCGCCTGGATCGAGCCGGGATCGTGGTTGAGCGGATGCTGCACAGCGGCAAGACCCGGGCGGCGCAGACCGCGGAGATCCTGGCCGGACCGCTGCGGGCGGGCGCAGTGCCGCAGGCGCGCGGCGGCCTCAGGCCGAATGACCCGGTGGAGGCGCTGGCCTCGGAGATAGCCGACTGGTCCGCGGACACCTTGATCGTCGGGCATCTGCCCTTTGTGGGGAGGCTCGCCTCCCACCTGCTCGTTGCGGACGCCAACCAGTCGCTGCTCGCCTTTCAGCCGGGAAGCCTGGCCTGCCTGGAGCGCGACGCGGACGGTCACTGGAGGCTGGCCTGGATGCTCCGACCGGAGCTCTTGACGGAGGTCTCCCGATGAGATTGACGCGCAGAGGTCAACGCCTGATGCCCATCGCCCAACATCTCCGCGGCCCAGCGCTGATCGCGCTGTGGCTCCTCCTGCCCGTCCTGTCGGCCGCCGAGACCCCGGCGGTCGGACCGGAGATCAACGCTGACGACCATGGCGCCGACCCCCAGCGCTGGGAATCCATCTTCGAGCGCAGCGGCCGAGAGGTCTTCGACCGCCGCGTCGAGATTCTGCAGGCGCTTCAGATTCCTCCCGGACTGCGGATCGCCGATGTCGGCGCCGGAACCGGACTCTTCACACTGCGCTTTGCTGAGGCGGTGGGTCCGAGCGGGAGGGTCGATGCGGTGGACGTCTCGGAATCCTTCGTCGACTCGATTCGGCGTCGTGCACGCGCCGAAGGACTCGAGAATGTGGTGCCAGTGATCAACCAGCAGACAAGCGTCGAGTTAGATCCCGCCAGTGTCGATCTGGTCTTCCTGTGCGACACCTATCATCACTTCGAGTATCCGGACGCGATGCTCGCCGCTATCCGCGAAGCACTGGCACCCGGCGGCATGCTCGCGATCATCGACGACCGACGGGAGCCGGACATCAGCGCGCCTTGGATCCTCGGGCATGTCCGGGCGGATCGCCGCACCGTCATCAAGGAGGTCACGCAGGCCGGGTTCGACCTCATTGATGAGCCGCTCAAGCTGCGCGAGAACTTCTTCATCCGGTTCCGCAAACGTCATCCCTGATCAGGGGCATCGCCAGGGCGCGCTGTCAACCACGCGGGACGCGTCTTGCGCCTTCCGACAGACCCTCGGTGATGAGCCCGTCGCCCCAGAAAAGCGGACAGGGGAGTTTGCTCGTGCTGTGTCCGTATCACGCGGGGAGCGGAAAGTCCGACCTGCGGAGCAAGTGACAAGTCACGACCCGAAGCAGCCACTGAATGACCGGCTTGCGAGCGGCGCTCCGAGCGCATGGCGTAGATCGTTGAAACAGCCCACGGCACATCTTTCAGCCTGTTCCTTGGAAAGAATTTCGGGGAGCGTCAGGTGGCCGGCGTCACGAAGTCGTCTCGCATCCTGAACGCGGCGGAGGAACCGCTCTCGACAAGAACATCGAGCATATACAGGATCGCCTCGCGCAGGGCCGGATCGCGCTTGAGTTCCAGCGGCCGCGCGTAGACATGCCCCCGGAGAAGAACTTCGAGCATGAAGACGGTGTTGGACTCGCGCAGCATGTCGGCGGGATTTCCGCGCCTGAGCGCGTTCGCGATGCGCACGAATGCATCGGGCATGGAACGCTCGCCGATGTGGTAGAGGAAACGGACGTAGCTATCCAGCACGATCCAGACCGGCGGCAGCGCGTCGAAGAGCGCGTCAACGTTGTGGGCATAGCCTTCCAGGCTCCGCCAGTGCCGTACGTTGTCCTTCCACCACGCAGTCAGGAAGATCGTCGACAGCACCTCGCTGCCATGCGGATGCTCCCTGTCCAGGTGCGCAAGCCACTTGGCGCGCTTGACCTGCTGGGCAAACAGGTTCCATAGGAACCAGTAGTGCGGCGTGTTGGGATTACCATCCTCGAAGCTCGTGAGCCCCTGGATGACGTTGTGGACCTCGCGCGGATGAAGATCGACGGCGTCGAGGATCGGCTGGAGGACTTGCTCGGCATCGGCGTCTGACGCCCGCATAGCAAATGGCTGAATGAGGTCGGATATCGCCTGCTCCGTGTGAAAATTCCTATCGCGCCGGTCCGGAGAACGATCGTGCTCACGGTTCCAGCACTCCACCAGGTCTTCGCTGGCACGTCGGTGTGCAGCCACCGCCACAGGCTCGTTGGGCACCTGGCCGAGGATCGCGAGAATCTTCGCGTTCGCCTCGGCTCCGAATATCTCGGTGATATCGAACCTGACGTGCGCATCTGCGGCGATTTCCCCCTCGATCCAGAACCGCTGGCGGACGTCTTCAGCCGCAGTGGCGGAGATCGAGTCCGGCGTGCGCCGTTCGTCGTAGCGCTTTTTCTCCTCGGCGTTCCAGTTGCGATCGGCAAGCGCGGCCTCGGTCGCGATCGCGTTGACGGCGCGCAGGGCAAGGGCAGGGTTCGTGGCCCAGAACTTGTTGTCGATGCCCCAGGTGGCGTACCAGCGGACCTCATCGATCGGATGGGTCACTGCGGCAATAAAGGCATGGCGCACGCGTAGCGTCTGGGCTTCTGTCAGGGTCTTGGAGAGCAACAGCGGTACGACGAAAGCACACGGACGATCCGCAAGCATTGAGAACCGCTGTCCGCGGTCGATGGTTCCCCACTGGTCCGCGTGCCTGGAAATTTCGGAGCAGATGACATCGATGCACCACTCCTTCTCTTCTGGCAACATCTCGTCCCAGTGATCGCGGACGCAGACGGCGGCCACAAATCCCGGAGCGTTGCGGCTGTTGTCCGGATGTTCCGCAGTGCGGTCTATGCCCTTGGCACTTGCCAGCATCTCCTGCCACCGCGCAGGATCAGCAGGGCCGGCCTCGCGCTTATAGGTCTTGAGGCCCCATACGTAAACGCCCAGCCGGGCATTCACTTCTCCCAGGTTCTTCACGCTTTCGTCAATGCGTTGCTGCACTTCCGGAGCAGGAGGCTTGGGTTCGAGGACAATATAGTTCTTCGGAGGCGGTTCGTCGTCACTCACCGACGTTTCGTCCGCTGCTGGCGGGGCATCGGCCAGGTCGTACTGCCGAAAGTCCATCCGATGAAGGGCAAGCTGCCATGCGAGATCCCGCTCTTTGCGCTTGTCCGGCGCGGGCAGTGCCGCGATATAACGGTCGATGATGGTGTGAACCCGTGGGGCCAGAGAGCCCAGTTGCAGGTTTGCGATGGCCGCTTCAAGGTCGTGCTTGCGGTGCGGCAGCGTATTCGACTCCTTCCTCTCCTCTTCGTAGATCTTGTCTTCGGCGCGGAAGGTTGGAAACAACCCCGTGAGGCTCGAGTTCTGGTGCTCGCCGGACATGCGGCTGCGATCGATCTCGATGTAGTCCTGCACCGACAGCAGCACCAGAAGGGCTTCGCCTGAGCGGTGAGGATGAGCGGTCGCCACGCTTGCGACGACGGCTGCGAGCGCGGCGGAATCGCTTTGCTGGAGGATTTCTAGCAATACCGCGTCGAGCCCCTCGGGATGGGATTTGGCATAGTGAAGCAACCACTTTTCGACGGCCATCAGCAGCGACTGGAGCGAATAAGGCCCGACGGTCATGCCGCGATACAGGCCCCAAAGGCGCGGGTTCACCCATTGCTTTCGCGTGGTCCCATTGGCGAACGTGAGTTCGACTTCCCACGCGGGTTCGAGGCGATCACGGAGACGCAGATGCGCGTACCACTCGGCACTGTGATTGAAGACCTGGATCAGGAAGTCGAGGCCCTTTCTCAGATGGTGCGTGAGCAGGGTGATCCACGGCCCCCGGAAGGCACTGGCAGGGAAGAAATCATGGTGCAGGTGTCCCTTGATGCCGAAGTAAAGGTCAATGTCGATGGATGAGCGGCCATAGGGTTCCGCGCGTAGATATTCCTCCGTGGCGAGGAAGGTATCCAGTGCGACGGAGATCAAGAGGTCCGGCAGGTCGCGCGCGGCGGGCGCGCCGTCTAGGCATGCAAGGAGGATGTGGCGGAATTCCTCGGCGACGGGATCGCGGCGGCGCCCTTCCTTGATTTGCCCGCGCAGAATGGCTTCGAAGCGCGCAGGGTCGGCCTTCGGGATCTTCGCAATCACCTTCAGAATGCGTTGGCGCGTGTCTCCTACCCTGTAGTGGTCAAAGCGCGGGAGGAGCCAATGGGCAATGCCGGCAACATGTTCGGCCCCGTCAATGTCAGGCGCACACCAGCTAACGCCGCGCACGGCATCCTCGATCAATGCAAGAAGCAGCGGCGCGTCTTCCGGTCCAAAGCTGCCGATGCTGCGATGCACCAGTCTCACGACGGTTGCCCAGACCGCGCCTTCCGGCACGCTCAGGATCGAGCTGTGTCCGGGCACGTTGGCAAGCCACGGGGGCGACGTCACACAGGCGACGCGCAGGAGGTGGATGACCCTTTTGAGGATGGCGCGGTCATTGGCGAGCAGCTCGGCCTCGTTGCGCGTCAGGAAGTCTGACGCCGACGGTGCCTTGAGCAGCGAGACCAACGTATCGTCTCGGAACTGGGCGGGCACGTCGGCCTGTGCGATGGCCGCGCTGAACAGCCGGTCCGCTGCGGGCGCATCGCGGTCGACCAGTTCGGCAACCCACTTCCGGTACGAGCGGCGCACTGCAGGATGCGGCCCTATCGCCGACGACAATGCCTTGAACGCCGTCTCATCCGTGAGGTGCTGTTCCTCGATCCATTGCAGGATGGCCCAGTCCTCAAGGACGTCGTGCGCCGTCGCCACGAGCAAAGCATTGGTGTCGGGCGAAACAACGAGGGAGTCTTGTTTGAGGCGGGCGATGGCTGCGGCATTGAGTCCCGTCGCTGGCACGTAATCCGACAGGGCGCGCGCCCTGCGCACCGCCAGCTCCTGCAAAGCCGCTTCGCGCAGGCGCGGCATGCCGTCGGCCGGATATTGGTCCGCGCGCACGATCTGCCGCCAGAAGACGGTGCGGAAATCGCGCTCGTTCTCCGGAAGCGGTCGTCCCGCGTCCCACGGAATCCGCAATGCCTTGTCGATGAAGTACGGGTTGCGCAGGATCTCGCGCAGGGAAGGATTGGCGAGCGGCACTGCCAGCGACGGAAAGGCGGCCCGGATCTCCTGCAATTCAGTGTCGTCAAGCGGCGGAACTTCGATGACCGCGTGATCAATCCCCGCCGCCTGGAGAAAGCTGGCCTGTACCTGCTCCACGGAATAGTCACGGCAGGTCATGAGGATACCGAGGCCGTCGTCGCCCTGAGCGAGCGTCATGAGGTCGCTAAACCCGTCTCGCGTCGGTTTCTCAAGCAGGCGTTCGACGCTCTCGATCACGAGCACCTTGCGGCCCTGTGCGCCGAGGATGGCCTGAAGCTCTGTGGCGCGCGCCGGAATCTGGCTGTTGTGGAGCGTTTCGTCGATGTGGGCGACGGCGAATTCCTCCACCCGGAACCCGAAGGCGAAGAATTCGCGGGAGAGAAAGGCCATCGCTCCCTTTCCGATGACGGATTTGCCGCTGCCGGCTGGCCCCGTTATCAGGACGACTTGCTTCGCCTCGATGGCCGCAAGCACCTGTTGGACGATGCTGGGACGCTGCAGATGGAAGGTCGGTCCGATCGTGGTGTGGATCTTCCCCAGCACGAGATCAGTATGGTTCTTCAGTGCCGTCAGCACGCGCTGCTCGTTCGCGCCCACCTCGCCGTACGCCCGGACGAGAGCGGCTGGAAGGTCGACGCGTTTCAGGCTCCGCGCACCCGGTCCGGCGTCGCTCGCGAAGGTCAGAAGGGCGTCCCACACGGCCTTCGCGCTCGCGACAGGATCCAGATCGGTTGACTTGAGGGCGAGCAACGTCTTGATGTGCGCCTCGGTCTGGCGGGTTGAGGTGTGCAGGTCGAGGCTCAGGACGTGGAGCATACGCAGGAAAGGCCACAGGTCTTTGGCAGTGACTTGCGTTCCTTCCAGTGAGCTGACGATCTCGCAAAGCTCGTTGCACTGGCGGATGGACTTCTTCGCAATGAACCCGTCGAGGGAGAGCCGCCGTTTGAACTCTTCGCCGTCGGCCGCGCCTCTGGCGCAGTCGAGCAACCCGACAAAATTCTCAAGGAGCGTGTTCGTGCCGCGCAGCGTCACGAGGACAAAGCGGTCGTGCTGGGGATTGAAAGGGTCGGCCTCCTTGTAATCCTTCCAGAAGTCGCCAATGGCCTTCTTGCATTCGTCGTCGGCGGCGCTGATGGTGAAGCTGCGTTTCACCTGCCCGACGAGCCGCGCAGTCGCCGCGCCGGCGCGCGCGCAGACGACGAGGACGTCGTCCGTATTGAAGCCGAGATGCTCGGTCTGGAAATGGACTTCGGTGACACCGGCATCGGTCAGGATCGGCGGGATGCTGCGGACGAGCAGCTGAGCTAGCCAGTACGCCGCGACGTGTTGCTCGAAGAACACACCCTCGCCGCCGGTAGAGATCGGACTTGAAACTCGTTTCTGGCTTGGGCCAACCATGCAATCCACCATATGCTCCACTGTTTCGATAGTCGGGAAAGTCGTTCAAAACCTAGTTCGATGACGACCTCATGCGAGTGGTTGCACGGCTCGTCCGATGATTCCACGGATTGTGAGTAGCAGGAACGCCTGATGTCTCATCGGTTTGGTGGTTTGCTGAGAGTCCGGTCTTGGCCGAGTCCTTCCGCTCAGCCGTCGTGGGCGAGTTTCCGCTAATGGGACATTGCGACCAGATCGCGCCGAAGACTAAGCGTCGGCTTACCGGAGATGGCGAAAAAGCACATCGAGCCCCCACCCCGCTTGCAATGCTCCCAACGCGCAGAGCGCGTCCAGTGACAGTCACAACCGCTCCAGCGGAGCCATACTCGTCTTGATCCGTCGGAGCTGGCCATTGAAATCGATGTCGACGATGTCGCGATCGACGAGGCCGACAATAAAGCCTTCCCCGAATACGCGATGCCGAATGCGGTCGTTCAACGCCCAACGCGGCGGGCGCTGAGGCTCACCGCTGCCAGGAGCCATCGACGCCGGCCGCTCGTATCGCGCTTCGATGCCGACCTCACCGAGATAGCGATTGAGCACCGCGAGCCGAGCGGTCGGCGCGGCTGGAAGGGTATTGAGCGGTTCTTGACCCTCAAGATGGCGGGTGATGGCCTCACCGAGCTCACGGCTGGTTCGCAGGCGCGCCTCGAACGCGAAGAGGCTCGCGTTGCATCTAGCCAGACCATAGGGCTTCATCGGCTCGCCACGCCACTGGGCGTCGAAGTGTGCATCCGGGGGGATCACTAGATGCAGTGCCTCTTTGCAACGCGTCAAGGCGACGTAGGCCAAGCGCCGTTCCTCCTGGCGATCGGCGCGTTTTGCGGGAAACAGGCCTTCCTCGAGCCCCAGGACCACCACCATGGGCCATTCGCGGCCTTTGGCCTGGTGGATCGAGGAGAGCAAGACCACGTCGCCGCCGGCGGCGTAGCGCTCGGCCGTGCGGCGCAGGTCGTCCATCCGGGACAGAAAGTCCGGCACCGAGGTCGCGGTTCGCGTCGCCCATCCGAGGAGGGTGTCGTAGGCCAGCTGCTTTTCGGAGGCGGTGTCGCTGTCGGCGGATGTCGCATAGGCGCGCAGGAGGTCCGTCCGCGCGGCGTAGAGACGCAGCGCGTCGGCGGCCGGCCACGCACGCCATTGGGTGGCCTCGCGCCAGAGCGCCGCGCGCTCGCGGATCTTCTCGGCGTGAAAGGGCATCTTGACGCGCTTGGCGACCTGGGCGATGGCCGCGGCGCCCTGCCCGGGGGCTTGGAGGATCGCCTCGATCAGGGCGTCGAGCACGCGATTGGCGAGTCGCAGGCTCGGGGTGCCCAGCATGTGTCGGATGATCTCGCGGGCGTTCGGCGCCTCGAACAGGGTGCCGGCGGCGAGGCGCAGGTAGCCGAGCAGACCGGCGACATCGGGGACCTGGAAGGCGGCGTCCTTGCCGGGCTTGGTAAAGGGGATGCCGCGCTCGAGCAGTGCAAGTTCCAGCCCCAGGGTCTGGCCCCAGAGCCGCCCGAGCACGGCACAGTCACGGTAGCGCCGGCCGCTGCGGTACCACGCCTCAATGGCCGCAACGACGCCCGCCTGATCGCCGCTCGAGGTGCCACGAATCACCTCAATGCGCGTGTGGGGCGTTCCGGGCGCCGAGACGCAGAGCGTGTCGATGCGATCGGCGTTGTACGCGATGAGCTGGGCGGCGGCGAGCGAAACTGAATGACCGAAGCGAAAGGTGCGCGAGAGGCTGTAGCGGGTCGCACCGGGAAAGAAGTGGTCGAAATCATCACCCATGAACTGCGGTTTGCTGCCACGCCAGACATAGATGCACTGGGAGTCGTCGCCGACCGCACTGAGGCTTGCGCGCGTGCCGACGAGGTGGCGGAGCAGTTCGACCTGCACCCGGCTGACGTCCTGGAATTCATCGACGATGACGGCGTCGAGCTTGTTGGTGACCATCCGCTGTGCCTCGGCGCTGTGAGACAAGAGCGCGACGGGCTCACTTTGCAGGTCGGCGAAGAAGCGCAGACCTTGCTGTGCGCGCGCCTCTTCGAAGCGCGCGAAACCGCGGATGAAATAGCCATACTGAGGCGGGATCGAGAGCGCCTCGAAGGCGTCGGCCGCGGAGAGGAGGTCGGATTTCACCAGGTCGATGAAGCGGGCGAAGGCCTCCAGGTCGTCCGGGCTTGGATAGTCGTCGGCGCCTTCCTCGCGCAAGGCGGCCTGGGCGGCTTGACGCGCGAGGGTCTTCGCGATGGATTCCCTGGCCTCCAAGCGCCGCCGCGGCAGCAGGCCGACCGTCTCGAAGTGCGCCGTGAGCTTCAGGCCGAGACTGTGAAAGGTGCGCACTTCGGGCACCTTCGTGCCAACGGGAAGCGCCTCGGTGAGGCGATCGCGGAATTCGGTCGCGGCGGCCCGGTTGAAGGCCAAGACCCGGATGCGCTCGGGCATGAGGCCCTGCTCCAGCAGGAACAGGACACGCCCCACGAGCATGTGCGTCTTCCCGGAGCCGGCCACGGCGAAGGTCAGGGAGTGGCCTCTGGGGTGCTCGATCGAGCGTCTTTGCTCCTCGGTGTAGGTCAACGCGGGCATGATAGAACGGATCTCTGAAGCGATGGCCGTGGCCTGCCAGGCGGATGCCCTGGGTCGTCATTGCGCCACGACGCGCTTTGCATTGTTGAAGCGGCGTCCGCCAAGGTCAACGTGACCAGCCCCGGAGAGGCTGACCCAGCCTCATCGGCCGCCTGAATCCGTTTCGCTGGGTTCGATCACGGGCATGATCCACCACTGCGGATGCGCCTCCTGCATCTCGGCACGGGTCGCGGGCGGAGTCAGCGACACCGACTGACACTGCCCATCGGGTTTGATCACATCCCAGAGCCGATAGCGGGTGTCGTCACGATCGCTGAGGTGCTCCGAGTCGGACGCACGCCGGCGCCCTGCCGCCTGTTCTCCAGACGGCGATGCTGTCGCTGGAGGCTCCGACGCCGATGGTCCCGTCTGATCACGCGCACTCCGAGTGGCCCGTTCATCGCTCTGCGCCCAAGGATCGAGCGGCTCGGTCACCCCGCCTGTCGCAAACCGTCCTCCGGTTAAAGCCCGTTTTTCAGGTGGTGTTAGCGTCGAAGCCCCGCATCCGCCCATCGGCGCGTTTGTACACGATTCACGATTCATCTCACTCGATGGTGAATCTGGGCTGGGCGACAGGGGCGACAAGGGCGACATTCCCCTCGAAACAAGCGCTTGCGCCTTTGTTGTGGGGTGCGACAGAGGGGCGACACAGGGCGACATTGAGCCGTCCTTGGTGGCGATGTCGCCCCTTGTCGCCCCCGTGTCGCCCCCTTGGAGTGAAGCGCAAGACCTTGAAACAGAAGCGTTGTCGCCCTTGTCGCCCCTGTCGCCCCGGTTGGAGGACGCCTGAGCGGCCTCTTCCAGGGCGGGTGTCAACAAATCGGCGACAAGGTCGAGGACGTTCATGCGCCACCCTCCTCCTCATCCGGGCGTATGATCACACCCCACTGAGAACCGTCGCGGTAGACCAGCCGCGCCTGCTCCAGGGTGGCGAGCGCGGTATCGCGCCGGGTTTCGCTGCGCAGTGCCTTGGGGCCGATCCGCAGCATGGCGCGCTCATGGGCGCGCGCGCTCGGCTGCTCAAGCAGCCAGCTGTAGAGCTTCAGGGCACCCTCGCGGGCGTCCTGAACATCGCGCTCGCCGAACACCCCGCGCCAGGTCTCCAGGGCGTAGCTGGCCAGCGCCATGCCTTGGCGCAGGGGCTCGACCTCGAGGCGAGTCGCCTGACGCTGACCAAAGACCGTCAGCACCGCGGCGATGCGGAAGGCCTGCTCAGTGAGGCGCACGGCGAAGGACTTGATGTCGCGCAGCTTGGCGCCGCTTCCCTTGGCGAGCTGCTCCATGCGCTCGAAGAAGGCCCCGGCCAAGGTCAGCGCTTCTTGGGTCGGCTCGAGGACCGAGAGTCCGCCGCAATCCTCGCCGAGCGGCTGATCCAGCAGCCGGTTGCAGGCACGCCAATAGTCCCCGACCACCGGGTCCTGATCGGCCCGCCAGTGCTGGGCGCGACGCGGCAGCGCCGGCTCCGGCCAGGCGAGCAGGAAGCGCGGCCAGAAGCCAATGCCCGCGAGCAGCGGATCGAGCAAGGTGTCCTGGGCGGCCTCGGGCTGCAGCATCCAGTGCAGCGAGAGCCGCCGGTCGTAGAGCTGGATGCGGCCCGCGGTGCCGCGCGCGACCGAGACCTCGCCGTCGTCCCAGAGGCTGTTGAAGGTCGCGGCGGTCTTGGCGCGGTTGTCACGGCTCATGCCGTAGCCGGCGAGCAGCGCGGCAGCCTCGGCGGTGAAGACGCCTTGTGAGGGCACCCCCTGCAGGAAGCTGCGGCGCAACCCCTCAACGGTGCCGTCGCGGGCGATGCGGTAGGGCTCGCGCGGCGGGGTGGTCGGTGAATCGCTCGACGTCGACTGAGCCATCGCCTCGAGTTCGGCGCGATAGGCCCGGGTCTCACTGCGCTGGCGGGCCTGAATCGCCGCCTGGGCAACGCTGTCGACGGCCGACTTGCCGTCACCCGACTCGCCGATCGTCAGGAGATAGAGCGAGAGCGGCTTGACCGCCTCCAGGGTGCGGACATTAGCGATCGATTGAGTCAGCAAGGCGGCGGTCCCAAGCAGCGACTGTCCGGCCAGCGCGGGACGCACCTGCAGCCCGGCGACCAAGGCGCGACAGGTGTCGGCTAAGGGTCCGAGGGCGTCGATGGGGTACTCGACGCCCAGGCTGAGGTCGGGCGCGAGCCGCTGCTGGGCACGGCGCCGCAGCGCCGCCTTGTCGAGTCCTGGATCACCCTCCCCCGACGCACACGTCGATGGCCCCGTTGGTGCGGGGCGCGCGGTGGCAGATACCGCCGAGTTCGGCCTCGCTGCCAGCCCCAGCGCCCTCGCCGCCGCGCGTACGGCGGCAGTCATGTCGCCCTGATGCGCCAGGAGGCAATAGACACTGAAAGCGTCGTGGGCCTGACCGGTGTTGAGCGGATCCTGGGCGTGCGACGAATAGACGCGCTCCGGCGTGGTGTCCGGCAGCAGCCGGACACCGGGCACCCCCGAGGTGCTCGCCGGATGCAGCCAGCGCGCGGCCCCCTTTGGAAGATAGCCGTACTGATGCAGCAACTCAGCGAGGGGATGGGCGGCATTGAACGCATCAATGACACTGCGCGTCTGAGGCCCCGGATCGGTGTGCCCGACCTGAGCACAGGCGGCCGTGATCTGCCGGGCCTGCGCGAGGAGGGAATCGACCGGCAGCAGCTCCCCCGCCAGAAGGTGATGGCGAAAGTCGGCCTGCCGCTGCGGCGGACAGCGCGGCAGATAGTAGAGCCTCGCCGGCTCCAGGCACTGGGTATCCAGGCAGGCGCTGAGCCCCAGAAGCATCGCGACATGCAGGCCGAGCGGGCGTAGCTCCGCGCGGGTGAGCGGGCGACTCAAGGCCAGCACCACGTGATAGCGTGGATGGGGCTGATCGCTCGGCTGGATGGTCGCATCGAGATGGGAATAGGAGGTCTGCAGCATGGCCCGCCAGCCATGCAGCTCCAGCTCGGCGGCCAGGCTCTCGAGGCTTGGCGGCTCGGGTCCGATGACCGTCTTGACGCCGGTCGTGCCGTCGAGGCGGGTGCGGGCCTCAATGTCCAGGACCAGGGCGGAGATCGCTGCGACGCGCTGGGCGTTGCGCGGTCCGGGCGCGATCGCGGCCGGCAGCCAAGCAGGTCCGTCTTTGGGGCCAATCTGGACGGTCGCGAGCCGCCGCGCCAACACCGACCAGCGCAGTCGCCCTGCACGCGCGATCGGCTGATTGGCCGCGCGGACAAAGGCGACGTCTAGGACCGGATCCGAGGGATCGGCGCGGAGCGCTAGAGTCTGCGCGCAGGGCCGCTGGAAGGCCACACCGGCCGCCATGACGTCAGCACCCTGCCCGGCACGGGGCGTTGGCTCAGAGGAGTGGGAGGTCAAGGTCATCGATCCGTCTCACAGGAAGGCGTGAGACCAACCGTGACGGGGGTTGGCAAGGGCTTGCCCCCAAGGCGACGCACGTCGGCCCGGTGCGCTACACGGGGATCTGCCGGTGCTCAACCCTTGGTCACGGTTGGAGCTTCGTGGCTAGCGCCCTGCTCGGCGCCAGCCGACGGTGTCCGAGACGCCCCGCTGATGTTCGGCGGGGCGTTCCTTTATCGGGCGTCGCTCCTCACTCCGGCTGCCCCCGCGGAGCGGCCGCGCGGGCGGCCTGCCAATGCTCGATCTCCTCGGCATCCCACACGACGGTGCGCAGACCCAGGCGAATAGGCGCGGGCATCAGGCCGCGCGCCACCCACCGGCGCAGCGTCGAGCGGTGGACCGAAAGATGCTCCGCGAGCGCACGTTCGCGCAGATAGCGACGGGGGGTAGCTGGGGTGTGCATGTGAGTGTTTTCGTTTTTGACCCTAACGCTCAGTGGTAAGCTAACGGTCGCGACAGCGTGCAACCATCAACCGCCGAATGTCATGATTTGCTACCATAACATCCGCAATGAAAAAAGCAATGCCAACCGACACCCTTCACCGTGACGCCGAGCTGCTCGATGTCCTGAAGACAGGATTCGACCTGGGCTCCGATGCCCAGGTCGCGGCGTTCCTCGGCATCACGCGCACGACCATTCATAGCGTGCGCCATGGCAAAGCGCGTCTGGGGATCGTGCAGCGGCTGAAGATCCTCGACCATATTGGCTTTCTGCACAGCCGCCAGTGGCTGGAGAGTCTCCTGCCGGACAACTTAAGCGCGCGCATCCGCCGCACGAGCCACGCCTTGGCGCAACGCCAGGTTCGTTCGCGACAGCGCATCACCCGCGACCTGGATGTCGAGGGTGAGCTGCTCGATCTGGTGCAGGATGCCTGCGGGTTCCGCACGGATGCCGAACTGGCTGAGTTTCTTGGCGTCGCCCGCAACACGCTGTCCAACGTGCGGGCGGGTCGCGGCAGTCTGGGACCGCGCCCACGCCTGCGTATCCTCAATCGGTTTGCGCCCTTCGATACCGAGCGGGTCGATGCGGTGCTGAACTCGACCGATGCCTTGATTGCGGCCGTGCAAGAGTGGATGGAGCGAGATCATGCCGATCAGGAGTAGGCTCAGAAGCCATTGGCGCGGGCATCCTGATGAGCGCTCGCCATGACCACCGTCGTCCTCGCCGAAAAGCCCAGCGTCGCTCGTGACCTCGCGCGGGTGCTCGGTGCCGGGCGCAGGGGTGAGGGGTATTTGGAAGGCAACGGCTACCGCGTGACCTGGGCGCTCGGCCATCTGGTCCATCTCGCCGAGCCGGACGAGTACGGAGAGGCCTGGGCCGGGCGCTGGTCGGCCGAGCCGCTGCCGATGATCCCGGAGCGCTGGAAGCTGCGCATCGGCCAGCAGACCGCGAAGCAGTTCAAGATCGTCAAGGCGTTGATCACCGCCCCGGAGACCGAGCGCCTCATCTGCGCGACGGACGCCGGGCGCGAGGGCGAGCACATCTTCCGGCTGATCTATGAGCATGCCCGCTGCAAGAAGCCGTTCGAGCGGCTGTGGATCTCGAGCCTGACCGACGAGGCGATCCGCGCTGGCTTCCGGGCGCTCAAGCCCGGCCATGCCTTCAACCCGCTGGCCGATGCCGCGCGTGCCCGCGCCCAGGCGGACTGGCTGGTCGGCATGAATCTGACCCGCGCCTACACGGTGCACAACCGGGTGCTCTGCACCATCGGCCGGGTGCAGACGCCGACGCTAGCCATGATCGTGGCGCGCGACACCGAGATCGCCCACTTCACCAAGGCGTTCTTCTATGAGCTGGTCGCGCATCTGACGGAGGGCTTCGTCGCCCTCTATCTGCAAGACGGCACGACCCGGATCGACCGTAAAGAGACGGCCGAGCGTCTGCAGCGCGAACTCAGCCCGCACCAGACCGGGACGGTGAGCAAGGTGGAGAAGAAGGTCCGCCACCACCGCCCGCCCCCGCTCTATGATCTGACCAATCTCCAACGCGACGCCAATCGCCGCTTCGGCTTCACCGCCGCACAGGTGCTCGAGCACGCCCAGGCGCTCTACGAGACCCACAAGCTCATCAGTTATCCGCGCACCGAGAGCCGGCACATCTCCGAGGATATGCTGCCGCAGCTCCCTGGCATCCTGAAGCAGCTGCAGCATCCGCTCGCCCCCGAGGCCCTGCAGCGCCTGGAGGGCGGGCACCGGCTCAACAAGGCCTACGTCGACCGCACCAAGCTGACGGATCACCACGCCATCCTGCCCACCGGGACGGCGCCGTCCGCCGCGCTGCCCCCGCCCCTGCGCCGGATCTACGATCTGGTTGTGGCGCGCTTCGTGGCGATCTTCCTGCCCGATCAGCGCGTCGAGGAGACGCGGGTCGAAATCGCCATCGGCGACGCCACCTTTCTGGCGCGCGGCTCAGTGGTGCTGGAGCCGGGCTGGAAGCGGGTCGAGCAGGAGCGTCGCCCGGCGAAAGCGGCCGAGGCGAAGGCGGAGGCCGATGACGGCGAGCCCCAAGGCCCGCTGCCGCCGCTGGAGGTCGGTCAGAGGGTGCATGTGGACCGCCTGGAGGTGCGGGAGAAGGAGACCCAGCCACCGCGTCACTACGACGATGCCAGTCTGCTCGCGGCCATGAAGAACGCCGGGCGCACGATCGAGGATGATGCGCTGGCCTCGGCGATGGCGGGCTGCGGGCTCGGCACGCCGGCGACCCGCGCCGAGATCCTCGAAAAGCTGATCCGCACCGGTTATCTGGAACGGCAGCGCAAGCAGCTGCGCGCCACCGCCAAGGGCCAGGCCTTGATCGGCCTGGTCGCCGCCCCGCTGCGCAGCCCCGAGCTGACGGCGGAGTGGGAGCAGCGGCTGAAGGAGATCGAGCTGGGCGAGCGCACGGCCGCCGAGTTCGATCGCGACATCGTCACCTTCCTGCGTGAGTTGGTCCCCCAGATCGCCCAAGGTCCAGCCCTGAGCCCGGAGCAGGTCGACGCCGCCCGACAGGGTGAGCCCCGCCGCAACGGGGGCAAGGCCGCAAGCGCCACGAAGACCTCGCGACGGGCGAGCGGCGCCAAGGGCGCGGGAGACGGCCCCTGTCCCGTCTGCAGGCAGGGCGAGATCACCGAGACGGCCAAGGCGCTCGGTTGCAGCCGCTATCGCGACGGCTGCGGCTTCACCATCTGGAAGACGGTGGCGGGTCGCACGCTGACCAAGCCCCAGATCCGCCAGCTCATCGCGCAGGGACACACCGATCCTATCCAGGGGTTTGTCTCCAAGGCCGGCAAGCCCTTCTCCGCCGCCCTGCGACTCGACCCGGCCGGCAAGGTGATGCTGGACTTCGGCGACGCCGCAAAGGGACGCTCGGCGGCGCCTCGCAACGCCAGAGCCAGCTCGGGCGCGGCCCCACGGGCATCGGACAAGAGGGTCGAAGCGCCACCCCAGGAGCCTGCCTCCAGTCACGCGCCCTCCCTGCGCGAGGATCCGCCAACTTGCCCCAAATGCGGCCAGGGACGCATCATTGAGGGTCGCCGCGGCTTCGGCTGCAACCGCTATCGTGACGGCTGCCATTTCGTGGTCTGGAAGCAGATTGACGCTCTGGTGCTGACGGAGGGGCAGATCCGCGCGCTGATCGAGCACGGCCGCGCCGGGCCGATCGCTGCGACCGACGCGCATGGCCCGGTCTATCTGCAGCTTGATGCGCATTGGCAGGTCCGAGTCGAGCGGACGTAGCGGACGGCGGTTTGCTGTCTTCCATGGGATGGATCCCGGCCACAACGGATAGCGCCCTCAGGCAATGCCACCCGTCCTGCAGCACAGGCGCAGATCGCTCATGTCTTCCGGGCGAGCACTTGCGGCACGCCTCTTTTCCGGGGCATCGACCGGCAATCGCCGACATCACCGCCCCTTGATCTGCGCAGGCGCGTTCTCACGACCTTGCAAGGGCAGTGAGGCGACCAAAATCCAACGCGACTACAGACGCGACTACAAAACGACTCTATTCGGTATAAAGAAAAAGCGGCTAGCCAATTTCTCAGCTAACCGCTTGTTTCTATTGGTCGGGGCGAGAGGATTCGAACCTCCGACCACCTGAACCCCATTCAGGTGCGCTACCAGGCTGCGCTACGCCCCGTAAAGACCGTTAAGGATAAGGTTTGGTAGCAGGCGTGTCAACGCCTGAGGACTTGAAGGATCTCTTCAAGCTCTAGCCGCATCTGACGGAGAATCTGGTGGGTTTGATTGAGATCGTGCTTGGCGCCTTCGCCGCTGAGCTGTTGGCGGGCGCCGCCGATGGTGAAGCCCTGGTCGTAGAGCAGGCTGCGGATCTGCCGGACCATGAGGACGTCGTGACGTTGGTAGTAGCGCCGGTTGCCCCGGCGCTTAACGGGCTTGAGCTGGGGGAACTCTTGCTCCCAATAGCGCAGGACGTGCGGCTTGACGCCGCACAGCTCGCTGACTTCACCGATGGTGAAATAGCGCTTGCCGGGAATCGGCGGGAGATCGCCGTCTCCGACATCCTCGACGCTATCTGTGGGTTCCAGCATAGGCCTCTACCCGCGATTTGAGCTTCTGGCCAGGACGGAAGGTGACAACGCGGCGGGCGGTGATAGGGATCTCCTCGCCCGTCTTGGGATTACGGCCCGGGCGCTCTTTCTTCTCGCGCAGATCGAAGTTGCCGAAGCCCGACAGCTTGACCTGCTCGCCGCGCTCCAAGGCCGTGCGGATCTCCTCGAAGAACATCTCGACGATATCTTTGGCCTCGCGCTTGTTCAGGCCCAGCTGGTCGAACAGGTGCTCCGCCATCTCGGCTTTGGTCAACGCCATACCTTCAGTCCCTCAATCTCGCGCCAATCTGGGTGGTGAGGCTGTCGACGATTCGCCCCACCGTCGTTTCAATGATGTTGTCTTCAAGTGTCTGAGAAGAAGACTGTAAAATCAATCCCAAAGCCAGACTTTTTCGTCCAGTCTCGACGTTCTCGCCAGTGTAGACATCGAAGAGAAGGATGTCTTTCAGCAGCTCGGACGCGGCGGCCCGAACGCAGTCCGCGACCGCGTCGAAGGAGACCGATTCGTCGACGACCAAGGCGATGTCGCGGCGGATGCTGGGGAAGCGCGAGATCTTCTCGAACTTCGGGAGCACACCCTCTGCGATCGGCTCGATCTCCAGCTCGAAGAGAAAGACATCGCCGTCGAGGTCGAGCTGCTTGGCCAACGACGGGTGCAGCATGCCGATGATGCCGACCCGGCGCCCGCCCCACTCGATCGCGGCCGTCTGTCCTGGATGCAGCGCCGGATCGGTCGCCGCGACGAAGCGGAATTGCTCCAGCGCCCCTGTCAGACCGAGCACGGCCTGCACGTCGGCCTTGAGGTCGAAGAAATCGACCCCGCCCGCCCGCGCACCCCACTGCTCCGGCAGCCGTGCACCGAGGATCAAGCCGCCAAGCCCTTGGGTCTGCTCGAGCCCGTCTCCCGATTGACGGAAGCGCAGCCCGGACTCGAAGAGGCGCACGCGCTCGGTCTGACGCGACTGGTTGTAGACCGCGGCCTGCAGCAGCCCAGGCCAGAGGCTGGTGCGCATGACCGAGAGCTCCGAGCTGATGGGGTTGGCGAGCTTGAGCGTCTCGGCATCCGGGGCGACCAGCGCCTGCATCTCCGGGCTGACGAAGCTGTAGGTGATGACCTCGTTGAAGCCGCGATCGACCAGTGCCAGACGCGCACGGTCGAGATCGAAGGCCGTCTCCGGCGGCGCCTTGGTGGCCGAGGCCGCGCTGGCATGCGTTATGGGGATCGCGTTGTAGCCGTGGATGCGGCCGATGTCGGCGATGAGGTCGACTTCCATGACGAGGTCGAAGCGCGCGCTGGGTGGTGTGACGCGCCAGCCGTCGTCGAGGCGCTCCAGCCCCATGCCAAGACGCTCGAGGATATCGGTGATGGTGTCGGTCGGCAGCTCGAGCCCGAGGATCTGGGCGACGCGGCGCTCGCGCAGATGCAGCGGCTCGCGCTTGGGCAGGTGCGCCTCGGCGGTCGCCTCCACGATCGGACCCGGCTCGCCGCCGACGATGTCGAGCAGCAGGCGCGTCGCCCGCTCCATGGCCGTCGCCTGCAGCTGCGGGTCGACGCCCCGCTCGAAGCGGTGAGACGAGTCGGTATGCAGGCCATAGCTGCGGGCCTTACCGCTGATGGCAACGGGCGCGAAGAAGGCGCTTTCGAGCAGGACGTCGCGCGTCCCCTCGCCGACCGCGCTCTCGGCACCGCCCATGATGCCGGCCAGCGCGACGGCCTTTTCGGCGTCTGCGATGACCAGGGTATCGCCGCGCAGGCTCGCCTCTTCGCCATTCAGCAGGGCCAGCTTCTCGCCCTCCTCGGCCATGCGTACGCGGATCTCGCCCGCGAGCTTCGCCAAGTCGAAGCCGTGCATCGGCTGCCCTAGCTCGAGCAGCACATAGTTGGTGACGTCCACGACCGGACTGATGGCGCGCAGGCCACCGCGCCTCAGCCGCTCCTGCATCCAGATCGGCGTCTCGGCGCTCGGATCGATGTTGCGGATGACGCGGCAGAGATAGCGCGGGCAGGCCTCGGGGGCGAGGAGCTGAACCGCGAAACGCGCGTCCGAAGCGGGCGCGACCGGCTCGATCCTGGGTGCAGACACAGGCGCGCGATTGATGACGCCAACTTCGCGCGCAAGCCCGGCGAGGCTGAGGCAGTCCCCCCGATCGGGCGTCAGGTCGACCTCGATACAGTGATCATCGAGGCTGAGCCAGCCGCGGAAGTCCTCACCGATGGGCGCGTCCGCGGGCAGGGGCAGGATGCCGACGGAGGACTCGGCCAGGCCAAGCTCGCTCGCGGAGCAGATCATGCCGAAGGACTGGACGCCGCGCAGCTTGGCCTTCTTGATCTTGAAGTCGCCCGGCAGCACCGCGCCGATGGTCGCCACCGGTACCCGCATCCCCTCGGCCACATTGGCCGCGCCGCAGATGATTTGCAGCGGCTCATCCTGACCGACGTCCAGAGTGCAGATCCGCAGCTTGGCGGCGTCCGGATGGGGCGCGATGCCCTGGACCAAACCAATGGTCACGCCACTGAAGGCCGGCGCCGCAGGCTCGACGGCGTCTACTTCCAGACCCGCCATGCTGAGCTGATCGGCCAATTGCTGGGTGTCGACGGGTGGACTCACCCACTCGCGCAGCCACGCCTCACTGAATCGCATGTCCCGCTTTCCTATGTCTTAGCCGCGTCATCGCGCAATGGATGAGGCCGCTGAAAAGTCGTTGTCTTCGATCGGGGAAGCTTGAAGGGCTGGTCACGGCACCGCCGAGCTACCAACGACAGCGTGCAGAGAGCCAGTCACCCGAAAACCCTGAGCGCCCTTCGCGCCTTTGCGGCTCAAACCATCCCCGTGCCGAGGTTGCAGCCAGGCTCAAGCAAACTGCCGCAAGTACCTCAGATCGTTGTCGAAGTTCAGTCGGATGTCGTCGATGCCATAGCGCAGCATGGCGAGGCGCTCCACACCCATGCCGAAGGCATAGCCGAGGTGCTTGTCCGGGTCGATGCCGACATGACGGAAGACCTCGGGGTAGACCATGCCGCAGCCCAGCACCTCCAGCCAGCCGGTCTGCTTGCAGACCCGGCAGCCGCTGCCGTCACACATGACGCACTGGATATCCACCTCCGCCGACGGCTCGGTGAAGGGGAAGTACGAGGGACGGAAGCGCAGCTTGAGGTCGCGCTCGAAGAAATTGGTCAGAAACTCGTAGAGCACGCCCTTGAGGTCCGCGAAGCTCACCTGCTCGTCGACCAGAAGCCCCTCCACCTGGTGGAACATGGGCGTATGCGTCAGGTCGGAGTCGCAGCGGTAGACGCGGCCCGGCGCGATGATCTTGAGCGGCGGCGCCTGCTCCTCCATCACCCGGATCTGAACCGGCGAGGTATGGGTGCGCAGCAGCCGATCGGTGTCGAAGTAAAAGGTGTCGTGCATCGCCCGGGCGGGATGGTGCTCGGGGATGTTGAGCGCCTCGAAGTTGTGGTAGGCGTCCTCCACCTCGGGACCTTCGACCACCGCGAAGCCGGCGTTGGCAAAGAGCCGCTCGATACGTCGGAGCGCGCGGGTCACCGGATGCAGACCGCCGGGACGCTGTCCGCGTCCAGGCAGCGTAACGTCGATCCGTTCGGCGGCGAGACGCTCCGCCAGCGCGGCCTCTTCGAGCGCCGACTTGCGCGCATCGATCGCCTGCTGCACGGCGACCTTCGCCTGGTTGATCGCCTGTCCGGCCGCGGGACGCTCGGGCGCGGGCAGCTTACCCAGCTGCTTGAGCAGCGCGGTCAGCTCGCCGCTCTTGCCCAGATAGCGCACGCGCACCTGATCGAGACCGGCCAAATCGGCGGCAGCGGCGATGGCCGCTAGGGCGGCGGCCTGCAAGGAGTCGAGCCCAAGCTCGTTATTCTCGGCCATGCTATGAAACTTCCGGCTGGAATTCGGCTCACCGCGCTCGACACAAACGAAAAGAGGGAAAGACCATGGCCTTTCCCTCTCGGTCGTCAGCGGACGCGGACGGGACGGCGCTGGATCAGGCCAGGGCCGACTTCGCCTGCGCTGCGATCGCTGCGAAGGCCACGCTGTCGTGGTAGGCGATGTCCGCCAGGACCTTGCGGTCGACCTCGACACCGGCCTTCTTCAGGCCATCGATCAGGCGGCTGTAAGAGAGACCATTCTCACGCGCGGCGGCGTTGATACGCGCGATCCAGAGCGCGCGGAACTGGCGCTTCTTCTGGCGACGGTCGCGGTAGGCATATTGGCCGGCCTTGATGACGGCCTGCTTGGCGACACGATAGACCTTACTTCTGGCGCCGTAATAGCCCTTGGCTTCATCCAAGACCTTCTTGTGGCGGGCATGGGCGGTAACGCCGCGTTTGACTCTAGGCATTCAAGCTCTCCGGATTCAAATCAAGGGCAACTAGCAATAAGGGATCATGCGGAGCGCAGCCCGCACATCCGCCTTGTGGAGCATCTTGGCGGCGCGCAGCTGACGCTTCCGCTTGGTGCTCTTCTTGGTGAGGATGTGACGCCTGTGCGACGCGTTGCACTTGACTCCGGAGGCCGTGCGCGTAAAGCGCTTCGCGGCTCCGCGATTGGATTTCAGCTTAGGCATGGGTCTCAATTACTCCGCTATTTGCTGATGTGATGTGATGCGACGAAGACACCCGCCCGCCTCGCGCAAACGCCAGGAAAGCATCGGGCGCCAGAGCGGCGCCCGATGCTTCCTCTGGCCTCGCTCAGTGGGACTCGCCCCGAGGCCGGCGTCTTGATCGTCGCTATTTCTTCTTGGGGCCCAGCACCATCACCATCTGCCGCCCTTCCATCAGCGGCTGCTGCTCGACGACACTGATCTCGGCCAGGTCCGCCTCCACTCGCCGCAACAGCTCCAAACCGAGCTCGCGGTGGGCATGCTCACGCCCGCGGAAACGCATGGTGACCTTGGCCTTATCCCCTTCATGTAGGAAACGCGTCAGGTTGCGTAGTTTGACCTGATAGTCTCCTGAGTCCGTCCCTGGGCGAAACTTGACTTCCTTGACTTGAACCTGCTTCTGCTTCTTCTTGGCCTCGTTCTTCTTCTTTTTCTGATCGAAGAGAAACCGACCGTAGTCCATCAATCGACAAACCGGCGGGTCCGCATTAGGAACGATCTCGACGAGGTCGAGCTCTGCCTCGGTGGCGAGCTCCATCGCTTCACGCGTACTCACGACCCCAACTTGATTTCCATCCGCGCCGATGAGCCGAACATCCGGCACGTTGATGTCGTTATTGACGCGGTTTCTCTTTGGTGCGGCGATAGCAAGCTCCTCCAAATACGCAAATAGAATTGGCCGGACCAGCAGCATCGCAAGCCGGCCCGCCTAGCCATACGCTAGTGGATTCGGTTCGCGACCTCTTCGCTCAGCCGCTCCGAAAAGGCGTCGAGCGTGAAAGTGCCGAGATCTTGGCCTTGGCGGTCGCGAACAGACAAGGACCGGGCTTCGACCTCCCGGTCACCTACCACGAGCAGGTAGGGTACCCTCTGCAGGGTGTGCTCGCGGATTTTAAAGCCGATCTTCTCGTTTCTCAAGTCTGTCTCGACGCGGAAGCCCTTGTTGCGCAACGTCTTAGCGGCCTCTTCGACAAAAGCCGCCTGACGATCCGTAATGTTGAGCAGGACCGCCTGCACGGGCGAGAGCCAAACCGGCAGCAAGCCGGCATAGTGCTCGATCAGAATACCGATGAAACGCTCGACCGAGCCCAGGATGGCGCGGTGGATCATGACCGGCGTCTGCTTGCTGTTGTCCTCGGCGATATAGTGCGCGCCCAGGCGGCCCGGCATGGAGAAATCGACCTGAATGGTGCCGCACTGCCAGGCGCGACCAATGCTGTCGTGCAGGGTGAACTCGATCTTGGGGCCATAGAAGGCGCCCTCGCCCGGCTTGACCTTGTACTCCAGCCCCTTGTCGGTCAGCGATTTCGCCAGCGCGGCCTCGCCCTTGTCCCACAGCGCGTCCGAGCCGACGCGCTTCTCCGGCCGCAGCGAGAGCGCCAGCTCGATCTCGGTGAAGCCGAAGTCGCGATAGGTCTCGAAGACCATCTCGATAAGGGTCGCAACCTCGGGTTGAAGCTGCTCCTCGGTGCAGAAGACGTGGGCGTCGTCCTGGGTGAAGCGGCGCGCGCGCATCAGACCGTGCAGGGTGCCAGAGGGCTCGTTGCGGTGCACCACGCCGAACTCGGCGATGCGCAGCGGCAGGTCGCGGTAGCTCTTCAGCCCCTGATTGAAGAGCTGAATGTGGCCGGGACAGTTCATCGGCTTGATGGCGTAGTCGCGCTCGTCCAGGTGCGTCGTGAACATGTCGTCCGCGAACTTCTCCCAATGGCCAGAGCGCTCCCAGAGCGAGCGGTCGAGCACCTGGGGCGTCTCGACTTCCTGATAGCCGTATTGGTCGAGCTTCTCGCGCATGTAGGCCTCGGCCAGCCGGTAGATCACCCGGCCCTTGGCATGCCAGAAGGCCATGCCGGGCGCCTCGTCCTGGAAGTGGAAGAGATCGAGCTGCTTGCCGAGCTTGCGGTGATCGCGCTTTTCCGCCTCTTCCAGCCGGCGCAGATAGGCCTTCAGCTCCTTCTTGTCGCGCCAGGCCGTGCCATAGATGCGCTGCAGCATGGCGTTGCTGGAGTCGCCGCGCCAGTAGGCGCCGGCCAGCTTGGTCAGCTTGAAGCCATTGCCCAGCTTGCCGGTGCTCGGCAGATGCGGGCCGCGGCAGACGTCGAACCAGTCGCCCTGGCGATAGATGGAGACCGCTTCGCCCTCGGGGATGATGTCGTCGATGATCTCGACCTTGTACTGCTCGCCCAGCTCGCCAAAGACCCGCTTGGCCTCTTCGCGATCCATCACCTCGCGCACGATCGGCAGATTGCGCTTGACGATCTCGTGCATGCGCGCCTCGATCTGCTCGAGGTCCGCCGGCGTGAAGGGCTCGTCGCGCGCGAAGTCGTAGTAGAAGCCGTTCTCGATCGCCGGACCGATGGTCACCTGCGTCCCCGGATAGAGCTCCTGAACGGCTTGAGCCATGACGTGCGCGGCGTCGTGGCGCATCAGCTCGAGGGCGGTCTCTTCGTCCTTGCTGGTGACGATGGCGAGCTCCGCATCCGTGCTCATGACGTAACTGGTATCCACCAGCGCGCCATTCACACGCCCGGCGAGCGCGGCCTTGGCAAGTCCGGGACCGATGGAGGCGGCGACGTCGTGGACGGAAACGGGCTGATCGAACGGGCGTTGAGAGCCGTCGGGGAGCGTAATCAGAGGCATGTCGAGGTCCTGGTCTCAGTGGTGATCGATACGAGGGATCACATGATGCGGTTTGCGCGGCCCTGACCCTTCAGAAGAGCGGCGGGAGCGATGAATCCTGTCGGCAACAAAAAAGCCGCCAGCCCTCAGCGCCCGACTCTCAGCGGATGGATGCTGAAAGCTGATCGCTGAAGGCTGGCAGCTTTTCGGAATTGGTAGGCGCGATTGGACTCGAACCAACGACCCCCACCATGTCAAGGTGGTGCTCTAACCAACTGAGCTACGCGCCTGTCGTCAGGAGCCGCGCATATTACAGGCGCCCTTCGGCCTGCGCAAGCACTTTTTTGCGCCCCCCTTCGAAGCCAGGGTTGGCCCATCGAATTCCGCACTGCACCATGGCTATACTCAAGCGCCCCTGGCCCCACAGATAGATGCCGAGCCCCATGACGACCATCCGCGAGAACGACTTCATTCAGAGTATCGCCGACGCCCTGCAGTTCATCTCCTACTACCACCCGCGCGACTACATCCAGTCCCTAGCCGCCGCCTACGCGGCCGAGGAGTCCGCCGCCGCGCGCGACGCCATGGCGCAGATCCTCTACAACTCGCGCATGTGCGCCGAGGGCCATCGTCCCATCTGCCAAGACACCGGGATGGTCGTGGTCTTCCTCAAGGTCGGCATGGAGGTGCGCTGGGAGACCCAGATGAGCGTCCAGGCGATGGTCGACGAGGGCGTGCGCCGCGCCTACACCCATAAGGACAATATCCTGCGCGCCTCCATGGTGACCCCGCCGATCGGAGCGCGTAAGAACACGGGCGACAACACGCCCGCGATCCTGCACATGGAGCTGGTGCCGGGCGACAGCGTCGAGGTCAAACTGGCGGCCAAGGGCGGCGGATCGGAGAACAAGTCCAAGTTCACCATCCTCAATCCAAGCGACAGCCTGGTCGATTGGGTGCTCAAGACCGTGCCGACCATGGGTGCCGGCTGGTGTCCGCCGGGCATGCTCGGCATCGGCATCGGCGGCTCGGCCGAAAAGGCCATGCTGATGGCCAAAGAAGCCCTGATGGAGCCGATCGACATCCATGAGCTCAAGGCGCGCGGCCCGGCGGACCCGCTCGAAGCGCTGAGGCTGGAGCTGCATGAAAAGGTCAATGCACTCGGCATCGGCGCCCAGGGGCTCGGCGGCCTGACCACCGTCCTCGACGTCAAGATCCACAGCTATCCCACGCACGCGGCCTCGCTGCCGGTCGCCATGATCCCCAACTGCGCGGCGACCCGGCACCTGGAATTCACCCTGGACGGCTCGGGTCCGGTCGCCCTGGAGCCGCCCAGCCTGGATGACTGGCCGGACATCGTCTGGGAGGCGGACAGCAGCGCCAAGCGGGTGAATCTCGACGACCTGACGCGCGAGGACATCGCCGCCTGGCAGCCGGGCGACCGGCTGCTACTCTCCGGCAAGCTGCTGACCGGGCGCGACGCCGCCCACAAGCGCATCGTCGACCTCCTCAATCGCGGCGAATCGCTGCCCGAGGGCGTCGACCTCACCAACAGATTCATCTACTACGTCGGCCCGGTCGATCCGGTACGCGACGAAGTCGTCGGCCCCGCCGGCCCAACCACGGCCACCCGCATGGACAAGTTCACCGAGCAGATGCTCGGCCAAACCGGTCTCATCGGCATGGTCGGCAAGGCCGAGCGCGGCCCAGCGGCCATCGAGGCCATCAAGCGCCACGGCGCCGTCTATCTGATGGCGGTCGGCGGCGCCGCCTACCTGGTCGCCAAGGCCATCAAGGGGTCCAGACTCGTCGCCTTCGAAGACCTCGGCATGGAGGCCATCCGCGAGTTCGAGGTCGAGGACATGCCGGTCACGGTCGCCGTCGACAGCCGCGGCGAATCTGTGCACCAGACCGGACCCGCGAAATGGCGGAGCAAGATCGGACTCATTCCGGTCGAGGTCGTCACCTGAGAAGTTGTCAGTTGTCAGTTGTCAGTTGTCAGTTGTCAGTTGTCAGTTGTCAGTTGTCAGTTGTCAGTTGTCAGTTGTCAGTACGAGGATGGCCTGCTGCTCTGAGCCGGGCAACGCAGGCTGACTCACCCGCGAGCCGCGTAGGGTGGACGAGCGCGAGCGAAGTCCACCTGGCCCCGCTCGGACGTTATCCTGAGCACCGGACCAACCCACAGCAGCCCTTCGATCAACCTGCGAAGCGTCGAGAGATTTGTCATGTCTGCAACCACCTATTCCGCCTTTCGTATCCATAAAGACGACCAAGGCCATCACGCCGGGATCGAGCAGCTACCGAAGCCCGAGCCGGCTTCTGGCGAGGTTCTGGTTCGCGTCGCCCACTCCGCCGTGAACTACAAAGACGCGCTGGCAGGGACCGGCAAGGGCAAGATCCTGCGCACCTTCCCGCTGGTCGGCGGCATCGACGGCGCCGGTGAGGTCGAGGCGTCCGACCACCCCGACTACAAGCCGGGCGACGCCGTCATCGCCACCGGCTGGGGGCTGAGCTTCGACCACGACGGCGCCTATGCCCAGTATCTCTGCGTGCCGGGCGACTGGCTCGTTCCCATGCCAGCAAGGCTCGACGCCCGATCAGCGATGATCTTCGGCACCGCCGGCTTCACGGCCGCCTTGGCCGTGCATCGCATGCTCACCAACGGCCAGCGCCCCGACATGGGTCCCATCCTGGTGACAGGTGCCAGCGGCGGCGTGGGCTCCATGGCCGTCGCCATTTTCGCCAAGCTCGGCTACGAGGTGGTCGCCGTCTCGGGCAAGCCCGCGCTGCATGACTGGCTGACATCCCTGGGCGCGAGCCGCATCGTCGGCCGCGACGCCTTGGCCGAGGCCAAGCGCCCGCTGGAAAAAGCCGAATGGGGCGGCGCGGTCGACAACGTCGGCGGCGAAATGCTGGCCCAGATCACCCGCACCGTCGTCCCGAACGGCAACATCGCCGCCATCGGGCTCGCGGGCGGGCATGAGCTGAATACCACCGTCATGCCCTTCATCCTGCGCGGCGCCAGCCTGCTCGGCTGCAACTCGGTCGACGTCCCGCCCCCGCTGCGGAAAGACCTTTGGGGACACCTTGCGGACGATTGGCGACCGCAAGCACTGGAGGACATGCTGACGGAGACCGTCAAGCTCGAAGGACTCCCGGATGTCTTCGAACGGATGCTGGCCGGACAGACGCACGGACGGGTCTTGGTCGAGGTCGATTGAGGGGCGCGAGAGCGATTCGATCTTCCGTCGCTGGGCGGACATCGCATGGGAGCGCCATCCCCGGCGCGACCAGGCCTGCTCCAACCGCACCGGTCGCGGCGGGGCGCCGCTCCCATGGATCCATCGGCTGCCGCTTCTCTGGCATCAGAGCCCCTGAAAACCGCAGGTCAATCATCCGCATAGGGCCCTTACCAAAGTTTAACCATGCCCTCGGCGGCTGAGGCTTACACCTTAGCGCTTGACCTGTAAGCCATTTTCCCTCTAGCCATGAGCGGCGGATCCGCCCCAGCGGCAGCCCCCTCTTGCGCTACCTCATCGGCTTGGTTGAAATCCGCGCCGGTGAGGTGTTGGCGGCGAGCTTGGCTCGCGTCTCAGGCAGCCAGGGCCGTCGGGTGGATGAGCGCAGCGAAATCCACCATGGCCGCGCCCTCTGGTGGCGGGCAAGGTGGACTGCGCACGGCTTGTCCACCCTACGGCGCTTGGTTGAAATCCGCGCAGGTGGGGTGTTGGCGGTCAGCTAGGCTCACCTCTCAGGCATCTAGGGCCGATGGGTGGATGAGCGCAGGGAAATCCACTCTGGCCGCGGCGTCTGGTGGCAGGCAAGGTGGACTGCGCACGGCTTGTCCACCCTACGGCGCTGGGTTGAAAGCCGCGCCGGTGAGGTGTTGGCGGTCGGCTTGACTCGCGTCTCAGGCATCTAGGGCCGATGGGTGGATGAGCTTAGGGAAATCCACTCTGGCCGCGGCCTCTGGTGGCAGGCAAGGTGGACTGCGCACGGCTTGTCTACCCTACGGCGCTGGGTTGAAAGCCGCGCCGGTGGGGTGTTGGCGGTCAGCTTGACTCGGGTCTCAGGCATCTAGGGCCGATGGGTGGATGAGCTTAGGGAAATCCACCATGGCCGCGGCGTCTGGTGGCGGGCGCGGTGGACTGCGCACGGCTTGTCCACCCTACGGCGCTGGGTTGAAATCCGCGCCGGTGAGGTGTTGGCGGTCGGCTTGACTCGCGTCTCAGGCATCTAGGGCCGATGGGTGGATGAGCGCAGGGAAATCCACTCTGGCCGCGGCGTCTGGTGGCGGGCGCGGTGGACTGCGCGCGGCTTGTCCACCCTACGGCGCTTGGTTGAAATTCGCGCCAGCTCAGCATGTCCTCGAGCCTGTCATTGTCCCGCCGACAGCAATCCCAACTGACAACTGACAACTGACAACTGAAAACTAAGAACTCGAAGCCCCAAAGCTATCGCGCAATCGAGTACCAAGGAGAAGCTCAATGATCGAGGTTCGCGAGCTCAGTCGCAGCTATGGCGAGCTCAAGGCGGTCCAGGACGTCTCGTTCAGCATCGGACATGGTGAGATCGTCGGGCTGCTCGGCCACAATGGCGCGGGCAAGACGACCATCATGAAGATGCTGACCGGCTATCTCGAGCCCAGCGGCGGCGAGATCCGGATCGACGGCCTGGACATCGCCGAGCAGCGCCGAGAGGCCCAGCGGCGGATCGGCTATCTGCCGGAGAACTGCCCCATCTACCCGGAGATGACGGTGCTGGACTACCTGGACTATCAGGCGTCGCTGCACGGCATCTCGCCGAAATCCAGGCGCGCGACCATCCGCCGCGCGGTGGAGCGCACCGAGCTGGAGGCCAAGGCGACGGCGCTCATCGGCACCCTCTCGCGCGGCTACCGCCAGCGCGTCGGCGTGGCCCAGGCGATCCTCCACGAGCCCAAGATCCTCATCCTCGACGAGCCCACCAACGGCCTGGACCCGGCGCAGATCCAGCACATGCGCAGCCTGGTCCAGGAGCTGGCCCAGGACGCGACGCTCATCATCTCGACCCACATCCTGCAGGAGGTCGAGGCCGTCTGCGGGCGGGTGCTCATCATGCGCGGCGGGCGCATGGCCCTCGACAGCCGGCTCGACGACATCGGGCGCCAGCCGCGCCTGCTGGTCAGCCTCGACCGCGACCCCAGCGAGGCGCAGCCCATCCTGGCCAAGCTCGCGGGCGTGAGCGGCGTCAGCGTCCTCGGCGAGGAGGCCGGGCTGCGGCGCTTCGCCCTGGAGACGAGCGACATCCGCGCGACCTCGCCGCTGGTGGCCCAGGCCGTCACCGAGCAGGGCTGGCCACTCTACGGCCTGGAGCCCGAGCGCCAAGACCTGGAGGCGCTGTTCGGCGCCGTGACGCTGGAGAGCATGCATCATCAGCAAAAGGAGGTGGCCCATGGCTGAAGTCACGCGCGTGGCGCGCCGCGAGCTGGCGGCCTTCTTCGGCTCCCCGGTGGCCTACATCTTCATCGGGACCTTCCTCGCGGTCTGCCTCTTCGTCTTCTTCTGGGTGGACGCCTTCTTCTCGCGCAACATCGCGGACGCCCGTCCGCTGTTCGAGTGGATGCCCATCCTGCTGATCTTCCTCTGCGCCGCGCTCAGCATGCGGCTGTGGAGCGAGGAGCGGCGCGCCGGCACCCTCGAGAGCCTGATGACCCTGCCGGTCGCCACGCCCAAGCTGGTGCTCGGCAAGTTCCTGGCCGCCCTGGGCCTGGTGACGGTCGCCTTGGCCCTGACGCTGCCGATGCCCATTACCGTCGCCCTGCTCGGCCCGCTCGACTGGGGTCCGGTCATCGGCGCCTATCTCGCCACCCTGCTGCTGGCGGCGGCCTATCTGTCGATCGGGCTGTTCGTCTCCTCGCGCACGGACAACCCCATCGTCGCCCTCATCGGCAGCGCCCTGGTGTGCGGCGTCTTCTACCTGCTCGGCTCGCCGGCGCTCACCAGCCTGGTCGGCCATAGCGGGGGCGAGCTCCTGCGCCTCATCGGCACCGGCTCGCGCTTCGAGTCCATCACCCGAGGCGTCATCGACCTACGCGACCTCTACTACTACCTGAGCATCGTCGGCGCCTTCCTGGCCCTGACGGTCTATAGCCTGGAGCGCCTGCGCTGGGCGGAGCATGCCGCCAACCCGCGCGGCCACCACCGCTGGACCCTCATCACAGGGCTCACGGCCGCCAACCTGATCGCGGCGAATCTCTGGATGCAGGGCGTCACCAACGTCCGTACCGACCTGACCGACGGCGATCTCTACACCCTCTCGGACGCGACCGAGAACTACCTGGATCAGCTCCAGGAGCCGCTGCTGATCCGCGGCTACTTCAGCGCCGAGACCCACCCGCTGCTGGCCCCGCTGGTCCCGCAGCTGCGCGACCTGCTGGAGGAGTACCAGATCGCCGGCAAGGGCAAGGTGCGCGTCGAGATCGTCGACCCGCAGCAGTCGCCCGAGCTGGAGCGCGAGGCCGGCGAGCAGTATGGCATCCGCCCGGTCGCCTTCCAGACCGCCTCCAAGTACCAGGCGGCCGTCGTCAACTCCTACTTCGACCTCCTGGTGAAGTACGGCGACCAGTACGAGACGCTCGGCTTCCAGGACCTCATCGACGTCAAGGTGCGCAGCGAGACCGACCTGGACGTGCGTCTGCGCAACCCGGAGTACGACCTCACGCGCACCATCAAGAAGGTGCTCTACGGCTACCAGGGCGGCGGCGACGTCTTCGCCAACATCACCAAGCCGCTGACGCTCAGGGGCTACATCTCGCCGGCCGACACCCTGCCGGAGCCCCTGCCCGCCTTGCGCGGCGATCTGGAGTCCGTCCTCGGCGAGCTGCAGGCGCAGTCTCAGGGCAAGTTCGGCTTCGAGATCCAGGACCCGGACGCCGGCGACGGTACCCTGGCGGCCAGCATCAAGGAGGAGTACGGCTTCGAGCCGCTGATCGTCAGCCTGCTCGACCCCACGCCCTTCTACTTCTACATGGTCCTGGAGGGCGGCGAGCAGGGCATCCCCATCCCGCTGCCCGAGTCGCTGGACCGTGCCGGCCTCAGCCGCGCCATCGAGGCGGGCATCAAGCGCTTCGCGCCCGGCGTCATGCGCACCATCGCCCTCTATACGCCGCCGGCGGCGCCGAGCAATCCCTTCATGGGCGGTCCCCAAGGCGGCGACTACAGCCTGCTGGAGCAGAGCCTCCAGGACAGCTTCTCCGTGCGCGACACCGACCTCAGCTCAGGCCAGGTGCCCGAGGACGCCGACCTGCTCATGGTCGTGGGACCCGAGGCACTGGACGAAAAGCAGCAGTTCGCCATCGACCAATTCCTGATGCAGGGCGGCACCGTCGTGCTGGCCGCCTCCAGCTTCAAGGTCGACCTCAGCGGCGGCAGCATCTCGGCGAGCCAGGCGCAGACCGGGCTCGAGGACTGGCTGAGCCATCAGGGCATCACCCTGGAGCCCGCGCTGGTGCTGGACCCGCAGAACACGCCCTTCCCCATCCCGGTGGAGCGTGACGTCGGCGGCTTCATCGTCCGTGAGATCCAGACGCTCGACTATCCCTACTTCCCGGACGTGCGCAGCGACGGGCTGGCGGAAGACAACGGCATGACCGCGAATCTCGGTCAGATCACCATGAACTGGTCGTCGCCCATCAGCATCGATGCCGAGAAGAACGCCAGCCGCACCGTGACCACGCTGATCCAGAGCTCCGCCAACGCTTGGACCAGCGACTCCACCAACATGCAGCCCGACTTCGAGGCACACGGCGGGCTCGGCTTCCCGGTCGGCGACGACACCGGCCGCAAGCTGCTGGCCGTCGCCATCGAGGGCCGCTTCGACTCGCCCTTCGCCGGCAAGCCCTCGCCGCTGCTGCCGGAGGAGACCGCCGAGTCATCCGATGACGCGGCGGATGCGGATCCGACCATGACCGAAGACGCCGAGGAAGAGGATCAAACACCTGTCATCTCGGGCGTGGTCGAGTCCTCGCCGGAGTCGGCCCGACTCATCCTCATCGGCTCGTCCAGCTTCCTCACGGACACCGCCATCAGCCTGGCCAACGAGGCGACCCAGACGCGCTACCTCAAGCCGGTCGAGCTGGTGCAGAACGCTGCCGAGTGGTCGCTCGAGGACCGCGGCCTACTGGCCCTGCGCGGACGCGGCCAGTTCGGCCGCATGCTCGAGCCCGTCGGCCAGCAGACGCGCCTCTTCTGGGAGTCGCTGAACTACATCCTGGCGCTCGCCGGCCTGGCGCTGGTCTATCTGCTCTATCGCCAGAGCCGTGCGCGCCGCGAGCGGGCCTATGCCGAGATCCTGGGTAACGGAGGCACTCAGTCATGACTCAGATCAAGACGTCGAAGGCCGATCTGGGCTGGGGGCGGGATCTGCGCTCGCCGCTGATCCTGGGGCTGCTGCTGGTGCTCGCCCTCCAGCTGCTGATCGCGCTCGGGCAGAGCCTGAGCAAGCCGGGCATGGCGGCGCTGACCCCGCAGACGCCGCTCGTCGCGATCCAGCCGGATCAGGTCACCGCCATCACCATCGAGGGCGCGGAGGACGACGAGCGCATCCGGCTCAGCCGCAAGGGCGAAGACGACTGGGTCATCGCCGCGCTCGCCGACCTGCCGGTCACGGCCAGAAAGGCCGACCAGCTGCTGACCCAGGTCGCCGAGCTGAAGCGCCCCCTGCCCGTCGGCACCAGCGCGGCATCGCTGACGCGCTTCAAGGTCGCGGAGGACGACTTCGTGCGTCGCCTCACCCTGGAGACCAAGGACGGCGAGGAGGTCGCCCTCATCCTGGGCGAGACGCCCGGCTTCCGCCGTCTCTATGGACGGCCAGCCGGCGATGACGCCGTCTACGACCTGCCGCTCGCGCTGTCCGATGTCTCGAGCCGGCGCGACGACTGGTCGCAGACCGGGCTGCTGAGCCTGGACGAGGAGACGCTCGCGGCCATCGGCGGCAAGGATTGGGCGCTGACCAAGACGGATGACGGCTGGACGCTCGCAGACAGCGAGGAGCCGCTGGATCAGGAGACCGCCGAGGACCTCGCCATGAAGCTGGCCGGCCTGCGCTACCGAGGCGTGCTTGGCATCGAGGACGACCCGGCCTACAAGCAGGATGACCCGCGCCTCGAGATCGGCATCCGCCTGGACGACGGCACCGAGCGCAGCTACCGCGTCTCGAAGCCCGAGGATAGCGAGGACTATGTGCTCAAGTCCGATGCCCTGCCCTACTACTTCAAGCTGTCGAAGTACGACCTGGAAGGGCTGCTGGACCTGGACCGCTCCAAGCTGATCGTCCAGCCCGAGCCGGTCGAGGATGAGGCCGCGGAGGCCGAGCCGGCGGATGAAAGCACGCCCATGGCGGAAGACGAGCCAAGGTCCGAGCCAACCGGGAACGCTGCGCCGGAAGCGACCCCGACGGATGCAGCCATGCCAACGCCGGAGCCCGAAGCCGAAGCCGAGCAATTGGAATCGATCCAGGCAAGCCCCGCAACGGAAGCTGTCCAGCAGGCCGAGCCCGCGCGGACGCCAGATGCTGCCACGCCAGACGAGGCCCCTGAGCAGCAAGCCTCCGAGTAGCCACAGCGGCACCAGGGTGTCACCGATCCTCAGGGGCGGTGACACCGACTTTCTCTTCGTCGATCCCTCGCTGCGCATCAGGCAGGCTGCTGAGCGCATGCAGCATCCGCCCCCTTCGCGGCAGTAGCGCACAGCCGCGCTCAAGCCGGCCGAGCTCCCCCCGCAAAGATCCGGCGCCAACGCTAGAAGGCAATGAGGCGTCATCCCCCTTGTCTTTTCCACACCCCCTCCTCGACACTAGCGCGCAACCTCTCGTCCGGTTGTCCGCACGCCCTCACCTGAATCGTCGAAAATCGTGCCGAGCGCCCACCGACGCACCCGGCGCCTATCTCCTTAGGCGATTGCCGGACATTCTTATGCCAGGTGGCGCCGGATTGAGGTCCGCCTTCACGGAGCGCCGACAGGAGCATCGCTGGGCGATGTGACTGGCGGGGCGACACAGAAGGCGGGCGTCAAGACAAGCCAGACGGTATGGGAATTGACAGAAATCGCCTTAAGGCTCTTCGCACGACTCGCATCCAATCATGACGCTAGCGACCGACACCGACCTCCTGCTCAAACTCTCATTCGCAATCGGCAGCTCCATGGACCCGGAGGCCATGCTCGACGGGTTTCTCGACAGGTTGCGGGACCTCCTCGCGGGCCAGGGCGGCGCGGTTCTGCAGCTCCACCCGCCAAAGGCGGCGGACGACGACCTGACACCAGTTGCCCGCATGAGCCCGGAAGACCTCCCTCGCCACCCCGCCTACAGTGCATTCTGGGAGGAATGGCACCCGGCAGCGCTCGATCGGGCGCTCGCCGAGCGCCCTCCCGGCCTACCTGTCGTCTCCCTCACTGGAGATTGGGTGACACATGCCTTTCGGCTCCCAGACTTCGGCGTGCTCCTCTTCATCCGCGACGCGGATACCGGAGCGCTATCCACGCAGGCTCAGCATGCGCTCGCTCCGCTCTGGCCGAAGCTCGCGAATGCGGCACACGCCTGCCTGCTGGAGTCCATGCTGAGTCTCGAGAAGCAGCGGCTGCAGCTCGCGACCGAATCCGCCAGCCTGGCCAAGAGCCGCTTCATCGCAAGCATGACGCACGAGATTCGCACCCCACTGAACGGCATTCTGGGCCTGACCCAGCTTGCCGCCGATTCGGGTCTGGATCCGATGCAGCGCGACTACATGGAGCTCATCCGCCGCTCCGCCGACACCCTGCTGGATCTGCTCAATGACATCCTGGATCTTGCCAAGATCGACGCCGAGCAGATGCAGATCGACGAGATCCCCTTCAATCTCCCGGTGATGCTGAGCGAGACGCTCAAGCCCTTCGCGCTCACCGCTGGCAACAAAGGGCTTGGCTTCGTCCTCGATCAGGCAGGCGATCTGCCTCAGCAAAGCCTTGGCGATCCGGGCCGCATCCGCCAGGTGATCTCCCACCTCTGCAACAACGCCATCAAGTTCACGGATCGGGGCGAGATCCGCATCGCGGCCGCCAGCGGGGCACTGGATGACCCCGAGCGTGACGAGATCCAGATCTCCATCAGCGACACGGGTGTCGGCATTCCCCCAGACAAGCTCGAGGAGATCTTTACGGCCTTCAGCCAAGGCGACGCCGCCATTGCGCGACGCTTCGGAGGAACAGGGCTGGGGCTCACCATCAGCGCCCGACTGGTGGATCTGATGGGCGGACGTATCTGGGTGGAAAGCCAGGAAGGCACCGGCAGCACCTTCCATGTCAGCTTGCCGTTGCGCCGCGCCCAGCCGACCGAGACCCAGCTCCTCCCGCTCCATCACTGGCCAGGGAAGCGCGCACTCATCGTCGACGGACACACCGCCAACCGCCGCGCGCTCGTCTACTGGTTCAAACAATGGGGCTTCGAGACGCTGGAAGCGGAGACAGGTCAGCAGGCGATGGAGATCGCCCAGAAGAGCCAGTCCGAGGATCTGCCCATCGACGTCTATCTCTGCGACACCGCGCACCCCGACGTCGACGGCTTCGCGCTGGCCAGCGCCCTCAAGGCGGCTGGCCTGAGCGAGCGCTGTCAGGTCATCCTCGTCTCCGCCGCCGGCAAGCGCGGCGACGCGCGACGCTGCCGCGAGACTGGGGTCGGCGCCTTCCTCACCAAACCGGCGACACCGCTGGAGCTGCGTGAGACCCTGACCCGTTTCCTAAGCGTCAACGAGACGGAGTCCGACGCACCCCTGGTCACAAGGCACCACTTGGCCGAGCACCGGCAACGCCTGCGCATCCTGTTCGTCGACGACAACCCCATCGCGCAAAAGCTCGCCGGCAGCCTGCTCAAGCAATGGGGCCATGACGTCAGCATCGCGACGGACGGGCAAGCGGCCGTGGAGCGCTACAGCTCCGAGCGCTTCCACCTCGTCTTCCTCGACCTCTACATGCCGGGAATGGACGGCATCGAAACCGCCCGCGCCCTGCGCGAGATCGAGCGGGGCGGGAACCGCACCCCCATCATCGGCATGACCGTCCACGCGCTCGAGGCCGACGCCGCACGCTGCCGCGAGGCCGGTATGGACGAGTACATCACCAAGCCCTTGAATCCCAATGTGCTGGAAGAAGTCGTGCTGCGATACGCCAATCAGTTCTGAGCACAGAAAGACCTCAGGCATCAGATCGGCCAGGGTGGACGAGCGAGCGCGAAATCCGCCGAATTCCGCGTCGACGCCGGTGGGCTGTACTCCGAGACTGTCGGGAAGGAAGATCGAGTAGGTTGGGCTGAGGCACGAAGCCCAACAGAGCGGCCGAGCTAAGGCGCTGATTGTTGGGCCTCCTACGTCGGCCCAACCTACGCAGCTCAGCCCTCTCTCGAGAGGCTGAGCGGGGCTGGGCGTGTTGACCTCCAGGTCAACACCTGTCGGCCTCGAGACCGACACGCCTAGGGGTGGCGCCGCCGGCATCGGTGAATTCCCCATCAGCCAGGGCAGACGAGCGAGCGCGAATCCCACCGAATTCCGCGTCGACGCCGGTGGGCTGTACTCCGAGACTGTCGGGAAGGAAGATCGAGTAGGTTGGGCTGAGGCACGAAGCCCAACAGAGCGGCCGAGCTAAGGCGCTGATTGTTGGGCCTCCTACGTCGGCCCAACCTACGCAGCTCAGCCCTCTCTCGAGAGGCTGAGCGGGGCTGGGCGTGTTGACCTCCAGGTCAACACCTGTCGGCCTGGAGGCCGACACGCCCAGGGGTGGCGCCGCCGGCATCGGTGAATTCCCCATCAGCCAGGGCAGACGAGCGAGCGCGAAGCCCACCGAATTCCGCGTCGACGCCGGTGGGCTGTACTCCGAGACTGTCGGGAAGGAAGATCGAGTAGGTTGGGCTGAGGCACGAAGCCCAACAGAGCGGCCGAGCTAAGGCGCTGATTGTTGGGCCTCCTACGTCGGCTCAACCTACGCAGCTCAGCCCTCTCTCGAGAGGCTGAGCGGCGCCGGGCGTGTTGACCTCCAGGTCAACACCTGTCGGCCTCGAGACCGACACGCCTAGGGGTGGCGCCGCCGGCATCGGTTCATCCCCCACCCACCCAAGACAAATCTTGCCTTTCTTTGCGCCCTTTGGGCCTTCGCGGCTCAAATTGCCGGACTTCGGCTGGACAGACCGCCCGAACAGACCCTGTTAGATCCTGAACTGCCCGACGCGCTCCTGCAGCAGAGAGGCCAGATTGGCGAGCTGCTCGCTCGCCGTCGCGATCTGCTCGGACCCGGACGAGGTCTGATCGACGGTCGAAGAGATCGTATGGATGTTCCGGTTGATCTCTTCCGCGACTGCGGTCTGCTCCTCGGCCGCGCTCGCAATCTGGCGGTTCATGTCGTTGATGCCGGTGATGGCCGCGCTGATGGCCTGGAAGGACGCCCCGGCACGCTGTGCCTGGGCCACGCTCTCGCGCGCCATCGACTGGCCCTTCTCCATCACGGAGACCGCCCCGGCCGAGCCATTCTGGACGCGCTCGATCTTCTCCTGGATGTCCTGAATGGACGACTGGGTGCGGCTCGCCAGCGTGCGCACCTCGGCCGCGACCACGGCGAAGCCACGCCCCTGCTCGCCGGCGCGCGCGGCCTCGATCGCGGCATTGAGGGCCAGCAGATTGGTCTGCTCCGCGACACCCCGGATAACGTCCAAGACCGCGCCGATCTCTTCACTGTCGGCCGAAAGTTTGGCGATGACGTCGCTTGCGGATTCCACTTCCTGAGCGAGCAGATCGATCGCCGTAATGGTCTCCGTGACGACCTGACCGCCGGCCTGGGTTTCCTTATCGGTCTCCTGCGCCGCGCTCGCGGCATCGCTCGCGTGACGCGCGACCTCTTCGACAGTCGCCGTCATCTCGTTCATGGCCGTCGCGACCTGATCCGTCTCCGTCTGGCCGATCTTCACCTGCTCGCGTGTCTGATCGCTGGTCGCCGCGAGCTGAACCGCTGCCGCGGCAACCTGGGAGCTGGCGCTGGAGACCTCCTGCAGCAGCCGCTTCATGCTCTCCACCATGCGCGAGATGGCCGCCATGAGGCTGCTGGAATCGCCCTTGCGCAGCGGGATGGAAGTGGTGAGATCCCCCTCCGCCAAGCGATTGACGACGGCCAACACCTGCGCCGGCTCCCCGCCGAGCTGCTTGAGGGTGTCTCGCGTGATCAGGGTCCCCAAGACGGCGGCCAGGATCAGCCCCACGACGATGCCGCCCGAATAGAGCTTTGCCATCAGCTCGCTCTCCCCAACGGCATCATCGAGCTCGGACTGCACCGCATCATTCTTGACGGCGACCATGGACTCGATGAGCACGCCAACGCGATCCGACACCAGAAAGGTCTCGTCCACCACACGCGCATAATCGGCTTGCAGCTCCGCATAGGCGACTGGATCCGTGGCTTCGGCCATTCGCCCAGCGATCTGATCCAGCTCCTCGTACTCCGAGCGCCAGACCTGGTAATCCGCCTTGAAGGCGTCATAGAGCGCGGCCTCATCGGCACTGCGCGGCAGCTGCTCGTAACGCGCGAGCGCGGCCTCGACATTGCTCCACGAGGCGACGCGCTGGCGCATCACCTGCTCGATCAGCCCGCCCGCCTCGGGATTCCAGCTCGCAAGCCCCTTGATCTCATAGGTCTGTCCGCGAATCTGCACCCGCTCGTAATTGAGGCGGTTCAGCTCGACGATGATGGGCAGGGATTCCTGACTGATCGACAGCAGGTGCGAGCGCATATCCGTCTCGCCCTTGATGCCGAACGCACCGACGAACAGGACGATCAAGGCTAACGACGAGAAACCGACGATCAGCTTCACGCTCAAGCGCAACTTCTTCATGGCATACCTTCCTACAACCCGTGGCTCTGCCAAGCCAGCGGCCTATTCGCTGCCGCTCGCTCGACGCAAGGATCAGACTTGAGCATTCCCTGCAATGACGACCTAGAGCCGCGGCCTGATTGCGGATCCAGACAGGAGGCGACTCAAAGGCTCGGCGTAGACGCCGAATGGATGAGGGTAGCGCAATGAGCCAGGATGATCTCGGAGCGCAAACGCAAGCCCTCTCCGAGCAAGTCCACCGCTCAGCCCGATGTTGCGGCGAGTTTACGAAAAACCTCGCGCCCGGTATGCCAACGGGTTCACTTAGCGGCTACTCAGAGGTGCTGGGCAGCGCGAGGACGCGATTGGCGCCAGAGCGCTTCGCGGCATAGAGCGCCTGGTCGGCCTGGTGGTAGAGCTGATCCAAGTCCATGCCCTTGCGATAGCCTGCCACCCCAATGCTGACCTGCGCCGCGACCTGCTCGCCCGTTGGCGTCTCGATCGGCGCACTCGCCAAGTGACGTCTGATCCGCTCGGCACAGTCCAGGGCGTCAGCCAGACCAGACCAGGGCAAGAGCACGACGAACTCGTCCCCGCCCAGACGCACACAAAGATCCGACGTCCGCGTGCAGGCCGTCAGAATCTCGGCGACCCGGCAGAGCAGGCGATCGCCCACAGGGTGACCGTGCGTATCATTGACGTCCTTGAAGCGATCAAGGTCCATGACCAGCATCGAGATGGGCTGCTGGTGCCGAATGCTGTCCGCAAGCCACTGCGCCCCCTGAAGCTTCAAGGCGCGCCGATTGCCGAGCCCGGTCAAGGGATCCCGCTCCAACTGCCGCGTCACGGCCGAGAAGCGCACAGCGTTCTGGATCGCGGGCGCCGCCAGCCCGAGCAGACTCTCGATCGCAACCTGCTCGGACTCCGAAAACCGCCGCCCCCTCATCAGCTTGAGCGTACCCATCTCGGCACCGTTGAGCGTCAGCAGATACTCCAGACGATGACGATCCGGCTTGCCACCCGTCATGACCTCGTCACCCTCAGAGCGGCGATACTCCCAGCCCGTTTGCTCGACCAGGTCGTAAAGGAACCGCCCCAGCGTCCCCATCACCTCATCCAGCTCCAGAGAGGCCGTCATGGACTGGAGGAAGTGGACGGGATCGATACCCTGATCCGCGCGCCGAGCGTCGTGCGCGGTCGAGGAAACCAGCTTGAGCTGCGGACTTTCGATTTGGGTCGTCGGACTCACAACGGCATGCCTGGATAGATGAACCTAGATTTCAAAAAGCAATTAATGGGCCAATAATATTCCTCAGTCTAAACAAAAACTTACAACGAAATAAAAAAGAGCGACGGAAATCCGTCGCTCTCACCAAATCGGCATCATGAGCTTGTAGGCAATACAGCCGCACAACGTCAAACTTTCGCCGCGCTTTGCCAGGTCAGTGGCCGGCAATCGACAACATCATCACCCAATCCGGTCTCGATCATTCTTTCGGTCAGTCATTGCACATAGACCGGACAATCTCAGCACAATCAATCAGCTTTGGCGCGGGATTCGGTGGACTTCACTTTCGCTGGTCAACCCTACTGGCTAGCCAGCTGCCCTCCCCGATCCTCAGGATGCCTGCCTTAACTGGTCAGGTACTGCATCCCACCCCGACTTGATCTCGCGCAGAAGATTCGAGACTTCGGTAAGCGCTTCAGCCTCGTTTCGGGCGCTACCTTGAAGCAGACGCCGAGACGAGTACTCATAGAGCGCCGCCAAATTTTCGGCAAGCTCTCCGCCTTTCTCGTGATCGAGCATTTCCCGTAAGGCATCGATGATAGAGATGGCTTTCCCAAGCTGCTCACCCTTGATCTTTGGATTGCCGTTCACCATGGCTCCGCGTGCAACCGCAATCCGCTCGAGAGCGCCGTCAAGAAGCATCTGGATCAGTCGATGTGGATCAGCCACTGCGGCCTCGGCAAGGTGGCCTGCTTGGCGATATTGGTTGATCTCTTTGCGCATCCCATACATCTCGTCTCACTCCCAAGAGTGGCGTTGATTGAATTCATCAGTCGCGACCCAAGCCGATAAGCTGCGAGCTGACATCAAGAGCCGCTCCGCTAGCTCCGCTGTAATCCGTCGAATTGTCGCTCGATCGACTTCGTCCATCACACGAATCGAGAAACGATCGGAAGGGCTGGCACCGGTCACCTCGATTCTGCGCCTAAGTCTCTGAGCATGAGCACTCAGCTGCTCTATCGATTCCATGCGAGAGGTGGTGTTGTCACTCATACGACGGTCGCTAACACTGGCGGTAGCCATTGCGCTCGAACGGCACTCGCCTGTTCATAGATACGAAACCACGTTTGCCAAGACGGCTCGAGAGCCCCGCATCACGTCAACCCTCCGACGCTCCCCACTCCTCGCACAGTCAGGATAACGGCACGATGAGACCTTTCTTTAGCGATTCGGCGATCGCCGGCTTCACAGAGCCGGCGCAACCGAAGAGGACAGCGTGACGCCGCGCACAGATCCAGACTCAGCGTCCCCACCAATGGCTGACGCTGGTCGAGCGGGAGTCGATGAGACAACCTGTTCCGCGCCATTCGGCTGAACGAAGCAAAGCGGCCGTGGCGGGCACAACGGGCGTCCAGCGCCCGAGCCTCCGGCCACCGGGCAAGCCAAATCAGAGACCTCAGCTAGGCGGGGAGCGCATCCCCGGGATGATGAGACAGGGCGGCAACGGCCCTAGAATGTGTCTGTCAAGCTGCCACCCGAGCGAGCCGCTGATCCGGCGCCACGCTCGCGTAGAGCTGTGATGCTCACTCGCCCCCAAACCGCCCATGAGCGCGCACGACCCCTAAGCGTAGAGCGCGCTAGCTGCTCGCCGTGAAGGGCAGGCGCTCGCTGAGACCTTCGAGCTGATCGCCTGTCGATTGAAGGCTATTGACGATGTTCTCCATCGCCGTGAACTGCACCAGCAGCCGGCTGTTCAACATCTCCATGCGGGTATCGAGCTTATCGCGGTCTTCGTCAAGTTTGTCGAGCTGGGTCTGGATACTGTCCTCGCGCATCGCAATGGCGCCGGATGAGCTGAGGAAATCATCGATCAGCTTGGACAGCTCGCCCGCGAACCCGCGAGAGAAGCTGAACTGGAAATCCCCATGAGCCGCCGCGCCCTCCTTGACGCTGATATTCAAACCATAGGCGCTCGAATCGAGATCGGGGAGCAGTACATTCCCGACGCCGAAGGCCTCGATTCCATCGATGCTACCCGCGACATCCACACCCCGGGTCCCCGTCATGGCCTCACTGATACCCAGCTCGGCCATGTCGTCGCCGGTCTCCGTGAAAGAGACCTCGGAGCTCGCCCCGCCAGACAAAGAAGTGATGCTGAATTGATCGCTATCGGCATCGTACCCAACCGTCACGCCGACACCAGCGGCGACGAGCTCGGAGTCGGCATTGACCATCGCCTCAATATCCGCGCGGAGCTCCTCCGCCGTGCTATAGGTTCCGCTCAAGTTGATCGAGCCTGACTCCACGCCGTCGACGCTGATCTTGAAGCCATAGTCGCCAGCCGCGGCGTCCAGCGGAGTCGTGAAGGTATCGGTACTGCTCTCGAACGCAGCCTGAGTCACGGCAGTGCCAACGATAAGCGCCTGAGTTGGCTCGAGACCCAGCATACCCATGTTTGCCCCAGTCTCAGTGAAAGCGACTTGGGAAATGGAGCCGTACTCGCGTGACTGGAAGCTCAAGCGTTGAGTCGCCACGTCGTAGCCGACTTCCACACCAACGCCTGCCGCCTTGAGATTATCGTCCCCATTGATGCGCGCTTGAAGATCGGCGCGCAGCTCCTCGGCCGACGCATAGCTATCCGTCAGCTCGATCAGATTCGAAGTGACTCCATCGACCTGAATCTTGAAGCTGTAGCCCCCGCCCGAGGTATCGAGCGGAGCCGCGAAATCATGAGACAAGGCGCTCGCGGCCACCTCACCATGGGTCGGATTGCGTGTCACCGAAGCCTCGTAGGTGCCCGACACCGCCCTGGACGCAAAGCTGCCTTGATTCACCTTCGCAGCACTGTTCGTCGTGCTGCTCTGCGTAGCGAAGAGGCTTTCGAACAGCGCGAAATTGTTGCTGAGCGCATCCGTGAGCTCATCCTCGCTGATGCTGAGAGCTCCGTCCCGCTCCGTGCGAATACCAACATTGGTCAGTGCGGTGAAGCCGCTTTCCACACCAGGGACCGCGCTTCCGATCGCCTCACGCAGCCGGTTGATCATCGTGCGCGCCGTGCTGTCTCCGGCCAGCTCGCCGCGCACCAAATTGTTGTCCTCGTCACGAGAGTAGCCGACCAGCTTCGACGCGGCTTCCTGAAAACCGTTGTAGGTCTCGACAAACCCTCTAATCGCCGCTTCCGCGGCACTCTTGTCAGCCGTGATGGAGAAGCTGAAGCTCTCGCCGGGAGCAGCCTTGTTGAGCGTGAACTGGAAGCCGGAGACGACATCGTCCAGCGTGTTGCTGTCGCGCGTCACCTTGAGGCCATTGACTTTCAGCTCGGCATCCCTCGCCTGCTGCGTCTCCGTCACGTTGGCGTAATTGCCCGCGTTGAATGCGAAATCCTCGAGTCCGACCGCGCCATCACCGATGGTGATCTCGAGCGCATTGGACTCGCCCGAGGGCGACGTCAACATCAGCTGGTACTGGCCGTCCACTTGCAGGACGGAAGCCTGCACCCCCGCACCCTGACCGTTGATCTTCTCCGCGATGCTTTCGAGCGAATCCGAGGACTCGATATCCAGGGTCAAGGCGGCGCGGTCGCCATTGACCGAGAAGCTCAGAGGCGCATCTGTAGTATCCGGATCGCCGTCGTCATCGTAGGTCCAGGCCCCGAAACGGATGGTCATCTGCCCGGACTTGCCCAGCTCGCTGTCGGGCTCGCTCTGAGCAGCCGCCGTCATTGCCAGCGACTGGGCGCTCGCGACCTCCAGAACCTCGATCTTGTAGGAGCCGGTCTGGGCGCCAGGGGCAACCGAGTCGGCCGTGATGGCCTCTGAGCTCGGCACCGTCACGGAGCGCGCGTTGAAGAGGTCGTTGTTCGCAAGAGCACTGATCGAGCCCTTGAGCTCGTCGAGCGCACTCGACAACTGCCCGTAGCCGGAGATCTGTGCCTCCAACTTCTCCTGGCGCGTGTCGAGCGTCAGCTCCTGGGGGGCACGCTCGACCTCCACGAGCTGGGAAACGAGACTGGTGATGTCGATCCCCGAGCCGGCGCCGAGCGAGCTGATGATGTTGTTGGCCACGTCCGAAGCACCTCCCCGCCGGATTCAGGTAATCACGCCTGATCGTTGAAGATGAGACCCACGAGCCCCTCGACATACTCCGCGAACTTGAGGGTTTCCTCACTCGGAATCTGACGAATCAGCTCTTCGGTCTCCGCATCCAAAACCCTTACCACCATGCGTCCTGCGTCATCGTCGAGCTCGAACTTCAGCGTATTCCTGCCCTTCTGCATCATCTCATTGATGCGGTCGACAGCCTGAGTCACTTGCTCGAGCCCAGCCTCCTCGGACTCGGCCTCGCTGGCGGCGCGATTACCGAGGCGGCCAACTTCATCCGCCCGCTCCCCCTCGAGCCTTGCGGCTTCGGTCCCCTGCTTGGCGCGGGGCTCATCGGCTGCAAGGGCCACATTGTGCCGCGGAAAAATCCCCGTCGATTGACCTTGAGAGACCTGGACTGCGCCAACCGCCATATTGTTTGCTTCACTGACCATGAATGCCTCCTTCGTGTCAGCGGTGCGGCCTTCCGAATGGAAGGCCGCTGTCCGTCAGCTACGAAGAGCTACCATCATTGCAGGAGCGAGAGCACCTGCTGCGGCGCAGCGTTGGCCTGGGCCAGCATCGCCGTGCCCGCCTGCTGCAGCACTTGCGCCCGGGAGAGCTGCGCCGTTTCCGACGCAAAGTCCGCGTCCTGGATGCGAGAGCGCGAGGCCGCCGCATTGGTCGAGATGCTCGACAGGTTGTTGATAGTGAAGTCCAGCCGGTTGTTCACGGCACCCAGATCGGCGCGGACATCGTTCACCCGGCTAAGCGCATTGTCGATCGCCGTCAAGGCCTCCTGAGCGCCTTCCGCCGTGGAGATGTCGACGTTCTTGATGGCCATGCCGTCCTCGCCGCCGCCAAAGCCCCCAACCTTCAGACCCGAGTTGGAGAGATTCTCATTGGTGCCGCGGGTGATCTCGATCTCCCGGTCCGAGGTGAGCGTGAACTCGCCGACATGGGTCTGCGGCCCCGCGTTGAAGCCAGCCTCCGCGCTGTTGAGGAAGTTCGTGATGATATTGCGGCCGTCCTCGGCGACCAGCTGTACGCCGCCGCCGCCGTTGCCGACCGAGGTACCGTCCTCGCCGGTGTCGACGGCCCGCACGCCGGTCTGATCCGCGATGGCGTTGATCGCGCTCACCAGCGATTGGCGGTCGGCGCTGGTATCGCCCACCGTGCTGAAGCCCGCAATCGCAACCCCGTTGATGGAGCCGGAGACCGCGCTGCCCGTGGTCGCGGTCTGCGCCGTGGTGTTGCCGGCGCGATTTTCGTTCACGACCGCGGTCACGCCGGTCTTGTCGGAAACCAGATTGAAGGCCGCGGCCTTGGAGATGGCGCTGAACTCCTTACCACCGGAAGAGGCGGTATCGTCCTGTGCGTAGGACGGCCCCACCGAGACGCCGTTGACATAGACGTTGCCCGCCGTCATCGCGGTCGTCATGCCGGCCGCGTCGGCGTCGAGGTTCGACGAGACCTGGGTCTTGGTCCCGCTATAGGTGCCCTCCATGAAGCCGGCGTCGGAGGCATTGCCCGTGGCTCCAGAGGTGATGCTGATATCCTGACCACCGTCCGACACCAGCGTCACCGTCCCAGTGGTGATCGATGCATCATCGTTGGTACCGATATCGAGACCAGTCAATGCCTCGGTCAAGTTTCCTGCTGTCGCGTGATGCAGTGTGATGTTCCGGCCATCCGCGGCCTGCAGAGTGATGCCGCCGTTGTCGGAGCCGGTGTCGATGGCGGTGACGCCCGTCCGATCGCTTTCCTTGTTGATCGCATCGACGATGCCCGCGCGGGTCGCGAAGGTATCATCTTCGACGGTCGCAAGCGTGATATCGACACCATTGAGGTTGATGCTGCCCGTGACCGCGCCACCGCCGCCGACGGTCATGGCTTGACCGCCCAGCTCGGTCGCGCCCACGATGGCCGTCACGCCGGTCTGGTCGCTCTTTTCGTTGATCGCGGCGGCGGTGGAGATTGCGCTCGCGCTCTTGCCGTAGGCCGAGGCGGTGTCGTAGGAGGCCTGCGCGCCGTCGATCGCAATGCCGTTGATGATAAGGTCGCCCGAGCCTAGGGCATGGACGTCCGTGGCGGCGCTCGCCATGGCGTTGGCAACGGTGCCGTCGTTCGCCGAACCGGTCCGACTGAAGGAGCCGACGCCCGCGGTATCTTCCACGCCAAGCGACTCGGCGTCGATCTGGCCGATGCTGACACCGATCGTCTGGTTCGCGTCCGAGCCGATCTGCAGCTTGATCTCGCCGACCGACCCGTCCATCAGATTGAGGCCGTTGAAGTTGGTGCTCGAAGAGATGCGATCCAGCTCCTGGATCAGCTGCTGGGACTCGGCATTGAGCGTACTGCGGTTGCCGCTCGTGTAGGTCCCGTTCGCCGACTGAACCGCCAGCTCACGCATGCGCTGCAGGATGTTGGAAGACTCGCTCAAGGCGCCTTCTGCGGTCTGCACCAACGAGATACCGTCGTTGGCGTTGCGCACGGCCTGGTCGAGCCCCTTGATTTGAGAGGTCAAACGACTGACGATCGCCGAGCCCGCCGCGTCGTCCTTGGCCGAGTTGATACGCAGACCGCTGCTGAGGCGCTCCATGGTCTGGGACTGCAAGTTCTGCGACTTGTTCAAATTCTGCTGAGCGCTCAGCGACATGATGTTGGAATTGATGACCATTGCCATGACGGATCTCCTATGGGCCTCTTACTGGCGAGCTGTACGTGACAGCGGCCTGCCGTGGTGACGTTCTGCTGTTCGCTAAGGTTAACGGCAGGCGCCGGGGATACCTTTAGCGATAGCGATCGACGAAGCGACGTCTTGGGCGTCCATCGGCGGATCTTGCATGAGACGCGGGGTGCTGCCCCGTCCATTCCCTTACCGATGCGCGCCCACTGACAGCCTTGGATAACGGCTAGGCGTGGCGAATCTGAAACTCGCGACAAAGGGAGCGTGAGCCGCGTCACAGATACGCCGCGGCGCGCCGAAGAGATGAGCCCACCTCGGGATGAATCCGACCGACACGAGACCGGGCTCCCGACATAGAGCGGAAGCCTCGATACCCTATCTCTAGCTGGCTCCCCCGGAGACAGGGCAGAAACCATACATGAGCGTGAGAGCGCGGCCCCGGCGCGACAGGTGGCGCGCCCACAAGAACCAAGCGAGCGGACCGGCGGCTGGCCAGGGCGCCTGCGGCGCAGCTCGGTAAGCCATCCGGCTCTTGCTCCGAGCTCCGAGGTCGTCCGCAACGGCCCCAGGACTTTCGCGCTAACGCCCATGCCGTGATTCCGGCACCCCCGGAGCATGGGGCAGACGCCGCAGCAGCCTGCAAGCTCGTCGCGGCGGGGCACCGCTCCCACGAAATCGAACGGCTGCGGTGCTGTTCCACGGTAACGCACCGGGCGGAACGTCAACCCCGGAGCAGGAAACGCTGACCGCCCCGATCGGCCATGGGCTGATCGGGGACCGCCCTCAAGCGCGGGACCACCGCCCCGCTACGCGCAGCGAAGCTACCCGCAGTGTAGTCTCGTCACGGTCATGCACTTAGGTATCGGACGAGGACCGATGCGTCGTATCCGGGGCTGCGAGACACCATTTCCGCCACATCTCCCGATAGGCCTGCTCGACGCGCCGCGCAAAGCCCGCCTCGTCGCACCAGGGGCCTGACTCCAGCGCGTCACGCAGGCCCGCGCGGATCGAGGCCAGACGACCCAG
>NZ_JAAIJQ010000019.1 GCF_010820565.1 Thiorhodococcus minor | reverse complement strand
CTGGAATTAATCCATTCGTTTGGGCTTTTTTGGTTTTGCTTAAACCCCCCCCCCCCGCATATCTATCAAGCAAATCTGTTGCCAGTTCTTATGCTGGGCAGAAGCGCTGGACCAAAAGCTAATCGGACCTGTTATCGAAATCGCTCGGTCTTGATGTGCGTCTCATCTATGTGACGCTTTCTCTCGGGCCGCAGCATCCCCAATCTACCCGCGTTCATTCACGTTTCGTGCTTTCCTCGGCCGGGTTAGTTCAGACGCCTCCCTACCTGTCGTAGCCAGGTCATTCGGTCTCTGGAAGAATTCTTCTTTTTTCATATTGATGCTGTGATGAAGAGGGCTCGGTCGCTGTCGCGCCCATTTGTCGGCAGCTTCCGGATTACACTGTTCGCTGTTGACGCGCGCGACGATCTATCCTCACCTTCAGCTTAGAAGCTCACTAGTCTTGCGCTGTCACGCTTCTGGGAGTCCGGATACACACTCACTGCCCTCGCGTTAGGTGGCTGTCAACACCGGGTGGATGCGCGCAAGGAGTTGAGGTGATTTCCAGAAATCAGCCGCCCTCCGAACCTAGGATGGGCAGAGCTCGCGATGCCCAGCAGGGGCGCCGCGACGATAGGCATAGCTCGCGCGCTGCCCCTCCTGAGAAAGTCTGCTCCATGCTGTCTCATTTGCCTCCCAGGTGGCTGTCAGAGCCGCGAGCTGTCTCAAGCACATACGAGGCGTTCCAGTCCAGCAGAGTGAACGAGCGAGAACGAGGCCCGCCGAAGCCCGCGCCGTCCGTGGTGGACTGTGCGGCGGTTCTCCATCAGCTAGCAAAGACGACTGGCCGAAACGACGGTCGACGTCGAGCAGTTGTCTACATCTGAGGTTTCGCCTCAGAGTAGGCTTAATACAAACCCCATGCTCCCGATTTTGTCACATCTTTGCGAATACGGGTTTCTACTCACTACAGGGGCGGGCGGACTGGCGGCATCGCATCGCCGATGTGGAGGGTCTCTGCGCCGGGCGATCGGCCCTGCTAGCTCGATGCTCGCGGTCGGGCCACAACACTGGCGCGACCGATCCCGCGGGCCGCCCGACTGAGCTGCGCGCTGCCGGCTCAACCTCATCTCCCCCTCACGAAGAAAGGTCCATTCCGTCGATTCTCCGCGTGATCGTCGCCTGGCATCAGGTAGCCCTCGACCGGATGCTTGGAGACATGCTCGCTGAGCTTGGTCTTCAGTCAGGTGGTGAAGAGGTGTCCGCGGAAGCGGTCTTCGCCGCTGCTGGGGTCATCGTCCGAAATCGAACCGCTAAGGCGCCAAGCACGGTCGCCGCGACTTCAGCTGTTCGAGAGGTGGCTGGCGAGCGCCGCGCTAAGGGCTGCCGGCAGCTCCGGCGTCGCGTCGCCGTCTTCGGCGATGAGCACGTGCAGGGTGCGGGCGGTGGCGAGGAGGTCTCCGGTCTCGCTCAGGAAGCGGTAGCCGATGGCGAAGGAGCGTCGGCGAAGCTCCAGGACTTCGACCTCGATGCTGACGCGATCGCCGTGCCGCATGGGGCGGCGATAGTCGGCCTCGGCGTGGGTCAGCGGCAGGATGAGGTCGCCTTGGCGGATGAGGGCGTCCAGCGGGGTGCCGATGCTGCGCATGAAGGACTCGTAGGCGTCGTGCGCGTGGCGGAAGAGGTGTGCGAAGAAGAGGCGGCCGGCGACGTCTGTGTCGTGGAGCCTGATCTCGATGGGGTGGGCGAAGGGCGCTGCCATGGGCCTCGGCTCCGAGCTGATCGCTTGGTCTTGGCTGTGGGGTGATCGAGCCTAGCTCGACCGCGCGGGTCTATGCTCGGGGCCGTCGAGCGGTCGCTCGGCGCGATGAGGAGGGGCTTGAGCGACCTGCTGGCCGCCACGTCACCCGGTTTCCCGGGGCGGGCGGCCACCTCTCCAAGGTTTGTGAAGTGACGCCTCCTTGTGTCTTCGGAGCCATCGGGATGGCCCCGCGGAATCTCGGGTCAGCGCGAGCGTCTGGCCGCGACCGAGCCACGCGTGCTGAGGAGCAGGAAGATGCTGACCAGGAAGGCGGCGAGGGCCAGCAGCGTCATCATCATCATGGGCTTGTTGGCGGCGTCCTCGATCTTGAAGGTCTCACCGATCTTGCCCAGCACGGCGACGTTGGCGGGGTCCGCCAGCAGATAGCCGCAGAGGCCGAGGAAGAGGGAGTAGAAGAACATCTTGGCGTCGAGATAGAGGCCGACCAGCATGGCCACCATGGCGAGCATCAGGATGAGGGTGACGGTGGTCTTGGCGCCGCCGAGCGCGGATTCGACACCGAGCGCCTGCAGCGTCGTGAGCATCCAGAGGAAGGCGCCCCAGATGATGAGCTGACGGATCAGATAGAAGAGGCGGGAATCCCCGCGCGCATAGGCGTTGGCCCAGGCGGTGATGATGGAGATGAAGGCGACGACAGGGACGAAGTATTCCCAATAGGCGGCGGTGCCGGCGAGGTCCTCGCGGGTCAGCGCGTAGAGGACGACGGTAGCGACGTAAAGGATGACGATCGGGAGAAGCGCGAGCATTAACGAGCCTTGCTTTTTTTCGGACACGACGAACCCTCCTAGACTGGGCTGTTGCGATAAATGGCCGATGGCCGATTCGAACTGCGCACGAGACCATCGCATTGGTCGGGCCGTGGGATATTAACCCTTACCGAAACTGCGTGTTAAGGGAAAAGCGTGGACTTTCCGCTGCGATACCCTGCGAGTTTTCCGCCCCTTTTGCTCAGGTGTTGACCGGGATCAGTTGCCGGGCCGAGCGCGCGCCGTCGCCTCGGGGCTTGGCTGCTTTACCCCCGCCAGGGGAGGCACTAGAGTTCAAAGACCCCGTCACCGCCCTGGAAAGGAGCGTCGCCATGTCCGGCTCACCGCTCGCCCCGCGCGTCCTCCCGCGCCTGCTCTGGCCCTTGTTTGCCCTCGGTTGGATCCTCGTGGCCGGCAGCGCGGCTGCTGAGGCCCGCGATCTGGCGATCACGGTAGGCGTCGATTACTTCGGGCGCGACTATGCGACGCTCAAGTCTGTGTCGCTCGACGACTGCAAGGCCGCCTGCCGCGACGATGCCCGCTGCAAGGCCTTCACCTACAACGTCCGCGCGCAGTGGTGCTTCCTGAAGGAGAGCTTCACGGAAGCCAGACCCTTCGATGGTGCCGTCTCTGGGCGCATCCTGGCGGGCGAGGCCGACGCCCGAGACCGCCTTGCGACACGGACCGGCGAGCTGGCTTTCCTGCCGCCCCAGGCGCTGGCCGAGGCCCGAGACCTGGAGCGGCGCCTGGCCGAGCTGCCGCCGCCGAGCGCTCGCCTGGATGCCCTGGTCCAGCAGGCCAGGGCTGCGCTCGACGCAAAGCAGCCGGCGCGTGCCGCCGATCTCTATCGGCAGGCCCTGCGCCTGGATCCACGGCGGCCGGGTCTTTGGCGGGGGCTTGCCGAGTCCTCCCGGGCCGCTAAGCCCTCAGACCGTCAGGCCAGGCGCCGTCTGCAGCGACAAGCCGCTAGCGCCGCCATCAACGCCTATCTGCGCACCGAGCGCGCGTCCGAGCGTGCAGAGGTGCTGGCCTTGCTCAGCGGCGCATTGGCCGACAGGTCCCAGTGGCGCTCGGCGATTCGTGCCGCCAGGGCCTCGCTGGCGCTCGTCGAGGAGCCCGTCGTGCGCACCGCCTACGACAAGCTGGTCGCCGAGCACGGCTTTCGCGTTACCGGCCACAAGGTCGACTCGGACGCCGCGAGCCCGCGCATCTGTCTCGAATTCAGCGACCGGCTGGCGACCCAGATCCCCAATCTGGCCGACTTCGTCCGGGTGGACGGCCACACAGATCTCCCCATCGAGCCCGAGGGCAAGCAGATCTGTATCGACGGTGTGCGGCATGGCGAGCGCTATCGCGTCCTGGTGCGCGCCGGGCTGCCCGCGGCGGACGGCGAGCGCCTGATCAAGTCCTCGGATCTGCAGATCTATGTCCGCGACCGCTCGCCCATGGTGCGCTTTCTCGGCCGCGCCTATGTGCTGCCCAAGGGCGGGGAGGCGGCCATCCCAGTGGTTACGGTCAACACGGATCTGGTCGACGCCAAGGTCTATCGCATCGGGGATAGGTCGCTGACCCAGGCGATGGCGGACGGCGTCCTGCGCAAGCAGCTGGGAGACTGGGAGATCGAGCGGCTCGAGGAGCGCACCGGCGAGCAGGTCTGGACGGGCAGCGTGGAGGTCAAGTCCGAGCTGAACCATGAGGTGACGACCGCGGTGCCTGTGGGGGCCTTGGTCGAGGACTTCGAGCCGGGCATCTATGCCATGACTGCTCGGCCGCATAAGGTCGCAATGGATGAGGACGCGCGCGCCACCCAGTGGTTCATCGTCTCCGACCTGGGTTTGGCCGCCTTCTCCGGCAATGACGGACTTCATGCGGTGGTCCGCTCACTCTCTACCGCCAAGCCCTTGCGCGCCGTCGCGCTGCGCTTGGTGGCAGTCAATAACGAGATCCTGGGCCGCGCACAGACCAATGCCGAAGGCTACGCCAGCTTCGCCCCCGGGCTGCTGCGGGGCCAGGGCGGCAATGCGCCGGCGCTCCTGGTCGCCGAAGGCGCGGGCGGCGACTACGGCTTTCTGGACCTGACGCAAACGCCCTTCGATCTGAGCGACCGCGGCGTCGACGGCCGACCCGCGCCCGAGCCGCTGGATGTCTATTTGGTCAGCGAGCGCGGCGCCTATCGCCCCGGCGAGACGGTCTACCTGACGGCCTTGGTGCGCGATGCCAGGGCGCGGGCCGTCACCGACCTGCCGATCACGCTGGTCGTCAAGCGCCCAGACGGCATGGAGCACCTGAGGAGCGTCCTGTCGGATCAGGGACAGGGTGGGCATGAGGCCAGGATCGCGCTCGGCCGGGCGGCCATGCGGGGCACCTGGCGGGCCTCTGTCTACAGCGATCCCAAGGCGGCGCCCCTGGCCGACCTGCCCTTCCTGGTCGAGGACTTCGAGCCGGAGCGCCTGACCTTCGAGATCGCCCCCTCGGCGACGGCCATCGATCCCGCGGATCCGCCCCTGCTGGGGGTCGATGCGCGCTTCCTCTATGGCGCCCCGGCGTCCGAGCTGGACGTCGAGGGTACCGTTCAGGTGAAGCCGACGGATGGGCTGGACGCCTTCCCGGGCTACCGTTTCGGGCTCGAGAGCGAATCCCTGACGCCGATCGGCGGTCCGCTCGGGGCCGCGCGTACCGACAGCCAGGGCAAGGCACGGCTTCCCCTGGATCTCCCCGAGTTCCCGCCCACCAGCAAGCCGCTGGAGGCGGAGATCCAGGTCCGGGTGCTCGACGAGAGCGGCCGACCCGTGGAGCGTGAGCTCGCGCTGCCGGTCGCCTCCAAGCAGGCGCGCATCGGCGTCAAGCCGCTCTTCGAGGGCTCGGTCGAGCAGGGCGGCAACGCGCGCTTCGAGGTCATCGCCATTGATGCCGAAGGGCGTCCGGCTGCACTTGCGGGTGTGCGCTGGACGCTCTCGCGGCTGCACACGAGCTTTCAATGGTACGAATCGGACGGGCGTTGGGACTACGAGCCCGTCACCTCGAGCGAGCGCGTGGCCGATGGGGTCCTGGATCTCTCGGTCACCCAGGCCGCCCAGCTCGAGGCCGCCGTTGACTGGGGGGCCTACCGGCTCGCGCTGGAAGCGCCCGATGGCGCCGTCCTCCCCGTCGACATGGATTTCGAGGCCGGCTGGTATGTGGAGCCCAAGGCGCAAGACACGCCGGATCAGCTCAAGGTCTCGCTCGACAAGGCGCAATACCGGGTTGGCGACAAGGCCCAGGTCCGCATCGAGCCCCGTTTCCCTGGGCTGGCGCTGGTGATGGTCGTGGACGATCGGCTCATCGCCATGCAGGCGGTGCGGGTCCCGGAGGAGGGCGCGACCATCGTGCTGCCGGTCACCGCCGACTGGGGGCCGGGCGCCTATGTGACCGGCGTGCTCTACCGTCCCATGGACCTGGAGGCGCGGCGCATGCCGGCGCGCGCCATCGGGCTGACCTGGGCGGGCGTCGATCCCCAGGACCGCAAGCTGGACGTCCGGCTCGATCTGCCGGCGGCGCTTCAGGGCAGTGTCAGGCCGCGCCAGAGCATCGAGATCCCGGTCTCGGTCGGCAACGCGGCGGCTGGCCAGCCGGCCTATGTCACCCTCTCCGCCGTCGACGTCGGGATCCTCAATCTCACGCGCTACCAGGTGCCGGCGCCGGATGACTGGTACTTCGCCCAGCGCCGCCTCGGCATGGAGATCCGCGACCTCTACGGACAGCTCATCGATCGCATGCAGGGTGTGCCAGGCGTGGTGCGCGCCGGTGGCGATGGCGGTGCGCTCAGCGCCGAGGGGCCGCCGCCGACCCAGGAGCTGCTCGCCTTTCACTCCGGCATCCTGAAGCTGGACGACCAGGGGCGTGCCAGCGTCTCGGTCGAGATCCCGGACTTCAACGGCAGCGTGCGCCTCATGGCGATGGCCTGGACGGCCGACGGCGTCGGGCACGCCTCGCGGGATCTGCTGGTGCGCGACCCCATCGTGGTGACGCCCTCCCTGCCGCGCTTCCTCGCGCCCGGCGACAGCTCCCGCGTCCGGCTCGGGCTGGCGCATGTCGAAGGGCCCGCCGGAGACCTCGGCCTGCAAGTCGCCGCCTCTGGTGGTCACACGCGCATTCCCGACGCCGCCCGCGCGGCCGAGCTGAGCCTGTCCGAAGGCGAGCGAGATCGGCTGGACGTTCCCATCCTGGCGGAGACGGTCGGCGACGACCAGCTCGTCGTCGACCTCAGCACACCGGACGGCCAGCGGCTGCGCAAGACCTTGACGATCCCTGTGCGGTCCAACGCCCCGCGCACCACCGAGACGCGGCTCATGCCGCTGCCCGTCGGCGGGTCGCTCGAGCTCGCCCCGAGCTTGCTGGCGGAACAGGTGCCGGGCACGGGCTCCGTGCTGCTGTCCATCGGTGGGGCCGGCCGGCTGGATGTCGCCGGTCTGCTGTTAGCGCTGGACCGCTATCCCTATGGCTGCACCGAGCAGTTGACCAGCCGCGCCCTGCCGTTGCTCTATCTGAACGATGTGGCGACCGCGGTGGGGCTCGGCGGCGAGGCCGAGGCCAGGGCGCGTGCGAGCGAGGCCATCGCGCGGATTCTGGGCAAGCAGTCGAGCAGCGGCAGCTTCGGGCTGTGGAGCGCCTCGGGGAGCGGCGACCTCTGGCTCGATGCCTATGCCTCGGACTTCCTGACCCGCGCCCGCGAGCTTGGCTACAGGGTGCCGGAAGTGCCCTTCGACATGGCGCTCGACAATCTGCGCAACGCCCTGTCCTACGCGCCGGACTTCAGCTCCGGCGGGGAGGCGATCGCCTATGCCCTCTATGTGCTCGCGCGCAACGGCGAGGCGCGGATCGGCGATCTGCGCTACTACGCAGACACCAAGCTGGACGCCTTCGCGACGCCTTTGGCCAAGGCGCAGCTCGGTGGCGCGCTGGCCCTCTATGGCGATCGCGCACGGGCGGACACGGCTTTCGGCGCGGCCCTCGCGATGATCTCCAAGGCGCCGACCGAGGAGGACGAAGGATGGCGGTCCGACTTCGGCTCGCGCCTCCGCGACGGCGCGGGTCTTCTGGCGCTGGCCGCCGAGGCCGGCTCCTCCGTGGTCGACATCCGCGCCTTGGCAGAGCGCCTTCAGGAGCAGTGGGTCCATGAGCGCTATACCAGCACCCAGGAGGAGGCCTGGCTCTTGCTCGCGGCGCACGCCCTCATCCAGGGGGCCGCCCAGCCGGATCTGCTTGTCGAGGGTGAGGCGCGCAAGGGCTACCTCTATCGCGCCTTCGACGAGGCGGCGCTGAGCGCCGGGCCGGCTCGCATCGAGAATCTCGGCCTTGAGCCCTTGGAGGCCGTCATGACCCTGACCGGGGTGCCGGTCAGTCCCGAGCCGGCGGGCGGCAACGGCTATCGGATCCAGCGCGCCTACTACGACCTGCAAGGCCGGCGTGTCGCTATCGGGACGGTGGATCAGGGCACGCGGCTCATCGCCGTCCTGACGGTCACCGCGAGCGAGAAGCGGCAGGCGCGCCTGGTCGTGGACGACCCCTTGCCCGCCGGATTCGAGATCGACAATCCCAACCTCATCAAGGCCGGAGATATCAAGGAGATCCGCTGGCTCGGGCTCGAGAGTCAAGCCGCCCATACCGAGTTTCGGGCGGATCGCTTCGTCGCTGCGGTGGATCGCAGCTCAGGCGCGGCGCAGCGCTTCCAGCTCGCCTATCGGCTGCGCGCCGTCTCGCCTGGCGTCTTCGCCCACCCCGCCGCGACCGTCGAGGACATGTACCGGCCGCGGCTGCGCGCCTGGACGGACACCGGACGGGTGGAGGTTTCGGGCTCGGGGCCTTGAGCATGGAGATCGGGCCGATGTCGGGACTGCCGGCGGGCCGTCTTGCGGCGCGCTGATCGGATGCGTCGGGGGCTCCTGCTTTTCGGTCTCCTCGGCGGTTTGACGCTGGTGTCTTGGCTCGCCTGGGATGCCTGGGTCGCCAGGACCGAGCTGCCGGATCTGCGTCCATCGATCTCGCCAGTCGTCCTGGATCGCAACGGCGAGCTGCTGAGGCCCTTCACGGTCTCGGGCGGGCTCTGGCGTCTCCCTGTCGCGCTGGACGAGGTCGATCCGGACTATCTGCGCCTGCTCCAGCACATCGAGGATCGCCGTTTCCAAGCGCATCCGGGTGTCGATCCGCTCGCCTTGGTGCGCGCGGCCTGGCAATGGGTCCGGCATGGCCGCATCGTCTCCGGCGGCTCGACCCTGACGATGCAGGTGGCCCGTCTGCTCGAGAGACGCTCCACGCGCAGCCTCGGCGGCAAGCTCCGGCAGATCCGTGTCGCGCTGGCGCTGGAGCGGCGTTGGAGCAAGCAGGACATCCTCGGCGCCTACCTGACTCTCGCCCCCTACGGCGGCAATCTGGAGGGAATTCGCGCGGCATCGCTCGCCTGGCTGGGGCGGGAGCCGGCACGGCTCAGCGCGGCCGAGGCGGCGCTGCTGGTCGCGCTGCCGCAGGCGCCTGAGGCGCGTCGCCCCGACCGCGACGCCGGGCGCGCCCGGCGCGCCAGGGACCGCATCCTGAGACGCGCCCATGCTGCTGGGCTGATCGATGACCTTGCCCTGAGCGGCGCCTTGGCCGAGGCGGTGCCCAGCCGGCGCCGCGCCTTTCCGATGCTTGCTGCGCATCTGACCCGGCGGCAGCATGCCGAGCACCCGCAGGCCGCGACCCTAAGGCTGACCATAGATGCTGGGCTGCAGCTGCGGCTGGAGGCGCTGGTGGCCGAGCATGTCGCCCGGCTGGGTCCGAAGCTGTCGGCAGCACTTCTGGTGGTGCGGCATGCCGACGGCGAGGTCTTGGTCTCGATCGGCTCGGCCGACCCGCTCGATCAGGGGCGCCAGGGCTTCGTCGACATGACGCAGGCACAGCGCTCGCCGGGCTCGACCTTGAAGCCCTTGATCTATGGCCTGGCCTTCGAGGACGGCATCGCGCACCCGGAGAGCCTCATCGAGGACCGGCCGACCGGATTCGGCGGCTATGCGCCGGCCAATTTCGATCAGGAGCACCAGGGTACGGTCACTGTGCGGCGCGCGCTGCAGCGCTCGCTCAATGTCCCCGCGGTCAAGCTGCTCGAGGCGGTCGGGCCAAACCGGCTGCTCGCGCGGCTGCGTCGCGCGGGGGCCGAGCCGCGTCTCCCGCAGGGTGCGGCCCCTGGGCTGGCCATCGGGCTGGGCGGTGTCGGCATGACGCTGACCGACCTGGTGCGCGTCTACGCGGCCATCGCGCGCCGCGGACGCGCGACCGGGCTGCGCGAGCTGCGCTCGGTCGACGCCCTGGCCGCGCTGGCCCCGTCCGCCGTGCGCCCGGCGGGCGGGCAGGTCCTGGATGCGCGCGCGGCCTGGGCGCTGGGCGACATCCTGGCCGAGGTGCCAACGCCGAGCTATGCGCGTGCGCGCGGCATCGCCTTCAAGACAGGGACCAGCTATGGCTACCGCGATGCCTGGGCGATGGGCTTCGACGGCCGCCATACGGTCGGCGTCTGGCTGGGCCGTCCCGATGGCGCCTCGGTGAGTGGTCTGGTCGGCATCGAGGCGGCCGCGCCGCTGCTGCTGGAGGCCTTTGCGCGTCTCGGCACGGTCGCACCCTTGCGGTCGGCGCCACCAGGTGTGCTGCTCGCCGACCGCAACGAGGAGCTGCCGGCGCATCTCAGGTATGCGGGCCAGGCGCCGGGACGCGTCTCCTCCCAGCCTGGAGCCGAGGGACCCGAGATCGCCTATCCGCCGCCCGGGGCGCGCGTCGATCTCGGCCTTGCGTCTGGCCGGGTGCGTGATCTGGTCGTCAAGGCGCGCGGTGGCGTGCCTCCCTACACCTGGCTGGCCAACGGCGTGCCCTTCGGGCGCACCCCCTTCGGCCGCAGCGCGCGCTGGCGCCCGGACGGGCCTGGCTATGTCGTGCTCAGCGTGATCGACGGGCGTGGTGCCGCGGCGCAAGCGACGGCGGTCGTCGAGTGATCTTCTCGGTCCGGCGATCCTCAGTCCTCTGTGTATTTGTACCTCTACCGCTTTCAGGGGTATCCGACTAAATTGCAATTTCAATCAGTGGTTTGCTTTTTATTGCGTGGCTCGATAATACTGCGCTTCGTGGAGATCTGCGGGGTCCCGCGGAGGTGAGCCGACGGTCTTGGGGCGATGCATGTTTGTCCGGAAAGTGCGAGATAGGGAGTCGGGTCGTCGTCTGACCCTTAGGGCTGGATCAGCAAAGCGGTTGCGCTGGCCTGTGATGGTGCTCGGCGTCTTTGTCTGCGCCACCTGGGCGGGCGAGTCGTCCGATTCGGACAGACAGGAGCTCGAGGATCTCATGTCCCTGCTGGAGGCCGAGACGGAGCTGGCGACCAGGACCGGGATGAATGCCGACTTCGTTCCGGGGATCGCGACCATCCTCTCCGGCGACGACCTGCAAGTCCGTGGAATTCGGACGGTCTGGGAGGCCCTGTCTCTGGTTCCGGGCATGAGTCTGGGGCTCGAGATGACAGGTGAGCGCCAGATCTTGAGTCGGGGCGTCGGCTATGGTTACGCCTCGGGCAACATCAAGATCATGCTCGACGGCGTCTCGATGAACTCGACCCTGCTCGCGACCGCCAACGCCGTGCTAGGTATCCCGGTCGAGCAGGTGGAGCGCATCGAAGTCATTCGCGGGCCAGGCTCCTCCATTTACGGCGAGTATGCCTATGCCGGCGTCGTCAACGTCATCACTCGCAAGCAGGGGCGCAGGCTCTATGCGCGGGCCGATGAAGCGGCACAGGCCGGCGGCGGCATGATCTGGAGCTGGAGCGACCCGGGCCGCGAGCTGAGCTTCTCGCTCAATCTGACGGGCCTGGAGGGCGACGGCGAGGGCGTCCTCGTGGAGGAGGACGCGCTCTATCCCATCGGTCAGGCTGGGCTCTCGAATGCCCCTGGGCGCACCAACGAGGCGCGCCGCTACAAGGGGATGTTCGCGGATTTCGCCTGGCGCGATACCCATGTCGACCTCAAGCTGCTGCAAGACGACTACGGCGACCTCTACGGCATCAATCACTTCCTGCCGCCCTCGGATCACCGCCTGGCCTCTCAGACCTACGCCGTCTCGCTGCGCGTCGAGCAAGACATCCCGCTGTCTCGGGAGCTGATGGCCAATGCACGGCTCGAGCTCTTCGACCACCAGCGCGATCGCGATCAGCTCTATGTCTTTCCGGCCAGTTATCTGCTCGATGACGCGCCTGTCTACATGAGCCAGGACTACCGCGAGCGACGCTATCTGGCCGGGGGCGAGCTGCATTGGAGCCCCGAGGGCCGCCATCGCTGGCTGCTTGGTGTCGAGGCGAGCCAGGTCGAGGTCGAGCAGGCGACATGGGACTGGCCGGACTTGGGCTTCGAGATCCCGTCCCATTGGCTGACAGCCAACATCGAGCGCGATATCTGGAGCGTCTTGGTGCAAGACGAGATCCGCCTCGGCGAGCAGGTGACCCTGACCGGCACGCTGCGCTACGACGATTACAGCGATGCGGGCGACATGCTGAGCCCACGGCTCGCAGCCGTCTGGCGCATGGATCACGAGCACGTGCTCAAGGCGCAATACGCTCGGGCCTTTCGGCCGCCGACCTTTTACGAGCTGGAATACGCGCTCGACGCTTCCTTGGACCCGAGCGAGATCGCGACCTACGAGCTGGGCTACATCTTCACCCGGCCGAGCTGGGCGCTGCGCCTCACCCTCTTCCAGTCCGACCTCGATTCGCCCATCTCCTTCGACGAGGTCAGCCTCGGCGGCTACATCAACGCCGAGGACGCGCGCCTGCGTGGCGTCGAGCTGGAGTACGAGCATCGCTTGGGGGCGCAGCTCAAGATCGAGGCAAATCTTTCCTATGTCGACGCCACGCGCAGGGAGTCGAAAACCCACCTCAGTGGCGGGGCCGATCTCTTGGGCAACCTGGCACTCTTGTGGCAGCCCCGAGAGCGCTGGCTGGGTGCGCTGCAGCTCCGCTATGTCGGCGAGCGGTATCGCGTGGATTCCGACGAGCGGTCGAATCTGAGCGATTACACTCTGATCGACTTGACGCTGACCTATCGCGGGCGCGCAAGCGGTCTCTACGGGAGTGCGGGAATCAAGAACCTCTTCGGCCAAGAGGTCCGCTATCTCGCGCAGCGCACCGAATTCGGCGGTGTCGATCTCGTCTATCCGCAAGACTATCTCCGCCCCGGACGCCGGTGGTGGCTGACCCTCGGCTATCGCTTTTGACCGCCCCCGCCGCATGAGCCGCTTGGGTCCTTCTCCGTTATGGCGTCTCTTCGCGGGCGTTTGCGCGCTCCTCTTCCTGCTTGCCCTGGGGGCGGGTGCCCGAGCGGAGTCGAGCGGTCTATGGCAGGAGGACGAGCAGCGCCTGCAGGTCGGTCTCAAGCTCTTTCCGGCCTTCCTCGGCGCGCTGGAGGATCTGGATCGCTATCGGACGCAGGACGGCAGTCTGCACGTATTGGTGCTCTTCCAGGGGGTGCGGGGTCCGGCGATGGAGGTGGCGGACCGTCTGGCGGAGGTCGATCGCGTGCGTGGTGTGCCGCTGAGCTTGGAAGTGGTTCGCGGTGACGAAATGAATGGGTACGCCGGGCCGCGCCCGGCAGCGATCTTCGTGGCCAGTGTGGAGGCCGACCGCGGCAATCTCGGGTCCTGGTCCGAGCGCTATGGCGTCCTGGTCTTCTCGCCGTTCGGCGGAGCCGTCGAGGAGGGAGCCATTGCCGGACTCTACGTGGCGGATCGGATCCTGCCCTACGTCAACGTCCGACAAGCGGCGCGCGCCAAGGTGCGTTTCAAGCCGTTCTTCCTGCAGGTGGCGCGTCGCTATGAAGGCAATTAAGGCTGTTTTGCCAGGCGGGCGCCTCTTTTCACTGCGCACGGAGCGCAACCTGGCGCTGATCTTCGGCCTGCTCGGTCTGCTGCTCGTGGGCACCATCACGGCCCACTGGCTGCTGGTGCTGGAGCCTGCGCTGCGGGAGGAGGCCGCGAGCCGTGCCGCGGCCATGGCGCAGGCGCATGCGCAGTCGCTCGAGCGCGTGCTCGGCAGCGGGCTGCCGGCGCCGCAGCTCGAGCGGGAGCTGCGCACCACCATGGGGAGTCTGCTGCTGCTGAAGGACGAGGCGACGCAGAAGCCTTTCGTGCGCCGGCTCAGCATCAGTCTCGACTACGACCTCGTCGACATGCCGCGGGGCAGTCTGGATCTCAGCATGGGGCCGGCCAATGCCAGCGGCTGCTTCGTCTTGCGCGTGCCCCTCTATGATCCGCGAACGCACCTGCTGATCGGTGTTGCCACCTTCCACTCAAACGCCTTCTTCATGGAGCGGCTGGTGGGCGACCTGCGCACCAAGCTGTGGTGGATCATGGGCATCATTGCCGGACTCACAGGCTTCGCATGGCTGGAGTCGAGCCGTTTGCTGAAGCGCTTGGGCGAGAGTGAGGCGAATTTGCGGCGGGTCTTCGAGGCGGCCCCCTTCCCCATGGTCCTCGGCGAGCAGGGAATGCCGTCGCTGCGTCAAGCCAATGAGGCGGCCAAGGCGTATCTTGGACTGCGCGAGGACGCGACCGGGCGGCTGACCAGCGACGTCTGGCTCAGGCTCTATGCCCAAGGTCTGCCGAAGACGCTCGGCGCGCAGCATGAAACCTGCCTGTCCGTAGAGGGAGGGCCGGAGCGCTGGGCGCTCGTTTCCGCGACGCCGCTGCGCTTTTCCGGGACCATGAGCCGTCTCGTCACCCTGGTCGACGTCTCCGAGCTCAAGGCGGTCCAGGAAGAGCTCCGGGCGGCCTCCCAAACCGATGCCTTGACCGGGCTCTACAACAGGCGCTTCCTCTATCAGCGGCTCGCGAAAGAGATCGAGCTGGTGCAGAGGTACAGCCACCCGCTGTCGATCGTTCTTTTCGATCTCGACTACTTCAAGGGGATCAACGACACCTTCGGCCATCGCGCCGGAGACGAGGTCCTGGTCCGAGTCGCTGAGGTGCTGAGGCGCTGTCTGCGCGAGGTGGATATCGCCGGCCGCTATGGCGGTGAGGAGCTCCTCTTGCTCCTTCCGCATTCCTCCGTCGGCCAGGCGCGAGAGGCGGCGGAGCGTATCCGCATCGCCTTGAAACATGAGGAGTGGCCGTATCAGGGCATGGAGGTGACCCTCAGCGCGGGCGTCAGCCAGTATGCGGGGGAGACCCTGGACGCCTTCATCGATTCCGCCGACCGCAAGCTCTATCGCATCAAGGCAAACGGACGCGACGGGGTCGCGTGCTGAGCGGCTGGCGCCGGCGTGGCGGCGCGATCCGGTGCTGCGCTGGCTTGATGTCAGCCCTTCATCGAGGAGAAGAACTCGTCGTTGGTCTTGGTCGCCTTGAGCTTGTCGTGGAGGAATTCCATGGCGGCTAGCTCGTCCATCGGGTGCAGGATCTTGCGCAGGATCCACATCTTCTGCAGCTCCGCCTGTCCCATCAGCAGCTCCTCGCGGCGGGTGCCGGAGCGATTGATGTTGATGGAGGGGAAAATGCGCCGCTCGGCGATGCGGCGATCCATGTGGATCTCCATGTTGCCCGTGCCCTTGAACTCCTCGTAGATGACGTCGTCCATCCGGGAGCCCGTGTCGACCAGCGCGGTGGCCAGGATGGTCAGGCTGCCGCCTTCCTCGACGTTGCGCGCGGCGCCGAAGAAGCGCTTGGGGCGCTGTAGTGCGTTGGCGTCGACACCGCCCGTCAGCACCTTGCCGGAGGAAGGGACCACGGTATTGTAGGCGCGCGCGAGACGGGTGATGGAGTCGAGCAGGATGACGACGTCCTTCTTGTGCTCGACCAGCCGCTTGGCCTTCTCGATGACCATCTCGGCGACCTGGACGTGGCGCGTTGCGGGCTCGTCGAAGGTGGATGAGATGACCTCGCCGCGCACCGAGCGCGACATCTCGGTGACCTCTTCCGGGCGCTCGTCGATCAGCAGGACCATGAGGTAGCAGTCCGGGTGATTGTGCCCGATCGACTGGGCGATGTTCTGCAGCATCATGGTCTTACCCGCCTTCGGCGGCGACACGATCAAGCCGCGCTGGCCCTTGCCGATGGGGGCGACCAGGTCGATGGTCCGAGCCGTGATGTCTTCCGTGCTGCCGTTGCCGATCTCGAGCGTGAGACGGTTCTGGGCGAAGAGCGGGGTGAAATTCTCGAACAGGATCTTCGACTTGGCGTTCTCTGGCTTGTCGAAGTTGATGTCCGCGACCTTCAGGAGCGCGAAATAGCGCTCGCCGTCCTTCGGCGGGCGGATCTTGCCGGAGATGGTGTCGCCTGTGCGCAGCGCGAAGCGGCGGATCTGACTGGGCGAGACGTAGATGTCGTCGGGGCCGGCGAGGTAGGAGGCGTCCGCTGAGCGCAAGAAGCCGAAGCCGTCGGACAGGATCTCCAGCACGCCATCGCCATAGATATCCTCACCTTTTTTCGCCTGCGCCTTGAGGATGGCGAAGATCAGATCCTGTTTGCGAGAGCGTCCAACACCTTCGATTTCCATTGACTGCGCCAGTGCGACCAGCTTGGGCACGGGCATCTTCTTGAGCTCGGTTAGATTCATCACGGTTTTCGTAAGACAGAGGTCGTGGCTGGAAGACAGCGCCCCGTGCAGGAACGGAGTCGCGGGGGAATGCGACTGGGGGGCGGCAGCCTGCCGGAGAGAGGGCGCCGCCATGGGCGCCCCGTATCGATTTGGCCTAAGTCGGGTCTCCTGGAGGCCCCGGGGGCCGAGGTCGTCAGATCGTGCGTGGGCCGAATCAGAGGTTGCTATCGATGAAGGCGGTGAGCTGCGACTTGGAGACAGCGCCGACCTTGGTCGCCTCGACTTCGCCGCCACGGAAGAGCATCAGCGTCGGAATGCCGCGGATGCCGTAGCGGGGTGGGGTGCCGGGATTCTCGTCGATGTTGAGCTTCGCGACCTTGATGCGGCCCGCGTACTCGCCGGCGATCTCGTCCAGGACGGGGGCGATCATCTTGCAGGGACCGCACCAGTCGGCCCAGTAGTCGACCAAAACGGGCTCGGGGGATTTGAGAACCTCTTCTTCGAAAGAGTCATCGGTCACGTGGACGATGCTATCGCTCACTGAAGTCGTCTCCCATCAGTTGTTTCTTGGGTTATCAGTATAGAGGGCGCGAGGCAAGCCGCAGAGGTGTCACGCGGGTGGGCGAGGAGCGGGCGGGCTAATTGGCGTTGGTATGGGCCCTTGAGTAAGATGCTATTTGATCCAAAGCCAAGCGATTTTGCAAGCCTTGCTCGTCCGCGAGGCTCACCATCGAAATTGACAGCCAATACGGACGCCTAGCTGAATGACAGATACACACCTTACCGAGGTCCGCTTCGACAGCTTCGACCTCGATCCGCGGATTCTCGCCGGCTTGACGGATGCAGGCTTCACGCACTGCACCCCCATCCAGGCCGAGACGCTGCCGATTGCCCTCGAGGGGCGCGACGTTGCGGGCCAGGCTCAGACCGGGACAGGCAAGACGGCCGCCTTTCTGCTGGTCGTGATGCAGCGCCTGCTGAGCCGGCCGGCGCAAGCGCCCGAGGGGCGCTGCCGCCCGCGCGCCATCATCCTGGCCCCGACGCGCGAGCTGGCGGTCCAGATCCACAAGGACACCGAGCTGCTCGGCCGCCATACCGGGCTGCGCACCATGGTCGTCTACGGCGGCACGGGCTACCAGCAGCAGCGCGACGAGCTGGCGGCCGGCATCGATATTCTCATCGGAACGCCGGGCCGGCTGATCGACTATTTCAAGCAGAAGGTCTTCGATCTCAACGGCATCGAGGCGGTCGTCCTCGACGAGGCCGACCGCATGTTCGATCTCGGCTTCATCAAGGACATCCGCTTTCTCCTGCGCCGCATGCCGGCGGTCGAGGAGCGCCAGGGGATGCTCTTCTCCGCCACCCTGTCGTACCGCGTCACCGAGCTCGCCTACGAGCACATGAACCACCCGCAGCCGATCAAGATCGAGGCCGAGCAGGTCACGGCCGACCGCGTCCGCCAGTGCTGCTACATGACCTCCAACGAGGAGAAGATCCCGCTGCTCGTCGGACTGGTGCGGGGCTGGCCCGACGGCCGGATCATCGTCTTCGTCAACACCAAGCGGGAGGCGGACCGGGTCTGGGGCTTCCTGCAGGGCAATGGCATCAACACCGCCGTGCTCTCCGGCGACGTGCCCCAGAAGAAGCGTCTCAAGCTGCTCAGGGACTTCACCGAGGGGGCTTTGCCCGTGCTCGTGGGAACGGACGTGGCCGCGCGCGGTCTGCACATTCCGGACGTGACCCACGTCGTCAACTACGACCTGCCGGAAGACCCTGAAGACTATGTCCACCGGATTGGCCGGACGGCCCGTGCCGGGGCGGCTGGCGATGCCATTGGCTTCGTCTGCGAGACCTACGCCTTCTGTCTGCCGGACATCGAGGCCTATATCGGCAGCAAGATCCCTGTCTTGCCCGTCGCTCCCGAGCTGCTCGTGGAAGTCGACCCCAGGAGTCGTCTGCGTCCGGACCGGGCCGACCGGGAAGATCGGCGCGACAAGGGCAAGCCGAGGCGCCGCACCGGAGAGCGGAACGATCGCGACAGCCGCGGCGACCGCGATAGCCGTGGCGGCCGGCGCCGCAAGGAGCCGGAGGCCAGGGTCGAGGAGCCTCCGAGCGATGCGGCTGCCGGTGCTGCTGCCGACGTTTCCGAGACACCTGCGCTCGTCGCGCCGGTCGAGGCGGATGCGACGCCAGAGTCCGTCCCGAAGCCCCGGCGGCGTCGCAAGCGTCCAGCCGGGGAGCAAGCGGCCTTGACGAGTCCGCCCCCAGGTGCGGAGGCCGAGGCGCCCACGGAGGCGGCAGCCGAGTCACAGCCCGCCGAGGGCGAGGTCAAGCGCAAGCGCCGGCGGCGGCGTCGCAAGCCGGCCGCCGCGACCGAGTCGCAAGGTGCGCTGACGCAGCCAAGCACAGAGCCCGTGGATTGAGACCATGGATTGAGGCTGACCGCCGGGGCATTGCGAGAGACTGTGGCCCCGGCCAGGAGTGATTGCTGGCGGCGGATGCCTAGGCGGGCGCGCGCCCTCCCGGCCCGGGCAGCAGCTCCGAGAAGTTGTCGATGGCCGGAAAGGCGTCGATCTCGCGCCCGGGCTTCTTCGAGTCCGGCTCCTTGATGGCGAGCAGCCAGCGGATGCCATAGCGCCGCGCGCTCTCGAGGACGCTGAGGTTGTCGTCGACGAAGAGCGTCCGCTCCGGGTCGAAGGGCTCGATGGCGTGGAATCTGGGCCAGAAGCCCGGCGATTCCTTGGCGACACCCAGGTCGTGCGAGGTGATGGCGCGCTCGAGATGCCCTGCTAGCGGGGTGCGCTGGAGCTTGAATTCGAGTGTTTTCTGGTGTGCATTGGTCACTAGGACGCGCCTTTTCCCGGCGATGGCCAGCCAATCCAGAAAATCCATGACGTGCGGATGGACCGCGATGAGGTGCGCGACCTCCTGCTTGAGCAGCAGGATGTCCAGCCCCAGCTCGCGGCTCCAGTGATCGACGCAGTACCAGCTCAGCGTGCCCTCGATATTGCGAAAGCCTGGCATCAGCTCCGCCTTGGCCGCTTCCAGCGAGAGTCCGCGCGCCTCGCCGTAACGGCGTGGGACGTGCTCCAGCCAGAAGTGGTTGTCGAAGTGCAGGTCGAGCAGGGTCCCGTCCATGTCCAGAAAGACGTTGTCGATCTGGCTCCAATCGAGCTTCTCAGGTATCACTGTCATGCTCTGGTCGTCCAAGTAGGAGCCCGCAGATGCGGACCAAGCCCAAGATCGTCGGCCGGCGGCTCGTCGCCCAAAGCCGTCTTTTCCGCGTCGAGGAGATCGATTTGGTCTTCGCGAACGGCAGCCGGCGAACCTACGAGCGCGTGCCGGGTGGCGCCGACTCCGTGCTGATTGTACCCATGCTGGATCCGGAGACGGTCCTGCTCGTCCGCGAGTATGGCGCCGGTAGCGACCGTTACGAGCTTGGTCTGCCCAAGGGCGTGGTGGAGCGCGGCGAGGACCCGGTGAGCGCCGCCAATCGCGAGCTCCAGGAAGAGGTCGGCTATGGCGCCCGGGACTTGCAGATCATTCACCGTCTCTCGATCGTGCCCGGCTACATTCAGCATCACAGTTTGATCGTCCTGGCCAGAGACCTCTACCCCAGCCGCCTGCCCGGCGACGAGCCTGAGCCGATCGAGGTCGTGCCCTGGCGCTTGGACGAGGTGGATGCCCTCTTGGCGCGCGACGATTTCGACGAGGCCAGGTCCATGGCCGCCCTGTTCTTGACCATGCGCGTGCTGGAGCGCGAATCGCTATGATCGCGATGGGCGGCCGGGCCGGCTGGCTCGAGAGGAATTCGCCGCAGATCCCGTACTTCGGCACATCGCGTGCTTCAGAGGAAAGGAGGATGGCATGCCGTTCATCGTCTTGCTGACGCCCTTGCTGCTCGCCCTGGCCCTTGGCACGTCTCCGGCTGCCGGGGCCGCGGATACCAGTCAGGCGGATCAGGGCGCCCTCGATTTCGACGATTTTCCGCGCGAGGAGATCCTGCATTATCCGAGCTGGTTCAAGCAGAGCTTCCTCGACATCCCGGCCGACCTCGAGGAGGCGGTCGCGGCGGATAAGCAGGGGCTCATGGTCTACTTCGGTCAGAAGCGCTGCTCCTATTGTCACCAGCTCATCAAGGTCAATTTCGGCCTCCAGGACATCGTCGAGTACGCCCGTCGGCACTTCGATCTGGTGCCCATCGACATCTGGGGCGTCGACGAGGTCACGACCCTGTCCGGCGAGGTGGTGAGCGAGCGCCAGTGGTCGCGGGCACAGGAGATGGACTTCACCCCGGCCATCCTCTTCATCGATGCCGACGGCGAGGTCGCGCTCAGGCTGCGGGGCTACTATCCGCCGTACCAGTTTCGCGCGGCGCTCGAATATGTCGCGGATGGCCACTACAAGCGCGAGTCCTTCCGGGACTATCTGGCACGGGGCGAGAACCGCATGGTCTTCGACGCCGAGGACATGAATGACGAGCCCTTCTTCGCCCCTCCGCCCTACAATCTGGATCGCCGCTTTCCGGCCAAGCGGCCGCTGGCCGTCTTCTTCGAGCAGGGCAACTGCCATCCCTGCGACGTCCTCCATGGCCAGGTGCTCAGGACCGCGGCCATCAATCGGCGCTTCGATGAGTTCGACAGCGTGCAGCTCGACATGTGGTCGGACACGCCCATCGTCACGCCAGCCGGCGAGCGCACCACGGCCCGCCAGTGGGCGGCCGAGCTCGGGCTCTTCTACGCGCCCGCCATTCTCTTCTTCGACGAGCGCGGCCGTGAGGTCCTGCGCCTCGATTCCGTGATCGGCTTCTATCGTCTGCGCAACGCCTTGAGCTACATCGTCAGCAAGGCCTATCTCACCGAGAGCTTCGGCGACTGGCGGATCTCGCGCGTCTTCTAGCGGTCTGCGCCAGCGGTGGGCTTGGGCTCGCCTCCGGAGCTGTGCCGCCTCGCCGGCGGCGTGCCAGTTGCGGGTCTTGCGCGCGCCCGCGGTGTCCGGGCGACCTCATCCTGGGCGATGCGCCGGTTGTTCTCGACACCTTTTCGTCATCAAGCGGTACCCCTTTTTCTGGGAAGATCTGTTATTTTTTCCGCAGTGCAGCATTTCACGTCGTTCGCTGCTCGTTCCTGAAGAAGGAGATCCATGCAAAGCATCTATATCGCCGGTGCCGGCTCAGGCAGTGGCAAGTCCGTCGTTGTTCTCGGAATCATGGAGATGCTCTCTGCCGTGAACCGCAAGGTCGGCTTTTTCCGGCCCTTCGCGCCGAGAGGGGCGGAGCCGGACAATCTCACGGCCTTGATCCGCAGCCGCTACGACTTGCCCTTCTCCCCCGAGATGCTCTACGGCTGCACCGTGGAGACGGCGCGCCAGCTGATCGGCACCGGGCACTACGAAGAGCTGCTCAAGCTCATCATGAACAAGTTCAAGATGCTCGAGGAGCGGTGCGATATCGTCGTCTGCGCGGGCACGGACTACAACGGCCTCATTCCCGCGCTCGAGTTCGGCTTCAACGCGGATCTGGCGAACAATTTCGGCTGCGGCATGATCGTCGTGGTCAAGGGGTTCGGGCGCTCGCCCCAGGAGGCCGTGGACGCCCTCAACATCGCCCATGAGCTGATGCGTGAGCGCGGCAGCGATTTCATCGCGACCATCATCAACGGGGTCGCTCCGGACTGCATGGACGCGGTCGAGCTGCGCGCGCAGCAGCTGCTGAGCGAGACGGAGAAGGTCTACGTCTTTCCGGAGCGGTCCGCGCTCGGCCGGCCCACGGTCGGCGAGATTCGCCAGGTGATGAATGCCGAATCCCTCTATGGCGAGGGCGACGCCATGAATCAGGTCGTGTCCAACTACAAGATCGCGGCCATGGAGATCCCGGACTTCCTCAACTATGTCGAGGACGGCTGTCTCATCATCACCCCTGGGGACCGCTCCGACATCATCGTGACCAGCTTGGCGGCGGACGCCTCCTCCGCCTTCCCCCGTGTCGCTGGGCTGCTGTTGACCGGCGGCATTCGGCCGGCCGAAAAGGTCCAGCGGCTGATCGAGGGTCTGCGCCGCACCAAGGTCGCCATCCTGCAAGTGCCTCACGACACCTTCACCACGGCCATGTACGTCAATCGGATCGAGGCGACCATCCTCCCCGGCGACGACCGCAAGATCGCTGCCGCCTTGGGTCTCTTCGAGAGTCGAATCGACGTCGAAGAGCTGCGCGGGCACATGGCCATCCACCAGCATGAGCGGGTGACGCCGCTGATGTTCGAGTACGAGCTGATCCGCCGCGCCAAGTCGCGGCGCCAGCGGATCGTGCTGCCCGAGGGCAGCGACGAGCGCATCCTGCGCGCGGCCGAGATCCTGACGCTGCGCCAGGTGGCGGATCTGGTGCTGCTTGGCAATCCGGACAAGATTCGCCGGCGCATCGGCGAGCTCGGCCTCAAGCTCGACGACATCCAGATCATCGACCCGGCGACCTCGCCGGATCGCGACCGCTACGCCGCCATCTACTACGAGCTGCGCAAGCACAAGGGCATCTCGGAGCAGATGGCCCACGACGTGCTTGAGGACGTCAGCTACTTCGGCACCCTCATGGTCTATGTCGGCGACGCCGACGGCATGGTGTCTGGCGCGGTCCATACCACGCAGCACACCATCCGGCCGTCCTTCGAGACGGTCAAGACCAAGCCCGACGTGAAGCTGGTCTCGAGTGTCTTCTTCATGTGCCTGCCCGACCGTGTGCTGGTCTATGGCGATTGCGCGGTGAACCCGAACCCGAGCGCGGAAGAGCTTGCCGACATTGCCATCACCTCGGCGGCGACGGCGGCCGCGTTCGGTATCGAGCCGCGCATCGCCATGCTGTCCTACTCCAGCGGCAGCTCCGGCAAGGGCCAGGACGTCGAGCGCGTGCGCGAGGCGGTGAGCATTGCGCGCGAGCTGCGTCCCGACCTGAAGCTCGAGGGGCCGATCCAGTACGACGCGGCGGTCGATATGGATGTCGGCCGCTCCAAGATGCCCGGCAGCGAGGTCGCCGGCCGGGCGACCGTGCTCATCTTCCCGGACCTCAATACCGGCAACAACACCTATAAGGCCGTGCAGCGCAGCGCGGGCGCGGTCGCCATCGGGCCTGTGCTTCAGGGGCTCAACAAGCCGGTCAATGACCTTAGCCGAGGCTGTACCGTGACCGACATCGTCAATACCGTCGCCATCACCGCGATCCAGGCTCAGACCGAGCGCGACGCCCAGCCCAAGGAGGTTGCGTCATGAAGGTCTTGGTTCTCAATTCGGGGAGCTCCTCGATCAAGTACCAGCTCTTTCGCAGCGAGGATTGGGAGTCCATCGCCAACGGCATGGTCGCGCGCATCGGCGAGCCCGAGGGCGAGGTCAAGCACAACTGGCTGACGCCGGACGGGAGTCAGGACGCCACTCAGGAGACGCGCGCCATCCCGACGCATGCCCAGGGCATCGACAACATCGTCGCCTGCCTGCGCGACAGTGGCGCGCTCGCCGACGTCTCCGAGCTGGCCGCCATCGGTCATCGCGTGGTCCATGGCGGCCCGCATTTCAACAAGCCCGTCATCGTCGACGACGCCGTGGTCGAGGCGATCCGCGACGTGGTCCCCTTGGCGCCTTTGCACAATCCGGGGCATCTCGCCGGCATCGAGGTCGCGCGCCAGCTCTTCCCCAAGGTGCCCTCCGTGGCCGTCTTCGATACCGCCTTCCATCAGACGATGGCGCCGACCGCCTATAGGTACGCCATCCCGGAGCACCTTTACACCGAGCATCGCATCCGCCGATACGGCTTCCACGGCACCTCGCACTTCTATGTCGCCAAGCGCGCCGCGACCGTCCTCGGCAAGCCGTTGAGCCAGTGCAATATGATCACCCTGCATCTCGGCAACGGGGCGAGTGCGGCGGCGATCCGCGCCGGCGCCTGCGTCGATACCTCCATGGGCCTGACCCCGCTGGAGGGCCTGGTGATGGGCACGCGCTCGGGCGACATCGATCCGGCCGTGCTCATCTTCCTCTGGAAGAATCTGGGCCTGGACGCGGATCAGGTCGACCGCCTGCTGAACCGGGAGAGCGGTCTGCTCGGGATCTGCGGGGTCAACGACATGCGCGAGATCGACCGCTTGGCCGCCGAGGGTAACGAGCCTGCGGAGCTTGCCATCGGGGTGACCGTGCACCGGCTCAAGAAATACATCGGCGCCTATTACGCCGAGCTCGGTCGGGTCGATGCCCTGGTCTTCACTGGCGGGATTGGTGAGAACTCGGCGAAGATCCGCGCGCGCGCCTGCGGTGGCCTGCAGCGGCTTGGCATCCTGATCGATGACGCCGCCAATGAAGCGACCGATGCGCGGGGCGAGCGCTGCGTCAGCGCAGACGCGGGGGAGGTGAAGGTCCTGGTGATTCCAACCAACGAAGAGCTCGAGATCGCGCAGCAGGCGATGACGGCCGTGGGGCTTCAATAGGGCGATCTCTGTCAACTCCCCTACCATCTCGCTTGTCTTGACGCCCGCCTTCTGTGTCGCCCCGCCAGGCACATCGCCCGGCGATGCTCCTGCGGGCGCTCCTTGAAGGAGGGCCTCAATCCGGCGCCAGCTGGTACAAGAATTTCCGGCAATCGCCTAAGGCGGGGCCGCGCCGAGGGTTTCAAATCTCCGCCCGCGCGGGCATTATTCGGCGCCAAACGAGTATAACGATCGCGTACAAAGACGCGCGGCTTCGCGCCGTCAACCCCGTACCCCAAGGAGGTCATGATGTCCGATCCCAGAATTTCGTTCTGGAAATCCCTCGCCATCTTTCTGCTGCTGCTCCTGCTCGGCGTCTACGTCCTCTATGAGTGGTACGACGATCAGCTCTATGCGCAGATCGCCGAAAAGGATGCGCTCCTCGAAAAGACGCGCGAAGAGGTCAAGGAGGCGGAAGCGCGGCGACAGGAGTCGGAAAAGGCCCAAGAGGCGGCTCGCGCCGAGATTGCGGGGCTCAAGCAGCTGCACACGGACGAGAATCGCCGCGTGGTCGAGCAGGTCGCCGATTATGCGCAAGCGAAGACCGAGCTCGAGCAGGCGATGGCGGACCTCAAGGACGCGCATGCGGCCCAGCTGGCGGCCGAGCAGCAGCGCTTCAATGAGCTCCAGGGCGAGCGGGACCAGCTTGCGGCGCGTCTAGCCTCGGTGGAAGCCAGCTATGATGAGGCCAAGAAGCAAGTCGCCGAGCTCGAGGCGAATCTGGGCAAGATCAATGAGGCGATCGCGAAGACCGAGGCGGAGCATCAGGCAAAGATCGAGGCCTTGGAGCGTCACCTGAACGAGCGTGTCGAGCTGGCTCGAACCACGCCGATGGACGAGAGCCTGCTGCGTGCGGCACAGGAGGCGGGCGTCCTACCTGTCGTCGAGGCCTTCCAGGAACAGTGCGATAGCGTCGGCGGAGAGCTTCAGGAATCCAAGGCCGAGCTGGCATCCATGAAGGCGGGCTATGCCACCATGGAGCAGCAGCTCGCCGAGGCCCAGGCCGAGCTGGGGGGCGTGCGGGCGCAGCTTCAGGAGGCGGAGGCCGCGGCCGCCGAGTCCGTCGGCGAGGATGCCTCGGCTGAGGACAAGGCTGCGCTGGAGGCCCAGCTTGCGGCCGAGGCCGAGGTGCGCGAGGCCCTTCTGCTCCAACATGAGGCGGCGGTCGCGGCGCTTCAGGAGCGCCTTGGGGAGACGGAGGCCGCGCTGGAGTCGACCAAGCAGCAGGTGGCCGAGCTGAAGGCGGCGGCCGAGGTGGCTGTGGTTGCGGACGGCGACGACCAGGGTGAGTCTGACGCTCGCGGCCAAGTGGAGTCGCTCCAGGCCAGCCTGGAGGAGGAGCGCGCTCAGGCGGAGCAGGCGCAGTCCAAGCTGCGCGACGAGATCGAGGGCCTGAAGGAGCAACTGACGGACGTCCAGGCGCAACTGCAGGAGACGCTCGCGGAGACCGAGCCAGGCTCGAGCGCCGAGCTTGAGGCGGCCAAGGGGCGGATCGGTGCGCTCGAAGACGAGCTCGAGCTGGCCCGTCGGGCTGCGGACGAGGCGCGCGAGCTGGAGGTCGCGCTGGAGCGGATGCGCGAGCGCGAGGCGAGCTTCGCGCAGCTGAATGGAACCTATACGGATCGCGGGCTCTTACTGCGGCTTGCCGAGAGCGAGCTGCGCTTCCTCCCGGGCAGAGCGACGCTGCCGGCAGGCGAGCTGGGGAGTCTCGATCGGATCTCTGCCCTTCTGGACAAGGAAGAGGGGCTTTCTGTGCGAATCGAAGGCCACACGGACAGCGTCGGTAGTGACGAGCTGAATCTCAATCTGTCTCAGCAGAGGGCGCAAGCCGTGCAGCAAGCCTTGATCGAGCGCGGTGTCGATCCGGATCGCATGCAGGCCGAGGGTATCGGCTCGGCCCGCCCCATCGCGACCAATGCCACGGCGGCGGGTCGCAGCAAGAACCGCCGCGTCGAGATCTATCTCGTCGACTAGCCAAGCCTATCGGGCGCGTCCTCGTCATGGGGGCGCCCGCTCCCGTCCCCTCTGATTGACTCCTTGCCAAGCCTCGCGGGCCCGGGCTGCTCTCTATCAGCCCTGGAGCCGGAAATTCGAACCGCCAAGGCACTCATGGCCTCAGCCGCGCCAGCCGATCGCGGGTGACGCAGCTGGAGCTGCGTCACCAGAGACCCGAATCGGGAAACAAAACCTGGGCAGCTCCTTAGGGTCAGAGCGTGTTCCACGCCTGCCCTGCTGTTCCGCTGAAGGGCATCAATGCTGGAGATCAGGGAAAGGCGGGTCGGTCGAGGGGCGCCAAACAGGAAAGGCCGAGCGGGGACGAAGTCTGAAGAGATCTGACATCCTGCTGACATAAGGGGCCGCAAAAGAAAAGGGCCTAGAGGCGAAGCCTCTAGGCCCTTCATCTGTATGGTAGCGGGGGCAGGATTTGAACCTACGACCTTCGGGTTATGAGCCCGACGAGCTGCCTGACTGCTCCACCCCGCATCTGTCTGTGCTGCAATCTGCCTGCGCGACCGATCTGCATGAGTGCGAACGCGTCGACTTGGCATCTGTGCCTGATTTGCCACAACTTACAGGTTGCCGATCGCCGCGTCAACTATAAGTCATTGATCTGGCGGAGAGGGTGGGATTCGAACCCACGGACCCGCAAGCGAGTCACTTGATTTCGAGTCAAGCCCGTTCGACCACTCCGGCACCTCTCCGGGACGCTGCTGGCTAGCTTGGCCGGCCGGCAGCGAGCGCGCAAATATACTCGCGTTGGCTCCTGATGTCCATGCCCGCTTGGCGGCCGCTGGATTTTCCGTGGGCCTGGGCTTGGCCGCGGGCCGACTGCGGCGGTTCTCGCGGCGGGCTGCATCCGATTAGACTTGCAGCGGGCCGGGTCACTGGGATCCGGCTTCGCCTAGAGGAGGCTTGAAGATGGGATGGGTGTTTCTTGGGATTCTGGTTCTGCTAGTGATCTTCGTCGTCGTTGTCTACAACGGCTTGGTCGGCGCGCGTAATGCCTATAAGAACGCCTTCGCGCAGATCGACGTGCAGCTGACGCGTCGGTACGCCCTCATCCCGAACCTGGTCAAGGTCGCCGAGCGCTATATGCAGCATGAGCGCGAGACGCTGGAGGCGGTCATCCAGGCGCGCAATCAGGCGGTGGGCAGCCTGCGTCAGGCGGCTGCGGATCCTTCCAACGCAGACGCCATGCGCCGGCTGTCCGAGTCCGAGCAGGGACTCTCCGGTGCCCTCGGGCGACTCTTCGCACTCTCGGAGTCCTATCCGGATCTCAAGGCGAATCAGAACATGATGCAGCTCTCGGAAGAGCTGGTGAGCACGGAGAATCGTGTCGCCTTTGCGCGCCAGGCCTTCAACGATGCGGTCATGACCTACAACAACCGCCGCGAGATGTTCCCAGGCAATCTGGTCGCCAATACCTTCAGCTTCCAGCCGGCTCAGCTGCTCGAGATCGAGGCGCCCGAGAAGCGCGAGGCGGTTCAGGTCTCGTTTCAGTAGACGGCCATGAACTTCTTCGAGCATCAGGCTCGAGCGCGTCGCCGGACCTGGGGGCTGGTCGGGCTCTTTGCCTTGGCTTTGATCGTAATCGTGGTCCTCGTCGACGCCGTGGCGCTGGTGTTTTTCGGGACCTATCAGGGGATGGCCAACGTCTCCCGCCTGCCGGACTACGCCGAGAGCGGGGCGATGCCTGGCCTTTTCGAAACCTACGTGGATCCGAATCTGGGCTTGCTGTTTTGGGTTTCGCTGCTGACGGCGGGCGGGATCGGGCTGACCAGCCAGATTCGGATCCTGACGCTGCGGGGCGGTGGCGGCTCGGTGGCGCGCGGCCTCGGCGGGACACTGGTCACGCCGGATACCACGGATCCGCTCCGGCGCCGTCTGCGCAACGTCGTGGAGGAGATGGCCATCGCCTCTGGCGTGCCCGTGCCTGAGATCTACGTACTGGACCGCGAGCCGGGGATCAACGCCTTCGCTGCCGGCTGGACGCCCTCGGACGCCGCCGTCGCCGTGACCCAGGGCACCCTGGAGGCATTGACTCGAGATGAGCTGCAAGGCGTGGTGGCCCACGAGTTCGGGCATATCCTCAACGGCGACATGCGCCTGAACATCCGCTTGATGGGGATCCTCTTCGGGATCCTCATCCTTGCGCTGGTCGGCCGTTTCCTGATCGGCTCCGGGCGTCACTCGAGCAGCCGGAACGATCGTGGCGCGCTGTCCATCGGTCTCGCGCTGGTGGTCGTCGGCTATGTCGGGCTCTTCTTCGGCCGGCTCATCAAGGCCTCGGTCTCGCGCCAGCGGGAGTATCTCGCGGATGCCTCGGCAGTCCAGTTCACGCGTCAGCCCGAGGGCATCGCGGGGGCACTGAAGAAGATCGGCGCATCCGGGTACGGCTCCACGCTGCAGGCGGACCCGGAGGAGGTCACGCACATGCTCTTCGCCAAGGGACTGTCGCGTCAGCTGTTCGCGACGCATCCGCCCCTGGTCGACCGCATCCGTGCGATCCAGCCGCGCTTCGACCCGCGTGAGCTGACCGAGGTTGCGGCCCGGATGCAGCGTGAGTCTCAGGCGCGGACGACGAGCGCCGATGTCTCACGCGAGCAGCAAGGGAAATCGGCTTCGGCCGAAACGGGCGGCTTCACCCTGGACGCGGACAAGCTGATCGAGACCATCGGCCAGCCGGGGCTCGGCCAGGTGATGCTTGCCGGCTTGCTCGCCGCGGCCATTCCACGCACACTGGAGCGCGCCGCGCATTCGCAGGAGTGGGTGCTGGCCGTCGTCTGTTATCTCCTCATGGATGCCGATCCAGAGGTGCGCGAGCGCCAGCTCCTGATGGTCAGCGAGGACCTGGGGCAGGAGGTCGAGGGGCAGGTTGCGATGCTCCTCAAGGAAACGCCCCGGATCGATCCCGAGCTGAGGATCCCCTTACTGGAGATCGCCTTCCCGACATTGCGGCGACGGCCCGAGCGCGACCTGACCGCGCTGCGGGGATTGGTCGATCGCTTGATCCATGCCGATGGCCGTGTGGAGCTGTTCGAATATGCCGTTGCCAAGCTGTTGGAGCGTCAAGTGGAGGATGTCCTCAATCCTTCACGCAGCGGCCCTGGCGGAAGCGGTAAGCTCTCCCAGAGCACGCGCGAAGTTTTCGACCTCCTCATGATCTTGTCGCACCATGGTCACGCCGACCGGGCATCTGCGCATGCGGCGCTCGTCGCGGGATTATCTCGCTTGGGGGTGAAACCTCAGGCGATCGACGCCATCAAAGAGGACTGGCTCGACGCCGACTGGCTCGAGCGGGCCTGGTCGACGCGGCTCGACGCGGCGCTCGCAAAGCTGGATGGGGTCCGATTGCCGGACAAGCGGCGCCTGCTCGGTGCCATGGCCGCGACGGTCATGGCCGACGGGCAGGTCGCGGCAGTCGAGCTCGAGCTGCTCCGGGCCATCTGCGCGGCCCTGCGGATGCCCCTGCCTGTTTTCGAGCAGGCGGCAGCAAGACCTTGAGACTGGGCTGTCTCGCAAGGCGTCCTGCTGCGGGCGGGAGTGCTCGCCTGCCGTCGAATGCCCCGAATAGGGGCCGCATGACAGCGGCCAAGATCCGGCGCGTTGCGAGAAGGAGCATTTTTTCGGTTGTCTATCAAAACGGAGATTGTCTGAATGAAACCTTTCCTTGCCACCACTGCTGTTGGTCTCATGGCTGCCACGCTCGCTGGTAGCGCCCTCGCTGGCGCCTTGTCCCCCGAGGAGCAGATCGAGACCCGTCAGGCCGGCTACACCTTCATGGGCTGGAACATGGGCAAGATCAAAGCGAGCCTGCAGGGCGACTATGACGCCGATCAGGTCAAGGCCGCGGCCAATGCGATTGCCGCGATCGCCAACTCCGGCATGGGTGCGCTCTATGGGCCGGGCACGGACAAAGACGTTGGTGACGTCAAGACCCGCGTGAAGCCGGAGCTTTTCGAGAACATGCAGGACGTCGGCAAGCTGGCGGGCGACTTCAAGACGGCCGCCGATAATCTCGCCGAGGCAGCTGCTGGTGGCGATGCGGGCGCGGTGAAGACCGCCTTCGGCGATCTCGGCCAGGCTTGCAAGGCCTGCCACAAGAAGTATCGCGCCGACGACTGATCCAAAAGGCTTGGCTCGATGCGACAGGGGCCGCCTCAAGGGGCGGCCCCTGTCGTTTCAGGAGGCTGAGACTACCAGCTGGGTAGGGTTCCTGGTGGCGGCGGAGGGGGAGGGGGTGGAAGCAGGCCGCCATTGGCGATCCACACCACTGCCGCCGCGACGGCAAGTGCGATGAGGAAGGCGATGATCCCGCCGCCAGTGGCGGATGCCGCGCCCCCGTCCTCGACCGTCTTGTCGCCGGTGACCATGGGGCGGATGATGTTGTCCTTGCGCACGAAGGTATAGAAGAGAGTGGCGCAGATGTGCAGGACGACCAGTGCGCCGAGCACCCAGATCATCTGGCGGTGCAGCCGGCTGGCCCAGTCGGCCGTGTCCATGGACAGGATGCTATAGAGCGGCCCCTTGAAGGCAATGTCATCGGTGGCGACCAGTCCCAGCAGGCTCTGCGCGAGGAAAAGGGCCAGCAAGGCGAGCACGGAGAATGCGCCGAGCGGGTTGTGGCCGACGCCGTGCCAGCGGCCCCGCACATAGTCCAGGACGCTCCCGGGCCCGCGAACGAACTGGCCGAAGCGGGCATAGGTCGAGCCGACGAATCCCCAGACGAGTCTGAAGGCCAGCAGACCAAGGATTGCGAGTCCGATCCTGCCGTGCCAGACCATCCAATTCCCCCCCGTCAGTCCAGTCGCGAAGGCAAGGGCGACGAAGACGACGAGCAGCCAGTGGTGGAGGCGGGTGGGGAGATCCCAAAGTTTGATTCGATTTCCTGACATCGCGAAAAGTCCGATCGACTGATAACTCCGGGTCAGTGTTGCACGAAGGTGGGTGCGTTTGACAACCCGGCGCTCGAGCACTCAGGACCCGAGCAAGAGGAGATTACATGAAACCTGCCGTGGTGCTTCTGAGCGGCGGCCTCGACTCTACGACCACGCTCGCGATCGCGAGATCCCAGGGCTTCAAGCCATTCGCGCTGTCTTTCCGCTATGGTCAGCGCCATGCGGTGGAGCTGGACGCGGCCGCGCGTGTGGCGGAGGCGATTGACGTGGCCGAGCACGTGATCGCCGAGATCGACCTGCGGCGCTTCGGAGGCTCGGCGCTGACGAGTGCCCTGGAGGTGCCCAAGGGGCGGGATCCCGATGCCATGGCCGAGGGGATTCCAGTTACCTATGTCCCCGCGAGGAATACCGTCTTCTTGTCCTTTGCGCTCGCTTGGGCGGAGGTGCTCGAGGCTGGAGATATCTTCATCGGCGTCAATGCCTTGGATTACTCCGGCTATCCCGACTGTCGCCCGGAGTACATCGCCGCCTTCGAGCGGATGGCCAGCCTGGCCACGGCCGCGGGTGTCGAGGGGCGGCAGTCCTTCAAGATCCATACGCCGCTGATCCAGCTCACCAAGGCGGAGATCATTCGCCAGGGGCTCGCACTGGGTGTCGACTATGGCCTGACGAGCAGCTGCTATGACCCGGGCGCGGATGGTCGTCCCTGCGGTCGATGCGATTCCTGTCTGCTGCGTGCCAAGGGCTTCGCCGAGGCTGGTGCTGTGGATCCGCTCCTGGCGCGTTTCGGGGCGGTGGCATGACGGAAAGGCTCTTCCATGTCGCCGCCGCGCCCTTCGAGGCGGCGCGGCGGGTTGCCATCTTGCCCGAGGGGCATGCCTGCCGGCGTTTGCACGGCCACAGCTTTCTCGCCCGGGTGCGCGCCGAGCTTCCCGCGGGCTGGGCGGACTTTCGCGGCGGCGAAGGCGATAAGCTCCGCGAAGCCCTCGGCCGCTGCGTCGCGCCCTTGGATTACAACGACCTCAATGCCGTGCTGGCCGTGCCGACGGACGAGAACTTGGCGCGCTGGCTGCGCGAGCGGCTCGGCGCTCCCGGAATCGCGTCCCTGGGCATCCAGAGCACGCGCGACCAGGGTGCCGATCTGGACGGCGCGGAGCAGGTGCATGTTTGGCGCCGCTTCCGTTTCGAGGCCGCGCATCGTCTTCCCAGGGTGCCGGAGGGGCATCCGTGCGGGCGGATGCACGGTCACGGCTTCGAGGTGATCCTGCATGCCAATCAGGATCTGGCCGGGCGCGACATGGGGGTGGACTTCGATCAGCTCGGCGCGGTCTGGGCGCCCCTTCAGGCGGAGCTGCACCATGGCTGTCTCAATGACATCCCAGGTCTGGAGAATCCCACCAGCGAGATGCTGGCGAGCTGGATCTGGCAGCGCATCAAGCCGGAGCTGCCGTCGCTCTCCTGGGTGACCGTCTACGAGACGGTGACGGCTGGCTGTCACTATGACGGCGAGCACTACCGCATCTGGAAGGAGCAGCGTTTCGAGAGCGCCCTCCGGCTCGCGGCTGCCCCCGAGGGTGATGGCCGGCGCCGGCTGCACGGGCACAGCTATCTGCTGCGTCTGCACCTGACCGCGCCCCTAGATGAGGTCTTCGGCTGGACGGTCGACTATGGTGACGTCAAGGCCTTGTTCAAGCCGATCTACCTGCAGCTCGATCACCATCGCCTCGACGCACTTCCGCAGCTGTCCTCGGCAGACCCGGGTGCGCTCGTGCTCTGGCTGCGGGAGGCGGCCGCGGCCGAGCTGCCGCAGCTCGACCGCATCGACCTGCACGAGACGCCTGGCTGTGGTGCCTCTCTGTGCTGGGGCGAGCTGGGGCCGGCGCTGCCCACATGAGCTACCTCGTCAAGGAGATCTTCTACACCCTGCAGGGCGAGGGCGCCCAGGCGGGGCGTCCGGCGGTCTTCTGCCGCTTCGCGGGCTGCAATCTTTGGTCGGGTCGCGAGGCCGACCGGAGTGCGGCCCTGTGTCGGTTCTGCGATACCGATTTTCGCGGGACGGACGGCGAGGGCGGCGGTCGCTACGCCGATGCGCGGACCTTGGCCGACAAGATCCTGGCGACTTGGCCGTGCGAGGCCTCGGCGGCAGTCCGTCCCTATGTCGTCTGCACCGGCGGTGAGCCTCTGCTGCAGCTGGACGCGGCACTGGTCGATGCCTTGCGCGCGCGTGGCTGCGAGGTTGCCGTGGAGACGAACGGGACCTGTGAGCCGCCTGCTGGGATCGACTGGCTCTGTGTGAGTCCCAAGGCGGGGGGCGACTTGGTCATTCGCTCGGGCGACGAGCTGAAGCTGGTCTATCCGCAGCCCGCACTCCCGCCCGAGTCGCTCGAGGGGCTGGCGTTCCGGCATTTCTTTCTGCAGCCGATGGATGGGGCTGAGCTGGTGGCGAGCACAGAGGCCGCCCTTGCCTACTGCAAGGCGCATCCGCGCTGGCGTCTGAGTCTGCAGCTGCACAAGCTGCTGGGGATTCCCTGATCCCGATACCGGGCTCCTGTTGTCCTGGCTCAAGGCTTGGCTTGTAAATTCATATTGACAACGTCGGGTGTCAAGTTAAGATGACAGCCAGGCTCGCTTCAGCAGGTTCCTGAGTCGAGATGCTCTTCTCAGGCCCGCCGCCCTTGTCGTTGGCAGAGGCTGTCATGTCGGCGTACGTGCGCGAGCCGCAGAAGTTGTTTGTTCCTGAATTGAGTCATCGTTAATGGCTGAAGCGAAAAACCCCGCGTCCCGTCGCGGTAAAGGCAAGGGGCGCGAAACCGGTATCCCGAGCAAGGAGATCAAGTCAATGGCTGGACCCAGTCTTTCCGGGCTGACAGAGCAGCAGGCGAAAGAGTTTCACGAGCAGTTCAAGGTGACCTATACCGCGTTCGTCGGTCTGGCCGCCCTTGCCCACCTGCTCGTCATCGCCGCCAATCCCTGGTTCTAAACGGTCAACAAAGAGGACCTTCCCATGAGCAAGCCCAACAACCCAGCTGACGATTGGAAAATCTGGCTCGTCGTCAATCCTGCGACCTGGCTGATGCCGATCTTCTACGCGCTGCTGGTCCTGGCAATCGCGGTCCACGCTGTCGTGTTCGCGGTCGGTCTGGGCTGGCAGTAAGCAGCTCGCCTCACTCGTGCCTTGAGGTGTCCGGATCGAATCCGCTTCCCCGTTGGGGTCGCTGTGGAGCCGTGATCGCCTAGGTCTCGAGTGACGCATGCCGATTCAGTGCGGCGCTGGTAGCCATTGGCTGCCGGCGCCGTCTGCGTTTGGGGTTTCTGCTCGCCTAGTCTTCTGGCGGTTGTGGGCTGTGCTCGGGGCCTGGTCTGCCCTTCTCGGTGTTGATTATCGGAACGCCCAGTCGGTTGAGTGGGCGCCGCGCATTTCAGGCGCCGCTTCCGCCGAGCAAGCGCTTGGACCAAGCGATGATCGAGGCCGCCTTTTCGGGCGGTGAGCGCGCCCCTCGGCGATGATTGGCTATGCGGGCGGGCATGAAAAAGCGCCGTCACCGCGAGGGTGACAGCGCTCGATTCAAGGGTTTGGCGCTCTCTAGGGGATTCGAACCCCTGTTACCGGCGTGAGAGGCCAGCGTCCTAACCACTAGACGAAGAGAGCAGTAATGTCGTCAAGAATCGCGTATTATACGCATCAATTTCTGTTTCACAAGTGGTCGTGACCGGCGAATGACAGTCGGCTGTCCTAGGGGCTCGCGGGCGGGGGATCGCGCGGAGCCGGGTCATGGTGCCGCTTCAGCTTGTAGGGAATCTCCAACGAATACGGTCATGCAGGAATCCGGCCCCCTTTCCGGCAAGGCGCAGACGCCCAGCCCAGTCATCATTCCGCGTCCGGAGCACAATATTTCGCGGGCGAATATCAGTGAGAATGCGCTGAAGGTCCTCTACCGCCTCCGCCAGGAGAGCTTCAAGGCTCACCTGGTCGGCGGTGGCGTGCGGGATCTGCTGCTCGGGCATGAGCCCAAGGACTTCGACGTCGCAACCGATGCCACTCCGGAGCAGGTGCGTCAGGTCTTTCGCAACTGCCGGCTGATCGGTCGGCGGTTCAGGCTGGCGCACGTCCATTTCGGGCGCGACATCGTCGAGGTGGCGACCTTTCGGGGGAGCGGCGCGGACGATGAGCCGGCCGACCGTCTCCTCGAGAATGGGATGATCGTGCGCGACAACACCTATGGCACCATCGAGGAAGACGCGCTGCGGCGAGACTTCACGATCAATGCGCTCTACTACGACATCGCCGATTTCTCGCTGGTCGACTATGTCAACGGGCTCGAAGACATCAAGGCCGGACGCATTCGCCTGATCGGCGATCCCGAGCAGCGCTATCGCGAGGATCCGGTGCGCATGCTGCGGGCGGTGCGCTTCGCCTGCAAACTGGGCTTTACCGTCGAGCCCGCGACGGAGAAGCCGCTGTTCGATCTCGGCCCGCTCCTAGAGGATATTGCGGCGGCCCGCCTCTTCGACGAGCTGCTGAAGCTCTTCCATTCCGGTTATGGTCTGGAGGTGTTCGAGAAGCTGCGCCACTACGGGCTCTTCGGTCAGCTCTTTCCGGCGACAGAGGCCTGCCTCGCGCTGGAAGATCAGGCGTTCCCCATTACTTTCGTCAGTCGTGGCCTCGCCAATACGGACAAGCGCATTCAGGCATCCAAGCCGGTGACGCCCGCTTTTCTGTTCGCGGTCTTGTTGTGGGAGCCGGTGCGTCAGCGCTTCGAGCAGCTGATGGCGGAGGAGGGCTCGGCGCATGAGGCCATGCTGCTCGCGTCCGGCGAAGTTGCCTCTCGGCAGCAGTCGATCGTCGCGATTCCGAAACGCTTCGGGCTGCCGATGCGGGAGATTTGGTCGCTGCAGTCGCGTCTCGAGCAGCGTGAAGGCAAGCGCCCCTATCGCCTGATCACCCACCCGAGGTTTCGGGCCGCCTACGACTTCCTGCTCTTGCGGGCCGAGGCTGGCGAGGTCGATCCTGAGCTGGCGGAGTGGTGGACCAAGTTCCAGGACGCGAGCAGTCAAGAGCGTGCGAGCATGACCGATTCGGGGCGTCGTCGCCGTCGCCGTCCGCGTCGTCGGCGCAAGTCCGCTCAAGCCTCGGGTGAGGCGCCGGCCGAGCCGTCCGCGGGCTCTTCCTAGGCCGCTTTTCGCCCCTTGCTGGCGATCGGGACGGTCTGTCGCGTCCTTGCGCTGCCGCTAGCGTCGCAAAGGGCGCGGCGGCCTGGCGGCGACCGCTATCTTCGAGCTAACTTTCTCCCAGCAAGCCTTGGTGCCAGCAAGCCTTGCTCCCAGCTCGTTTTACTCCCAGCTAACTTTACTCCCTGATCGGAGCTTCCGATGTCTGTTGCACCCATATCCGTCGCGACCCTCGCTGCTATGAAGGGGCGTGGAGAGCGCATTGTTTCGCTGACTTGCTACGATGCGAGCTTCGCGCGCCTGCTCGATTCGGTGGGCGTCGATCTGATGCTGGTTGGAGATTCGCTCGGCATGGTCTTGCAGGGGCATCGAACCACGGTGCCCGTCGGCATGGATGACATGGTCTATCATACCGCCGCCGTCACGCGGGGTCGTGAGCGGGCACTGGTCGTTGCGGACCTGCCCTTTCTCTCCTATACCAGCCCTGAGCGCGCCCTGAACAGCGCGGCCCGCCTCATGCAAGAAGGCGGTGCCCAAGTCGTCAAGCTCGAGGGTGGCGCGCCGATGCTGGATATTGTGCGCCGGTTGACCGAGCAAGGCGTGCCCGTGTGCGCGCATCTGGGACTCCTGCCGCAATCCGTGAACCGCCTTGGCGGCTATCGTTTTCAAGGGCGCGACCAGGCATCCGCGGAGTCGATCCGCCGCGACGCCATCGCCATGCAGGATGCTGGGGCTAGTCTGCTGGTGCTGGAGTGTGTTCCGGCGGCCCTTGCGGCCGAGATCAGTCGCACGCTGTCGATTCCCGTGATCGGGATTGGCGCAGGCCCTGGCTGCGATGGTCAGGTCCTGGTCCTCTACGACATGCTCGGTCTCAACGCAGGGCGCGCGCCCTCCTTCAGTCGAGACTTTCTGGGGAGCTGCGGGTCCATCGAGTCCGCGGTGCGTGGCTATGTCGAAGCCGTCCGCAGTGGCGCCTTCCCCGCCGAGGCTGAGACGCCTTACTGAAGGCATGTCGTAGAGAGGCAGCGGCCGAGGCGTCGATGGCGGTGGATCCCTCGCCCCGATGCCTGTCGAGGCAGCGCCGTCGCAACGCCTTCTTCGACTGGCTGCGCGGCTGCCGATCGGCAATCTCGCTTCAAGAGACCAAGAGCTGAACGGACGATGGGAATGGATCAGGTAGAGCGTGTTGCGGCGCTGCGAGCCAGGGTTGCGCTCTGGCGGGCTGCGTCCGAGCGGGTGGCCTTGGTGCCAACCATGGGTAATCTCCATCAGGGCCATCTGACCCTGGTGCGCGAGGCGCGCGCGCGCGCGGAGCGGGTGGTGGTCAGTATCTTCGTGAACCCGCTGCAGTTCGGGCCGAGCGAGGATCTGAATGCCTATCCGCGCACGCTCGCGGAAGACATGCGGCAGCTCGAGGCCGAGGGCTGCGACCTGGTCTTCACGCCAACCCCCGAGGTCGTCTATCCGCGTGGCCAGGAGGGGCAGACGCGGGTCGAGGTGCCGGGAATCTCGGATATCCTCTGCGGCGCGAGCCGGCCGGGGCACTTCGTCGGGGTCGCGACCGTCGTTTGCAAGCTGCTCAACATGGTGCAGCCGGATGTTGCGCTATTCGGCGAGAAGGACTTTCAGCAGCTCATGGTGATTCGCCGGATGGTCGAGGATCTGGATATGCCCGTGCAGATCGTCGGTGTCCCGATCGTCCGCGAGGCGGACGGTCTGGCCATGAGCTCGCGCAATGGCTACCTCAAGCCGGAGGAGCGGGAGCGCGCGCCCGCCTTGTATCGCCTGCTGTGCCAGGCGGCGGATGCGCTCCGGGCGGGGCAGGCGGTGGATGCCGTGGAGGAGGCTGCGCGCGAGCGCCTTGCCGAGGCCGGCTTGCGGCCAGACTACGTCAGCGTTCGCTCTGCCGTCGATCTGCGTGTGCCCTGCCCGCAGGACGATCGGCTGGTCATCCTGGCTGCCGCTTATCTCGGGCGTGCGCGGCTCATCGACAACCTTCAGCTGAGGCGTCCTCTGGACTCCTTGGGCTGAGCTTAGTGAAGAGCGGCTCTGTTCGGAGGCGGGTGGTTGCGGCGCGATTAACAGTCTGAAAACCTGGTCGTTTCGCAGCGATCGGTCGGGTGGATGACCATTGCTGCGTCGATCAATAACCAAGTGCTGCGTTGCAGCAAAGGCTGCGGTAGACTAGCGGCAGTCGAAATGAAATAGTCTTCATAGATCCGTGTGAAGACGTGGCCCGAGTGGTCATAGAGAGGAACGAATCCATGCAACTGACCTTGCTGAAGTGCAAGCTGCATCGGGCGTGCGTGACGCATGCCGAAGTCGATTACGAGGGCTCCTGCGCCATCGACGAAGACCTGCTCGAGCTAGCGGGTATCCGTGAGTACGAGCAGATCCAGATCTATAACGTGACCAATGGGGAGCGCTTCACGACCTATGCGATTCGCGCCGCGGCAGGCTCTCGCGTGATCTCGGTGAATGGCGCCGCGGCTCACAAGGCCGCGCCCGGAGACCGCGTCATCATCTGCGCCTACGCGGGCATGAGCCAGGCCGAAGCGGACGCATTCAAGCCGACCTTGGTGTATCTGGACGAGCACAACCGCGTCATGCGCACGGGCGACGCCATTCCTGCTCAAGCGGCCTGACCGGCACTATCGCGTCCGTCTTCGAGCGCCGCCTAGCGGGGTCCCCGCTGGGCGGCGCTGCCGTTTCTGGGGTGGCGCCCGAGCTATGCCAGGGCGGTGGCGACCTCTGCGTGGCGGTCCGCGATGGCGTCCGCGTAGAGCTGGAGATACTGGCTCGCGCTGGCTTCCCAGCTGAAGTCCAGTGACATGCCGGTCGTCGCAAGACGGCGCCAAGCGTCCGGATGGTCGCGGTAGAGGCCCATGGCCTGACGGGCGGCTTGCAGCAGGGATTCCGGGCGCGGCTCGTCGAACAGGAAGCCCGTGGCGGTTCCGTTAGCGAGACGCTCGGGCGTGGCGTGCGTGACCGTATCGGCCAGTCCGCCGGTGCGGTGGACGATTGGCGGCGTGCCATAGCGCAGGCTGTAGATCTGATTCAGTCCGCAGGGCTCGAAGCGAGACGGCATGAGGAAGGCGTCGCTGCCGGCCTCGATACGGTGCGCCCGCTGCTCGTCGTAGCCGACGAAGACGCCGACCTGTCGGGGATGCTCCGCGGCGATCTTCACCAGCGCCTGCTCGGTCTTGCGGTCCCCGGAAGCCACCATCAAGAGCTGCACCCTGGGGTCTTGCAGCAGCTCCGGCAGCATGGCGAGGATCAGGTCCACCCCCTTCTGCTCCACCAGCCGACCGATATAGCCCAGCACGAAGGCGTCTTCGTTGCGCGGCAGGCCGAGCTCGAGCTGGATCTCGAGTTTATTTTCCGCCTTCAGCCCAAAGCTATCCGCATCGTATCTTTGCCGGATCAGAGGGTCCGACGCCGGGTCCCAGACCTGATAGTCGATGCCGTTCAAGATACCGCTGAAGCGTGTGCCGATCTGGCGGAGCAGGCCGTCGAGTCCGCAGCCGAAGCGGGGCGCGCGCACTTCGTTCGCGTAGGTCGGGCTGACGGTGTTGACGCGGTCGGAGAAGACGATGCCGCCCTTGATGAAGGACATGCGCTGATGGAACTCGATTCCCGCCAGACTCCAGAGCGACGGCGGCAGCTCCAGCCGATCGAATGTGGCCCTGTCGAACAGGCCCTGGTAAGCGAGGTTGTGGATGGTGAAGACCCGTGCCGGATGCTCCGGGAGCCCGTGCATGAGTGCTGGTGCCAGGCCGGTCTGCCAGTCGTTGCAGTGCAGGACGTCCGGCCGCCAGTCGGTTGCGGGCAGTCCGAGCGCAATCTGCACGATGACGCGGCAGAAGAGCATGAAGCGGTCCGCGTTGTCGCCCCAATCACGTCCCGTGAGGTCCGTATAGGGGTTGCCCTCGCGGGCGAAGTGCTCGGGGGCGTCGACCAGATACACGGGGAGGTCGTGGTCGGGGTGAAGCCCCTCGACGATGCCGACGTTGCCGCGGCAGCCTGGCACCTTCAGCTCGCACAGGGTCTTGGGCTGGCGCACCTGGCGCATCGCCACGGGGTAGCCGGGCAGAGCCAAGCGTGCGTCATGGCCGAGCTGACGCAGGGCGATGGGCAGGCTCGAGGCGACGTCGGCGAGGCCTCCGGTCTTGACGAGGGGATGCGCCTCGCTGCTGGCCAGGAGGACGCTCAGCGGGCTTGGCTCCTGGGCTGAATGCCCGGAGGTGGTGGATGACTGCTCCATCGATCGGGGGTCTCGAAATTCAGGCGGCTGGCCTGACGGGGATTCGGTTAGGGCACGGAAACACGTTTACAGTCCTCACGTTAGCATACTTGACCAGATTGGAGGTAACTGCGCATGAGCGAGCCTTGCTCCCTCATCATCTTCGGCGCGACCGGGAATTTGGCGACGCACAAGCTGCTCCCCGCGCTTTATCACATCGAGGCCGCCGGGCGGCTGGATCCGGGAAGCCGGATTTTGGGATTCGGTCGCCGCGACTGGTCCGACGCCGACTGGCAGGAGGCTGTGCGCGAGGTGCTGAGCGAGCGCATCGGGGGCCGAGTCGATGCGGAGGCGCTCGACCGACTCTTGAGCCGTCTGCGCTTTCTTGCCGGTGATTTGGAGCAGGCCGCCGACTTCGCCCGGCTCGCCGAGCGCCTGCGGGCCGATGACGACCTGCCGGACAATCTGGTGTTCTACCTCGCGGTCGCGCCCAAGCACTACGGGGACATCGTCGACAGGCTCGCCGCCAATGGCCTCAACGCGCAGGAAGCTGGCTGGTCGCGCCTCGTCGTGGAGAAGCCCTTCGGGTTCGACCTCGAGAGCGCCAGCATCCTCGACCAGCGGCTCCAGCGCTGCTTCACCGAGGACCAGATCTATCGTATCGACCACTATCTGGGGAAGAGCACCGTCCAGAACATCCTGGTCTTTCGCTTCGCCAACCTCATGCTGGAGCCGCTCTGGAACCGCAACTACATCGACCATGTGCAGATCTCGCATGCCGAGGCGCGCGGCATCGAGGAGCGGGCTGGCTTCTACGATGGGGTTGGCGCCATGCGCGACATGATCCAGAGTCATCTGCTGCAGATGCTCGCACTGGTCGCCATGGAGCCGCCGCCCAGCCTGGACGCAGAGGCGCTGCGCGACGAGAAGGTCAAGGTGCTGCGCTCCATTCGTCCGATTCCGCGCGAAGCCGTTCACGCCCAGGCCTTCCGCGCCCAGTACGGACCCGGCCGCTCCGGAGACGCCAAGCTGGCCGGCTACCTCGAGGAGCCAGGGGTCGGGCACAACAGCACGACCGAGACCTACGCCGCCCTCAAGCTGTACATCGACAACTGGCGCTGGCGCAACGTGCCTTTCTACCTCCGCACCGGCAAGCGGCTCGGTGAGACCAGGTCGCTGATCGCCATCCGCTTCAAGCATCCCCCTCAGCAGCTGTTCCGCTCCACGGCCATCGAGCAGCTCAAGCCGAACTGGCTCCTGCTCAACATCCAGCCCAACGAATGCATGCGGATCGAGATCCAGGTCAAGCAGCCGGGGCTCGAGATGCGTGCCCAGACCGAGCGTCTCGACGCCAGCAGCTGCACCCTGCCGCCCGAGCACATCGACGCCTACGAGGCGTTGATCCTCGACGTCATCGAGGGCGACCATACCCACTTCCTACGCTATGACGAGGTCGACTGGGCCTGGCGCGTGGTGGATCCCATCCTCAAGCTCTGGGCCACGGAGCGCGACTTCATCCATACCTATCCGGCCGGCTCCTGGGGTCCGGCCGAGGCGAGCCGGCTGTTCGATCGGGAGGATCAGGAGTGGCGGAACGCGATGTGACGGGGCGCTGGCGTCCGGCCGTCGGCACTTGGCCCTGTCCTGGGACTCTGTGGTGCTCGGCTGATGACGTCACATCAGCCATGCCCGTCGAGGGCAGGTCTTGGCTTTGCTCGAGGGGGTGACGCATGCATGGTCCCGCTCAGATTTCCCGGCCATCCGTCGACGACGATCTGGCCGCCGAGGACGGCGCCGACGTTCGTCACGCGTTCATCGACGGCGAGCTTTACGCCATGGCCGGAGCAAGCCGTTTTCATGGCTTGATCGTCGGCAATCTCTACGCGCATCTCAGGCCGCTCGTGCGCGGCACGCGCTACCAGCGCTTCGCCAACGACATGAATGTGCGGCTCAAGGTAAGGTGCGGCTCAAGGTGGCCCAGCAGGACATCTTCTACGACCCGGACCTGCGGTTGAGCTGCGATCCGGACGACCGCGAGACCGACGACTGCTCCAGGCCCTGCCTGCTCGTCGAGGTGCTCTCCAGCTCGACCGCCCGCATCGACCGGGCTGAGAAGTGCTTCGCCTATCAGACCATCGCCAGCCTGCAGGAGTATCTGGTCGTCGAGCAGGACGCGCGCGCCGTCGAGGTCCCCATCGCGCCCGCGGCTGGTCCGCCGAGCGCATCACCCAGGGGAGCCTGCGCCTCGATTGTCTCGATGTCGCCGTGCCGCTCGACCTCGTCCACGAAGACGTAGGATTCGAGCCTTAGGCGTGCTCTGAAACTGCGGGTCGGCTAGGGCGGCTTGGCTGCCTTTCCCCAAGGATCGCGGCCCCTCGCTCGGACGGCGCGCCCATCGCCCTCGTTTGCCGACTGTGGTCCAATGCGTGCCCAGCTCAGTATCCCACGCATAGCCTTACGTATAGAGGAGATCCAGGCACCATGTCACTCGTGAGCCAGATGCCGCAATGGCAGTCGTTGCACGCGCACTGGGACGAAATGAAGGCCGCTCGCATGACGGACCTCTTCGCCGCCGATCCTGATCGTGCCCAGGCGATGAGCCTGTCCGCGGCAGGGCTCTACCTCGACTACTCCAAGAACATCCTGACCCGGGACACCCTCGCCAAGCTGGCCGCGCTGGCCGAGGCGGTGGACCTCGAGGGCTGGACCAAGCGCATGTTCGAGGGCGAGCCGATCAACAACACCGAGGGGCGGGCCGTGCTGCACATCGCGCTGCGCAACCGCTCCAACCGCCCGATCCTGGTCGACGGTCAGGATGTCATGCCCGAGGTCAACGCCGTGCTCGCCCGCATCGAGGCCTTCGTCGGCCGCGTGCGCTCGGGCGAGTGGACCGGACACACCGGCAAGCGCATCACGGACGTGGTGAACATCGGTATCGGCGGCTCCAATCTCGGTCCCAAGATGATCTGCGCCGCCCTGGCGCCCTACCAGAGCGAGAGCCTGCGTGTCCACTTCGTCTCCAACGTCGACGGCACCCACTTGGTCGAGACGGTGCGCCAGCTCGACCCGGAGACGACGCTCTTCATCGTCGCTTCCAAGACCTTTACGACCCAGGAGACCATGACCAATGCGTCGAGCGCCCGGGACTGGCTGCTGACCGCGCTCGACGATCCCGCCGCCGTCGCCAGGCATTTCGTCGCCGTCTCCACCAACGCCGAGAAGGTGGCCGCCTTTGGTATCGACACGGCCAACATGTTCGGCTTCTGGGACTGGGTCGGCGGGCGCTACTCGCTGTGGTCGGCGATTGGACTTCCGATCGCGCTCGCCGTGGGTTTCGATCACTTCGCGGAGCTGCTGGAAGGCGCGCATGCCATGGACGAGCACTTCCGCACCGCCGAGCTGGCGGAGAATATGCCGGCGCTGCTCGGGCTGATCGGCGTCTGGTACGCCAACTTCGCCGGCGCGCGCACCCATGCCGTGCTGCCCTACGACCAGTCGCTGCGCTTCCTGCCGGCCTATCTCCAGCAGGGCGACATGGAGAGCAACGGCAAGGGCGTGACGCGCGAGGGCATGACCGTCGAGTACTGCACGGGTCCCGTCGTCTGGGGCGAGCCCGGCACCGACGGGCAGCATGCCTTCTACCAGCTTATCCACCAGGGCACGCAGATGATCCCCGCCGACTTCATCGGCGCCGTCCACAGCCACAACGAGCTGGGCGATCATCACCCCAAGTTCATGGCCAACTTCTTCGCCCAGACCGAGGCCCTGATGCGCGGACGGAAGTACGATGAGGCCCTCGCCGAGATGCTGGATGCCGGCATGTCCGAGGAGCAGGCGCGCTTCCTCGCGCATCACCGCACCTTCCCGGGAAACCGCCCGACCAACAGCATCCTCATGGAGCGCCTGACCCCGCGGACCCTGGGCGCCCTCATCGCGCTCTACGAGCACCGCATCTTCACCCAGGGCGTGGTCTGGGGCATCAACTCCTTCGACCAATGGGGTGTCGAGCTCGGGAAGAAGCTCGCCAACGTCATCCTCGCCGAGATCCACAGCGGCAAGGTGACGGGCGATCACGATGGCTCGACGCGTGCCCTATTGGAGCGGTTCATCCGGCAGCGCAAGCGGTAATGGACTGGAGGCCGAATCTGCGCGACGCGCTCGAGCGGCTGACCGTCGATCAGCTCAAGGAGCGTCTGAAGCTGGTCCCGACCGACCGGCGTCCGAGCCGCAAGGGCGACTTGGTCGGCCTCATCGCGCACGTCCTGCTTGAAGAGGATCTGGGGCCGATCTGGGGGCGTCTGAGCGACCTCGATCTCAAGGCGCTCTCCGAGGCGGTGCATGCCTGGTCGGGGCGTTTCGACCGTGCGCGATTCAAGGTCAAGTACGGGGCCTTGCCCGCTCACTACGCGCGGGATCCTTACCGCTATGGCTATGGCGGCAGGGCGGGCGAGACGAAGCTGAGCTATCTGCCCCTGTTCTTCTACCAAGACGAGATTCCGCCCGATCTGCGCGCGCGGCTCGCCTCTGCGCTCCTGCCTCCCGAGGCCAACTGCATCGAGACGACGCCGCCCGAGGCCCTGCCGGAAGTCTTCGTGCCCGAGGATGCGGACCCCGAAGGCTACCCGGTCTGGCGTCACAGCACCGAGCCCTTGGTGCGGCAGGATCTGCCCGCGCTGCTCAGGCTGATCGAGGCCGGCCGCGTCAGCGTCGGTCCCAAGACAGGCGTCGCCAGTGCGGCCTCGGTCAAGGCGATCGAGGGGCTGCTGGTCGGCGGTGACTGGTACCGGCCGGAGGACGACCTCGGGCTGGAGCGCTGGGCAGGCGGGCCGATCCGCCCCATCAAGCCCTATGCCTGGCCGCTGCTGCTGCAGATCGGCGGGCTGGCCAAGGTGGACGGCAGCAAGCTGGCGCTGACGCCGAAAGGCCGCAAGGCGCTGGGCGAGCCCCTGGAGTCGACCGTCAAGCTGCTGTTCGAGCGCTGGCAGACCAAGGGCAAGCCGGACGAGCTGCGCCGCGTCGATCTCATCAAGGGGCAGACCAGCAAGGGTGCGCAGCTCACGGCCGTCGCCGGACGGCGTCAGGCCATTGCCGACATGCTCGAGATCTGCCCGCAGGGCGAGTGGATCGCTGTCGATCACTTCTTCCGCTACATGCAGCTGGAAGGCGACGATTTCGAGGTGACCAACAACCCCTGGAAGCTCTACTTCGCCGAGGCCAACTACGGCAGCCTGGGCTACGAGGGCTGCGCGAGCTTCGAGATCCTGCAGGCCAGGTATGCGCTCGCCTACCTCTTCGAGTACCTGGCCACGCTCGGCATCATCGATGTCGTCTATACGCTGCCTTACCATGTCCGTGGCGGCTATAGCGGCTGCTGGGGCACGGACGAGCTGGCCTTTCTGAGCCGCTATGACGGCCTGCTCTATCTGCGGCTCAACGCGCTGGGGGCCTACTGTCTCGGACTGACGGATACCTATGTCCCCGTGGTGGAGACGGTGCCTCCTTTGCTCGAGGCGCGCCCCGACGGCAGTCTCGCGCAGCTGCGCGCGCCTATGGCCGCCGAGCAGCTCCTGCTGGAGCAATACGCCGAGGCCCAGCCCGACGGCCGTTGGCGGCTGCGGCTGGACGCGGCCATGACCTCGGCGGCGCGCGCCGACGAGCGTGCGCGGCTGCGCGATTTCCTGGAGCAATCCCTGGATGGCGAGCTGCCGGCGCCATTGACGCGCTTCCTGGCCGAGGCCGAGGAGCGTGCGACGGCCCTACGCGACGAGGGTTCGGCTAGGCTCTTCGCCTGCCGGGATGCCGCCTTCGCCGCCATGCTGAGCACGGACCCGGTGACGGCTCCCCATTGTCTGCGCGCCGGCGAGCGCCTCATCGTCGTGCCCCAGGCCAAGCTCAATGCCTTTCACAAGGCCCTCGCGAAACTGGGCTACGCCATGCCCGAGATTCTGACTGCCTCATGAGCCCCACAAACGATTGCTACGAAACGCTGGGCGCCGACGAGCGGCGCATCCTTCAAGTCCTGTCCGTCGTCTACGAGCCGATCAAGCAGACGCTTCTGCAGCAGGTCCTGAAGATCCTGGATTGGCGCGACGAGAACGGCCGGCCGCTCGCGGAGCTGATGGCGAAGCCGCTGCGCGAGCGTCTGCTCGGCCTGGGCTGCCTGGTCGAGGGCAAGCATGGCCTCTCCTGTCCCCCCAAGCTGGCCGAGCCGCTCACCCGCGAGACCGTCAAGGAAGGGCACTTCGAGCAGATTGTCAGTGCCGCGGAGCAGGTCGTCAGCAGCGTCCCGAACCTCGGCTGGCAGGAGACTCAGGTCCATCGCTCGACACGGCGACTGCGCAATGCCCTCTACGCCGGACGCGAGGAGGAGGTGCTGCGCATGCTCGGCATGGGCTCGCTCAAGCCGGGCGCCCCCGTCCGGTTCCGGTCCGTCGAGCCCCTGAGCCAGATCTGCCTCAGGTCGCCGGATGACGGCTGGCTCGCGACCCTGACGCCACGGCTGCGTGTCTTGGCGCTGGGGCCTGCGCTGGTGGAGGCCGGGTATCAGCTCAGGTTCGATCCCGAGCTGGTCGAGCTTGCGCCCCGGATGCTGACGCCCCTGCTCGACGATGAGCCCGAGGCAGCCGTCATGCTCGCCGAGCGCTACCTGCTCGAGGGGCGTCCGGATCAGGCGGCGCCCATCCTGTCGGGGCGGGTGTCGCCAGAGACCCTGCCCTTGATCGGCTGGCTGCATTTCATCCAGGGTCGCTACGAGGAGGCGCTCGGGGTCTTCGACCTGCACCTGACCACCCAGCGGCGGCAGACGCGCAAGCGCAACCTCTACATCCAGGGCCTGGCCGGTGTCTTTCATCTCCTCGCGCTCCTGCGGCGGGGCACGGCCGAGGACTTCCAGACCATCGAGCGCCAGGTCAACATTGCCCTACGGGCGCCCGTGACGGATCGTCTCGAGTCCTTGTTCCGTATCCTGAGCGAGCTCACCGGCATCTTGAGCGGGCGGCTGCGCTTCTACGAGGCGGTTTGGATGCGAGGTCACCGCTCTGTCGGGCGTCCCTACGAGCTGCTGTTCCAAGCCCTTGCGCTGCATTGGCTCGGCGAGCGGCCGGAGGCGGCCATGGTGGACGAGCTGGCGACCCAGCACTTTGCCGCCATCGGGGCCGGCGCCTCTTGGTACGCCTGGGCGAGCCTGGATGTGCTGCATGCGCTGGGTCGCGAGATCGACCGGGAGGGGCTGCCTCCGCGCCCGGAAGACGTGCCGAGTCTCGCTGGGCTGCTCGTGCCCAAGTCGACATGGGAGATCGCCCTGGAGGCGCTGAAGGGGCTCGGCTCGGGCGACGAGGGCAGGGCGAGCGTGGAGCCCGAGGCGGACCGCCGCATGGCCTGGGTGCTGAGTCTCTACGGGGGCGAGGGCCAGCTCGAGCCGCGCGAGCAGAAGCGCACCAAGCGCGGCGGCTGGACCCAGGGGCGGCCGGTGGCGCTGGCACGCCTGGTCGAGTCGCCGGAGGAATTCGACTATCTGACGGACGAGGACAAGCGCATTCTCGCGGCCATCACCCAGGAGCGCGAGCAGAGCTGGTATGGCAATTATGGTCGCGTCTACTACCGTCTCGACGGCGAGCGTGCCCTGCTCGCCGCCGTCGGGCATCCGCGGGTCTTCCGTCCGGGTGTCATGGACGCGCCGCTCGAGCTGGTCCCGGCTGGGCCAGTGCTCGAGGTGGTCAAGCGCAAGAGCGACATCCTGGTGCGGCTCAATCCCTTCCCGCCGGAGGCATCGGACCTCCTGATCGAGAACGTCGGTCCGCACCGCTTGCGGCTGGTGCGCTTCGACGCCTCGCACCGGCGGATCGCCAAGCTGGTCGGCTTCGATGGGCTGAAGGTGCCGCCGAGCGGCAAGGACAAGGTCCTGGAGAGCATCGCGGCCGTTGCGCCCTTGCTCACGGTGCATTCCGCCATCGGCGGTACCGAGCACCTCGCCGAGGCCGTGGAGCCCGATGTCCGCCCCTATGTGCACCTCAGTCCGGTCGACGAGGGGCTGACCCTCGAGCTCTTCATGCAGCCCTTGGGCGACAAGGGACCGAGGCTGCAGCCTGGGCAGGGGATGGCCAACCTCTTCGGCGAGGTCGATGGGCGCGCGGTGCAGACGACGCGCGACCTGGTCGGTGAGCGGCGCGCGGCCAAGGCCGTGCTCGACGCCTGTCCGGCTCTGGCTGGCCAGGATGGCTGGGCCTGGACGCTGGAGACCAGCGAGGAGGCGCTGACCGCCCTGGAGCAGCTGCATGCGCTCGGTGATGCCGTGGTGCTGCAATGGCCCGAGGGCAAGCGTATCGGGCTGAGCCAGACGGCGCAGCTCGGAAGCATGCGGGTCAGCGTCGGCAAGCAGCGCGACTGGCTCGGCCTGGACGGTGAGCTTGGCCTGGATGACGGGCGCGTGCTGGGCATGAAGCAGCTGCTGGAGCTGGTGCAGGCCTCTCCCGGGCGCTTCATCAAGCTGGGTGAGCGCGAGTTCGTCGCCCTGAGCGAGGAGCTGCGCCGGCGCCTGGACAATCTCGCGGGGCTGACCGAGCGAGGCCGTTTCCATCCCTTGGCCGCGGCGGCGATCGACGAGAGCCTGAATGGCATGGAGGTCAAGCGCAGCGCCCAATGGGAGGCCACGCTGAAGCGTCTGGAAGAGGTCCGCGAGCTGGAGCCCGAGCTGCCGTCGACCTTGCAGGCCGAGCTGCGCGACTACCAGCTGGAGGGCTTTCGCTGGCTGGCGCGGCTCGCCCACTGGGGTGCCGGCGCCTGCCTGGCCGACGACATGGGCCTCGGCAAGACCCTGCAGGCGCTCGCGGTCATCCTCTCACGTGCGCCCGAGGGTCCGACGCTGGTCCTGGCGCCCATGTCCGTCTGCGCCAACTGGGTGGCTGAGGCCAGCCGCTTCGCGCCGACGCTGCGTCCGCAGCGCTTCGGCGGCGGGGATCGCGAGCGGATGCTGAAGGATGCTGGCCCCTTCGATCTTATCGTCAGCAGCTACGGCCTGCTCCAGACCGAGGGCGAGCGGCTTGCCGGGGTGCGCTGGGCGACCGTGGTCGCCGACGAGGCGCAGGCCTTCAAGAATGCGACCACCAAGCGCTCCCAGGCGATCATGAAGCTGGATGCCGGCTTCCGCATGATCACCACGGGCACCCCGATCGAGAACCACCTCGGTGAGCTGTGGAACCTGTTCCGCTTCATCAATCCGGGTCTGCTCGGCTCGCTCGAGACCTTCAACGAGCGCTTCGCCATCCCCATCGAGCAGCACAAGAGCTCGGCCGCGCGCAAGCGGCTGCGCCAGCTGCTGCGGCCCTTCATCCTGCGCCGCCTCAAGAGCGAGGTGCTGAGCGAGCTGCCGCCGCGCACCGAGATCACCCTGGAGCTCGAGCTGGGCTCGGCCGAGAGTGCGCTCTACGAGGCGCTGCGGCGCCAGGCCATGGAGCGGCTCGAGAGCGCCGAGGACAGCCCGGGGCAGAGGCGCATGCAGCTCCTCGCCGAGATCATGAAGCTGCGCCGCGCCTGCTGCCATCCCAAGCTGGTGCTGCCCGACAGCGAGCTGGCCAGCGCCAAGCTCGACGCCTTCGGCGACATCCTCGACGAGCTGCTGGACAACCGCCACAAGGCGCTGGTATTCAGCCAGTTCGTCGATCATCTGAGCCTGATCCGCGCCTACCTCGATGGGCGCGGCATCAGTTATCAGTATCTCGACGGCTCCACCTCGGAGAAGAAGCGCAAGGACGCCGTCGCGGCCTTCCAAGCGGGGGAGGGCGACCTCTTCCTCATCAGCCTGCGCGCCGGCGGCTCGGGTCTCAATCTCACCGCCGCGGATTATGTGATCCACATGGATCCCTGGTGGAATCCGGCGGTGGAGGACCAGGCCAGCGATCGCGCCCATCGCATCGGCCAGGAGCGCCCGGTGACCATCTATCGGCTGGTGACCAAGGGCACCATCGAGCAGAAGATCCTCGACCTCCACGCGGCCAAGCGCGATCTCGCCGACGACCTCCTGGAAGGCGCGGGCGAGGGCGGACGTCTTGGCTACGAAGAGATGCTGGCCCTGATCCAGGATTCGGCCGGCTGAGGGGCTCGGCCATGCGGGGCGCATGGCCTTTCGCTGGCTAGGTGGCTGGCTTCGGCGTGAAGAGAAAGAGACAGCTCTCGCCCGCGGACCCGTTGCGGCATTGGCTGCCCACGAATAGAGAGGCCAAGCCGTAGACGCGCAGCAGCCCGGCGATGGTGCCCTTGAGGAAGTCGCAGGTCTCTTCGCGGTGGCCCTGGCCCTTGAGGTCGATCCGGTTGTCGCTGATCCTCATGGTGCGGTCTTCCAGTCGCAAGGTCGCCATGGGCGAGAGCCCGGGGATAAGCAGCTCGGTCATGGAGTCCGCCAGCTTGGTGGGCGGCTTCTTGGGGTCGATCTGACGAGCGAGATGGCTTCCGAAGCCAAGGCCGAGCTCGAGCGCGCGCTCGCGTCGGGTCTCCGGCGGGATGGCTGACAGGATCTCGTTGAAGCGTCCGTCGAGTCTCGGGTAGCGGCTGAGCAGCGAGAAGATGAGCATCCGATCCCGGATGGCGGGGTCGCCCGACTCCGGGACGAAGGCCGGCACTTTATCTTGCGGCGCGCCAGGATCCGGAGGCGGCTCGGTCTGCTGCTCCGGCTCCCGCATCAGGCTGATGATGCCTGCGACCTCCGAGACCTGATTCCAGATCGTCTCGTCCGGAACATCGGCGCCCTGGACCTCGAGCACCATGTAGCGGTTGCCATCCGCGGCCTCCTTGAAGCTCCTCTTGGTCGTCAGCATCCCGATCTGCTTCAAGCGTTGGACCGTCCGTAGCTGAATGCCGGCTGCGGAGGAAATATGAAAGACCAGCTCGCGTTTCAAAACCAAGTCCTCTTCTTTTTTTGATGCCCGATGCCTTGGGCGGGCGGCGCTCGACCTTGTACTCATGACGTCGGCGACGAAACGCCCGACGTCGCGATGCTCCGGAAACGGCGTGCGCGCCGGCTCGAGGGGCGTTACCGACTGCGGGTTGAGCTGAGATAAAGCCGAGCTGCAACAGAGTCGAGCCGAGACAGACGCCAGCGATGCAGGGAAGGTGGCCCCATCCCCGCGAAATCCGTCGGCTCGGCGCGCCAGCGCTCGTCTTGCTCGATCGCTTCCTCGAGCCTGTGAGTGCCGACGCCTAGCATGGATACTATCCATTCAGGCATCCGTAAGAATGCGCACTGGGTCCGATTTCGGAGCGCCGGTGCGATCGGCACGCGAGCGCATGGGGCTGCCGGGTCGGCGCACTGGCGCTATGAGGCTCCGTCGGAGATATTCTGGCGGCGGCTCGGTTGTTGCCGAGCGCCCCGAGGGCTCGCGGTCCGCTTTGCAGCTCTGGCTCCGCGCCGCTATAGTCCGCGGCCACAAGGGGTATTGCGAGGTTGAGATGACTGACGATAGTGCGCAGGGGCCTGAATCCGAAATCTGGGAGCGGCACGAGAAGCTCTTCCTCGATCGCTTGGACGCATGTCTGGCTTGCGATGATTTCACCGAGTGCGGTGCCTTTCGCCACACCCCGGATAAGTTCATCCGGAGCCGCGCGCGGATCTATCAAGGCGAGAAGCTCGACCGGGTGATGATCAACAGGTACTCCTTGCGTCGGGGGCGGGCCGGGCTGGTCATCTTCGCCTATCCACGGCCGCAGTACGCGATTCCTTCCTTTCTGCTCCACGTGGGCGGTCATCCCCCCGACAAGACCTTGCTCACGCTCGACCTGGCTCCGTGCTCGCCGGAGATGGACCTGTCGGCGTTCGCCTCAGTTGCGCAGACGCATCGGCGCGCCATGGATCTACCTGAGAGCGGACTCGAGTGGCTGGCCTCCGTGACCTCGCCCTATCTCATGCACTGCGCCTTCAAGCGGATCGAGCCCGAGCGCTTCTACGGCGCGCTCGAGGCGGTCATCGAGACATGGCGCGACGCCTATATCGCGCCGGCCGAGCGCGACGACGATGCGGCTGTGGTCCAGGCGCGGCGCGACAGTCTGCTCGAGCTGAAGAAGGTCGTCTTCCGTAACGATCCGGCCTTTCCCGTCTTCACGCGCGCCTTCGGGAGGTCCATGTCCGACGTCCTTGCGGAGGCCGCCTTCGGTGGCGATCCTGCGCTCTCCATCGCGGAGGCGACCGAGCCCCCTCCAGCTCCAGGAAGCTGGGCCAACAAGAAGCTCGGCGTCGGGTGGCATGCGGACGCCCAGGACCGGGTTCACGAGGCACCGGCCTTCCTGCGCCCAATGATCCGGCGGATCATCGAGAAGGAGGCGGCCAAGGCGGGCGCGGCCATGGTCTCCATGGACCTGGTGCTCAAGTGCGAGAAGAAGTATCGCGGGAATATGGAGCTGTGATCTCGGGGAGAGCCGCCAGCGGCCAGCCGCCAGCCCGCGTGCTTGGCTGTCGCTCCGGAGCCTGATCGGCGCGCCCTGCCGTCAGGCTTCGGCCAGCTTCGGGCGCGCGACGCCGGCGAAGATCTCGTAGGCCGGGTTGTCGCTCTCGTCCCAGTAGGGATAGCCAAGCTGGTCGAGCGAGCGGTGGAAGTCGTCTTGCTCCGCCTCCGGGATCTGCGCCCCCATGAGGACGCGGCCATAGGCGGCACCATGGTTGCGGTAGTGGAAGAGGCTGATGTTCCAGCGCTTGCCGAGCGCGGTGAGGAAATTCAGCAGTGCGCCGGGGCGCTCGGGGAACTCGAAGCGCACCAGGGTCTCTTGCTCGAGGCCGAGGGCATGGCCGCCGACCATGAAGCGGATGTGCTGCTTGGCGGTCTCGTTGTCCGTCATGTCGAGCACCTTGAAGTCCTTGCCGCGCAGCCGGGCGATCAGCTCGGCGCGCTCCTCGTTGCCCTTGGCGAGCTCGATGCCCACGAAGACCTGGGCGCGTCGGGCGTCGGAGTAGCGGTAGTTGAACTCCGTGATCTGGCGCTTGCCCAGCGTCTTGCAGAAGGAGAGAAAGCTCCCTGGCCGCTCCGGGATCTCCACCGCGAGCAGTGCCTCGCGATGCTCGCCCAGCTCGGCGCGCTCGGCGACATGGCGCAGCCGGTCGAAGTTGATGTTGGCGCCGCTCTCGATGGCGACCAGATGGGCGCCGCGCGTGCCTGTCTTCTCGACCCAGCGCTTGAGTCCGGCGACGGCGAGGGCGCCGGCGGGCTCGGCAATGCCCCGGGTGTCGTCGAAGATGTCCTTGATGGCGGCGCAGATCTCGTCCGTGCTCACCAGTACGACGTCGTCCACACGAGCGCGCGCGACCCTGAAGGTCTCCTCGCCGATGATCTTGACCGCGACGCCGTCCGCGAAGAGACCCACCTGAGGCAGGGTCACCCGCTCGCCGGCGGCGAGGGCCGCGTGGAGCGTCGGCGCCTCCTCGGGCTCGACGCCGATGATCCGCACTTCCGGATAGAGCCACTTCACATAGGCCGCGATGCCGGCGATGAGTCCGCCGCCGCCGACGGGGACGAAGATGGCATAGGGCGGGCGCGGGTGCTGGCGCAGGATCTCCATCCCAATGGTGCCCTGGCCCGCGATCACGTCCGGATCGTCGAAGGGATGGACGAAGGTCAGGCCCCTTTGCTCGACCAGCTGCATCGCGTGGCCGTAGGCCTCGTCATAGGAATCTCCGTAGAGCACCACCTTGCCGCCGTGGGCCCGCACCGAGCGGACCTTGATGCCAGGCGTGGTGCGCGGCATCACGATGGTTGCCTGAATGCCGAGTCGGCTGGCGCCGAGCGCGACGCCTTGCGCGTGGTTACCGGCGCTTGCGGCGATCACGCCGCGCTCGCGGGCCAGTGCGCCAAGGTGGATGAGCTTGTTGTAGGCGCCGCGCAGTTTGAAAGAGAAGACCGGCTGCAGATCCTCGCGCTTGAGAAAGACCTCATTGCCCAAACGGCTAGAGAGCTGGGGGGCGCGGGTCAGCGGCGTCTCCTTGGCCACGTCGTAGACGCGCGCCTTGAGGATGCGCTCGATGTAGGAATCTGGCATGGGGAATCTCAGGTGCGGCTTGGTGTCCAGTTATGGTACAGGAATCGCTTTAGGCGGAGGCTGAGTGCCGCCAGGGATAGCTTCCGTGCGCCGGGCTGATGAGCCTAGAAAGAGCCACCAGCGGCCAGCTTAAAGGTTTCTTTTGGGGGCTGCTTTCAGGTCTTTTCCGAGTCATCCAGCGCGTGAGCGGCTGGCCGGTCAGAAAATCGGCGTCGATCATCGTTTCGGCCGGTTGTCTCCCGTCGGGTGGACAAGCGCAGCGCAGTCCACCAACGCCGGCGCGGGATTCGGTGGACTTCGCTCGCGCTCGTCCACCCTACCGGCCCGGCTGATGACCAAGGCCAGAAAATCCGGCAAGGGTATGATTTTCCTCCGCTGGCCGCTGGTAGCTGACTGCTCCAAATTGGGATGAATGCTTTTCGCCGATGCGCGGTGCGAGCCGATTCGGTATTTCGCTTGTCCAACCCAATCGGGCAAGGGTGTGCTCCCGCGGCCTGGAGACCGCACCTATAAGCCGCAAGCGGTTGTCTCGGTTTCTCGACGCTTCCCGTGATCGCTCGACAGCGGACCCGCCGCTCAGGCACGGCCTTCGATTCCACCGACACGGGCTTGCTCGGTGCGCGCGTCGCCCTAATCGGGGGCGCGAGGATTCGAGTGCAGGGAGATTCGAGGGCGCGCCCCTGGATCGAGCCTGCCGCGAGCCCCCTGGAAATTGCTGATGGGCGCGATGCCGTGCTCGATCAGGGCGCGCCTGCCGATGCTTGACGCACTAGATTAGTGCGAATTAGCGTTGAGCGAGCGGTCGGGACTCGCGTTGAAGGTGCGGCCTAATGAAGGTCCGACTTGGTGAGGGTGCGACTTGATTCCGCATCCTGTTGCGCCGAGATCCCTGGGACCCGTGGCTTGCTTCTTGCTCATCGAGTCACACGAAACGAGTTGCACGGCTTGTCTTTTACCCTCCTCGCCCCGAGCATTTTGGTCTCTGGATGCGCGTCGCGATCGACGCCGGGGTCGGGTGAGCACCAACAGCTTCCGAGTGAGGTCAATCAGAAATGTCGATCTTCGAACGCTACCAGTCACGCTACGAATCCTCCCGCGAGGAGGTGATGAGTCTGCAGGAGTACCTCGAGCTCTGTAAGTCCGATTCCAGTGCTTACGCCGGTCCCGCAGAGCGCCTGTTGATGGCGATCGGCGAGCCCGAGCTGGTCGATACGCGAGACGATCCGAGGCTCAGCCGCATCTTCCAGAATAAGGTGCTGCGCCGCTATCCGGCCTTCTCCGAGTTCTACGGCATGGAGGAGGCGATCGAGCACCTGGTGTCCTACTTGAAGCACGCGGCTCAGGGGCTGGAGGAGAAGAAGCAGATCCTCTACCTGCTCGGCCCGGTCGGCGGCGGCAAGTCGTCGCTGGCGGAGAAGCTCAAGGAGCTGATGCAGGAAAAGCCTTTCTACGCCATCCACGACTCGCCGGTGTTCGAATCGCCCCTCAGTCTCTTCTCGCCGGAGGAAGATGGCCCGATCCTCGAAGAGGACTACGGCATTCCGGTTCGTTATCTCAGGACCATCATGTCGCCCTGGGCCGTCAAGCGGCTGCAGGAGTACAACGGCGACATCACTCAGTTCAAGGTGGTCAAGCTCTATCCCTCGACCCTCGAGCAGATCGCGATCGCCAAGACCGAGCCCGGCGACGAGAACAACCAAGATATCTCATCGCTGGTCGGCAAGGTCGACATCCGCCAGCTCGAGCGCTTCGCGCAGCACGACGCCGACGCTTACAGCTACTCGGGCGCGCTCTGCCGGGCCAACCAGGGCGTGATGGAGTTCGTCGAGATGTTCAAGGCGCCGATCAAGGTGCTGCATCCGCTCCTGACGGCGACCCAGGAAGGCAACTACAACGGCACCGAGGGGCTGTCGGCGCTGCCCTTCCAGGGGATCATTCTGGCCCACTCGAACGAGTCGGAATGGCAGAGCTTCCGCAACAACAAGAACAACGAGGCCTTCCTCGACCGCGTCTTCATCGTCAAGGTGCCCTACTGCCTGCGCGTCAATGAAGAGGTGCAGATCTACGACAAGCTGCTGCGCAACAGCTCCCTTGCGGAGTCGCCCTGCGCGCCTGGCACGCTGGAGATGATGGCGCAGTTCTCGGTGCTGACGCGCCTCAAGGAGCCGGAGAACTCGAGCATCTTCTCCAAGATGCGCGTCTACAACGGCGAGAATCTCAAGGATACGGACCCCAAGGCGAAGTCCGTGCAGGAGTACAACGACTATGCCGGCGTGGATGAGGGCATGTCGGGCATCTCCACCCGATTCGCCTTCAAGATCCTGTCGCAGGTCTTCAACTTCGATCACAGCGAGGTCGCGGCGAATCCGGTGCACCTGCTCTACATCCTGGAGCGCCAGATCGCCCGCGAGCAGCTCCCGCCCGAGACCCAGGAGCGCTATCTCAGCTTCCTCAAGCAATACCTGGCGCCGCGCTACGCCGAGTTCATCGGCAAGGAGCTGCAGACCGCCTATCTGGAGTCCTATGCGGAGTACGGTCAGAACATCTTCGACCGCTATGTGACCTATGCCGACTACTGGATCCAGGATCAGGAATATCGCGATCCGGACACCGGCGAGATGATGAATCGCGGCGCCCTCAACGAAGAGCTGGAGAAGATCGAGAAGCCGGCGGGGATCTCCAACCCCAAGGACTTCCGCAACGAGATCGTCAACTTCGTGCTGCGCGCCCGTGCCAACAACGCCGGCTCCAACCCCAAGTGGACCAGCTACGAAAAGCTGCGCGTGGTCATCGAGAAGAAGATGTTCTCCAACACAGAGGACCTGCTCCCGGTCATCTCCTTCAACGCCAAGGCGTCCGCCGACGAGCAGAAGAAGCACAATCAGTTCGTCGATCGCATGACCGACAAGGGCTATACGCCGAAGCAGGTGCGTTTGCTCTCCGAGTGGTATCTGCGCGTGCGCAAGTCCCAGTGAGCACCCTGTAGCGAGACCGGGACGGGGTCTCTCCGCCCCGGCCTGGATCGCACGAGACCATTGCCGAGCCTGAGGGGACCTATCCTCCATGTCACATTTCATCGACCGGCGTCTGAACGGCAAGAACAAGAGCACGGTCAATCGTCAGCGCTTCCTCAAGCGCTACAAGACCCAGCTCAAGCGTGCCGTGGCCGATGCGGTCAACAAGCGCAGTATCACGGATATCGACTCGGGCGAGCGGGTCGGCATTCCGTCCAAGGACATCAGCGAGCCTGTGTTCCACCATGGCAAGGGTGGCTCCCGCGACATGGTCCATCCCGGGAACAAGGAGTTCATCACTGGTGATCGGATCCGCCGCCCGGAAGGCGGCAGCGGCGACGGCTCAGGGCAGGGCAAGGCGGGCAAGGGCGGCAAGGGCGAAGACGACTTCGTCTTCGAGCTCTCGCGCGAGGAGTTCATGGACCTGCTCTTCGACGACCTGGAGCTGCCCAATCTGGTCCGCAATCAGCTCATCGGGACCACAGAGTTCAAAACCGTGCGCGCCGGCTACGCGACCCAGGGCGCGCCGACCAACATCGACGTCGTCCGCTCGCTCAAGGGTGCCATCGCGCGCCGTACGGCGCTGGGTGCGCCGTTGCGGGGGCGTATCCGCGAGCTTGAGGAGCAGATCGAGGGTCTGCTCGGCACTGGGGTTGGCGAGGAAGACTCCCGCATCCAGGAGCTGCGCGAGGAGATCGATCGGCTCAAGACCCGCATCGCCGCGCTGCCCTTCATCGATACCTTCGACCTGCGCTATCAGAGCTTCGTCAAGCTCCCCGAGCCGACCAGCAAGGCCGTGATGCTGTGCATCATGGATGTGTCCGGCTCCATGGATCAGGTGCGCAAGAACCTCGCGAAGCGCTTCTTCATCCTGCTCTATCTCTTCCTGCAGCGGAATTACGACAAGATCGAGGTCGTCTTCATTCGTCATCACACCATCGCGCAAGAGGTGGACGAGGAAGAGTTCTTCTATTCCAGGGAGACGGGCGGAACCGTCGTTTCCAGCGCCCTGAACCTGGCCTATGACATCCTCAAGGAGCGCTACGACCCCACGGTCTGGAACATCTACGCCGCGCAGGCGTCGGACGGCGACAACTGGGATTCCGACTCCAATGTCTGCCGGGACATCATGATCGACAGGCTCATGCCCCTCATGCGCTACTTCGCTTACGTCGAGATCACGCCTCGCCAGCATCAGAGTCTTTGGTATGCCTACCAAGAGGTGATGGCCGCGCATGGCCACTTCGCCATGCAGGAGATCGATGGGGCGGATGACATCTACCCCGTGTTCCGGGAGCTGTTCAAGAGGCAGGAGGCATGACGAAGAGACTCATCACGGATTCCTCGGAGTGGTCCTTCCCGCTGCTGGAGCGCTTCGACAAAGAGATCGGCCACCTGGCGCATAACGTCTACGGGCTGGACACCTACGCCAATCAGATCGAGGTGATCAGCTCGGAGCAGATGATCGACGCCTACTCCTCGGTTGGGCTGCCGATCTACTATCACCACTGGTCCTTCGGCAAGCAGTTCGTCGCGACCGAGCAGACCTACAGGCGCGGCCAGATGGGTCTGGCCTACGAGATCGTGATCAATTCCGATCCCTGTATCGCCTACCTCATGGAGGAGAATTCGCTGCCCATGCAGGCATTGGTGATCGCGCACGCCTGCTACGGACACAACAGCTTCTTCAAGGGAAATTATCTCTTTCGCACCTGGACCAGCGCCGACGCCATCATCGACTACCTGGTGTTCGCCAGGAAATACATCGCCCAATGCGAGGAGCGCTATGGGCGCGACGAGGTCGAGCTGCTGCTCGATTCCTGCCATGCCTTGATGAATCACGGCGTGGATCGTTACAAGCGTCCGTCGCCCCTGAGCATGGCGGAAGAGCAGCGTCGGCAGGAGGAGCGCGAGTCCTACCTGCAGTCCCAGGTCAACGACCTCTGGCGCACCTTGCCCCTGGCGCCGGACTCCGAAGAGGCACGCCAGGAGCAGCGCTGGCCCGAGGAGCCGCAGGAGAACCTGCTCTACTTCATCGAGAAGAATGCGCCCCTGCTCGAGCCCTGGCAGCGGGAAGTGGTGCGCATCGTGCGCAAGATCGGGCAGTACTTCTATCCGCAGCGCCAGACGCAGGTCATGAACGAGGGCTGGGCGACCTTCTGGCACTACACCCTCATGAATCACCTCTACGACGAGGGCTTCGTCACCGACGGCTTCATGATGGAGTTCCTGCAGTCGCACACCAGCGTCGTCTTCCAGCCGCCGTTCGACGCAGCCTACTACTCGGGGATCAATCCCTACGCCTTGGGTTTTGCGATGATGCGCGACATCCGTCGCATCTGCGAGAGTCCAACGGATGAGGATCGCCATTGGTTCCCGGACTTCGCGATGCGCAACTTCAAGGACGAGAGCTTCATCGCACAATTCCTGTCGCCGGCCCTGATGCGCGAGTTTCGTCTCTTCGCCATCACGGACGACGATCGCGAGGAGCACCTGGAAGTCACGGCCATTCATGAGGAGCAGGGCTATCGCGCACTGCGCCAGTCGCTGGCGGAGCAATACAATCTCGGGACCCGAGAGCCGAACATTCAGGTCTACAATGTCGATCGCCGCGGGGATCGCTCCATGACGCTGCGGCACTTCGTGCACAATCGCCGCCCCTTGGGTGAGACCTACGAAGAGATGCTGCGGCACATCCGGCGACTCTGGGGGTTCACGGTGCGTCTAGAGACCGTCGACGATCAAGGGCGCGTCGAGCTCGTTGGGGAGGCTTGACGCGGCGGTCTGCACCGGAGTATGAGGCAGCCAAGGCTCGTCGCCGTTTGGCTTCACTGCCATCCGCTCAATCCGCGTCTCGTGCTCGAGGGGGCTCGATGAAATTCCCGTTGCTCTTGCGGCTCGCCGTTCTGGCCTGTGTCCTTTCTCCCGTTGCCGTCTCCGCAAATCCGCTCTTGGCCCGCTCCCTGGATGCCATGAGTCGCGCCGATACGGCCGTCGTCGGAGGAATCCAGCTCCTCTCCCCCCGCTTGCTGGCCGACTTCTATACCCAGCGCGGCAACGTCCTTGTGTGGACGGATGCCCAACAGCTGCGGGAGCTGCTCGAGATCGTCGACGGCAGCGCGGCCGAGGGCTTGTCGCCAGCCGATTTCCACGCAGCGGCCCTGCGTGCACGCTCGAGCGCGGGAGCACCGCGAGGCTTGAGTGCAGCCGAGCGGCTGACGGCCGATCTCCAGCTCTCCGACGCGCTCTTGCGCTACGTGCACCACACGCGTTTCGGCAAGCTAGACCCCAAGGCTGTCGACCCCAAGTGGAACGACCGCGCCCCGGTCCCGGCGGCGGCCCTGCTGGCGGACATGCATGGGGCGCTGGACGCGCCCGATCTCAGCGATTTTCTCGTTAGCCGACTGGCGCCCCCCTTTTGGTACCAGGATCTCAAGGCGGCGCTGGCCAATCTGACGGACATGGAGCATCTCAAGGGGCTGCCGCCCCTGCCCTCAGGTCCCAACCTCGCGAAGGGCAGTCGCGGCGCGCGCGTGGCCTTGGTACGGGAGCGCTTGCAGCTCCTGGGGCACCATGACGACTCCGCCCTCCCCGCAGATCTCGAGCTATTCGACGACGCCTTGGCGGAGGCCGTCATGGCGTTTCAGCGACGCGTGGGACTCAGCCCAGATGGCGTCGTGGGGCCGCGCACCCTGGCCGTGATCAATGATCCCGTCGACGAGGCGAAGATCGAGAAGGTGCGCATCAATCTAGAGCGCATGAGATGGCTCTACGACGATCTGCCGTCCGACTACGTCTTCGTCGACGTCGCCAACTATCTGGCGCATCTGGTCCGCAATGGCGAGATCGCCTGGAGCACGCGGGTGATCGTTGGGACGGAGAAGGATCAGACGCCCATGTTTCGGGACTCCATGGAGCACCTGGTCTTCAATCCGACATGGAGCGTTCCGATCTCCATCCAGAAGAAGATGGGCAATGTATCGGCCAAATACACATTGGTCGATCGTCGGACCGGCCGCAAGACGAATGGCGGCAACGCCTCGAACTATAAGCGCTATCGTGTGGTGCAGAAGCCCGGCCCCGGCAATGCGCTGGGCCAGGTCAAATTCATGTTCCCCAACCGTCACGCCGTCTATCTCCATGACACCCCGAGCCGGGGCCTGTTCGGACGCTCGCAGCGCGCCCTGAGTCATGGCTGCGTTCGGGTCCAGAATCCCCTCAAGCTTGCCGAGCTGCTGCTGGGCGAATCGGGCTGGAGCCCCAGTCGTATCGGCAGCGCCGTCAAGCGGGCGCGGACGCGCTACGTCCATCTCGACGAGCATCTTCCCGTCCTGCTCTACTATCTGACTGCGCGCGCCAACGCCCAGGGTGGCGTCTATTTCCGCAAGGACATCTATGGGCGTGATCCGGCCCTTCGTGAGGCCTTCGCGGGCGAGGTGAGGCGCGCGCGCATCGCCTTCGACGAGGCGTCCCCCATCCCTGCCGGCGAGGCCGTGTCGGACCCGGCGCCGGGCCTGGATAGCGGCGATCCCGAAATGCTGGATCGCGGCTCGGACCCCTCACCCGCTCCTGCGCCGTCCGGCGAAGGTGTACGCCTAACGCAGACCGAGGAGCGCGAAGGCTGAGCCAATCCCTTCCCCTCCTTGGCGATACATGAGCGGCATCGAGGAAGCCATTGTTCGCTTCCTCATTTTTTCAACGTTTTGCCCCCGTATTTTCGTGTTTCGGATGAGCTGCGAGGGTGGCTATCGTGTCGATCGGGCGGGTAAAATCCAGCGGCTAGGTGCTCAGCAGCGATGGTTGCGCCGTGCCTGCACACCAATTGACACGCGGAGGGAAGCGTTTTGGCCGCCAAACGCCTACTAGCAACATCACTCTTGATGGCAGCGTCGCTGCTCACAGCCACCCAGGCGAATGCATTCGTGACCGATGCCGTCGCCTCCTATTACGGAAAGCGGTTCCACGGTCGCCTCACCGCGAGCGGTGATCGCTTCAACATGCACAAGCTCACCGCTGCGCATCGCACGCTCAAGTTCGGTACCCGTGTGCTGGTCACCAACAAGTCCAATGGCCGCTCCGTGGAAGTGACCATCAACGACCGCGGCCCCTACATCAAGGGGCGCTCCATCGACCTGTCCAAGGGGGCGGCGAAGGCGCTGGGGATGCTCGGCAGCGGCGTCGCGCGGGTCGAGCTGAAGGTGCTGAGCCGACGGCAGCCGGTTCCGAAACGTCCCGAGAAGCTGACTGTCGCTCAGGCTCAGCGTCTCATGATGGACCTGTTCTGAGGGGCATTCCTGCCTCGGGACGACCGTCCCGGCCTAAGAGCCTTTCACGCTCGAATCAGAACCGCTTTCAGGCCCGAAGTCTTCGACGTCGGGGCGTGCCTGGAAGCGGTTTCTCTTGTGTTCCGGAATAGACGCAGCGGGCGGCTAGATGCCACGTAGGCTGAGCGAGGCGAAGCCGACCGCTTCTACGGCCTCCGCGAGCTGTCGGGGCGGGGTGTGAGGGTAGGGTAGGCTGGGGTCAAGTGCCCGCTGGCTGTCACATGCCTGCAGGCAGTAGGACTGCACGCCGGCCTTCGATAGGGCCTTCGCAAGATCCAGCACCTCCGCGCGGGTCCAGCTCGGCATCAGGGTTGTGCGCACCTCGAGGGCGATGCCGGACGCGATCAGCAGGCTCAGGCTCTCCCAGGCGCGATCGCCGGCGCCTTGAATGCCCGTGATGTCCGGGTAGTCTTGCGGCAGTGCCTTGATGTCGAGGCCGATCCAGTCGACGGCGGGCAAGAGCTGGCGCAGACGCTCGGGGTAGGCGCCATTGGTATGGAGGCCGATCTTGAAGCCGAGCGCGCGCGTCTCCTCAATCGCCGCGGCGAGCGCCCCCTGAGCCGTCGGCTCCCCGCCACTGAAGACGACCGCGTCGATCAGGCCCACGCGCCGCTCGAGGAGCCCCCGGATGTCCGACCAGGGGATACGTCCTTGCGCGCCGCTATCCAGCAGGTCGCGGTTATGGCAATAGCGGCAGCGCCAGGGGCAGCCCTGGCAGAAGACGACCGCGGCAAGCTCTCCCGGATAATCGATGGTCGTGAGCCGCGTCAGACCGCCGACTCGAAGCGTATCGGCCTCCGGGTCAGGCTCCCGATGCTGCGCCTCGCTTGGCGCTGCGGGAGTGTCTGGCGTTGCGGCGGCGGTCAGGGGAGAGTCTGGCATGGCGGTTGTCCCGACCACCGCGCGGCGGTCGGCTCATGACCTCAGGCGGCGGCCAGCTGCTCGCGGCGATGCTGGGCGCCCTGAGGCTGCTCGGTGAAATAGCAGCGGTCGGCGTGCTCGGCGCGCTTGCCGTTGTTGAAGGCCGAGACCGGGCGATGGTAGCCCATGACGCGAGTCCAGACTTCACAGGGGGTACGCTCTTCGGTCTTGAGCTCGATGTTGGTGTCGGTCATGTCGTGACGCTCCTCTTGGATATGTTCTTGGTCGTTGTCTAGCGGGCTCAGGCGCATGCTGTGGTGCACTTGGCCTGGCCCTCGGATTGTTTGCGGGCGATCAGCTCTTGGTCGCAGATCGGGCAATAGGGGTGCTCGCCCGCGATGTAGCCGTGCTTCGGGCAGATCGAGAACACGGGTGTCACCGTGATGTAGGGCAGCCGGAAGCCCTCGAGCGAGCGTCGCACCAGTCGTTTGCAGGCCTCGGTCGAGGAGATCTGCTCGCTCATGTAAAGGTGGAGGACGGTGCCGCCGGTGTATTTGCTCTGCAGCGCCTCCTGCATGGCCAGCGCCTCGAAGGGGTCGTCCGTATAGCCGACCGGCAGCTGCGAGCTGTTGGTGTAATAGGGCGTTTCCTGAGTGCCCGCCTGGATGATGCCGGGATAGCGCTTCTGATCCTCGCGGGCGAACCGATAGGTCGTCCCCTCGGCCGGCGTGGCCTCCAGGTTGTACATGTTGCCGGTGCTCTCCTGGAACTCCAGCATGCGGCTGCGCACGTGATCGAGCAGCCGGCAGGCCAGTGCATGGCCTTCTGCCGTGGTGATGTCGTGCGCGTCGCTGCTGAAGTTGCGAATCATCTCGTTGACGCCATTGATGCCAATGGTCGAGAAGTGATTCCGCAGCGTGCCGAGATAGCGCTTGGTGTAGGGGAAGAGGCCAGCGTCCACATGCCGCGTGATCACCTTGCGCTTGATCTCGAGGCTGTTGCGCGCGATGTCGAGGAGCTCGTCCAGACGCCCGAGCAAGCCAGCCTCGTTGCCCCTATGGGTATAACCGAGGCGCGCGCAGTTGATGGTGACGACGCCCAGGGAGCCGGTCTGCTCCGCCGAGCCGAAGAGGCCGTTGCCGCGCTTGAGCAGCTCGCGCAGGTCGAGCTGCAGCCGGCAGCACATGGAGCGCACCATGTTGGGCGTGAGCTCGGAGTTGATGAAGTTCTGGAAGTAGGGCAGGCCGTACTTGGCCGTCATCTCGAACAGCAGCTCGGCGTTCTCGCTCTCCCAGGGGAAGTCCGGCGTGATGTTGTAGGTCGGGATGGGGAAGGTGAAGATCCGGCCCTTGGCGTCGCCCTCGGTCATGACCTCGATGTAGGCACGATTGATCATGTCCATCTCGGTCTGGAGCTCGCCGTAGGTAAAGGGCTGCTCCACGCCCCCGATCACAGGCACCTGGTCGCGCAGGTCCTCCGGGCAGACCCAATCGAAGGTGAGATTGGTGAAGGGGGTCTGGGTGCCCCAGCGCGAGGGCACGTTGAGGTTGTAGATCAGCTCCTGGATGTACTGCTTGACCCTGGCGTAGTCGAGCCCGTCGACGCGCACGAAGGGCGCCATGTAGGTGTCGAAGCTGGAGAACGCCTGGGCGCCGGCCCACTCGTTCTGCAGGGTGCCGAGGAAGTTGACGATCTGCCCGACCGCGGACGACATATGCTTGGGCGCGCTCGCCTCGACCTTGCCCGGCACGCCGTTCAGCCCCTCGTTGAGCAGGGTGCGCAGCGACCAGCCGGCGCAGTAGCCGGAGAGCATGTCGAGGTCGTGGATGTGCAGGTCGCCCTCGCGGTGCGCCTCGCCGATCTCTGGCGGATAGACGTGGCTCAGCCAGTAGTTGGCGATCATCTTGCCCGAGGTGTTCAGGATGAGACCGCCGAGCGAATAGCCCTGGTTGGCATTGGCGGCGACACGCCAGTCCGAGCGGTCGAGGTACTCGTTGATGGAGCTGCTGACGTCGACCAGGGTGCGGCGGTCCGAGCGCAGCTTCTTGTGCTGCTCGCGATAGATGATGTAGGCGCGGGCCGTTTCGAAGTGGTTGGCGCTGATGAGCGTCTGCTCGACGACGTCCTGGATGTCCTCGATCTCGGGCAGGCGTCCCTCGCCGAATCGGTGGGCGAGCACCTTGACGACCTGAGCCGTGAGCAGGCCGGCCTCCATGTTGCCGAACTCGCCTGTCGCCTGGCCGGCACGCTGGACCGCGGACTCGATCTTGGAGGCATCGAAGCGAACTTCGACGCCGTCACGCTTGAGGACGCGCGTCGGTAAGGTTGGAAAGTTTGGCTGACCGGTTCCCATGGTGGCTCTCGATGTTTTGCACTATATCTTGTGGTGCAGAGTTTATCGCCAACTAGATGATGTGTTGCCAAAGTCTTGCGTTTATTGATTTGGATCAATTTTGTGGCTTCTCGCTTGGCGCTCGGCTTGGTGAGGAGTCGGCCTAGGGCCAAGGGGTCCGCCTGTCCTGCCAAGTCGGCGGGAGCCCGCGTCCGCGGGGTGCGGTCGCCCCTCTGGCGCGCGGCTCTGGTTCGGCTAAGCTAGGCGGGTGCGGACAAATGCACTTGGCATGCATTTCAGTCGGCTGACGTCGACTCGATCAACGATCCTATGGAGGACGAAATGATGAAAGCCTTGTCGCTGCCTTCCCTGACGCTGGGGGTGACTGGATGGGGGCTAACTGTCGCCGTGACCATGGTCATGCTGTCGGGCCCTTTCGAGACGCGGACCTGCCACACTTCATGCGTGCAGACCTTGTTCTTCTCCGCCGTGGCCGCCGGGGTCGTTGGGCTGATTCTGGCCGTCGTCGCCTTCGGGCGTGCCGACCGGGGGAGGCTGGAGGCGCTCGCCTTGCTCGTCTCGGGCCCGCTCTGCGCGGTCTTCGCGGCCCTCATATTCATAGGCATGCTCGCCTGAGCGCGGGCTCCGAGATGCCCCGCCCTTGTACCGCGCCTCGCTCAAGGCGCGGCGGGGCCTTGAGCTGGGGTGGCGCGGGTTGACACTAAGCGTCTGATTCATCAAGATACGCGCCCTCTCAGCACGTCCTGAGCCCGGCTTGGGATTGACGCCCCTTCCACTTAGCCCCATCCAAGCCTCATCGTCGGCTCGCCATGCCCATTGCCGATCACGGCAGACGCCTCATGCCTCGTAAGCTCTACATTCAAACATTCGGCTGCCAGATGAACGAATACGACTCCGCGCGCATGGCGGATGCGCTGCGCGTGGGCGCCGGACTGGAGCTGACGGACACTCCCGAAGAGGCCGATGTGCTGCTGCTGAATACCTGCTCCGTGCGTGAGAAGGCCCAAGAGAAGGTCTTCTCCCAGCTCGGGCGCTGGCGGCCCTGGAAGCTCGAGCGCCCCGAGCTGGTCATCGGGGTGGGCGGCTGTGTCGCCAGTCAGGAAGGCGAGGCCATCCGCGCGCGCGCTCCCTTTGTCGATCTTGTGTTCGGCCCACAGACGCTGCACCGGCTGCCGCATATGCTCAAGGAGCTGGAGGCGAGCCGGCGTCCTCAGGTCGATGTCTCCTTCCCCGAGATCGAGAAGTTCGACTGTCTGCCGGCGCCGCGCGCCGATGGGCCGAGCGCCTTCGTGTCGGTCATGGAAGGCTGCTCCAAGTACTGCACCTATTGCATCGTGCCCTTTACGCGCGGCGAGGAGATCAGCCGGCCCTTCGACGATGTCATCGCCGAGGTCGCGGACCTCGCCGAGCAGGGCGTGCGCGAGATCAATCTCCTGGGGCAGAACGTCAACGCCTATCGGGGCGTCATGGGCGAGCCGGCCGGTGAGATCGCCGACCTCGCGCTGCTCATCCGCTATATCGCGGCCGTCGACGGCATCGACCGCATTCGCTTCACGACGAGCCATCCGCTCGAATTCACAGACGCGCTCATCCAGGTCTTCGCCGAGGTGCCCGAGCTGGTGAGCTTCCTGCACCTGCCGGTACAGTCCGGCTCCGACCGCATCCTCGCGGCCATGAAGCGCGGCCATACCGCTTTGGAGTACCGCTCCAAGATTCGGCGGCTCAAGGAGGCGCGGCCCGATATCAGCATCTCCTCGGACTTCATCGTCGGCTTCCCCGGAGAGACCGAGGAGGACTTCGCGGCGACGCTCGCCCTGGTCGACCAGGTGGGCTTCGACCACAGCTTCAGCTTCGTCTACAGCCGCCGTCCCGGGACGCCTGCCGCGGACTATCCGGACGACGTGCCGCTCGAGGTCAAGAAGGCGCGTCTGGAGCGACTTCAGCAGCGCATCAACACCAATGCGCAGCGCATCAGCCGGCAGATGGTCGAGACCACGCAGCGCGTCTTGGTCGAAGGCCGCTCGCGCAAGGATCCCGCGCAGCTCGCCGGCCGCACCGAGAACAACCGGGTGGTGAACTTCGACGGCTCTGCGGACCTCATTGGCACATTCGTCGATCTCACCATCACGGAAGCGCTGCCCAACTCGCTACGCGGGCAGCTGACTCACTGATCCCATCGCTCACTGATCCCATCGCTCTCTGATCCCACTTGGCTATTCAACCTCAGACGCTCGACCTGGAGCTGGCGCCCGAAGACAATGCCCGGCTCGCCAACCTCTGTGGTCAGCTCGACCAGCACCTGCGTCAGCTCGAGCGTCGGCTCGGCATCGAGATCAACAATCGCGGCGTCTGCTTTCGCCTCATCGGCGAGCAGGAGTCGGTGCGCGCCGGCGAGCAGCTGCTGCGCGCGCTCTATGCCCAGACGGCGGAAGAAGTGCTGACGCCGGAGGCTATCCACCTGTCGCTGCAAGAGGCCGGCGTCGATGCCTTGCTCGAGCAGGTCGAGGACCGGCTGCCCGAGGTCGTCATCAAGACCAAGCGGGGACTCATCCGGGCGCGCGGGCCGAATCAGCAGGAATACCTCCACGCCATCCTCAAGCACGATATCAACTTCGGTGTCGGGCCGGCCGGCACGGGCAAGACCTATCTCGCCGTGGCCTGTGCGGTCGAGGCGCTGGAGGCCGATCGGGTGCGGCGCCTCCTCTTGGTGCGTCCAGCGGTCGAGGCGGGCGAGCGGCTGGGCTTCCTGCCCGGCGACCTGGCACAGAAGATCGATCCCTACCTGCGCCCGCTCTACGACGCCCTCTTCGAGATGCTGGGCTTCGAGAAGGTCAACAAGCTGATCGAGCGGAATGTGATCGAGGTCGCGCCCCTGGCCTACATGCGAGGCCGGACACTCAACGAGTCGTTCATCATTCTGGATGAGGCGCAGAACACCACGCCCGAGCAGATGAAGATGTTCCTGACCCGTATCGGTTTCGGCTCCACGGCGGTCATTACGGGTGATGTGACGCAGATCGACCTGCCACGCGGCCAGCCGTCCGGTCTGCGCCAGGCCGTCGAGATCCTCAAGGACGTCCAGGGCATCAGCTTCACCTTCTTCAATGCGCGCGACGTGGTGCGCCATGCACTGGTTCAGCGCATCGTCAATGCCTATGACGCCTTCGAGAATCCCGCGCCCACGGCGTCCCGCAAATCTTCGCCATGACGGCCGCGATGGACCTTGACCTGGATCTGGACCTGCAGCTCGCGACCGAGGCGGCCGAGCCGCCCGATCAGGCCCAGCTCGAGCAATGGGCGAGCGCGGCATTGGCGGGCCGGCGCGCGCGGGCGGCCCTGACGATCCGGATCGTCGACAGCCAAGAGAGTCAGGCGCTGAATCTGCAATATCGCGGTCGTGACAAGCCGACCAATGTGCTCTCCTTCCCCTTCGAGCTTCCCCCGGGCCTGAGCGCAGATGACGAGATCGCCGACTTGCTCGGCGATCTCGTCATCTGCGCCGAAGTGGTGCGGCGCGAGGCACTGGAGCAGGGCAAGGAAACGCCCGCGCACTGGGCGCACATGGTCGTCCACGGCGTGCTGCATCTGCTTGATTACGATCACATTACAGATTCCTGCGCGGCGGAGATGGAAGCCCTGGAAACGGCCATCTTGCGCGGGTTAGGATTCCCTTCTCCCTACGAAGACCAGGACCACCTGGAGGACCTTTGACACCTCATGACGAGCGATCGATCTAGCGACGGCTCGCGATCACGCGGCTGGCTCGAGCGACTGGGCCAGCTCTTGGGTAGCGAGCCGCAAGACAAGGAGCAGCTCATCGAGCTGCTGAAGGATGCAAAGCAACGGGAAGTGTTGGACACGGACGCCCTGAGCATGATCGAAGGGGTGCTGCAGGTCTCGGACCTCAGGGTGCGGGACATCATGATCCCCAGGGCCGAAATGGTCTCGCTCCGGCGCGACGATCCGCTGGAGCGGATCCTGGAGACCGCCGTCAAGTCGGCCCACTCGCGTTTCCCCGTCACCGGCGACGACAAGGGCGAGGTCGTCGGCATCCTGCTGGCCAAGGATTTGCTCTCCTTCTGCATGGAGACCTCACGCCGGGCCTTCAACATCCGCGATCTCCTGCGCTCCGCCGTCTTCGTCCCCGAGAGCAAACGGCTCAATGTCCTGCTCAAGGAGTTCCGCTCCAGCCGCAACCACATGGCGATCGTGGTCGACGAGTACGGCAATGCGGCCGGGCTGGTGACCATCGAGGACGTGCTCGAGCAGATCGTCGGCGAGATCGAGGACGAGCACGACTATGACGAGGGCGCCGGCATCTTCCGTCGCTCCACCAGCACCTTTAGCGTCAAGGCGCGCACCGCCATCGAGGACTTCAACGAGTACTTCGGCTCCGACTTCTCGGACGAGGATCTCGACACCATCGGCGGGCTGGTGGTCAACGCCTTCGGCCACCTGCCCAAGCGCGGCGAGACGGTCGAGCTGGGGCGTCTTCGCTTCACCGTGGTGCGCGCGGATAGCCGCCGCGTCCACATGCTCAACGCCGAGCTGTTGGATCCGGAAAACGGGCTCCCCGGCAGCCCGCAGCAAGACGCGTCATCCTGACGGCCGCCCGGTTAGTCTCACTGACGAAACGACCCTAGTCGCCAAGGCACGCGGCTGGCCTCTTCTGTGGTGTCGTGGCTTGGTCGCAACAGCCGCGCCGCAACGCGAGGCAGCAAGGCGCCGAGGGCCTCCTCAATGCCGTCTGGTCCGTCCAGGATGGCCACGCCGGACCCCAGCATGCAGACGGCATGGCTCATGGGTCTGAGCTTGATTTCTGCACTCAGCAGCAGCCTCGCCTGTCCGCGCAGCCGAGTCAGCCGCCTCTGGTGTCGATCGTGATCGTCCGCATGGCGCGGATACCAGAGCGCGATGGCGCCACTCGGCCAGCGAGCCCGAATGCGGGTGATGCAGTCGAAGGCGAGGGCATCCTCGCGCGGATGGCTGTAGGGCGGATCGATCAGGATGAGCCCCGTCCTTTCGCGGCCCGACAGCCGCTCAGGCAGGCCGGCGAGGCCATTGCCGCGCAGGATGGCGGTGCGCTCATCGCCGCCAAGGTGATCTTGCAGCCGTGCCGCCTGGTCCTCTTGGATCTCGAACAGCAGCAGGCGGTCCTCGGGGGCGAGCAGCCGACTGGCCAGCCAGGGCGAGCCTGGGTAGAGGCTCGGCGTCTCGGTTGGGCTCAGCGTGCCAATGGCCTCGAAGTAGGCCGACAGCTCCGGAAGCTCCGCGCGCCGCGCCCATAGCCGGCCGATGCCCTCGGCGGCCGATGCGGTCGGCTCACCACTGCCGCTCGCGATGCGGTAGACCCCGGCTCCCGCATGTGTCTCCGCATAGAGCCGCGGCCCAGGCGCGCTCCTCAGGCGATCGAGCAGCAGCGTCAGCACCGCGTGCTTGAGCACGTCGCCATGATTCCCGGCGTGTGCGTCGTGGCGATACATGCTCGGGGCGCGCTGCGCTGCCGCTCAGCGCGCCTTGCCGAATTTCAGGGTCGACAGCGCCAGGAAGATCTCACGCAGGAAGAAGATCAGTGCGACGATGAAGGCCGCCATGGCCGCGACGAAGCAGGCGGCGACCAGGATGGAGGCGTCGAAGGTCGCGAAGGCACCCAGAAAGAGGATGGCGATCACGCTGGCGACCAGCAGGGCCGTCAGCGTGCAGAGACTGATCGAGAGGCTGATGAGCCTGGCGCGGTGCGAGAGAAGGGGCAGCTCGTCGGCGAAAAGGCTCACGCCATCCGCGCTGGCGAGCTGCTCCTCGACCACCCGGGCGCGGTCGACGATGCGGCCGAGCCGGTTGGTCATCACGGCCAGCATGCCGCTGATCCCGGTCAGCAGGAAGACCGGGGCAACGGCGAGCTGGATGACGTGGGCGACATTGGCGATGGGTGCTTCTTGCAGCATGGGTGAGGCCCGGGCTCCGACGGTTGCCTGTGATCCTAGATTCGGCAATTGGAACCGCAAAGGCGCGAAGGACACGAAGAAAAACAGAGGCTTGCATTGCTGCGTCGCTTCACCCTCTGGGTGAGCATGGCTTCGCAGACAAGGTATTGAAATCCTTTGCGCTCTTTGTGCCCTTTGCGGTTCAACTGCTCTTCTTAGGGTGATGGCCTCGCTAGCACCGAAAGCGGCTGATCGCCTCCGCCAGGCTCTCCGCGTTCTGGGCGACTTGGGTCGAGGCTGTTGCGTTGGATTCTGCAGCAGAGGCGGTCTGCTGGGCTACATCCCGGATTGCCACGACGTTGCGGTTGATCTCGGTGGCCACGTGGGTCTGCTCCTCGATGGCCGTCGCGATCTGGGTGCTCATGTCCTGAACGCTGGTCACATCGTCCGTGATGCTCTCCAAACAGTCCCCGGCCTCCTTGGCCTGGGACGAGCCCGCCAGCCCTTCCTCGCGGCAGTCCTCGATCAGGGACACGATGTTGCCGGTCTTCTCCTGGAGCTGCGTGATGGTGTCGCCGATCTCCTCGGTCGCCGTGCGCGTGCGCATCGCCAAGGTCCTGACCTCGCCCGCGACCACCGCGAACCCGCGGCCCTGATCGCCGGCGCGCGCGGCCTCGATCGCGGCGTTCAGGGCCAGCAGATTGGTCTGCTCGGCGATCCCGCGAATGACGTCCAGCACCGAGCCGATGGTGGTCGAGCTTTGCACCAGCTCATCGGCTGCCTGGGTGGAGCCGGCCAGGCGGTTGGCCAGGGCGTCGATGCGGTCGATGGTCTCCGAGACCTGGGCCCGGCCCTGCTGGGCATTGCGGGTCGCCTGCCGGGTCCGCTCGGCGGCCATTTCCGTATTGCGGGCGATCTCCTCGACGGTCGCGACCATCTCCGTCATGGCCGTCGCGAGCTGATCGGCCTCGCTGAGCTGCTGGCGCCCGCCGGTCGAGGTCTGCTCGGCGTTCGTGGAGAGCTGCGCCGATGCCTCGCCGAGGTCCGCGACGGTGCGCTTGCATTGCTCGATCACTAGGGCGACGCTGTCGAGCATGGCGTCGAGGTCTCCGCCCATGCGCGCAAGCTCATCATTGCCCTCGAGCCCGAGCCGCAGGCTGAGGTCGTGCTCGCTCGAGATGTGCTGGATGACGTCGACGGCTTGGCCGATGCTGCGGTTGAGTCCGCGCGCGATCAGAATGGTGAGGGATGCCACCAGGGCGGTGACGAAGGCAACGAATAGCAACAGCTTCCAAGCGGCACCTTGCTTGGCCGCCCTCAATGCCGCCGCCAGCTCTGTCCTGATCGCCTCGACCTGGTCCTGAACGGCTTGCGCTTGCGTCTTGAGTGCCGCGCGCAGGCCCTGGTCAGCGTCGAGCCCGACGTGGATCTGGGCCTCCACCAGTGCCAGGAAGTCCTTGCGATAGCGCTCCAGTGCCTCCGTCATGGCCTGGTCGAGATCGGGGCGGGCGATCAGCTTGGCGTAGTCGGCCTTGAATTTGTCCTGGTACTTCGTCTTGGAGCGCAGCATGAAGTCCTTTTCATCGCGGCGCAGCTGGAGGATCCCAGCCAGCAAATCGTCACGCGCTGTCGCCCTGACTTCGTCTTCCGCTTGATGGACGGCATCGCGCAGGCTGCCATAGAGCCCCGATTTGGGATCGAATCCGATCGTCTTGTATTGCGTGAAGAATTGCCCGAACTGCTCGAGATACTGAGCCATGGCCTCCTGCAGCGTCTCGAGCGGCGCGACCGACATTCCCTCCTGTTGGAGCAGGCCGGCGAGCTGCTCCACATCCGCGTCGAACGCGCTTGCTTCAGTGCGCAGTGCCTCGGCGTCCTCGTCCGTGAGGCGCATGAGGAAGTCCTTTTCGTGGTGCTGCACGCGGAGCAGCTCGTTGCTCAGCTCGCGGGTCAGCTCGCTCGCGGAAGACAGCCTGTCCAGCTGGCGCCAGGTCCACCAAGACGCCAGCAGGACGAGTGATAGGGCAATCACAGAAAGGGCCGAAAGGCCGTAGAGCTTGTGTCGAATCAGCATGGGTCATCCGTCTCCTGTTCCTTGCTAAGTGGTCGATCCAATCGATCGGGCGGCGGCTCGCCTCCTCTACCTCTAATAAGAGCAGTTGAACCGCAAAGGGCACAAAGAGCGCAAAGGATTTCAACACCTTGTCCGCGAAGCGATGCTCACTCAGAGGGTGAAGCGACGCAGCGATGCAAGGCTCTGTTTTTCTTCGTATCCTTTGCGCCTTTGGTGTGCCAGGAGAAACCTGGCCAGTCTAGCAGCCTGCGAGGTGGCTGCCATGTGAACTGCTGATGAGACATGTAGCTGCG
>NZ_JAAIJQ010000199.1 GCF_010820565.1 Thiorhodococcus minor | reverse complement strand
CTACCCGATCGTGATGATCATACTGGCATGGTCCGGCTATCTGTACACCGCCACAGTGGAATCCAACAACTACCTGGACTCGGTGCAGCTGATCTTGGCGGTGGTGCTGTTGGAAGCGCTGGCCCTGCGCTGGCTGCTCGTGGTGCGCCGACGACTGTCCTATGAAGCGGCTCTGGAGCGGCATCGAATGGCCTCGGAAACCGCCCAATCAGCGCCGCGGGAGCCAGGGAGGGAGCCGGGCGGGGAGGCTGCGGAGCCGCACTTCGAGGAGCCGCAAGCGGAGCTCTCCACACTCAGCGCCGACACCCGCGCACTCATCCGCTTCAGCCTCGCTTTCGTCGCTGTGATCGGCTTCGTGCTGATCTGGTCCGACACCCTGTCGGCATTGCGCGTATTCGAGGATCAGGTGCTCTGGAGCAAGACGGTTTCAGTGGGCGGCGAACAGCAGCAACGGCCCGTCACCTTGCTGCATCTGGGGCTCGCCCTGCTCTTCGCCGCCGGCACCTGGGTCCTGCTCAGGCGGCTGCCGTCGCTCTTGGAGATCATCCTGTTGCGGCGCTCTGCACTGTCTGCCGCGGACCGTTACGCGGTCACGACCCTGACCAGCTATGTCATCGGGGCGATGGGCATTTTGCTGGTGCTGGGCACCCTCGGCGTGAGCTGGATGCACCTGCAGTGGATGGCCGCGGCACTCAGCGTCGGCATCGGCTTCGGCCTGCAGGAGATCGTCGCCAATTTCGTCAGCGGCCTGATCATCCTATTCGAGCGCCCAATCCGCCTCGGCGACACGGTCACGGTGGGCGATACCGACGGTGTGGTCACCAAGATCCGAATCCGCGCCACGACCATCCGCAACTGGGATCGCAAGGAGCTGCTGGTACCGAACAAGGAATTCGTGACCGGTCGGCTGCTGAACTGGTCTCTATCGGATCCCGTCACCCGCATCGTGCTGGTGGTTGGCGTCGCCTATGGCAGCGACGTCGAGCAGGCGTCGGCGATCATGACAGGCATCGCAGAGGCACACGAGCATGTCATCGATGAGCCGCCGCCAGTCGTGACCTTCGACACCTTCGGCGACAACGCGCTGACCCTGACTCTGCGCGCCTTCGTCGACTCCGTCGATGTGCGCATGAGCACCATCTCAGCGCTGAATCGGGCCATCAACCAGGCCTTCGCCGAGGCGGGTATCAGCATCGCCTTCCCGCAGCGGGACCTGCATCTGGATACGACCCGACCGCTGCAGATCGAGCTGCGCAGGTCGGCGACGACACCGGACGCGCGAGCCAAACGAACAACAGCTGGAGACGCGCGATGACGCCATCCTCAACAGCTGGCTTTGCCTGCCTCATCCTCGGCACCCTGGCTCTCGCCGGATGCGCCAGCAACAAGCCGCCCGCCGATCAGGTCTTTCTGATGCCGGCCCCGGCGGTCTACGGCGAAGGCCGCATCGACCCTTTCGGCAGTAGCTCCGTTTCCGCCGATCGCCCGCCGCCTTGCATTCTCTACGCAACCGATCGGGCACCGACCACGGAGCCGGAGCGTTTCGCCTACTACAGCGACGAACGGGCGAACGTGCTGCGCCTCGGCGAGGCCTGCATCGAGCCGGCAGGCGACCAAGCTCCGAGCTGGGCAGAGCTGCGCCGCATCTCGCTGCTCAAGGATCGCAGCGACCGCTACCCGTTGCAGGTCGGGAGCGTCGATGAATTCGGCATCTTCAAGCGCAGCGTACCGCCGTTCGCCAGCGGGGTTGAGCGCTCTCCAGTGCCTGGCGAGCGCTTCGCCGCCGCGCTCGATGCCCGCCTGGCCGCCGCTGCCACCAAGGACGTCTACATCTACGTGCACGGCTACAAGGTGGACTACGAGAATCCGGTCCTGGTCGCCGCCGAGTTGTGGAACTTCATGGGTAACGACGGCGCCTTCATCGCCTACAGCTGGCCCTCGACCCGCAAGACGCTGGCCTATTGGTCCGACCTGGACGACGCCCTCAACTCGGCCCGCGGCCTGCGCATGCTCATCGCCTTCCTGGCGGAGCACAGTGATGCAGAAAACATCCACGTGATCGGTTACAGCGCCGGGACGCGCCTGGTGGCGCGCATGCTGGCCGATCTTGGCATGTACAGTCGCTTCATGAGTGAAGATGAGATTCGTCGACGGCTCCGGCTCGGGCATGTGATCCTGGTCGGCAGCGACGTCGACCGCGGCGTTCTCGGCGGCTATGTGCTCGACGGCGCACTGCGCGTGCCCAAGTCGCTGACGCTGTACCAGTCCTCCGCGGATTCCGCCCTCAGCCTGTCGAAGCTGGTGTTCCGCCGACAGCGCGCCAGTGAGGCGCTGATCGGCGAGATGGCCACGGAGCAGGCAAGCCGTTTCCTAAGCAGCCACCCGAGGCTTCGCGTGATCGACGTCAGCAACGCGGAAGGCGCGGTCAGCGGCAGCGGCCATGGCTACTTGCGCGAAAGCCCTTGGGTCAGTAGTGATGTGGTCCTGAGCCTGGGCTACGACCTGGCGCCGCAGGAGCGCGGACTCGTGCGTGATCCGGGCAGCCCGGTCTGGACCTTCCCGGACGACTACCTCGACCGCGCGGGGGCGGCGCTGGATCGAGCCAAGCCGGTGGCGCTGTAAGCGAGCAGGGAGAGCAGGGAGGGGTCAGCAGCAGGGAGGGGTCAGTTCTCGCAGGGAGGGGTCACAGGGAGGGGTCAGTTCTCGCATCGTTGCGTTTTTCGCGATGGCAAGGCCATTACGCATCGAGTTTCCCGGAGCGCTCTACCACGTGACATCGCGTGGGGACAGGCGCGAGCCG
>NZ_JAAIJQ010000198.1 GCF_010820565.1 Thiorhodococcus minor | reverse complement strand
GCGCGGCCCTGCGCCTGCGGCGGCTACACGTTGAAGACGATTCGCGAGCACTTCGGCCTTCCGCATCGGCCGATTCGCTACGAGGTACAGAACAGGCAAAACGCAAGACCTGACACTGCTTTGCGCGCGGCTACGACGCCGCCGGGCGGCTGGACAGGCGCACCACCGCGGCGGGCGAGACCACCTATACCTACGCCGGTCCCACCGAGCGCATCGCCACGATCACCACGCCCGAGGGCGAGGTGCTGGCCTTCGACTATGACGGCGCGCTCACCATCGACACCCAGTGGTCCGGCACCGTCAATGGCCAGGTCGAGACCGACTGGAACAGCGACTTCGCCATCGCCGCGCATATCATCAACGACAGCCACAGCATTTCCTACGACTACGACGGCGACGGGCTGCTCACCCAGGCCGGCGCGCTGATCCTCGCGCGCGATCCCGACCATGGGCTGCTCACCGGCACCAGCCTCGGCGGCCTCACCACCAGCCAGGACTACAACGCCTTCGGCGAGCTCGAAGGTTTCAGCGCCCAGCAGGACGGCAGCGCCCTCTACGGCGTCACCTACAGCCGCGACCGCCTCGGGCGCATCCGCACCAAGACCGAGACCCTGCAAGGTGAGACCAGCGTCTACGCCTACGACTACGACCTGGCCGGACGCCTGACCGCCGTCCGCGAGAACGGCGTCCTGACGGGCTCCTGGGACTACGACGCCAACGGCAACCGCATCGGCGTCGACGGCACGGCCAACGGCACCTACGATGAGCAGGACCGCCTGCTCCAATACGACGCCCCGGCCCGCCCGCGCCCGAGCGGCACCATCGGCTACGTCATCGACGGCCAGGACCGGCGCATCGGCAAGACCCGGGACGGTGAATTGGTCCAGGGGTTTCTCTACAAGGATCAGCTCAACCCGATCGCCGAGCTGGACGGGGAGGGCAATCTGGTCGCCGTCTTCGTCTATGGCGAGCAGGCCAATGTCCCGGCCTACCTGATCAAGATCGATCCCGAGACGCAGGAGGAGACCACCTACCGGATCCTCTCCGATCACCTCGGCAGCCCCCGGCTGGTCGTCGAGGTCGAGAGCGGGGCCGTTGTCCAACGGATGGACTACGATGCCTGGGGTGTCGTCACGCGGGATACCCAGCCGGGGTTCCAGCCGTTCGGGTTTGCCGGAGGGCTTTACGAGCCGGAGACCGGGCTCGTGCGGTTCGGGGCCAGGGATTATGATCCCTATACCGGGCGGTGGTTGGGGAAGGATCCGATTGGGTTTGATGGGGACGGGCCAAATTTGTACAACTATGCTCTGAGTGATCCTGTCAATCTGATTGACATTTCTGGATACTCGACTCTAGATTGCTTAGGCCTTGATGGTGATTATTTCTTGGCCTGTATTATTGAAAATCAGATGCCGGCCCCGCAGGATATTACGCCATGTATAAAATGCAAAGGAGATTATGATAAATTCTATGAGTGCCTTGTGGGGAGTGGTCCGGCTTTGACTTCTGACTGTGGCGCATGCATTCTAAGTCGTGGAAATGTAAAGAAAGCATGTATATCCTGCGCCGTCGGAGCTGGTACTGCGAGTGCTTGTTTTATGGATTACTGCAGACTTGTTCCGGCTAGCGAATGTCAAGAAGATATTGAATTGGAATGTGACTAGTGATCTGGCATGAAAATCCTTTGTATTATTTTTTATGTTACAGTTAAAGAGCTTGTCGTATTTTATTCTCATAGAAATGGCAATATCTATTGCCTTGTCTTACTCTGAAGACTTTAATTTAGTAATTTTCCTCAGTGTTTTGTCTTTGCTGAATACTGCAGCAGCAGGCAGTATATGGGGGAAAAGTGGAAAATCTTTGCTGGAGGCTGTAACAATAGGGCCTATTTTGCTTTTTTCTGGATTATTTGTGTCGACAATGCTAAAGCTGAGCGTTATTCTAGATGATCCTGAAAGTGAACTTTGGCTTTCTGGTGTCGTCTTTTCTTTCCTAATCTTTGCGCCAGTTTACGGAATAGTTTCTTTGCTGGGCGCTCTTTTTGGACGTAACAGGTAGGTCTTGAAGAAGGACGGTGTCACCATTTAGAAGGACGGTGTCAGGTCTTGCCTTTTGCCTTTGGAATTCTCGAATTCCGGAATTCCGGTGACAGTTTACTCAATGGCGGGGAGAACTCAGCCTCAGCGACCCGCTCGCGCGCACCACGACCACCACCGCCCCCGACGGCACCCGCACGATCACCGAGGTCCTGCCAAGCGCGGTGCCCTCCGGGGCCGCCGCCGACAGCCGCACCACCATCCGCCTGCCGAGCGGGCTGACCTACACCAGCGAGAGCGCCCACACCTGGGGCCTGGCCGACCCCGACGACCCGAGCTCCCGGGTCCTCACCCGTACCGTCACCACCACCAACGGCCGGGACTGGGTCACCGACTACGACCCCGCCACCCGCACCCAGACCACCACCAGCCCCGAGGGACGCACCACCACCACCTTCCTCGACGCCCACGACCGTCCGTTGCGCACCGCGATTCCCGGACTGGCCGCGACCCAGTACCGCTACGAGGACGACCGCCTGGTGGAGACCCGCCAGGGCACGGGCGATGACGCCCGCCTCACCACCTACGCCTACGACGCCCACGATCACCTCATCCAGATCACCGATGCCGAGGGCCAGGTCACGGGCTACACCCCGGACGCCGTCGGGCGGGTGACCGCGATCGAGCGCCCGGATGGCGCGATCACCGGGCTCGACTACGACGCCAAGGGCAACCTCGAGGGCGTCACCCCGCCGGGACGCCCCGAGCACCGCCTCGGCTACACCCCGGTCGAC
>NZ_JAAIJQ010000197.1 GCF_010820565.1 Thiorhodococcus minor | reverse complement strand
TCTTTACATTTCCACGACTTAGAATGCATGCGCCACAGTCAGAAGTCAAAGCCGGACCACTCCCCACAAGGCACTCACGTCCTTGTAGCGCGTCCTTGTGTCAGGTCTTGCGTTTTGCCTGTTCTGTACCTCGTAGCGAATCGGCCGATGCGGAAGGCCGAAGTGCTCGCGAATCGTCTTCAACCTGAAGTTTCGCCGTTTCCCTCATGCCACGAGCCGCATCACCTCTGAGATGAAGGATTTTCGCTGGGCTTTGCCGGATTTGGGGCAATCAGGTCTTCAACGTGTAGCCGCCGCAGGCGCAGGGCCGCGCGGGGGCCGTGGGGGACGGGTCTTGCCTTGCGCCCTGGACGAACTCGCAAGCGAACCCTATTGGTCACAGCCTGAAAAAGCAAAAGACAAGACCTGACACCTCACAGTCGCTGGATCAGTTGCCCGTCCCGGGTCTTGCCAATGCGCCGATCCTGGCCGTCGATGACATAGCCGATGGCGCCGCTCGGGCGCGGGCGGGCCGGGGCGTCGTATTGGAGCAGGCGGTCCTGCTCGTCGTAGCTGCCGTTGGCCACGCCGTCGACGCCGATGCGGTTGCCGTTGGCGTCGTAGTCCCAGGAGCCCGTCAGGACGCCGTTCTCGCGGACGGCAGTCAGGCGTCCAAAGCAGTGTCAGGTCTTGCGTTTTGCCTGTTCTGTACCTCGTAGCGAATCGGCCGATGCGGAAGGCCGAAGTACTCGCGAATCGTCTTCAACGTGTAGCCGCCGCAGGCGCAGGCGCAGGGCCGCGCGGGGCCGTGGGGGACGGGTCTTGCCTTGCGCCCTGGACGAACTCGCAAGCGAACCCTATTGGTCACAGCCTAAAAAAGCAAAAGACAAGACCTGACACCTGCGCGGTGTGGTGCGCGCGAGCGGGTCGCTGACGCTGAGTTCTCCCCGCCATTGAGTAAACTGTCACCGGAATTCCAATTCCCGCGTCCCCGCAGGTCGGGCAAAGGCAAAAGGCAAGACCTGACACCGTCCTTGTTGTCCTGCATTGCTACCTTAGACTTAGTAGCTTTCTTGCTTTTCTCATGTTTTTTCTCGCCAAGGTGAACTCACTTGCGCCTGGAGGTATTGAGCGATAAAGATCAATAGCGACCTTGTATTCTCTAAGATCAAATAAACAATTAGCGTAATTATATGTTATCGATGGATTCAAAGGCTCTATTTCCAACGCCTTTCCGAACCATTTCGCCGCCTTTTTTGGCTGCGACAACTCTGAATAGCTATTCCCTAAGCCCCACATCGCATGCACGTCGTTTGGCTCTTCGGAAAGCGCTTTCCTGAAAGAATGAACCGCACAATCAAAATCTCGCAATTTGTAGCATATATCCCCCAAGACATACCATGCATGATTCAAGTCACCACTATAACAATCCGCAATACAACCTGTCTTGTGATTTAGCAACAGCTTCTTGGCTTCCTTCAATAAGCCGCACCCAACTAATTCGTATATGCCTGAGAAGTCGGCTTCGCCAGGGTTTATCATATTTAATCAGCAGCTCGGAGGCAGATCTAACGGATAATAAGGATTACATAGAGATGGATCCAAAAGGCAGGGATCTATAATCAAGGGCATTGGAAAAATTCTACCGCGAGGCTTAAATCCACCTTTGGGGCGGCGGCTGTGCTCTTCTCCTTCTGGGTGCCCAATATTGCGTTCCCGATCAACACTTGGCCTTCTATGCTCTGGTGGAGTGCGTTTATTAGGGTTTTTCGGGCGTTCTTTGTTCCCACCTTTTCTTGCTTTGCCTTCTGGGTCATACCAATTCAGCGGATCTTGAATTACATACCCGTACAAATTGGAGTCATCCCCCTCAAACCCAATCGGATCCTTCCCCATCCACCGCCCCGTATAGGGATCATAATCCCTGACCCCAAAGCGCACGAGCCCAGTCGCCGAATCATAGAGCCCACCCGCAAACCCAAACGGCTGAAACCCCAGGTTGGTATCCCGCGTGACCACACCCCAGGCATCGTAGTCCATCCGCTGAGCGACGACCCCGGTCTCGACGGCGACGACCAGCCGTGGGCTGCCGAGGTGGTCGGAGAGGATCCGGTAGGTGGTCTCCGCCTGCGTCTCGGGATCGATCTGGATCAGGTAGGCCGGGACGTTGGCCTTGTCGCCATAGACGAAGACCGCGACGAGGTTGCCCTCGCCATCCAGCTCGGCGATGGGGTTGAGCTGGTCTTTGTAGAGGAACCCCTGGATCAGCTCACCGTCGCGGGTCTTTCCGATGCGCCGGTCCTGGCCGTCGATGACGTAGCCGATCGCCCCGCTCGGGCGCGGGCGGGCCGGGGCGTCGTATTGGAGCAGGCGGTCCTGCTCATCGTAGGTGCCGTTGGCCGTGCCGTCGACGCCGATGCGGTTGCCGTTGGCGTCGTAGTCCCAGCTGCCGGTGACGGCGCCGTTCTCGCGGACGGCGGTCAACCGCCCGGCGGCATCGTAGTCGTAGGCGTAGACGCTGGTCTGGCCCTGCAGGGTCTCGGTCTTGGTGCGGATGCGCCCGAGGCGGTCGCGGGTATAGGTGACGCCGTAGAGGGTGCTGCCATCCTGCTGGGCGCCGAAGCCTTCGAGCTCGCCAAAGGCGTTGTAGTCCTGGCTGGTGGTGAGGCCGCCGAGCGTGGCGCCGGTGAGCAGGCCGTTGCCGGCATGACGCGCGAGGATCAGCGCACCGGCCTGAGTGAGCAGCCCGTCGCCGTCGTAGGCGTACGAAATGCTGTGGCTGTCGTTGATGATATGAGCGGCGATGGCGAAGTCGCTGTTCCAGTCGGTCTCGACGCGGCCATTGAGGGTCCCGGACCACTGGGTGTCGATGGTGAGCGCGCCGTCAT
>NZ_JAAIJQ010000196.1 GCF_010820565.1 Thiorhodococcus minor | reverse complement strand
CGCCGAAACTTCGACCATGGGGTCATATTTTAAGCCATTGTCCCGTAAGATGAAACAGACTTTTCGGCCAGGCACTATTTAGCCGTTGAAGCTCATCGAGGTCGCCGTCTAGGACAACAGGGACCAGGCTGGCGTGGTTTGCAGATTGGGGCTTGGCGTGCCGATGCGTATCATGAGAACACGTTTCGCCCTCATCCCTCCGGACCCGCCCGCATGCCAGAGATCCTCGCCGCCGACCTGCTCGACCCCAAGAACGACTACGTCTTCTTCCGCGTCTTCTCCGAGGAGCCGGCACTGCTGGTCGATCTGATCAATGTCGTACGCCGCGACGAGCCGGCGATTGTCGAGGTCAGTCTGCTCAATCCGCGTCTGACGCCCGAGCGGCTCAGCGGCAAGTCGCTGGTGCTCGACCTGCGGGCCGTCGACGAGCGCGGGCAGCGCTACGCTATTGAAATGCAGGTGCGTCGCTTCACGCACTGGAGCGGGTGCGGCCTCCTCTATCTGGCACGCCTGCTAAGCGAGCAGCTCGATGCGGGCACGGCGTATCGGCGCCTCAAGCCCGTGATCGGCATCCATCTGCTCGACTTCACGCTGCTCGAGGCGCCAGAGCAGGCCAAGCAAGCGTTGTGGTGTTTCGAGATGCGTGACCGTGCCCGCCCCGAGGTGCGTCTGGGGCGTGAGCTGCAGTTGAACATCATCGAGCTGCGCAAGGCCGACCGGCTGGGACAACTGCCTGCGCGGCTGTCGGCCTGGATCGCCGACTTTGCGCATTGGCAGGAGGAGTCGACCATGAGCACTCACCCCTATCCCCCGGTCCAGTGGGCCATCGAGAAGCTACGTGAGCTCAGTGCGGACGAGGAAGCGCGCTACTGGGCCGAGTCACGCGCCAAGGCGCTGAGCGATGAAGCGAGCTTGCTGGCGGAGGCGCGGGAGGAGGGCCGGGAGGAGGGCGAGCAGATTGGATTGCAGAAAGGCCGCGAGGACACCGCCCGCAATCTCATCGCCCTGGGCGTTCTTACGGTCGGCCAGATCGCCCAAGCGACGGGGTTGAGCCTGGCGCAGATCGAGGCGCTGCGTGGAGCAGAGCCTTAGGGGCCGGCTGGTGTCGATCGTAAGCTCGGCCACCATCTGTAGGTGCGGCTTTAGCCGCACGCGGCCGATGCGGCTGAAGCCGCACTTACAGGCGTTCTGTAAGGCGGAGCCATAGGGAGCCGGCCTCGATCTTCTGAACGTAGCATCCAGACCAAGTTCATTCGGATAACCGACTACAGGCACGTCACCATGCCCCACCCCCAGGCACGCCCTGCCCAGTATGCCGATCTCTTCTCGCTCCCCGATACCTTGGTCGGCGAGATCATTGACGGCGAGCTGTACGCCCATCCGCGCCCAGCACCCCGCCATGCCCTGGCCGCTTCCGCCATCGGAATGGAGATCGGCAATCCCTTCCAGCGCAGTCGCGGCGGACCAGGCGGCTGGTGGATACTGGACGAGCCCGAGCTGCATTTGGGCGCGGATGTGTTGGTGCCCGATCTCGCGGGATGGCGTCGCGAGCGGCTGCCCCAGCTTCCAGAAACGGCCTGGATCGCGTTGGCGCCGGACTGGGTGTGCGAAGTCATTTCGCCCTCGACCGCGAGAGTGGACCGTATGACCAAGATGCCCCTCTACGCCGCCAACGGCATCCCATACTGCTGGCTCGTGGACCCCGTCGCTCGGACCTTGGAGGCATTCAAGCTCAGGGACCACCAATGGGTTCTGCTAGCGAGCTTTGTCGACGACGCCGATGTGGCGGCCGAGCCCTTTGAGGCCGTCCCCTTCAAGCTCGATGCCCTGTGGGCCGATTAGACATTAAGGGGACTATTGGGGACTAAAGGGGACAGATTTATTTAGCCGTTGAAGTTCAATCGAGGTCGCCGTCTAGGACAACAGGGACCAGGCTGGCGTGGTTTGCAGATTGGGGCTTGGCGTGCCGATGCGTATCATGAGAACACTCTTCGTCCTCATCCCTCCGGACCCGCCCGCATGCCAGAGATCCTCGCCGCCGACCTGCTCGACCCCAAGAACGACTACGTCTTCTTCCGCGTCTTCTCCGAGGAGCCGGCACTGCTGGTCGATCTGATCAATGTCGTACGCCGCGACGAGCCGGCGATTGTCGAGGTCAGTCTGCTCAATCCGCGTCTGACGCCCGAGCGGCTCAGCGGCAAGTCGCTGGTGCTCGACCTGCGGGCCGTCGACGAGCGCGGGCAGCGCTACGCTATTGAAATGCAGGTGCGTCGCTTCACGCACTGGAGCGGGTGCGGCCTCCTCTATCTGGCACGCCTGCTAAGCGAGCAGCTCGATGCGGGCACGGCGTATCGGCGCCTCAAGCCCGTGATCGGCATCCATCTGCTCGACTTCACGCTGTTCGAGGCGCCAGAGCAGGCCAAGCAAGCGTTGTGGTGCTTCGAGATGCGTGACCGTGCCCGCCCCGAGGTGCGTCTGGGGCGTGAGCTGCAGTTGAACATCATCGAGCTGCGCAAGGCCGACCGGCTGGGACAACTGCCTGCGCGGCTGTCGGCCTGGATCGCCGACTTTGCGCATTGGCAGGAGGAGTCGACCATGAGCACTCACCCCTATCCCCCGGTCCAGTGGGCCATCGAGAAGCTACGTGAGCTCAGTGCGGACGAGGAAGCGCGCTACTGGGCCGAGTCACGCGCCAAGGCGCTGAGCGATGAAGCGAGCTTGCTGGCGGAGGCGCGGGAGGAGGGCCGGGAGGAGGGCGAGCAGATTGGATTGCAGAAAGGCCGCGAGGACACCGCCCGCAATCTCATCGCCCTGGGCGTTCTTACGGTCGGCCAGATCGCCCAAGCGACGGGGTTGAGCCTGGCGCAG
>NZ_JAAIJQ010000195.1 GCF_010820565.1 Thiorhodococcus minor | reverse complement strand
CCTCGCCTTGTCGAGGTAAAGCTCCTCGGTCTCGAGGATATGGGCGAGCAGTTCCAGGCGCTGCGTCACCAGCTCCCGCAACCGGGCCTGCTGCGCCCGCGGCAGCCCCGTTTGGAGCTCGCTCTGGAGCTCAGAGACTGCGGCCTCGGCATCGCTGAGTCGTCGCGCCTCGGCCCGATGCCCCAAACGGCGCGTATTCCCGCTGGCGAGCCGTGCTCTGCGCTGCGCTTGCTGCTGCCGCAAGCTGTTGAAGTCCGGCATCGCCTCGAGCTGCTGGAGCAGGATCGCCCCCAGGTCGGCGCTGAACTCACCGGACTCGAGGGTGTTACGCGTATCGCGATAGTCGGCACCCAGCCGTTCGGAGAGACGCTCTGCCCTCGCCCTTGCTTCGTCGAGGCCATGCAGCTCCGCGACCCGCTCGTCGATGGCTTGGCCAAGCTCGGCATTGGCCACCGACAGGCGGACAAGCAGCGGGTCCATGCCCTCTACATCGCGACGCGCCAGCTCCGCATCGGCCCTGGCCTGACCGGCGGCTTGCCGCCGCTGTGCCAAGGTACGCGCTTCGAGTGCCGCCACGCGCGCCGCAATCCAATCGATGCTGGCAGCGTCCTTGTCCCGCTTCGCCTCGAGCAGATCGAGGCGCGCGGCTCGGCTCAGCAACTCCTGGTCGAGCATCTTGATCTCGGCGCTCAAGGCCAGGTAACGGGTCTCCAGCTCCCAGCGTCGTGCCTGCGCAAGTCTTGGCACAGACTGCCCGGACAAGCCCTCCGCGGGAGCGTCGGACTGCAAGGCCGCCGAGACGGTTTCGCGCGCCGCGTTGGCCTCGACGAGGCGCTGGCGGACGACCTGAGGCCGGCGCTCCTCTGAGGTGAGCCGCCCCTTCATGTCGTCGTGGCGCGCCTTGACCGCGGCGAGGTCCGCGCGTTCGGTCTGCAGGCGGCGCTCGAGGTCCGCCAGCCTGAGGTCTTCCGCTGCATCGAGCTGCGCCAGGGGCTCGTCGGCCAGGATCTCCGAACGCTCGGCACGCAACCTCTCGATCTGCCCAGGCGCTTGCTCCCCGCTCTGCCGGTAATCGGCCGCTGCCAGCTCGTGGGCCTCTGACGCCTCGAGATTGCTGATCGATTGGCGATAGAGCCCGATCAACCTGTCGCGGGCCTCATCCGTCAACTCTTTTGCATCCCCGACCTCGGCGATGCGACCTTCCAGCACGGCCGCGGAGACCATCGCGGACGGCGGCTCATGGTCGGCATCCGGCGTCCCGGTTGCGAATGCAGGTGCCGCGACCCATAGCCATGCGGCCATCAGCGCCAGGCCGGAGCCGCGCCGGATCACGCGTGTGCACTCCGCACATCAGCCGGGCGGATTGGCGCCTCCAAGAACCGGTCGCGCAGCGTACCACCCAGAATCGCGAGGAAATTGGTCGCGTAGCCGCCGCGCAGGGTCACGCGTTGCGCTGTTTGCTCAACGGGTGCCTTGATCCATCCGGGTGCCAGCAACAGCGAAGCGGCGCTCAAATCGGCTTGCCATCTCAGGGTTTTTTGACTGGTCATCATGTCTTGCTCCGATTCGTCTGATGACGATTGACTGGCCGGCTGACTCCGACTTCGTCCGCGGCCGGCTCATGGCCCTCACCGGGGGCAGTTGTCTCGGACTGGGTGGCCAAGGGGACGAGAAAGGTCACTGCAATGGTCGCGGCCAAAGGTCGTTCGGTCTTGCTCACCGTCCTCCTCCGGATCCCTGCGATTCGCGTCTTCGATGCGCGCCGCGCGGTGCTTTGGGAGCTGCGGTTGCAGTCACCCCGCGGATGGAGATGCCGCGTCGAAATCCGGCCTCGAAGGCGCTCGAGTCAAGGCTGCATGCTCCTAGCTTCGGAACGTTTTCCAGCCAGTATGACCCTGGCCGGCGGACGGTACCTGTCATCTGGTGCCAACCGCTGGCGGCACGGTGCATTGAGCGCTCGGCGGGATACGACGCTCAAGTAACGCCTGGCTCGCCTCCGGGCTCATCGCCGCTCGAGCTGTCTCGGTATGCCCTCGGCGATATGCCGGTCTGGCGCCGGAAGGCGCGGGTGAAGTTGGAGGCGTCGGTGTATCCGAGATCCAATGCGACCTCGAGCACGGGCTTGTCGCTGCGCTCCAGCCATTCGGCGGCACGGCGCAGCCGCACCGTGCTCAGCAGGTCTGTGTAGCTCACGCCATGAGCGGCGAGGCCGCGCTGGAGGCTGCGTCTGCTCATCCCTAGGCTGTCCGCGACCAGGTCGACCGGTAGGCTCTGCCCGTCGAGCAGGGATTCGATTTGAAGCTCCACCAGTCCCGCGAGGTCCTGCGGCAGTGGTTTGGGAGGGGTGGGCTGCCCCATCGCTAGGGCACGAGCCCCATCGCATCGCTGCAGGCCGAGCATCGCACGTGGAAACTCGAGGTAGCTTTGGCCCGGCCGATGCGCCACTCGGGCCGCACCGAGCATCTCGGCGGAGAGGCTCTCCCGCGCCTTGAAGCCGAAGCTGATTTCCGTCGGGGTCCAGTCTGGTCCCGCGAACTTGCGGATGTTGGCGATGGTGACGGCGAAGCTGCTCAGATGAGCCTGGTAGTCGCCGAGCCCGGGAGTCCAGGGCGAGCCGAGATTGATCCGGACCTTGTCGCCATGCAGCGACAGCCAGAAGGATTGCCCGACGACGACCGTGTGGTAGAGCGACATCCCTTTCTGGATGTAGTGATGCAGCGTGAGCGCCCCCTCGAGCAGGCGACCATAGTGTCCGAGATCCGCATTGGAGGTGGCATCGCCCACATGGAGGCCCAGATGCTCGGTCCCGAGGGATTGGCACGCCAGCTCGATCCACTGAAAGACCTTCTTGAGCGGGGCGGCGGCGCTCGGGTGCGCTAGCAGGTCGGGGTGAATGCCGGAGCGGATCAACAAGGCCTCGGCCGGTGCCCCCAGACTCTGCACCTG
>NZ_JAAIJQ010000194.1 GCF_010820565.1 Thiorhodococcus minor | reverse complement strand
TCGAAGTCGATCCTGCCTCGTTTAATTCCAGGGCAGAGTGTGCCACTGAATTGAACGGGGTTTTCGTTCAGGCACTAAATAAATCTGTTTGCGCCAGGCAAAGCCTGGGAAAGGGGGACGAAGACGCGAAGGACTGTGGTCTTCAGAAACTTTTCGTAGTGACCCGTCGGGTGAAAGTCCCGAACCGGTAAGGGCTAGCGACCCACCGGAACCGAGTGTTGCGTGGACTGGGAGCGATCCCAGCTGCGAAGCGTACACAGGGGCGTGCAGGCCGTGTGATTGAGCCTCGAAAGATTCAGATGCGGAGCCGACGCTGTACAGATGGCGGAAGGCAACATCAGCTGCATTGTAGCGCTTGATGCAGGTGGTCCGCCGGGGTCGGTGAGCAGGGCATGCACGCAAGGGTCATCCAGGAACCTGGGAGGGCTCAGTCGTTCCTTGTCGCAGACGCGGTGCGGGCGCCGCGTAAGAAGCCGCCCAGATCGCCGTCGGAGTGGTCCGACTGACGGCTGCGAACAGGACCACAGACAAGGTAGCGCCAAGCGAAGGCAACGAAGTGCGGCGCGACGGCGGCTGAGTCGTCGGAGTCGGCTGATAGTACTGAAGACGATGGGGAACTCACCCGAGAGGACCCATCCGAGGGAAGCGGCCGACCAGTCTAAACACACGTCTGGAGGGACAGATGACGCGGGCATTGGATCGCGAAATCATCTCAACGCGACAACAGGCGATCGCGCAATTGGCGAGAGAGGCACCAGAGAGGGTGCTGCTGACGCTGGCGCACCACATCGACCTGATGTGGATGGAGGAAGCGTATCGGCGCACGCGCAAGGATGGCGCCGTCGGAGTGGACGGCGTCACGGCCGAGACGTACGAGCAACGCTTGCACGAGAACCTGAGCGACCTGCTCGAACGGTTCAAGAGCGGGCGCTACCGGGCGCCGCCGGTCAGGCGCGTGCACATCCCCAAGGCTGGGGCGAAGAACGCGACCCGGCCCATCGGCATTCCCACCTTGGAGGACAAAGTGCTCCAACGGGCGGTGCTGATGGTGCTGGAGCCGGTGTACGAGCAGGACTTTCTGGACTGCTCCTATGGTTTCCGCCCGGGGCGTAGCGCGCATCAAGCGCTCGACGCGCTCTGGAAGGGGCTGATGGACATCGGCGGCGGCTGGGTAATCGACCTCGACATCCGCGCCTTCTTCGACAGCATGGAGAAGACACACCTCAATGCCTTTCTCGACCAACGGGTACGTGACGGCGTAATCCGTCGCGCGCTGGGCAAATGGATGCAAGCCGGGATCATGGAGGATGGGGCAATCAGCTATCCCGAGCGGGGCAGCCCGCAAGGGGGCGTGATCAGCCCGCTGGTGTCGAATGTCTATCTGCATGAGGTGCTCGACCACTGGTTCGAGCAGACGGTCAAGCCGCGTCTACAGGGGCGGGCCTTCATGGTCCGCTTCGCCGACGATGGGCTGCTGGCCTTCCAGCGGGAAGACGACGCACGGCGGGTCATGGAGGTGCTGCCCAAGCGCTTCGCGCGCTTCGGGCTGACACTCCACCCCGAGAAGACCCGCCTGGTGGACTTTCGTCGTCCATCACCGGTCAGCGAGGAGCGCGCCTCCCAACGGGAGCGCAGCTTCGATCTCCTCGGCTTCACCCACTACTGGTGGCGCTCCCGGAAGGGGCGCTGGGTGGTGCAACGCAAAACGGCCAAGTCGCGTTTCGGTCGTGCGCTGCGGCAAATCGGACAGTGGTGTCGGCTCAACCGTCACCGTCCGGTGGCCGAGCAGCAGCAGGCACTCAGTCGCAAGCTCAAGGGTCATGATGCCTACTACGGCATCACTGGAAACTCCCGAGCACTCTCGCGGCTACGCTTCGAGGTCCAGCGACGCTGGCGCAAGTGGCTCAATCGCCGCTCCCATGCCACGCAGCTGGACTGGCCGGCGTTCAAGCGTTTGCTCAAGCGCCATCCCCTCCCGCCCGCGCGGGTCGTGCACAGCATCTATGCCACGTAGCGAATGTTTAAGCTGAGGAGCCGGATGCCCGAATTGGGCACGTCCGGATCTGTGGGAACCGCGGGTGAGCAATCACCCGCGGTCACCCGGCCCCCTTTTCCCCTTGCACCGCGAACTGCGCCTGCCAGCGCCGCCACCATCGCCCGATCGTGCGTCGTCCCGGCAGACACCCCCGGCTCAGCGCACGCGCCGACGTGCCGGCCAACAGGCCCACCAGGACCACCTGCTGTAGCGCCCACCCATACCAGCGCCGCGGCGCCAGACACTGCGGCAGCACCGAGCAGGTGCGACGGCAGCCCGCGCAGCAAAAGCGTGGAATCGGGATCGGATTCAGCCGCCCACCGCCTTCGCGGTCGGCCTTGCGCGCGTAGTGACCATGGCCGCCGAGCCCGGCCCGGCCGCAGTGCGGACAGCGCGCAGGTCGGTAGTGCTCAGGATTCAATCGCAGCTCGGCGAGGTGTTGCTCCAGGGACAAGATCCCTGGCAGGATCACAGGCATGGCCGGTGCCCTCTGGTGGGGCGGCGGATCGTCGCAAATCCCACTCTACCAGAGGTGTCCCGGCCTCTTTTCTTGGTGGTCCTGTCTCGCATTCATGGCGGGGCGTCTCGCCAAGACCCCCTCAGCGATCTTGGGACGAAAGAGGATGAAGAATCCGGTTTACTGCGGGACGTAACACCCGGATGTTTGCGCCCCAACGCCTCCGAACTCACCCAAAGACATTAGGACGGATACAGACCCCGTCCGGCGACAGTTCCCCCTAAGAGGCAGCGCGCAAGGCACTCATGGGCGATGGGAGACCTGACCCTCGCCCCGCTCCCGCGATTACCCAGGCGGGAGTCACGCCTGCTAGAACACGCGGCCTTGCCAGGCCGCACGGAGAGTAAGCCGGGTCCTTGCCGCCGTTTAGGCCGAAGTTGGTGTTCTCTGTTTGCCGCCTGGTTTCCCGGCGGT
>NZ_JAAIJQ010000193.1 GCF_010820565.1 Thiorhodococcus minor | reverse complement strand
CGATACTGGGCTCGCGGCGCACGATTACCCAGGCGGGAGTCACACCCGCTAGAACACGCGGCCTTGCCAGGCCGCACTACCCCTTATTCTGTTCCTCAGAGTCGTAATTGCTTCTTCAAGTTGTTCGCACGTTTCATAACCACTCAGCGTATTTGATAAATCAAGAGCCTCATTCTCATCGTCTTGCGTATAACCACCATAGTTGGGATCACCCTGATCATATTCATCATTCCTCATCCAGTCTATGAGCTTGCCGGTCAGAATTACTCCGGCACCGAAACCTAGTACTGCACAAGGCGGCCCACAAACCACGGCGCCTCCAGCGGCTCCTGTAAGCGCTGTGGTCCCCTCCGGGTCAATGGTATTGAGCGGATTACTAGAACCATACTCATATGCATTTTCCGTCCCACCCTCAAACCCAATCGGATCCTTCCCCAACCACCGCCCGGTGTAGGGATCATAGTCCCTGACCCCAAAGCGCACGAGCCCAGTCTCCGGCTCGTAGAGCCCCCCGGCAAACCCGAACGGCTGGAACCCCGGGTTGGTGTCGCGCGTCACCACCCCCCAGGCATCGTAGTCCATCCGCTGAACGACGGCCCCGGTCTCGACGGCGACGACCAGCCGGGGGCTGCCGAGGTGATCGGAGAGGATCCGGTAGGTGGTCTCCTCCTGGGTCTCGGGATCGACCTTGATCAAATAGGCCGGGACGTTGACCTTCTCCCCGTAGACGAAGACCGAGACCAGGTTCCCCTCGCCGTCCAGCTCGGCGATCGGATTCAATTGGTCCTTGTAGAGGAAGCCTTGGACCAACTCACCATCGCGGGTCTTGCCGATGCGCCGATCCTGCCCGTCGATGATATAGCCAATGGCCGCGCTCGGGCGTGGCCGGGCCGGTGTGTCGGACTGGAGCAGGCGGTCCTGCTCGTCGTAGCTGCCGTTGGCCACGCCGTCGACGCCGATGCGGTTGCCGTTGGCGTCGTAGTCCCAGGAGCCGGTGACGCTGCTGTTGGTGCGGACCTCGGTCAGGCGCCCGGCCAGGTCGTAGTCGTAGGCGTAGACGCTGGTCTGGCCTTGCAGGGTCTCGGTCTTGGTGCGGATGCGCCCGAGGCGGTCGCGGGTGTAGCCGACCTGGTAGAGCGCGCTGCCGTCGTGCGCCGCCTGCTGGGCGGCGAGTTCACCGAAGGCATTGTAGCCCTGGGTGGTGGTGAGGCCGCCGAGGCTGGTGCCGGTGAGCAGCCCATGGTCGGGATCGCGCGCGAGGATCAGCGCGCCGGCCTGGGTGAGCAGCCCGTCGCCGTCGTAGTCGTAGGAAATGCTGTGGCTGTCGTTGATGATATGCGCGGCGATGGCGAAGTCGCTGTTCCAGTCGGTCTCGACCTGGCCATTGACGGTGCCGGACCACTGGGTGTCGATGGTGAGCGCGCCGTCATAGTCGAAGGCCAGCACCTCGCCCTCGGGCGTGGTGATCGTGGCGATGCGCTCGGTGGGACCGGCGTAGGTATAGGTGGTCTCGCCCGCCGCGGTGGTGCGCCTGTCCAGCCGCCCGGCGGCGTCGTAGCCGTAGCCGATCTGCGGCCCCAGGGCATGGCTCAGCTGGGTGAGATCCCGGTCCTTGTCGTAGCCGCGGGCGATGGCCCCGGTGCCGTCATCGACGCTGGGCGGCTGGTAGTCGTCCTCCAGGTCGACCGGGGTGTAGCCGAGGCGGTGCTCGGGGCGTCCCGGCGGGGTGACACCCTCAAGGTTACCCTTGGCGTCGTAGTCGAGCCCGGTGATCGCGCCATCCGGGCGCTCGATCTCAGTGACCCGCCCGACGGCGTCCGGGGTGTAGCGGGTGATCTGCTGCTCGGCATCGGTGATCGCGATGAGGTGGTCGTGGGCGTCGTAGGCGTAGGTGGTGAGGCGGGCGTCATCGCCCGTGCCCTGGCGGGTCTCCACCAGGCGGTCGTCCTCGTAGCGGTACTGGGTCGCGGCCAGTCCGGGAATCGCGGTGCGCAACGGACGGTCATGGGCGTCCAGGACGGTGGTGGTGGTGCGTCCCTCGGGGCTGGTGGTGGTCTGGGTGCGGGTGGCGGGATCGTAGTCGGTGACCCAGGACGCGCCGTTGGTGGTGGTGATCTCGCGGAGGAGGACGTGCGAGCCCGGGTCGTCGGGGTCGGCCAGGCCCCAGGTGTGGGCGCTCTCGCTGGTATAGGTCAGCCCGCTCGGCAGGGTGAGGGTGGTGCGGCTGTCCGAGGCGGCCCCGGAGGGCACGGCGCTCGGCAGGGTCTCGGTGCGGGTGCGCGTGCCGTCGGGGGCGGTGGTGGTCGTGGTGCGCGCGAGCGGGTCGCTGACGCTGCGGGTCTCGCCGCCCGTGGGGCTGGTGTCGATCGACGTGCGCACGCCGGTCTCGGTGTCGGTGCGCGCGGTGTAGCCATGCACCCGATCCTCGGCCGAGGTATAGCGTACCTGCTGGGCCTCGGGGTCGAGGTCGTATTCGATCGACTTCCAGCCGCCGCCGGCGGCATCGGTGTCGCGGATGAGACGCGACAGGCTGTCGTAGGCGAAGGTGGTGGTATGGTCGTTGGGATCGGTGTAGTCGGTCAGCAACCCCGCGGCATCGTATTCCAGGCCCCAGAGCGCGCCGTCCGGGTGGGTGATGGTCTCGGGCTGGCCGAAGGCGTTGTAGGCGATGCGGGTGCGCTGGCCGGTCGGGCTGACGACGGCAGCGATGCGCCCGGCGCCGTCGCGCTCATAGGTGGTGGTGCGGTCGTACTCATCGGTGACGCTCGCCAGCTGTCCGGCGGCGTCATAATCCACCGTCTTCAGGGTGAGGCCGGTCTCGGCGTCGCGCTCCTCGCGCAGGCGACCCTGGGCGTCGAAGATCCGCAGAGTCTCGCCGCCGTCGCCCGGGACCTGCAGGCGGTCCTGCCAGGGCAGGCTGGCGTAGGCGGAGGCGATGCGGCGCACCCCGGCGGGGCTGGCCTGGCCGAAGTAGAGGCGCCCGTCGCCGTCCTCGACCAGCCCGGCGATGGGGCCGATGGCTGCGCCCGCGGCGCTCAGGCCGTCGGGCGTGAAGCCGGTGGTGC
>NZ_JAAIJQ010000192.1 GCF_010820565.1 Thiorhodococcus minor | reverse complement strand
TTGTGCAGCCGAGTCTCGTGCTGGAGGCCCTTTAGAATTCTCATCGTTTTGTCAAAGATTTTGTCGATAAGGGACTAAGCAACGTGAGATGCTCTGCGTCCACCACGCTGCTCCCGCAAGAGTCGTAACCGCGACCCGGCTGGCCGAACTTGTTGGTTACGACACCTACAGCGGGGTCAATCTCCACTATGGCAAGCTGGCAACGGCGGTCGCGGACGAGCTAGGTTTCGATCTTGCGGGGCGGGCTAGAGCTGGCATGTTGGTGGAGTTTGTGGCCCCGCAAACCGCCGGGAACGAGCACTGGCTTTGGGTCATGCGGTTCCCAGTTGCTCAGGCCCTTGAAGACCTCGGGTGGGTTGAACGCACGACGCACCTGCTTTACCCGGACACCGTTCTATCACCTGACTTCGATCTGCCAGACGACACGGGGGACTGAGCCCGCTACCGCCTCAGTGAGAGCCGGGCGAGAGTGAGCCCCCTTCGGACGGGGCTTAGGAGGGGCTAGCCGTTCTCTTGTGCAGATAATTGCACTCGAACTAGCTCCCCTTGCTCCGAGTCCTTGGGGCGAACCACGAAGCCAGACCCGACCATGAAGACATCCGCTTGCCCTTGCTCCTCTAGGGCTTCCTGAAGGCTTCTGGCGTGGTCTTCGATGCTGGCCATAGGTTCCCCCGGAAAGAGGGACTGGAACTCGTCTCGGGTCATTCTGTGGTGCCTGCAAGGTGTTGGTACATGGTGGCGCGAGAGACACCGTAATCCTTGGCTAAGGCCGCTGCTGATTCCCCCGCCTCTCGACGCTGGCGCGCTTCCTTGACCTGCTCGGGGGTCAAGATTGGCTTGCGGCCAAGGTGCTTGCCCTTCGCCTTCGCGGCTTGGATGCCCTCCCGCTGGCGCTCACGAATCAGGGACCGCTCGAACTGCGCGAAAGCGCCCATCATCTGGAACATGAGCATTTGCATGGGGTCGCTAGCGCCCGTGAAGGTCAGCCCTTCCTTGTGGAAGCGGACGGAGACCCCCCGCTCGGTCAGGTCCTCGACCAGCTTTTGAAGCTCCAAGAGGTTGCGGGCTAGGCGGTCGATGCTGTGGACGTGGAGGGTGTCCCCGTCCCGCAGGTATTCGAGGCATGCCTGAAGCTGGGGGCGGTTGTCGGTCTTGGCCCCGCTCAGCTTGTCCTCGAACGCCTTGTCTAGGGTCACGCCTTCGAGCTGGCGCGTGGTGTTCTGGTCCGTGGTGCTGACTCTCCGGTATCCGATTGCCTTGCTCATCTGTCCGTCTCCGCTGTCCTGGTGTCTGGAAACATTACAGACAATTCTGGAATGGTGTCTATAAATTCTTTTATAACCTTTTCAGACAACAAGAATCAGTCACTTGCGCGGGTTCGGGAACTGTTCAGGAAGGTGTACCTTCTTGGACGGGTTGAGCCCACCTCTTGAGGAGCTTCGGCAGGTTCGAGACGGACGGAGCACGGCCACACTCGGCTTGGATGAAGTCCGCAATCTGCTTATGGGGATAGTTGGCAGAGAACCGCATCTCGACAGCCTTCGCCTTCACATGCTCGGGATAGCCCAGAAATGCCTCAACCTTGGGTGCTTCCCCGTTACCCAGTAACGCCTTTGGCGGTTCGGGGTCCGTTGGCTCTGGCTCTTGTGCGTTACCTGGTAACGTCATTGAAGGTTCAAGGTCGGTTGGCTCTGGTTCTTCCCCGTTACCTGGTAACGCTTGTTCGAGGGGATTCGATAGCGCCAGCTCTCGGTTCAGATAGCGTTCCTGGTCTTGGGAGCTGAGCCCCGCCAGGACGTGCCGCTCAGTGGCGTCTAGCGCCAGCTCTAGGGCTTCTCTGAGCGTTACCGCGTAACCCGTGGCTAGTCTCCCAAGCTGCGCCTTGGCGTGAGCTGAGACGGCGATAGAGAGCCGTTCTAGCTGGTGCCCGTCCGGGTCCTTGAAGGCGCGTTCCCGGTATCTGCGCTGACGCTCCGCCGTGCGGGCTCTACGCTCTTCGTCGGTGAGGGTCTTTCTGGGCATGGTCTTGGGTCCTCCGCGTTACCGCATAACGTGATAGGACAAGCATAAGGCGTTATGCGGTAACGCGGAAGAGCAAGGCATTTTCGTTGACTCAACGCTCTACCGGGAACAGGGACTGCCCCCTGGTGTGCGTCTCGGCAAGGGGCTGGGGGGATGCAGATAACTGCACTAAGCGTCACGTCTGTATCCCCGCCAACGGCTTGAGTGTCATCCGGTTGGAAGGTGTGGGGGCGATATAAAACGGCCCACCGATACCGCTATCAGTAGCAGTCAGGGAGACCAAAATCCTCACACATGTCTGGGGGTAGAACCTTCATGAGACAGGGATTCAACGGGTTTCCCCGATTCTCCTGAATGCTGATGGGCTTGTTTGCCGCTTGGGTGCGCTCCCGCCAAGGTGCTTTCTTGTCCTTCACGCATTCGATCAGGGTGGTGAGGGCAATCTCCCCCGTATCTCGAACCATCTCCCGCATCCGGTTGATGGGGCGTTCCTGCTCATTCTGCACCAGCTCCCGATAGGTGCGATTGTGCTGCCATTCCTCGAACTCATCGGGGTCGAGGCCGAGGGATTCACGGACGGCGTTTAGAGGCGTTCCAGTGGCTTGGAGGATGGCGGCTCGGGTCATGCGGTCTTCGGGGTGTGACATGGATTTGTCCTCGGTTGGGGGTTGGGTTGTCAATGGAGGGTGTGATTGGTGGGGAAGAGCTGGCTCAAGACGCTGGCGTAGGCTTCCGCACAGTCCTTCTTGCGGGCTTCGGGGTTCCAGAGGTTCGGGCTGTCCTTGAGTGCCAGTAGAAACCGTCTGCGGTCATTCTTGGGGAGGAAATCCAGAGCCCCCCGCAATCCATACTTCTCGACCGCAGCCGTGAAGAAGGGGCGGAAGTCGAAGTCGGAGCCCTTGATGGGGTTGGGTAGGTCGGGCATGGCGTATACCTTCAATGATTCGATGAGGTAGTTGTCCGGGTAACCCGCGAAGGTCTCCTTGTGGCTGTATACCTCGTATAGGCACAGATTGCGCCCTCTTAACCTAGCTCTGAGTAAGCCTCGTTAACCTGCTGTATTTATTTT
>NZ_JAAIJQ010000191.1 GCF_010820565.1 Thiorhodococcus minor | reverse complement strand
CTGGGTCGTCTGGCCTCGATCCGCGCGGGCCTGCGTGACGCGCTGGAGTCAGGCCCCTGGTGCGACGAGGCGGGCTTTGCGCGGCGCGTCGAGCAGGCCTATCGGGAGATGTGGCGGAAATGGTGCGGCGATTCGCACGCCAATCGGTGATCGGGCGGAGATCGAGATCTCCACTGCTCTCATAGAGGAGGATGTATGTCGTGACTGATACGCGTGTGCTCTACGAAGAGGCGTTGACCCATCACCGCGCCGGTCGCTCGGACGTGGCGGAAAGCCTCTATCGCGCTCTCTTGGCGTTGGACGAAGGGCATGCTGGCGCGCACCACGGTCTAGGCTCGATCGAGGTCGCAAGCGACCGCGGCGATTCGGGTCTCATGCATTTGCGCCGTGCGGCCGAGCTCTCTCCCAGCGTCGAGGTACATTGGGTCTTGCTCGTCCAGACGCTGCTGGCGACAGGAAGGGCCACCGAGGCTCATGCGGTGCTGGAGCGAGGCCGATCGCTCGGGGCGGACTCGCCAACGATCAGCGCGCTGCGCGACCGTGTCGCGCAGGCGCTTTCGTTGACCCCGAAGCAATCCGTCCAGCAGGCTCTGCACGAGCAGGCGAAGAATGGGCAGGCTTTTCAGCACAGCTCGGAGATGCGCCGGCTGAAACAGACACTGCCGCAGCAGGAGTACGCTGCGCTCGTTCGGTCGATACTGGACGTCAATCCGCTCCAGAAGCTCGAGCTGGACGAGTTTCGCCGAGTCTTCGATCTCACGGATGTCGCCTTATCCCCCGACCAAATCACGCAACAGCTGAGCCGAGCCAAGCAGTTTTCGAAGTACATGCCCGGCCGCCGTATTCTGGTCGCAGCCGCTCCCAAGTCCGCGAGCAGCTATCTGGCGAATCAGCTTTCGATCGGACTGAGCTTGCCCTTCTCTCATCTGACGACGAGTGCGTCTTTCCCCTCGCAGCTCGGAGCGAATGGTCGGGAGCAGGAGCTCTGTGAATATGCGCTTTGCCGTCGGTCGCTGGAGGGGACTGGATTCGTCGCCCAGCACCACATGAAGGGAACGCCCTACTTGGTGAACCTGCTCAATCAATATGGTGTCAAGGTCATCATTACGATACGGAATATCTTCGACGCCATGGTCTCGGCCGATGACATGTTACGTGGCGATGGCGGCGGCTGGATCCACCCCTTCAGTCAGGGGGCGCTCAAGGTGCCACGGCACTATCCGAGACTGCCGAGGGAAGATCGCTTGCAGATCCTGGGCAACACCCTGGGCGTTTGGTACATCGACTTCTATCTCTCGTGGCTCCGTTTGGCAAATGCCGGCAGTCGGCACCTCCTGGTGAGCTACGAGCGTCATCTCTCGAGAGACGGGGGCGACAAGCGGCGTTTGGCCGAGGCGCTCGAGGCGCATCTCGAGCTTGCTCCGGGTGAAGGTGCTGCACTAAGGAAGACATTGCTGTCCGAAGGCTTCTCGAGGAGCGAGGCGCGCTTCAATCAAGGCTTGAGCGGACGTGGGCGGGAAGTCCCCGAGCGGGTTCGCGATCATCTTATCGGGCATGCAAGGTTCTTCGAGGACGAGCTTCAGCAAGCGCAATGGTGCGAATTATTCGGAGAGTCCGTCCAATAGAGGGGGTAAACCCGGGATGACTCGGTCGCGCCTGAGATTCGATCAACCTGAAAAGCCGAATGGACGCAATATCGTGGAATCGCTCCAAGACTTTCTCGCACGGGCGCGCGCCCATCATCAGGCCGGTCGTCTTGCCGACGCCGAGGATGCCTATCGATCCGCGCTTGCCGTGGACCCGACTTATCCGTCCGCCAACCACGGGCTAGGCGTGCTTCAGATCGAGAGAGGCCTCTTCGAGTCTGGTTTAGGGCATTTGCGGCGGGCCCTGGAGGGGGCCCCCGAGACCGGCGACTACTGGCAATCGCTGGCCGAAGGGCTGCTGTTGGCTCAGCGGGCTCCGGATGCGCTCGAAGTGATCGAGCGCGCGATCGCGCATGGGCTAGATACCCGTGCAGCCCATGAGCTCCGAGCTCGTATTGTCGAGGATCGGCCGCCGCCGGCCCCAGCTCCAACCGACGAGGATGCCGACGCGCTGCTCTCGCTTTTCAATCAGCGGCATTATGAAGAGGCGGAGCGGTTGGCGCGGCGGTGGACCGAGCGGGCGCCGGGCGACGCCTTCGGCTGGAAGATGCTGGGTGCCATTCTCGCGCAATCGCAGCGCGGATCGGAGGCGTTGGGGGTGCTCGAGAAGTCGCTCGGCCTCGATCCGGGTGATGCGGAGACGCTCAACAGCATCGGGGCCGTGCTGCAGGATCTCGGTCGACTCGAGGAGGCTGCGCTGCACTATGCTCGTGCTGCCAAGGCGGCTCCGGGATTCGTCGCGGCTCTCAACAATCTTGCCGCGGTCATGAGGAGCCTCGGTCGACTCGAGGAGTCGCTCGAGTACTGCGATATCGTCCTCACGATCGATCCGAGACACCTCAAGGCGCTCAACAGCCGCGGCGCTGCGCTCCGCGAGATGGGACGACTGGAGGAGGCCATCGAAGCCTATCGTCGAGCCCTGGACATACGCCCCGACTATGCCGATGCGCACAGCAACCTAGGCAATGTGCTCCATGCGCTCGGGCGGTATGAGGAGGCGTTGGACGCGCATCGCCGCGCCCTGATGCTCCAGCCTGGCCACCCCGAGATGCTCGCGAATCTCGGCAATGCCTACCAACAGCTAGGGCGGTTCGAGGAAGCGGAAGCGGCTTACCGGCAGGCCTGCTCGATCCGCTCGGAGGACGAGTCGCTTCAGCTGCAGGCCGAGCAATGCCACCAACTGGAGGTGATGCTGGGATCGAGCCAGCCGGAGATGCTGGCGATTCTCGGAAACACCTATCAGTACCTCGGACAGCTCGAGGTCGCCGAGGCCGCCTATCGTCGAGCGTCATCGATCAAGAATGATGATCCATCGATTTACGACGGCTTACTCTTCACCCTGAACTACCACCCGGACAAATCGGCCGAGGAGATCTTCGCGGCGTATCGTGATTACGAGCGCCGCTTTGGCGCACCGCTGCGCGCGAGCTGGCGTGGTCACGGTAATGATCGGGATCCGGATCGTCGTTTGCGCCTGGGCTACGTCTCGGCGGACCTGCGCGCGCACTCGCTGCGCTCCTTCCTCGAGCCGCTGCTGGC
>NZ_JAAIJQ010000190.1 GCF_010820565.1 Thiorhodococcus minor | reverse complement strand
GCTCTCCTGCCAACTCACCCAGGTCAAAGATCACAACTTCGTGTACGCAGATCGGGCGCGCTCGGCAGGTTGCACCCCTCGCGAGCCTGCTTTTCAAGAGCCTGCCGGTCGGTTTTCCCGGTCGCCGAGAGCGGCATCTCGTCGATGAAGTAGATATGGCGCGGATGGGAATACGCGGGTCCGCGCGTCATGTAGTAGTCAATGAGTTCCTTCTCGCCGAGGCTCGACCCGACGTTCCGCACGACGAAGGCCACCGGAACCTGGCCCTTCACCTCGTGGGGGACAGGAACGACACAGACGTCCCGCACTTTCGGATGAGTGGCGAGGATGTTCTCGACTTCGGCCGGGAAGACGTTCTCGCCTCCCACCTGCATCTGGTCATCGACGCGCCCCCTGAAGGTAAACCAGCCGTCGGGGTCGCACGCCACGATATCCCCGGTATACACCCAGCCGTCGCGGAATCGCTCCGCCTGGGCGTCCGGCCGCTTGTAATAGCCGAGGGCGTTGCACTCGCTCCGCACGACAAGTTCCCCCGCCTCTCCCTGTGGCAAAATGTTCCCGTCGGAGTCGATGACCTTGCACTCGAAGCCCGGAAGAGCGGGACCAATCGTGCCCAGCTTGTTTCGGCCGCGTGGGTTCATGGTGATGATGGGCCCAGACTCCGTCAGCCCGTAGCCTTCGATCACATCGACACCCGACAAGGTCTGGACCAGTTCGTCGAGAAGCGCGCGTGTCATGGGAGCAGACCCCACTGCGATGAACTCGAGGCTGGAGACATCCACGTGCGTCCGTTGTCGCGCGGCATCCAGAATCAGCTTGTACGTGGCCGGTACCCCGGTGGTGTACGTGCAGCCGTGCGTCTCGATCGCATCGATCACGCGCTCCGCGTCGAACTCCTTGAGAATGACCACCGAGCCGCCCTGGCTCAGGCACGGGAGGAGTCCCGAGCCAGTGGCGTTCATGTGGAAGAGCGGCGTCGACAACAAGACCCGTGAGTTCTCGTCGATCCGGTTGGACTCCGCTTGGAGCTGAACGTTACGCAGTAGGCCACGGTGCGCGAGAAGAACCCCCTTGGGCCGTCCGGTCGAGCCCGAGGTGTACGCCTGGATGCAGACGTCGCTGCCGGCCGACCCATGATCGCAGCGTTCGGGCGAAGATGAGGCCAGCCAGTCCTCATAGCTTCGAAGCGGACCCCGGTCGGCATCGACGACGATACCGACCTCGGCAACACCGTCGGCCAGGCAGGCGAGGACGGATTCGGCCATCCCTGCGCTGCCGAAGACGATGCGACTCCCACAGTCTCGAGCCAGGTCGATGTGCTGCGGCGGCTTGAACTTGAAGTTGACCGGGACCGCTACGGCGCCGGCCCTGACGATACCGAGCAGGACTTCGGGGAAGCGGATGTCGTTCTCGAAGATGACGAGGACGCGCTCGAACCGCTCGACTCCGAGCGAGATCAGCCCATTGGCGACCCGATTGATGCGCTGCTCGAGCTCTGCATACGTCATCGACCGCTTGCCCTGGATGAGGGCGACTCGCTGCGAGTCTAGGGATAGGCCGGTGTCGCACAGCCGCGCGAGGCTGGACGCGTCGTCATCGAACATATTCGTCATCTCCATTTCACTCGCCCAAAACCACGCCGAGGTCTTCTGCGCCAAGTCGAGGCTACGCAATAAGTGATAATGACTTCAACCTCATATTTTCCGCTGCCCCGCTGCCCCGCTGCCCCGCTGCCCCGCTGCCCCGCTGCCCGCTGCCCGCTGCCGGTCCCTCGTTGTGAACGGTCGGGATGATGGTGACCGCGTGTAGTGGAAATAGTAACCGCGACGTGGGACAACGGGGTGGCGGCGGTGATGAAGCGCCTCGGTCAGCGGTATGTCCAGCACGTTAACCGCACTTACCGACGCACCGGCGGGTTGTTCGAAGGCCGGTTCCGCTCATCGCTGATTGAGGCCGACGCCTACCTCCTCGCCTGCCAGCGCTACATTGAGCTGAACACAGTCCGCGCGTCGGTGGTCCCTGCGCCGGGGCCGTATCCTTGGTCGAGTTACCGGGCCAATGCGTTGGGCGGAACGGAGCCCGTGGTGACGCCAAACGCGCTCTACCGGGAACTGGCGGGCTCCGACGAGACCCGTGTCGCCGCGTATCGTCGGTTTTCGAGGACAAAGGACCGACTGCTGGTAGCGCGATGCACGGAGTGGTCCTCGCAGCTCGGCGCAGATGTCCGCAGAGCCGCAGCTGCGGATGCGTACTTGCGCCTTCATGTAGTGCTTGCCCCGTGCTTCTAAAATCCAGGCTTCGACCGAGCCGATGCGTCGAAGGTGCCGACCCCATGCCACATCTGTTTTCGAACCGACCGAGACTGTATGACTTGACCCGTGGTCAGAGTGACTCGAAGGCCCAGTTCCGCTGGGAAACCATCAACGCCATCCTCTACAAGATCGGCGGTCTCGTATTCATCGTCGGCAGCGTCCTCTTCTTTCCGCGCTTCGAAGCCTATGCCGACTGGGGTGCATGGGCGTTCTTCTTCGGATCGCTCCTGTACCTAATTGTCACAGGGCACGATACCGCTGAAGCCATCCGTTACCGCTTGACACTGGGTCGGCGGACGAGCGATTCGAGCCTCGAACTCGTAGCCGCGGGTGCCTATCTCGTCGGGACCATCCTCTTCACCGTCGGGAGTATTCTCTTCCTGTCTCGGGTGGGTCTGGTCAAGGCCGGCGCCTGGTGCTTCGTTATCGGGAGCCTCCTGTTCGTTCTCGGCGCCTGCATCAATGTGCTCCAGATCGTTGTAGCCAAATCCATCGACACACTGCAGCTGATGAATCTCACCGCCCTTTGCTTCGTCGTTGGCTCGGTGCTGTTCACCGTCGCCTCCGTGCCGTACCTGTGGTCGGTCGCCCCGGAGGATCGCGAGCTTCTCTACGGATTCCTGGCGTGGCAATACCTGATCGGCAGCTGTCTGTTCTTCATAGGCGGCGTCTTCAACTACTGGCGCGCCTATCTCGTCATCAAGAGGCAACTTTCTGCTCAGACTTCATCGTAGCTCCCCAGACAAAGACATCGGCAAGCTCCGGATCAGAGACCGGCCCAATGCCATGGACTTAGCGCCTAAAGCTATGATTATGTTACAATAATGCGTCTTCACAGGAACCTTGTAGGAGCATGCCGATGAAGCGTTGCAACGCTATCAGTCTCAACACCGAAGA
>NZ_JAAIJQ010000018.1 GCF_010820565.1 Thiorhodococcus minor | reverse complement strand
GAGCGTCAGGGCGACCTCTTCAACGACGATTTCGACGATCCGATCTCCTTCTGAAAGACCTCAACGCGGCGGGCCGAGACCCGCCGCAGGCCCCTGCCGCCCCCCACAACGTCCACTTCCCCCGGGGCCACCGGCCCGCCCCCGAAAAAGCGCGTTCATCACCTCACACTCGTCCACCTCCCACCATTGCTTCACCGGAGTGCCTAGGCTGGGAAGGACTCACACTCTCATCGCGAAACAATTCGAGAAACGGGCGGGGAAACAATGTGAGAGACAACAGATGTGAAGACAGCAGGAAAGCGCAGTGCGGGAAATCTGCATGCTGCGTTTGACGAGGGGGGCCAGGGGCGACCCTGGCCTCTACTCTACTGTCCTTTGCGGTTCAACTGCTCTTTTTAGGTTCACCCATTGGGTGAGCTCGGGCGGGCACGCAGTGTCAGCCAACTGATTGATCGGAAAAAGCTGGTCGCTGGAGGCAGGAAGCTGGCAGCTGTACCTAGGTAGAATCCTCGTACCAGTCGCTTGCAAGCGGGCTCCTACGAAGACGGTGCCTTAGGGGCCCGCTTGCGGGCGATCCTGGTGCTTAGGCGGGAAAACTGATAGGCGGAGAGCATCCTGCCCTCATCCCGTCACGCATTTTCTGAGTGTGAAAGGCTGGTAGGAAGATTTCGAGAAATCGCCTTAAAGCTTTGTTTTGGGCTGCCTTCAGGTCTTCTCTGGGTCACAGGTCTTCTTCGAGTCACCCAACGGGTGAGCGGCTAGCCGGCCAGTAGATCCGGCAACTGTAGGATTTTCATCGGCTGGCGGCTGGCGGCTGAATGCTCCAATTAGGTCGAACGCAGAGCTGGATTCGGCCTGAGGACCGGCCCGGTGCGGAGGTCGCGCGGCCTCGGGCGGCTCAGAACCTGATCTCGAAGGTCGCGCCGAGAAAGGGCGCCCTGTCATAGTCCTCTCGCGCCAAGCGCCGGCCGCTGGCGTCCTCGAGCCTCAGCTCTCCGTTGACCTCCATCCCCGCGACAGCACTGATCCGCAAGTCTCTCCCACGCGCGTAGGTGGCGCTCAAGTACAGGGGCACCGAGCTGTCCTCGCCCACGCCGTTAGGCGCGGGGCCATCGTCGCTCAGGCGAAACCGCAGCGATTCGGAACGCCCTCCCAGTCCGAGGCTCCAGCTGTCGGAAAGCTGGAGCGCGAGCTCGAGTCCAGGGCCTTGGCTGGCCCCCAGCCCCCGCCCAGTTTGCAGACTGAGCCGATCGGTGATTTGCCAGTCGATGACGAGGATGGGGAAGAGGCTGATGCTGTCCTCGAGCTGGGTGAGGGCACCTAGGCCAGGCCCAATGGTGAGCCTTTCGCCGACACGGTAAGCGATTGCGGCAAGGGCGCCGCCTGTGGTCGCGTCCGTTGAGCCGACACCTGACTCGCCTTGAGAGCGAAGGGTGGGCAGCGCGAAGAGGCTCCATCGCTCGTCGAAGGCCCAGGTGATGGGTAGGCTGAGCCTGAGCTGATCGACGCGCTCCCAGGGGGCGTCCGCGAGACCGAGCCCAGCGGACATGTCGTAACTGTCCGTACCTGCTCCGATCGCCAAGGAGATGCGGCGCTGGCGGCCCATGGCGTAGGTCAGGCCCGCTTGGAGAAAGGCGCGGTCGACACTGAAATTGCCGCCGCCCTCGAGCTCGCTGCCGAGCTGATGGACGTAGCCGCCGCGGACATAGGGCGTCCATTGCGACTGCATCCCAGCTGTGCTGCCTTCGTCGGCGACCGGCGTGCCGACGTAGAGCAGAGGTACGAGCGTCAGCCGCGGCAGCCAGCCGCGGAGTCTGTGCAGACGTGCCTGTCTGCGATTGCTCCCGCTGTCCTTGTTCGTCATCTGCCTCTCTCTGTGAAATACGCTGAGGTCCTGCTGGACGTTGGTCGGAGACCGCAAGGGAGGGTGCAGCTATCTATCGTCGTGGCACCTCGCGCCATGCCTCGGGCAAAGGTGGGGCCGGAGTGCCCGAAGAGAAGCTAGGCCAGGATGCTGACCATGGTTGGCTGTAGGATGCGCAGGGCATCCGCCGTCGCCAGCGAGATGATGTAGCCGCGTTTGCCCCCGTTGATGTAGATGCGTGGCAGCTCGGCGATTCCCTGCTCGCAGTAGACGGGCATGGCACGACGGGTGCCGAACGGCGAGGTGCCGCCGACCTGGTAGCCGGAATGCTTGTCCGCCACCTTCGGGTCGCAAGGTGAGACGCGCTTGGCCCCAATGGCGCGCGCGAGGGCTTGCGTCGAGACCTGCCGGTCGCCGTGCATGAGCACGATCATCGGGGCTTTGGTCTCGTCCTCCATGACGAGCGTCTTGACGACAGCGTGCTCGTCCACCCCGACCGAGCGCGCGAAGTGGCTCGTTCCTCCGCCGTCGACATAGTCGTAAAGGTGTCCCTCGAAGGGGACCTTGGCGCTGCGCAGGACGCGTATGGCTTGGGTGACGGGCGCTTTGGCGGGCTTCATCGGACGTTGGCGGGATGCGTTTCCTGGTCGCGCGAGCCATGGGGCTCGACCTCGGGTGCGAAGGCCTGGCTGAGGCGATCCTGATACTGCTGCTGGACGGTGGCGCCGAGTCCATGGCCACGGCTCTCCTGCAGCCGCAGCTCCAGCAGGCGCAGGCGCCGCAGCTGCTGCGCGCGCGCCTCTGGATCGGTGATGCGAGCCAGCAAGGCCTGGGTATCCTCGATGGCGCTCAGCGCCTCGAGCTCGGGTGGCAGGTAGCCGGCATTCTTCAGCAGGCGATAACCGGCGCGAAGTTGCTCTGGCACCATCGAAAGACCCTCATCCGAGAGCGGGCGGCCCTCGCCGGGCAAGCCGCTCAGGTCGCCACGCTCGATGGCGGCTTGAATGTGCTGCTCTGCGAGCTTGTCGATGATGTCCATGGCTGGCTCCTTGCGGGGTCCTGGCTGCGTCGACGCGGGGTGTTACAGATAGGGGGCGAATAGTCGCACGAAGGCATCGCGCAGGCGAACCGGCAGCGAGCGTGCGCAAACCTGCTCCAGGGTCAGTCGGCGTGCCCCGACGAGCTTGCGGTCGACGAGGCGATGCAGCTGGGCCGAAAGCCGCGCGTCGTAGCACTCCAGGTTGTACTCGAAGTTGAGTCTGAGGCTCCGGGCGTCCCAGTTGGCCGAGCCGAAGAAGGTCCAGACGTCGTCCACGAGCATGAGCTTCGTATGGTCGAAGGGTGGGGGCGTCAGCCACAGGTTGCAGCCACCCGCCAGGAGCAGGTCGGCCTGATCCTGAGCCGCCCACTGGACGAAGCGCAGGTTGTTCTTGGCTGGCATCAGGATATCCACCGCGACGCCGCGCATCGCGGCGAGATTGAGTGCGGTGATGAGCGTCTGGTCCGGCAAGAAATAGGGCGAGACGATGCGGACGCGCTCATGCGCGGCCGAGAGTGCACCAAGCATCATGCGGCGGATGTTGTCGAAGTCCTCGTCTGGGCCGTCGGGAACGCCCCGCACGATGGAGTCCCCGGCGGGCCTCAGCAGCGGGTACCAGCGCTCTCCACTCAGCTGCTCGCCAGTCGTGAAGTGCCAATCCACCGCGAAGGCCTCGACGAGGAAACGGACGACCGGGCCTTCGAGCCGAAAGTGCAGATCATCGATGGGATGCTTGGGCTTGGCGCTCAGCATGGAGCCGACGCGGATGTTCAACCCGCCAGTGAAGGCTGTGTGGCCGTCGACGGCCAGGATCTTGCGATGGTTGCGCAGATTCAGATACTGGCTGCGGATGGGCAGCGACGGCGCGAGGAAGAGCGCGCTCGGAATGTCCAGCTCGCGCAGCAGCCGGCTCATGGGCGGGCTGCTGTACCTCTGTCCGACACCATCGATCAAGACCCGCACCGCAACGCCCCGCGCTTGAGCGCGCTTGAGGGCGCGCGCGAAGCGCCGACCGATGTCGTCGTTGTCGAAGATATAGGTCGAGAGCGCGATACTGTGTCGAGCCGCGTCGATCGTGGCCAGCATCTCCGGATAGGCATGATCGCCGCCGTAGAGCGGGTCGACCCTGTTGCCGGCCTCTAGAGGCGTGCCCGTCAGGGCATCACCGAGGTTGCCCAGTTGGATGAGCCGGGGGCTGAGCAGCCGAAGCATCTCGCGCGCGCAGCGCTCCAGTGCGGCCTCGATCCGCTGACGTCTCTGTGAAGCGCTTCGGCGGAGTCGGTGGGCCTTGCGCTCGATGCGGTTGATCCCAAGAACCCAGTAGAGCGCGAATCCGGTCAGTGGGGCGAGACTGACCAAGGCGGCCCAGCCCACCGTCGACGCCGAGTCGCGCCGATTGAGCAGCAGATGCAGCGTCGTGCCGACCTGGGCCAGGACGCTGAGCGAGATCAGGAGCGCCACCCAGTAGCTCTCGAAGAATTCCCACATGGAAATGGTCCGTCAGCGAATCGATAGGGGCTGGTGGTGTGTTTCGGGTCGCTCCGGGGTGCAGCCCCGCGCCTCAGCGGCCTGTGGTTGCGGCATCGCGCGATATGCTGTGAGCTTGCCTCTCGACCACCGCATCAGGGCACGTGCTCCATTCGTTTCGTACCCCATCGCTTTCCATGCAGTTGGGCTATGATCGGCGCCATTGAGGCCCTCTTGCTCGAGGAAAGACATCTATGAAGACCTTTTGCTGCCAGTTGTGCGGGCAGCCAGTCTATTTCGAGAATACACAGTGCACCCACTGTGGCGCGCTGCTCGGCTTCCTGCCGGACGAGATGCGTCTCTCGGCCCTGGTCGAGTCACGCGACGGTCTCTGGGAGGTTCCAGAGGAGCGCTGCGGCTCAGATGCCGGCATCGGGCCGACGCGTCCCTTGGTGCGCTGGCTGCGCCGTCGCTCGCAACAGTCCGCCTTGACGGCCAAGCCGCGGAAGCTCTATCGCAAATGCGGCAACTACAGCCAGTACGCGACCTGCAACTGGATGGTGCCGGCCGAGCAGAACGCACATTTCTGCGTCGCTTGCCGACCGAACCAGATGATCCCTTACCTCAATCGCCCCGGCAACATCGAGAAATGGACCCGTATCGAGCGCAGCAAGCGCAGGCTGATGTACGGGCTGCTGCGTCTCGGGCTTCCGGTGACCACCAAGGTCGAGGAGCCCGAGACCGGCTTGGGGTTCGCCTTCCTCTCCACTGTCGACGCACCCGACGGCGAGCAGATCGTCACGGGGCACGTCAACGGGCTCGTCACCGTCAACATCGATGAGGCGGATCCGGCCGTGCGCGAGCGCATGCGCCTGGACCTGGACGAAAAGTACCGCACCCTCTTGGGCCATTTTCGCCACGAGATCGGTCACTACTTCTGGGACAGATTGATCCGGGATGCTGGCCGTCTCGATGCGTTCCGCGCGCGCTTCGGTGACGAACGGCTCGACTACGCCCAAGCCCAGTCGCAGCACTATGCCGCAGGGGCACCGGCCGACTGGCAGGGACGCTTCATCAGCGCCTACGCCAGCATGCACCCATGGGAGGATTGGGCCGAGACCTGGGCGCACTATCTGCACATCGTCGATACGCTGGAAACCAGCGAGCATTTCGGGATCAGCGTCTCCCGCCGCCTGCCCGATGGGACGCTGCAGCAGGCCAGTCCGGACTTCGATCCCTACACCATCAAGGACTTTCGGCCGATCATCGACACCTGGATTCCCCTGACCTTCGCGCTCAACAGCATCAACCGCAGCATGGGACAGCCCGACCTCTACCCCTTCGTCCTCTCTCAGCCCGTGATCGGGAAGCTGGAATTCATTCACGACTTGATTCGCGACAGCCGCGTTGGGATCTCGCCCTGAGCGGCGCTCGATGGCGGCAGCGGATGCGCTGAAGCTGCCGCCCAAGACGTGGCGACGCGGGATTGCCCGATCATGACGCTCCATGTGGGCCAGGAAGTCAGGCCATCTGCCAGCCGAGCGGGCCCCGGCGGAAACCCCAGACGCGCTTTGGCGCGAATCGGCCGCCAGTCCAGTGCATGCATTCCACGCGGATTTCCGTGCGGCTTGCTGCGATGCGATTGAAGGTATTGGGCTCGCCCTTGTAGCGGCTCGAGGTCGCCGTGCCGGCCTGTGAGACGACGATTCGCCCGGCGATGCCGGCATACCCCAAGTGCAGGTGGCCGCCGAGGAGGAGGTCGATGCCGGCATCCGCGAAGGCAGTGAGCGCCGTGCCGGCATGACCGACGCGTCCGCGGTGTCTCTCTGCATGGCCGAGCATGAAGGGGTGGTGCGCGACCAGGATGCGCAGCGCCCCGGGGCTGGCGGAGCTTGCCAGCCGCTGCGCGCGCGCGAGCTGGGTGGCGTTGATACGCCCGCGCGACCAGTCGAGATGCAGGCCCCAGCGGCGTGCCGTCTTGAGGCCGATGGCAAGGTAGCCAGGACCCCTGATAGCGGTTTCCAATGGTAGTCCCAAGTGTGCTTTCCATCGCCGCCATGGGGCCGTCAGCCGGCTCAGTGGCTCCCATCCCGGCAGGTCGTGATTGCCGGGCACGGCCAGGGTCGGTCGCGGCAGGCTTGCGATGAAAGCGGCGGCCGCCTCGAGCTCATGGGGCTTGGCGCGCTGGGTGAGGTCGCCGCTGAGGGCGACCAGATCCGGCCGCATCTGTACCAAGGCCTCTTGCAGGCCCGCGACCACGGCAGGGATGTGACGGCCGAAGTGCAGATCCGAGATGTGCGCGATCCGGATAATCCGCTTGGAGTCCCGATGGGCGTCCTGAGCCGGGATCAGGGCTGCTCGGCCGGTGCCAGTACGCGAAGCGCCCCAGGCTCGAGCGCGAAATTCAGGGGTGTCCTCAGGCGTGTGCGCTCGCCATCCAGCATGACGGTCAGGGCGCGCCGCCGCGCGATCCTGAGCTGAACGCTCGGGGCCGAGCGCGTCAGGACGGCGTCGTCGGCTTGCCAGTTTCCCAGCATCAAGCGGGTTCCGAGCCGGGTGAGCTCGCCGGCGGAGGCCTTGCGCACTGCGTAGATGCCGAGCTGACCGCCGTCTAGACGCGGGCGATAGGGCATGGGGCCGAAGGTCTGATCGATGAGGTTGTTGGTGACGACCAGGGTGCGGGATTGCAGTCGCTCCGCCCGACCGTTCGCGACCAGTGTCATGCGCAGGTGACGGTAGCGCTGCAGGAGTCCGAGGCCGCGCCACAGGATCTTGGGCCACAGGGTCCAGGGCGAGCTGCCGCGCTCGCGCTCGCGCCAGCGTGCCAATAGGGAGCCGAAGCCGACCATGCAGGCGCAGAGGAAGGGTCTTTGGTTGACGCGGCCGACATCGATGTCGCGGATCGGCGCGCGGAGCAGCGCATCGACGGCTGCCGCGGGATCCAGGGGGATGCCGAGATCGCGCGCGATCCAGTTCATGGTTCCGCGCGGGATGATCCCGAGCGGGATCGGATGCCCGTCGAGTGCTTCGGTGACGGCGACCACTGTCCCGTCGCCGCCGGCGACGAAGAGCCGATCGGCTCCCCTGGCGAGCGCAGCCGCCAGCCGCTGGCGGAGGTGTCGAGGGTCGAAAGCAATGCGCTCGAGCGCGATGCCGCCGGAGCCGAGTGCCTGGCGTAGCTGTGGCTCGATGGGATCCTCTCCGGCGGTGCCGCTGGCGCCGGAGCCATAGTTGACGACCAGCAGCACCCTCTGGCTCGGGTGCGTTGCCGGTGTGCTTGACGCCCTATTTGGAAGGGATGCCAGCGCATCGCTCGAGATCAAGGCTTCGGCTCCTTGTGACATCGCCGGTTTGGGCTAGGCGCGGCTCTTCCTGGAGATGATGGGATCCTCCAGAGTTGAGCGGTCAGGGTGTCAATCGTCGATGTCTGCATCGAGGTCGAGTCGGGACGGTGCGGCCGTGGTCTTGGGCATTGGCAGCATGTCCAAGAGTTGGCGGAGCTCGGCGATGGTGCGGTCTGGCGGATCTTCGCGCATTCCATCCAAATCACCGGCCTCGGCTCTCGCGGAAACCGCGTTGCCCGCGTAGAGCGCGGTCCGAAAGCCCATCGCCTTGGCCGCTAGCAGATCCCGCGGGCTAGGTCCAACGTAGAGCACCTCGTCCGAAAGGATCGCAAACTCGTTCTCCAGCGCGATCATCGCCTCTTCGTAGAGCCGGGGCGAGGGCTGTGCCGCGCCCACGCGATAGGAGTAGATGCAGGCATTGGGCTCGAGTCCGGCGTCTTCCGGCGGACGTCCCAAGACTGCCTCCAAGGCGAGGGGAGTGTAGAACTGCGCATCGGACGCCACGCCGACCTTGATGCCGCGCTCGCGCAGTCCGGCGAGGGTGTCCTGCAGCCCCGGCATTGCCCAGACCGGGTTCAGTCGGGCCTCCAGCTCGACCAGGAAGCGCTCGATCGCCGCCGCATCCAGCTTCTTGGGCGATGACTGCAGTAGACATCCGAGCACCTCGCGCCAAGGCGCGCGTGCATCCACCTCGGGATGGCTTCCCCCCTTGTCGCCGCGCTTCGGGGCCAGGGCTCGGGTGTGCTTGGCCAGGGCATCCGCCACCTCGCCCGGCTCGGGGAGCTTCGGCGTGCCCCACCCGGCGGCGCTCAGCGCGGTGCCGATGTCGTCCGTGCTTTGCGGCGGGGTAGGACCCGCGCGCCCGGTTCGCGAGAGCAGGAGGCAGCCATAGATATCGAAGAGGACCGCGCGTATATAAAGTAGCGGGTCAGTCTTTTCCGCGATTCCAATCGGGTCTGGGGTCAGCGGCCGCGAATGTGCGCCAATACACGAAACGAGCTGGGCATGTCTGTCCTCGGTCAATGGCAACACTCCTGACGCGGTGCCTGTGCCGATGCAAGGTCCGGGCGGTTGGCGCCAGAGCAGACCAATGGGGGTAGTCCGCACCTGTGCTCCGCTCGAGTCTGTGGAGATACAGATAGCATGCTTGTAAGTCGCCGAAAATCAACCTCGGATCAGGTATCTGTATCAGGTATCATGCCGCATCATCGCAGCCTGGCCGCCATGCGCGGCAGCTCTCCGAACCGACCCGACGCTCTAAACCGACCTAAGGCTCTAAACCGATCTAACTCGGGCTCTGCTGTGTCGACCCACCCAGTCATGCATCTCTGCCGGCGACTGATCGCCCTGAATACTGGGCTGCTGCTTCTGCTGCCCATGCTCCTGGCCGGCTGTGGCTCCCTGCAATCGCCGCGTGAGGACGATGCAGCGACCGGCTGGGGCTCGCCGGCGCTCGAGTCCTCGCCGGACATCCCGGGTGCGCGCCAGGCTGACGGGCTGTCTGCCGCCGATCCGGGACTATCGATTCGGCGTGGGCCTGGATCCTATGTGTACAGTCGTGACCCGCGCGAGCTGACCCGAGAGGTGGCGCAGGCCTGTCAGGGTGCACGTGGCCTGGGCGAGTCCGACGTCCTGCGCAGCTTGACGGCAGACCTCTACTTCTCAGAGATTCACCCGGCCGCCGCAACCGAGGCGCTGCTGCGAGGCGGCTGCGGCGGTCTCGGCGCCGTCGTCGAGGAGATGGTTGCGCAAGGCGGCGATGCCGTCGTGGAATCAGTGGTTGGCCGCGCGCGATCCATCGGCGGGGATCGCGCCGGGCGTCAGATCGATGCCGCGGCCGCCGTTGGGCTGGCGCGCTACGCCAAGGCCGTGGACGCCGAGCGCGGCTCGGGCGTCGGCGATCTCCCTTCCTTCGGGATGATGTACTTTCCATCTCAGGGCGAGGGCAGCAAACTAGCCACCTCCGTCGCCTTGAACCGGCTGTACGATGACGCCGTTCCCGGCTACGGGATCTATACCTTCGTGCTGCTCGGGCCTGGGATGAGCCGGCCGGCGGAGGACGACGCGGCGCGCTACAGCGAGCTGTTTCGCATGATCGAGACCTATGTGTCCCCGGACGACGGGGGGAACGCTCGGCCAGGGGAGGAGGCGCATGTGTTCCTGGTCCCCGTCAATCCCGAGCGGATTGGGGGCCCCCTCGTGGATCAGGTCTCGCAGGATCTCTCGGACCTCATGCGCCGGCACCTCATTCAGACGCTTCGGCATCTGGGGCAGCCCGCCCTGGCGGAGCGACTCGAGCGAGGCGCTGGGCCGTTCTTGGTGGCGACGCTCGGGCCGCGTCTGACACCGCCGAGCGCGAGCGCCCCTTGGATGCTGACGGACTTGTCGCACGTCGGTCCCGAGCACGTCTATAGCGTGGTCGATGCCTTCGACCGCGCAATTCCGGATGCCCTGAGCGGGCAGCCGGAGAGCCTGCGGATCATTCGGGAGCGGCTGATTGGCCTGCCCATCGGCACGGGCCAGGTGCAGGGCGTCAATGCCGGGAACGGAATATGGCTCGTCATGTTGGACGACCGTGCTCAGGCCGCTCGCCTGAATGACCTTTGGAGTCGATTTGGATAGTCCGTTATCCATTATCCATTCGCAGCAGATGCACACGCCCAAGGAGGCGCTGAGATCCAGTCATGAACATCATTCCCTTCAGTCTCGGAAGCCTAATCCGCTTCTTGATCGGGATCTTCCTCCTCCAGGGCTTGACCGTGCTTCTGGTCTACACCGCCCTGAGCACGGATTGGCGGACGACCTGGCCGCTCTTCACCATGCTGGGCGGCGCGATCGGCATCGTGGTGGCGCTTTGGTTCAACACCATCGTCTTCGCGGATCGCCATCGCGTCGTCTCCAAGGTCAGCGAGCGCTACTCCAAGGAGCGCGAGAAGATTCGCGTACGCGCCGAGCAGCAGCGCGTCAAGGCGACGCGCGAGAGCGAGCGCAAGGCGGCGAAGGCGCAGAGGAAGGCCTCCGCTGGCATGAGCCTCAAGACTGGTGTCGTGGTCGGTGGGACCATCGGCGTCGGCGTGGCCATGATGATGGCGCAGTTCATGACGCTGGGGCTCGCAACCTTGGCGGCCGCCGGTGGTACGGCCCTCGGGTACACGGTCAGGGGGCGTCAGGAGAAGCTGCTCTCGGCAAGGCGGCTCGCGGCGCAGGAGAGGGGGCTCCAGGTGATCGATGCCGAGCCCGATATGCCGGTGCTGCCGAGACGCAAGGGCAACGCCAAGGGGGCCTAGCGCCGATGGCTCGGGCCTGGGGTCGGCGGCCGAGCCGGCGGAGGATAGGCCGGCGGTGCGTGCTCGAGGCCGAGAACGGCTCGGCTAGCTCGCGGGTCCGCTGAGTCGCCCAGTGAGCTGGCTCGCCCAACCAGCTAATTCGCCCACTGGAGCAGGCGCTCTTCGCTTGCGGTCACCACGCGATTCCTGCCGCCCTCCTTTGCGCTCAGCAAGGCGTGATCGGCGCATCGGATGAGGTCGTCGAACGACTCTCCGCTCCTTTCGGTAGCGATGCCGAAGCTCGCGGTGACGAATCCGGCGGGCTCGATCGGGCGCGCGAGCAGACAGCGGCGCAGGCGCTCGGCCAGATGTGCGGCGCGCTCACAGGTGGTCTTCGGGCTGAGGATGATGAACTCCTCGCCGCCCCAGCGTGCGAAGAGGTCCACGTCGCGCAGCTGCTGGCGGATACGCCGGGTGACGATGACGAGAACCTTGTCGCCGACGTCGTGCCCGTAAGCGTCGTTGATGCCCTTGAAGCCGTCGATGTCGAAGAGGGTGAGGCTGAAGTGCGTGCCGTAGCGGCTCGCCTGCGCAAGGTAGTTGAGTCCGTAGCTGGTGAAGCTGCGGCGGTTCAAGAGACCCGTCAGCGGGTCAGTGGTGGCCAGGCGCTCGAGCTCGCGGTTCTGAGCCTCCAGGCGACGCTGCAGGGCGTTGAGTCGCACATGCGTGGCAACCCGCGCTAGCACTTCCGGCGCCTGGAATGGCTTGGTGATGTAGTCGACCGCCCCGGCGGAGAAGGCCCTCACCTTGTCGCTGGCGTCTTGGAAGGCGCTGACGAAGACGATCGGCAGCTGCTGCGTCTGCTGATGCTGCTTGATCTGTCGGCAGGTCTCGTAGCCGCGCTGACCGGATGCCTCGACATCGAGGATGACGAGGTCCGTGGGAGAGGTCTGGGCGGGTGCGACCGCAAGCTCGCCGCTCCCCACCTTGCGGACCTGGTAGCCGGCCTCCGCTAGGATCCGCCCAAGCTGCTCCAGGCTTTCCGGAGCGTCGCCGACGATGAGGATGGTCGGCGTGCTGAGGGCGGCAGTGGAATCGCTCGGCATGGTTGTCCTCTGATCTCCATGAGGCGGGGCAGTGGCTGGCCGGCTTCTCTCGCAGCTCCCGCGCTGCCGGCCGCCTCGCCCCTTCCCGAGCCGGCGTCGGGGCGCGTCGCTGCGTTCAGCTCATTTGGCCTCTTCGGCCGCTTCGCTCCCGTCCGTCTGTGGCTCCGTCTTCAGGGCTTCACCGTTGCCGGCCGCTGGCGCAGTCGCGGGCTCGGAGCTGCATTCGCTCAGGCATTCGGCCAGCAGCGTTTGGCAGATGCCCAGATCCTGGCCGAGACACTCGACCGGCTCGACGCAGTAGGATCCGATGCGTGTCAGACAGCCCTCGGAGCCGCTCTCGAAGCCGCTTCGGGAGGCCTGGCACTCCTGCTCTCTGAGCGCTTGGCGCTGCTCGCACTGCGCATTCTCGAGGCTGCAGCTCGAGGCGCAGGCGCTGTCCGCCGTCATGGGTGCTTCGGCGGGGCCGCCAATGGACCGAGTCTCCCCGAAAGGCAGCATCTCGCAGCCGGCTATCAGGGTAGCGATCAAAGCACCGCTAAGCGGCACGTACCACCCTGCTCGCAGCAAAGGTCTTGTCATCGACGAGTTCTCCTTGATTTTCGCCGCGCACTCTACCATAGAGCCGGGGGCCATAGAGCCGGGAGCCGCCCTCTCGGTCGCTCGGTTTGGCCCCCTGGCTTTGACTCGCCGCTCGATCCGCCCGGCACCGATGGGCGCTCTTCGCGCGAGCGCGACCTTGGGCTCTCGCGCTTCGGTGAAGCGAGGCGCTTGAGCAACATCGCTTCAGCAACCTGGTTTTGAGCAAAGTGAAAGAGTCGGAATATAATCGCGCGGTGATTCACGACTCGCAGTCCGCGATGAGCTGGCAGTCCGCAGTGGAGCCGGCGAGATCGACGACTCAGGACTCTGGCCCGGAAGTTCAGCGCCGCGACCCGAAGTTCCGTCGCCACCGTCCGCCGAGGGCCGCGCGCCAGCTTGAAATGGGGCGTCCGCGACAGAACCTGCCTCGCATGTGCAGCGTCCGCGACCTCAACAGGCGCTGGGGTTTTGAATCGAGCCCGATAGGGCATATATTGAAAACCTAGTAATTTACTCAGAAACACGGAGCCAGGAGCGATGACCTCAACCCAAGCCGTCGATGACATCGTCAAATCCGAGTACGAGCACGGCTTCACCACCGAGATCGAATCCGACACCCTGCCGCCAGGTCTCGACGAGGACGTCGTTCGCGCCATCTCCAAGCGCAAGGGCGAGCCCGAGTTTATGACGGAGCTTCGCCTTAAGGCCTATCGGCACTGGCTGACCATGACCGAGCCCGAGTGGCCTGCGGTGGACTATCCCAAGATCGACTTCCAGGCGATCTCCTACTTCTCCGCGCCCAAGCGGCCCGAAGATGCGCCGAAGAGTCTCGATGAGATCGACCCGGCGCTCTTGGAGACCTACAACAAGCTCGGCATCCCGATCGAGGAGCAGAAGGCGCTGGCCGGGATCGCCGTCGATGCGGTATTCGACAGCGTCTCCGTCGCGACCACCTTTCGCGAGACCCTCGCCGAGGCGGGTGTGATCTTCTGCTCGATCTCCGAGGCTGTGCACGATTGTCCAGAGCTGATCAGGCAGTACATGGGCTCCGTCGTCCCGCACACCGATAACTACTATGCCGCGCTCAACGCGGCCGTCTTCAGTGACGGCACCTTCGTCTATGTGCCCAAGGGCGTGCGCTGCCCCATGGAGCTCAGCACCTATTTTCGCATCAACGCGCGGAATACCGGACAGTTCGAGCGGACGCTCATCGTGGCGGAAGAGGGTAGCTACGTGAGCTACCTCGAAGGCTGCACGGCACCGCAGCGCGACGAGAATCAGCTCCACGCCGCCGTGGTCGAGCTGATCGCGCTCGAGGGTGCCGAGATCAAGTACTCGACCGTCCAAAACTGGTATCCCGGCGACGAGCAAGGCAAGGGCGGGATTTACAACTTCGTGACCAAGCGCGGCGACTGCCGGGGCGCGCGCTCCAAGATCTCCTGGACCCAGGTCGAGACCGGATCGGCCATCACCTGGAAGTATCCCAGCTGCCTGCTGCGCGGCGAAGACTCCGTCGGCGAGTTCTACTCCGTGGCGGTGACCAAGGGGCGCCAGCAGGCGGATACGGGGACCAAGATGATCCACATTGGTAAGGGGACGCGCTCGACCATCGTCTCCAAGGGGATCTCGGCCGGACAGGGCCGGCAGACCTATCGCGGTCTGGTGCGGATCGGTCAGCGCGCGGAGGGCGCGCGCAACCACACCCAGTGCGACTCCTTGCTGATCGGCGACCGCTGCACCGCCAATACCTTCCCCTACATCGAGGTCAAGCACCCCTCCGCCCAGATGGAGCACGAGGCGACGACGTCGAAGATCAGCGACGACGAGCTCTTCTATTGCCGCTCCCGTGGACTGACCGAGGAAGACGCGGTCTCCATGATCGTCAACGGCTTCTGTAAAGAGGTCTTCAACGAGCTCCCCATGGAGTTCGCTGTCGAGGCCCAAAAGCTCTTGAGCATCAGCCTGGAAGGGGCGGTAGGTTGAGACAACAACATTCGGAGACGACGATGCTTTCTGTCAAAGGCCTGCGGGCCAACGTCGGCGACAAAGAGATCCTCCGTGGCCTCGACCTCGAGGTCGGCCCGGGTGAGGTGCACGCCATCATGGGGCCGAACGGCTCCGGGAAGAGCACCTTCGCGCACGTCCTCTCGGGGCGCGAGGGCTACGAGGTCACCAGTGGCAGTGCGACCTTCGAGGGCAAGGACCTGCTCGTTCTCGAGCCCGAGGAGCGGGCGCAGCTTGGCCTGTTCCTGGCATTTCAGTACCCGGTCGAGCTGTCGGGCGTGAACAACACCTACTTCCTCAAGGCCGCGCTCAACAGCATCCGCAAGGCGCGTGGCGAGGAGGAGCTGGACGCCGTCTCCTTCCTCCGCCTCATCAAGGACAAGCTGAAGATCCTGCACCTGGACGACTCGCTGCTGAAGCGCGCCGTCAACGCGGGCTTCTCGGGCGGTGAGAAGAAGCGCAACGAGATCTTCCAGATGGCCCTGCTCGAGCCCAAGCTGGCAATCTTGGACGAGACAGACTCCGGCCTCGACATCGACGCCCTGCGCGTGGTCGCCGATGGCGTCAATGCGCTGCGCAGCCCCGAGCGCTCCATGATCGTGGTCACGCACTACCAACGCCTGCTCGACTACATCCAGCCAGACTATGTCCATGTGCTCGCCAAGGGGCAGATTATCCGCTCCGGCGGCAAGGAGCTGGCGCTGGAGCTCGAGGAGAAAGGCTACGGCTGGATCGAGGCCGAGGGGCGTGCGGCATGACTGCGGGGCTGCCAACCGGCTTCGAGGGCTGGGTCGCCGAGGCCGCGCGCGCCTCGGGCGGTCGCGGGCTCGAATGGCTCGACGCGCAGCGGCGCAGCGCGCTCGAGCAGGCGAGTGCGCAGGGCCTGCCGACCAACAAGGACGAGCAGTGGCGCTATACCAGCCTCAAGGGGCTGCAGGAGCAGGCCTTCGCGCTCTCCGCCGAGCCGCTGACGGCCCTACAGCCGGACGATATCGAGGAAGCCTTGGTCGCAGGCCTGGATAGCCATCGCGTCGTCCTGGTCAACGGTCGTTTCTCTCCCGAGCTTTCGCCTCTGGAGGACTTGCCGGAGGGCGTGCGCATCGCCGGACTCGCACAGCTTCTCGAGTCCGATCCGGACGTCCTGCGAGGAGAGTTGAATGGCGTTGCGGGCGACGAGCTGCCGCTGTTCGCGGCACTCAACACGGCGGGCCTCGATGATGGCGTCGTGGTGATCGTCGACGATCGCAGGATCGTCGAGCGTCCGATCGAGCTGATTCATCTGTCCGTGGGGCTGGATGAGCCGCGCGTCGCTCAGCCACGCAATCTCGTGATCCTGAATGCCGGTGCCCAGGCGACCCTCATCGAGCGCTATCTCAGCCTGGGCGATTCGCTCTATTGCACCAACTGCGTGACCGAGGTGTCGCTCGGTCGCGATGCCCTTCTGGCGCATGAGCGCATCCAGGACGAGAGTCCCAATGCCTTCCACATCACCGGCTTCTACCTGCGCCAGGACACGGCCAGCAGCTATCGCGGGATCAATATCGGGCTCGGCGCGCGCTGGGCCAGGACGGATCTTTGCGTGAGCTTCAGCGGGGAGCACGCCGAATGCGACCTCCAGGGGCTCTACCTCGCCGGCGACGGCCAGCTGATGGACTACCACCTCGACGTCGATCATTCGCTGCCGAACTGCCGCAGCCAGGAGAACTTCAAGGGCATCCTGTATGGCAAGGGGCGGGCGGTCTTCGACGGCTTGGTGTTCGTGGCCGAGGACGCGCAGAAGACGGACGCGGCCATGTCGAATCGCAATCTGATGCTCTCAGAAAGCGCCGAGGTGGATACCAAGCCCCAGCTCGAGATCAATGCGGACGACGTCAAGTGCAGCCATGGCACAACGGTCGGCCGGATCGAGCCCGAGATGCTCTTCTATCTGCGCTCGCGCGGTATCTCGGCCCCGATCGCGAGACGCATGCTCTGCCTGGGCTTCGCGGGCGAGATCATCGACAAGCTGGGCGCGGAGCCGCTGCGCGACTATGTGACCGAGCAGGTGGGACGAAGGCTGGAGTCGGCGCCGCTGAGCTAGCCGCGATCCCGCTAAATGTGCTGGGGGTCCGATGGGATCCCGAGTGTTGGGCATGACCTGTTGCCGAGAGGTCGAACATGAATAGACTGGCTCGCTTCGCCGGTTTTGGTAAGAAGGGCGAAGAACAGGAAGAGACGTCCGTCGTGGAAGAGGATGTCGTGGTCGAGCACGTGAATCCCGAGGAGCTCAGACAGCCGATCATCGATGAGCTGCGAAAGGTCCACGACCCCGAAATTCCCGTCAACATCTACGATCTGGGACTCATTTACACCATCGATATCGCCGAGAACGGCAATGTGCACGTGGACATGACGCTGACCGCGCCCGGCTGCCCCGTGGCGGGCATGATGCCCTTGATGGTCAAGAGCGCCGTGGAGCGTGTCGAGGGCGTGGGCGAGGCCGATGTCGCCCTGGTCTGGGATCCGCCCTGGAGCCAGGCCAATATGAGCGACGAAGCTAGGCTGCAGCTCGGTCTGATGTGAGCGCCCGGCGGCCGGTCAGGCCGTCAGGACGCACAAGGGAACCATGAGCTCTGCGTTGCTCAGGCCTCCGTGCACGCCGACCTGTGGATGCGGCGGCTCGCTCGGAAGGCGCTCGCTGAGCACCCGATGGCCGCGCGGCAGGATGCAGAAATCGCCGACCCGGTCGGTGAAGCTGGGATGGGCCGCGCCTTCGCCGAAATAGCCATCCTCGACGAGCTGACGGCTGGGCACGCAGTCGACCAGGTCGCGCAGCTCGGTCTCGCAATAGCTCAAGAAGCTCGCCTTGGCATCAGGCCTGACGTAGCAGAGTCCGGCGCGCGGCTCGCCGCAAATGGGGAGGATCAGGGTGTCCGCAAGCTGCGGATGCTGCGCCATGTCGATGACGTCCGATGGCTGGGTGTCGAGCTGGCCATGGTCGGCGCAGACCAGGAGCAGGGTGTCGGTGCCTGCCGCGGCGGCGAGAAAGTCGCCAATGGCCTGGTCGATCTCGAGCAGATGCGCCTTCGCCGCGTCGCTCTCCATGCCCAGCTCGTGGCCGATGCTGTCCAGCCGCGGCCAGTAGACATAGCTGTAGCTCGGTTGGCGGGTCCCTTTGCCGAGCGGCCAGCGAGGCCCAGGCTGCACCAGGCGCAGACATTGCCGAAAGGCCTGCTCCAGGGTCTCGAAGGTCAGAATCTCCGCGCCAGTTGTGTGCGCTCGATTGAAGTCGGAGTGCGCGATGAAGGCCGGGGACAGGGCGAAGCCGCGCGCCCCCATGCGCTCGAAGACGGAAGGTGTGGGGAAGAGCGCCTTGGGATCGATGCCGGCGCGCCTGTAGGAGACACCGCCATAGCGCGGCACGCCGGGCAGCACCGTCATGACGCATCCCAGCTCGCGCAAATAGGTGAACCAGCCCGTGAGGCCGTGCTCGAGTGGCGCCGCTCCGGTCAGGTAGGTCGGGATGGCGGCGGCCGTCGTCGGCGGAAAGACGGATGTGATGGGGCTGCGCAGCGAGCGCGCGAGCAGGGTTTCGGGCCCGTGGCGCGCGAGCCAGTCGGCACCCAGTCCATCGATCACCAGCAAGATGAGGTTTGCCGCTTCAGTGAGCTCGGCAGGCGGCAGCCGCTCCAGGGGAGGGTGGTCCGATCGACCACCGCGCCCCTGAATGATGCTGCTCATGAGATTGACGATCCCACCGCCCCGATAGTCGGGCTTGGCTGACTGCATCTGGGCTGCTCCGCGCTGGCGACGGCCCATGATCCCAGCAAAGCCGCGCGTCGGGCAACTCTTCGCGGTCGGCCATGCGGGGCCGATCGACCGGAAGTCCCTTCCTGCAGGGGCTTTCGCTCGGTCCTAGTAGAGCGCTGCCAGCTCCTCTTCCGGCATGCTCTGGATCTCCTGCTCGAGCAGGGCGATGGACTCCAGCAGGGTGCGCGAGACGGCGAGGAGGTTCTGCATCAGGGCCTCCGCTTCTTCCTGCTTCTTCTTGTTGAGCTTGCTCTTGGAGCCGAAGATCTTGGTCAGCATGGAGCGGTCGTCCTCGGCGAAGAGGATCTTGAAGATCTTCATGTAGAGCTGGTGGAGAATCTCGTGCGGCGTTTCGATCGCCTCATAGCCACTGAGCGAGGAGAGGGCCTGGCCTGAGCCATAGTACCATTTGCCGAACCTGCAGGTCGTGTGGACGACGGGGACGTGGTCTTGCTCGACCGGCAGGCCGGAGATCAGTGCTTGGGCATAGGAGCGCCACTGGATATGGGCGGTCTTCGCGGCGCGCAGTTGGGTCAGGATCTCTTTCTTTGTCATAGGGCACCATCCACTCTCTGTTGGTATTGCGATCATCCGGCCAAGATCGGCCTTGTCTTGGTCTGCTGGACGGAGGCCGCTCGCGGTCTCTGTCCACCTCCTTCACCCTCGCCTTGCGGCGCGCGCCGGAAGGCTGCGGGCATCGCCCCGGTCGAATTTCGGCCGATGGCTGGCCGCCCAGGCCCCAGCGGGGCTAGGTCGACGCTCGGCGATGAGACAGGATCTCGGTCTCCTGGGTGGGATACCGAGCTTGCGAAATCGATTCTTCTTGTTCCCTGGGATGCGCCTTGCCCTGGGCTCCTGGCGTCGAGGCGCACTAATCGGAGCAACAAGGGGCGATGGACGTCCTTCGGGCTTGATGCGAAGAGCAGGCCGTGTTCGGTGCGCTCTTGTGTGCGGATGGTGCCAGCTCTATGGAAATGCCTCTGAGACCCAATCCTCGTTTTCGGTATCTGGCGTCTTGACAGGCGCCTCGGCCGAACGGAATTCCCCGCTTGAAGCATGCGAGAGTAAGACGATCATGGCGACGAAGAAGAGCACCTGCTACGAGTGCGATGCGAACTGTGCGATCGAGGTCGAGCTGGATTCGGCCGGCGAGCCGCTGGGTATCAAGGGGCCAGATTGCCCGAGATGCTATGCCCAGATCGATCGGCGCAATCATCCCGAGCGCCTGCTCTATCCGTTGAAGCGTGTTGGCCCCAAGGGCAGCGGAGAATTCGAGCGCATCTCTTGGGGCGAGGCCCTGGACACAATTGCCGGTCGGCTGGCGGGCGTCAAAGCCGAGCATGGCGCGCCCAGCGTCGCCTTCTTCGCGGGCTACACCAAGGAGGCGCGCCCGCAGTTGCAGCGGCTCGCCCATGCCTTCGGCTCACCCAACTATCTCACGGAGAGCGGCTGCTGTTTCTCCGCCACCATGGTCGCGGAGAAGGTCACCTTCGGCTACAAGGTCAAGACCACCTCCACGGTCGTGTCGCCCAAGACGCGCTGCCATCTGATCTGGTCGACCAACCCGCGCGGCTCCATCCCGCCCTTCGACAGTCATCCGCTCGTCAATCTGAAGCCGGGACGCCGCATGATCGTCGTGGACCCGCGGCGCACCCCCATGGTGGATCACGCCGACATCCACCTGCAGATTCGGCCTGGAACCGACGGCGCCCTGGCGTTGGGCTTTCACCACCTCATCTTCGCGAACGGCTGGCAGGATCAGGCCTTTCTGGACGAGTGGGGGAATGGCGTCGAGGCCTTCAAGGACTATGTGCGCGACTTCACGCCCGAGCGGGTCGCGCGCATCTGCGGAATCGACGAGCAAGACTTGCGGAAGGCCGTCGAGCTCTTCGCGACCACGCCGCCGGCGCAGATCACCCTCTCGCCCACCGCGACCGTCCAGCACAGCAACGGCTTCCAGAATCATCGCGCGCTCATCCTGCTCTCCGCCGTCACCGGCAACCTGGACCGCGAGGGCGGCAATCGCTTCTTCAACGACAAGGTGCTGCCCAAGCCCATCGAGCTGTTCGACTACTGCCGCAGCGATCTCCCGCCGCGCATCGGGGACGAGGTCTATCCGGTCTGGACCCGCTACTGGCCGGCGGGACAGAGCATGCTGCTGCCGGACTGCATCCTCGACGGCCAGCCGCAGCAGGTGCGCGCCCTGCTCGCCATGGGCATCAACACGGCGATGTGGCCCAACTCCAAGCGTATGGAGCAGGCGCTTGCCTCGCTCGACTTCTTCGCCGTGACGGACTTCTTTCACAACCCGGCGACCTTGCAGGCCGACATCGTCCTGCCGGCCGCGACCAATCTCGAGCGTCCAGCGCTCATCGCCTATCCGGGGTGTGCCTATCAGGGCGAGCTGCGCTACCGGCGCGCCGTCGTCGCCCCCAAGGGAGAGGCACGCCCGGACGGCACCATCTTCCTGCAGATCGCGCAGCGTCTCGGGATGGGAGCGCAGTTTTGGGAAGGCGACCTGGAGGCGTCCTGGGCCGAGGCGGCCGAGGGTATTCCGGAAGAGATTCGCGAGGAGGTCTACTCCAATCCAGACGGGGTGACTGTCTACGCGGACGCGATCGAAGAGCTGGTCGAGCATGGCTTCCTGGACGCGGACCGCCTCTACCGGCTGCGCGGCTTCCCGACCGCCAGCGGCAAGGTCGAGCTCGACTCCAGCGAGCTGCGCGAGGCCGGGCACGACGGACTTCCCATCTATCGCGAGCCCGCCGAGAGTCCGGTCGCGACGCCTGAGATCGCGGTCGACTACCCCTTGGTGCTCACCAGTGGGGCGCGGACCAAGTTCGACACGCACTCCCAGCACCAATACATCGCACGCATGCGCCGTGCGGTGCCGAGCCCCCTGGTCGAGATCCATCCCCTGGATGCGGATTCGCGCGACATCCGCGATGGTGAGACCGTCGCGGTCCGCTCGCCGCGTGGTGCGGTCCGTTTCGTCGCCCGTGTCACCGACAAGGTCAAACCGGGCGTTGTTCACTGCTCCCACGGTTGGAACAGCGCCAACATCAACGAGCTGACGGACGACCGCCATCTCGATCCCATCAGCGGTTTCCCGCCCTTCAAGTCCGGCCTCTGTCAGGTCGAGCGCATCGACGGCGGCGTGGGCTGAGCCTCGGGCGCTCATGCCTTTGCGGCTCAAACGATTGGATTCAGCCTGAGCGGGGCAAGCCATGCCATACATCGGAGTCCTCCCTGAGCGCAAGCATCTCTTCCGGCCGGAGCCCAGGGCGGAGGTTGCCGTGAGCGACGCGGCCGCGTGGCGACTCAATCCCGCGTATCGGCATCTCTACAACAAACTGGATCTCGCGCTTTCGGCCGGGCTCTTGGCGGCGCCCTGCGGTGTCAATCCCGTGGAATTCGGTCTTGCGGCCGAGGATGAGGTCTTCGTCAAGCCGATCGTCAACCTTGCCGGGATGTCGCTCAATGCGCGCGCCGTGCGGGCTGACGAGGTGCCGGATGAGCCTGGCAGCTTTTGGTGCGAGCGCCTGGAGGGCAGCCACACCAGCACGGACTGTCTCGTCCAGGATGGGCGGTTGCGATGGCTTGCCCATACGAGGGGCGCTGCCGAGAAGCATGCGTCGCGCTCGATCTATTGGGAGGTCGGCGTCCATCTGCCCGAGCTCGACGCTTGGCTGACCCGCTGGGTCGCGGAGCAGCTCGCCGGCTACACGGGAATCTGCAATGTCGAGCTGATCGGTGGACGGCCGATCGAGGCCCATCTGCGCGGCTCGAACGGATTCTTCGACTTCTATGGACCTGACTTCATGAGGTCATGGGCGGCGCTCGTGGATCGTCAGCCTTTCGAGGCTCCGCCCCCCGTTCCAGGCGGCCTTGTCATCTCCATCTTCGGTGACGCTGATCTGGGCACGGAGCAGCAACGGCTCATCGAGGCCGCCGGTGCCGAGATGCAGCCGGATCCGCACACGCCAGACCGCATCGTCATCCTTCGATGTCACGACAAAGCGATCGGATTCGACCTTTGCGGCCAGCTTGGGCTGCTGGATCGCTGAGTGGTCTCCGGACACTCGCGGGGGGGCGTTCTCAGCGGCCCTATCGTCAATGTTTCTGCAGCTGCATCCCACCACCGGCGGGACTCGCGGAGACCTTCCATCGGCGTCTGCCGCAACATCATGGACACCTGGTCGTACGCCTCGTTACCATTCGAGCGTCGAAGGCATCGCGGTGGTCTGCACACAGGTTGCGGCTCGAAGGCTCTCTTCCGAGTCGACGGGCTGAAGGCCGGTCTCCCGGGCACGCGTTGCTTCGTCCTGTCGCCATTTGTGGTCGGATCGCCTCGCGGAGAGAGCCAGCGTCCGATTTCTTGGAGATGCGGCTCGCCTCTCCATTCGACTCTCCAACACTGGCCGTTTGATCGCGATGCCGCCCCTTTTTCGCCCGTCCGCACTCGTCCTCTTCGCCGCAATCAGCCTGCAGGGCCTGGCCGGCGAGCCGCAGCGCACCGCGATACGGACCCAACCGGAGGATGTCGGCGACGACCAATCCGCCAAGGCAGATCTTCTTTCCGTCATCGATGACGTGTCGACGCTGGCGACGAAGACGCGCATGAACGCCGATTTCGTCCCCGGTATCCTGAGCGTTCTGGATGGCGACGAGCTTGCCGCTCTGGGTGCACATACCGTCTGGGAGGCCTTGGCGCTGGTTCCTGGGGTGCAGATCGATCGCAACAACAACGGCGGCTTGCTGGTCTCGATTCGCGGCTTTCAGCATGCCAACGGTAACGTCAAGCTGCTCCTCAATTCGGTAGCGATGAACAATGCCTTTGGCGGCTACTCCAACATTCTCTATACCCCGGTCGAGCAGGTCGAGCGCATCGAGGTGATTCGAGGCCCTGGCTCCGCGGTGCATGGCGAGTTCGCCTTCGCCGGCGTGATCAACATCATCACCCGGAAGAACGAGAACCGCGTCTCCCTTTACGCCGGAAGCGGCGCAACCTATGGGGCGGGCTTGGTCTTCTCGACGCAGGACCCAAGCCAGGACTGGCATCTCAGCCTCAATGCCGCCGGCTGGGACACGCAGGGCACTGACGTGATGGCGGGAGCCGACCGGCTCTACCTGATCGGCCTGGGCCAGCAGTCACTGGCACCCCGCAAGCTCAACAATGCCGAGAACGATCGACTCGCGGTGCTCTCGCTGGACTACAAGAAGACGTCGTTGCTGGCGCAGTACAGTCGCGACCAGAGGGGCACCTTTTTCGGTGCGCTGAACGTGCTGCCCGCGTGGAACGAGAGCGCGGACGCCGCCTTCTCCGAGCAGACCCTGGTGCAATTGCGCCAGGTGTTCGATCCGACGGAGACGCTCGGCGCCGAGCTGAAGCTGACCTGGTCGCAGTACGTCGGCAACTGGGCGGAGGAGGTGCTCCCTGCCGGCCTGCCTTATCCCTTGGACTCGCAGAACGTCTATCCCGATGGCGTCTTCCTGGAGAACGACATCAGGCTCAACCGCGAGGAGGTCGAGCTCACCCTCGACTGGGGCGGGTGGAGCGGGCATCGTTGGCAGCTCGATGCAACGGCGGCCAGGGTCCAGGTCAAGGATGCTTGGTGGGCCTTCAATGGTGATCTGGATACCCAGGAGCCGCTATCGGCCCCGCGTCGTTACAGCGGAGACCAGAACTTCATCGACGAAGGCGCGGAGCGCACGATCCGCAGCCTCGCGGTCCAGGATCAATTCCGTCCCCTCGCGCCGCTCGAGGTGACTGTCGGCCTGCGCTACGACAGCTACAGCGACGTTGGGGACAACCTCTCCCCTCGGCTGGCGGCGGTCTGGACCCTGAGCGAAGAGCATCTCATCAAGGCGCAATATGCCGAAGCCTTCTTCCCGCCGACACTCTTTCAAGTCTATGGCAACGCTGGCACCTCGGCGCTTGGCGAGATCGCAGTCGAGCCCGAGACCGTCAGTACCAGCGAGCTCAGCTACATCTTTCGACGCGGCACTGGTGTCGTGCGCGCCACGCTCTACCATTCCCAGGTCGATAATCTGATCGTCATCGAGAGCAACAGCTATCGCAACCGCGGTCGGGCGCGCCTTCAAGGGATCGAGACGGAATGGGAGCAGCGTCTGGGGCCAGCCTGGAAACTCGTGGCCAACCTCAGCTACAGCGATACCCTGGACAATGACATTGGGGGGGCACTCGCCGGCGCGGCCGATTGGCTGGGCAACCTCAGTCTGCTCTACCGCCCGCGCTCCGACGTCCTTTTGACGGGGCGCTGGCGCTATGTCAGCGACCGTCATCGCTCCGCGGACGACCCACGCAGCGATCAACTCCCCGGCTACAACGATCTGGCGCTGACGCTGAACTGGCTCAATGTCGGCGCTTCGGGGCTGACGCTGCGCGCGGGGGTCAACAACCTCTTGGCACAAACCATCAAGTCGCCCGCGGCCACCTACACCTATACCGATGATTACTCGCTGCTGGAGGAGCGCACCTGGTGGTTTCAGCTCTCCTATCAGTGGCAGTAGCCTGCCTCTCGCACAAGAAGAATCGCCGCTTGAAGTCCGGTGCCCAGGCGCAAACGCTGTTCTTCTGGGTGGAGCCTGTGTGCGACTTGGGTCTTTGCTCGTCAGGTCGAATGCCGAGCTTGGCCAATCGATGAGCCTAGCTGGGGGGCGCCAAGCAACTGGCTTTCGGATAGGCCAAGATGCTCCAGGAGTTTCACGTTCTTGTCTGCTTTCCGGGTGCGATCTGACGGCCGGCTCATTTGGCCTGCGCTCCTCCGCGGGCGTCCCCGGCTGGGCATTGAAACCGGGGTCTGGGACGCGGGCTCGTTTCAGAGATCCGGCACTTCCAGCGGCTGGTGCTTCTTCGGATTGTGGCGATAGAAGGCCGCGACATTGCCGATGCGGGCGATGAGGTCGGCGCGCATGCGGTCGCGAATCAGGCCGACGCTGGTTTCGCGCTCCTCCCGGTCGCCCGCGTTGACGCGGACCTTGATCAGCTCGTGATGGGCGAGGGCGATGTCGATCTCATTCAGCACGGGATCCGTGATTCCGTGCTGGCCGACGGTGACGACTGGCTTGAGGTGATGGACTTGCTTCTTGAGCCAGCGTTTCTGCTTTTCGGTGATGGGCATTGAGGTGGTCTAATTTCGTTCAGTTGTCAGTGTCTTGGCGGACGGTCGTTGTTGCCGTTGGCAGCGGCGCCTCGCCGCGATCTGGGCGCCGCTGTCACGGCGCAGGGTCTCGGGCTAGAGTCGCCGCAGCTCGGTTAGGCCGCCTTCATTCTTGGCCTCGATTTTTCCATAGGCGTCATAGAGGGCCGCCTGCAGGGCCTCTTCGATCACCGGGTGGTAGAAGGGCATGCGCAAGAGCTGGCCGACGGTGAGCCCTTGCTCGATGCACCAGCACAGCAGGTGCGCGAGGTTCTCGCCCTTGGGGGTGATCATCTCGCCGCCGAGCAGCGTGCCGCTGACCTTGTCGGCGTAGATGCGGATGACGCCCTTGTTCTTCCCCATGATGAGCGCCCGTCCGACCGGGGCGAGCTTGATCTGGCCGACGGCGATGCGATCCTGATCCAGCTCGCTCCAGCGCTGCCCGACGGCGCAGATGTTGGGGTCGCAGAAGTTGATGAAGAGCGGCGTCTTGCGGCGAAAGCGGGCGGACTCGCCGCGGGCGGCATTGTAGCCGGCAATCTTCCCCTCGTCGCCGGCCTCGTGGAGGAGGGGGCGCTCACCGGTTACGTCCCCGGCTAGGAAGACGGGCAGATCGCCGACCTGCATGCTGCTCGAATCGAAGGCGGGGATGCCCTGCTTTCCGAGCGGCACACCCAGGGTCTCGAGACCCAGCCCCTCGACATTGGGGACCCGCCCGATGCTGCACAGCACCTTGTCGACCAGGACGCTGTGCTCGCCGGCCGAGACGCGCAGCTTCTCGCCTTCCTGCGTGATCTCGGCAGCCTGGCCGAGGTGGATGGGAAACTCCTTGCCGATGATGTCGATGGCGGACTGCCCGACCTCCGGGTCCTGGGTTCCGGCGATCTCGTCCATCTGGTCGAATCCGGTGATGCGAACGCCCAATCTGGAGAGGCTCTGGCCCAGCTCCAGACCGATGGTGCCCAGACCGATCACAGCCATGCTCTCAGGCAGATCCTCCAGCTCGAAGACGTCGTCGGTGGTGAGGAGCCGGTTGCCGAAGGCCCTCCAGGGCTTGGGGATCAAGGGGCGCGAGCCGGTGGCGATCACCACTGCGTCGGCGCGGATGCGCTGGCCGGCGACCTCGATCAGTGTCGGCTCCAGCAGGCGTGCGTAGTCCTGGATGAAGAGGTCTCCCGGCATGTCGTCGGTGCTGCTGCCGAGGACCCGGTCGACGAAAATGTCGCGCAGATCCTGCACGTGCTCGAGCGCCTCCGGGATGTCCAGGGTCATGGCCTCATGGCCGTCGACGCCGTATTTGCCCAGGTGGGTGCGGCGGTGATAGTCCTCCGCGACCTGGATCATGGCCTTGGAGGGCATGCAGCCGACGCGCGCGCAGGTCGTTCCGGGCTCGCCGCCGTTGATGAGAACGAAGGACTTGCCGGCTTTGCGGGCTTGCGCCATGGCGTTGAGGCCGGCGGTTCCGGATCCGATGATGGCGACGTCGACAGTGCGTTCTGACACGGCGGGCTCCTTTGGGTCGTTGTCTAGGCTGGCAATGATGCCGCGCATTCTAACCGGGTCTCCCGCCAGAGGTGGCCCGCTGGCATCTGCCCAGACACCTCGTCGGCTGCTGCATCAGTGGTTTACCCCTCGACTAGGCACGACTAGAATGCCGGCCTTCCTTTCGGCTTGGCTTGGAGAGCACTGGAGACTCATTGGACGCTGCAACCAACCTCAAATACCTCGTCTCGCCTGGCGGCTCTCTGAAGGGCCGGCTGCGGGTGCCCGGCGACAAATCCATCTCGCATCGCTCCATCATGCTCTCCGCCATCGCCGAGGGGACGACGCGGATCCGCGGCTTCCTGGAGGGTGCCGATTCGCTCGCGACCCTGGCGGCCTTTCGCGAGATGGGCGTCGAGATCGACGGGCCGGAGGGCGGCGAGCTGACCGTCCGCGGGGTCGGCATGCAGGGGCTACGGCAGCCTGAGCGTCCGCTGGACATGGGCAACTCCGGGACCGCCATGCGGTTGTTGGCGGGCCTGCTGGCCGGGCAGCGTTTCCCTGCAACGCTCGTTGGGGACGAGTCCCTGAGCCGGCGGCCCATGCGCCGCGTGACGGCGCCGCTCACCGAGATGGGTGCCGAGATCCTGACGAGCGGGGAGGGAACCGCCCCGCTGCGGCTCCAGCCCGTTTCGCGCCTCGCGGGGATCGACTACCGGCTGCCGGTGGCCAGCGCTCAGGTCAAGTCCTGCTTGATGCTGGCCGGGCTCTATGCCGAGGGCCGGACCTGTGTTAACGAGCCTGCGCCCACGCGCGATCACACCGAGCGCATGCTGACGGCCTTCGGCTATGACGTCAGCCGATCTGGGCCGCGCGTCTGTCTCGAGGGCGGGGGAAGTCTCAAGGCCTGCGCGCTCGAGATACCGGCCGACATCTCCTCCGCCGCCTTTTTCATGGTCGGGGCCAGCATTGCGCGCGACTCCGATGTCTTGCTCGAAAGCGTCGGCATCAATCCGACCCGGGTCGGGGTCATCAACATCCTGCGCGACATGGGCGCGAGCATCGAGCTGCTCGACAAGCGGATGGCGGGCGGCGAGCCCGTCGCAGACATCCGCGTGCGCAGCGCGCGCCTGCGCGGGATTCGCATTCCGGTCGATCAGGTCCCCTTGGCAATCGACGAGTTCCCCGCGCTCTTCATCGCCGCCGCCTGCGCCGACGGCGAGACCCTGCTGACGGGCGCCGAAGAGCTGCGCGTCAAGGAGAGTGATCGCATCCAGGTGATGGCCGACGGCCTGGAGCAGTTGGGGATCGAGGCCGAGCCGAGGCCGGATGGGATTCGCATCCGCGGCGGCGAGCTGGGCTCGACCGAGGGGGCGGATGCCATCCACGCGCACAGCGATCACCGGATCGCCATGTCCTTCGCCATCGCGGGGCTGCGCGCGCGCGGTCCGGTCGAGGTCCAGGATTGCGCCAATGTCGACACCTCCTTCCCGGGCTTCGCGAGTCTGGCCCGTCAAGCCGGGCTGCACCTCGAAGGGGAGGCGGCATGAGCCCTGTCATCACCATCGACGGCCCGTCTGGAACCGGCAAGGGCACGCTCACCTGCCTGCTCGCCGAGCGGCTCGGCTGGCAGGTGCTCGACAGTGGCGCCATCTACCGTGTGCTCGGACTGGCCGCCCAGCGACTTGGATACGTGCTGGACGACCCCCAGCCCTTGGCATCTCTGGCCGGCGTACTACCATTGCAGTTCAGCGATGGAAAGGTGCTGTTGGACGGCGAGGATGTGAGCGACGCGATTCGCACCGAGGAGGCCGGCGCTGCGGCCTCTCGGGTGGCGGCGCATCCGAGCGTGCGAGAGGCCCTGCTCGAGTGGCAGCGGCGCATGGCTCGTCCCCCCGGCTTGGTGGCGGACGGCCGTGACATGGGGACTGTGGTTTTCCCTCAGGCCCCATTGAAGGTCTTTCTTGACGCAAGTCCCGAAATTCGCGCCAATCGCCGGTATAAACAGTTGAAAGGAAAGGGGTTGGATGCTAACCTCCCCCGACTTGTAGCGGACATTCGTGAGCGGGACGCGCGTGATCTGTCCCGAGCGGTGGCGCCCCTGCGCGCTGCCGAGGATGCCGTCCTGGTGGACTCCAGTCAGATGTCCATCGCCGAAGTGCTCGATCGGGTCTTGGAAGAGGTAAGGCGCGTCTTCCCTGGGCTGGTCACCTAAAGTTCACGGGCTTCAACTGTCTCGCCGTCTGACCAGCGCAACGGCGGGCCTGGTATGCCCAAAAATAAGGGGTCGGTGCGGAAAGCTCCGACCTTTTCGTTTAACTAAAACCCCTCGCTCCGGATGGGGCGGGTCAGCGCGCCGCTCTCAGGATAACTTGATCTCATGACCGAAAGTTTTGCCGAACTTTTTGAACAAAGTCTCAACACCACCCAGCTCCAGCCGGGAACCATCGTTGTCGGTACCGTCATCGACATCACCTCCGACAATGTCGTGATCAATGCCGGGCTCAAGTCCGAGGGCATTATCCCGCGCTCACAGTTCATCAGCCCCGAGGGCGAGCTGGAAGTGGCCGTCGGCGATGAGGTGGATGTGGCCCTGGACGCCGTCGAGGACGGCTTCGGCGTGACCCGTCTGTCCCGCGAGAAGGCGAAGCGCTTCGCCGCTTGGGACTATCTGGAGAAGGCCTTCGAGAACGGTGAGACCGTCAAGGGCATGATCAACGGTAAGGTCAAGGGTGGCTTCACCGTCGATCTGGGTACCGTCCGCGCCTTCTTGCCTGGCTCGCTCGTCGACGTGCGTCCGGTGCGCGACACCACCTACCTCGAAGGCAAAGAGCAAGAGTTCAAGGTCATCAAGCTCGACCGTCGCCGCAACAACGTCGTCGTCTCACGCCGCGCCGTGGTCGAGGAAGAGTACAGCGCCGAGCGCGAGCAGCTGCTCAAGAACCTGGAAGAGGGCATGGAGGTCAAGGGTGTGGTCAAGAACCTCACCGATTATGGCGCCTTCCTGGATCTGGGCGGCATCGACGGCCTGCTGCACATCACCGACATGGCTTGGCGCCGCGTCAAGCATCCGTCTGAGGTCGTGGAGATCGGTGACGAGATCAGCGTCAAGGTCCTCAAGTTCGACCGCGAGCGTCAGCGCGTCTCGCTCGGCCTGAAGCAGATGGGAGAGGATCCGTGGATCAATATCTCCCGCCGTTATCCGGAAAGCACCCGTGTCTTCGGCAAGGTCACCAACATTGCGGATTACGGCTGCTTCGTCGAGATCGAAGAGGGTGTCGAGGGTCTGGTTCACGTCTCCGAGATGGATTGGACCAACAAGAACATCCATCCCACCAAGGTGGTCTCGCTCGGCGACGAGGTCGAGGTCATGGTGCTGGATATCGACGAGGAGCGTCGCCGCATCTCGCTCGGCATCAAGCAGTGCGCCATGAATCCTTGGGATGAGTTCGCCACCACCCACAAGAAGGGCGACCACGTTTCGGGCAAGATCAAGTCGATCACCGACTTCGGCATCTTCATCGGTCTGGACGGCGGCATCGACGGTCTGGTGCACCTCTCCGATATCTCCTGGGACGAGTCCGGCGAGCAGGCGCTGCGTCGCTACAAGAAGGGCGACGAGCTCGAGACCGTGGTTCTCTCGGTCGATCCCGAGCGCGAGCGTATCTCCCTGGGTGTCAAGCAGCTCGACAAGGATCCCTTCTCCAGCTTCGTGGCGCTGCATGAGAAAGGCAGCATCGTCACAGGCGTCATCGCCGATGTCGATGCCAAGGGTGCGACCGTGACCCTCGGCGATGGTGTCGAAGGCTATCTGCGTGCCTCCGAGATTTCTCGCGATCGCGTCGAAGACGCGCGCGCCGTCCTCAAGGCCGGCGAGGCGATCGAGGCCAAGTTCATGGGCGTCGACCGCAAGAACCGCACGCTGTCGCTCTCCATGAAGGCGAAGGACGTCGAAGAAGAGCAGTCGGCCATCAAGGGCTATGCGCGTGACGCTGCCAGTGCCACCGCTACGCTTGGCGACATCCTCAAGGAGCAGATGGAAGAGGCTCAGCGCGGGAACTGATCGCCCCAGGAGCCTTTAGAGGACGCAGGACCCGGCGCGAGCCGGGTCCTGATGGTTTTTCCCAGGAGTCGATGACTATGACGAAATCGGAGCTGATCGACATTCTGGCTGCGGAGCAAGATCACCTTGCTTACAAGGACGTCGAAGAGGCGGTCAGAAAGATCCTCGAGCGTATGAGCACAGCGCTCGCGTCCGGTGAGCGAATCGAGATTCGTGGATTCGGAAGCTTTTCCCTGCACTATCGCCCACCGCGCATCGGGCGCAATCCCAAGACTGGCGACTCCGTTGCTCTGGCGGGCAAGTATGTGCCGCACTTCAAGCCCGGGAAGGAGCTGCGCGACCGCGTGAACAATGCCTTTCAGGAAGGCGTGAGCGCGACGATCTCCGACGATACCGACGCGGATTCGGAAGAAGTGGACGAAGCACCCTTCGCCGCCGCTCGCTGAGATCAGGCTTTCCGCCGACGTCGCTTCCTGGTGATGTCGGCCACCCCTTCCCCTCTCCACCTCTCTCTTCTCTACCGAGGCCAGTTGCACGGGAGCCTCGCCCGCCCGATCATAATCTCAGCTGCCGGCTGAGGATCGTGCGACCCCACTGATTCGGTCAGTGAGGTCTCCTACCCCTTGTCCGAGTCCTTGGCTATCCTTAGTCCGACCCGAAAGATCGGTTCTCGTTTGATCCTTCAGCCGGTTGTTGGCATGAAGGGCGCTTGGATCTCATCTCTGTGGGATGACCGTGCTGGGATTCGCCGCGCGGTCTTGGGCGTCAGTTGGATCTGTAGGGTGGACGAGCGAGAGCGAAGTCTACCGAAAGAAGGCCGCGCGAGACGATGATCGGCGCCCGCCGCGACGCGTATGAATGCCGTCAGGTCATCGCCCACGGATACGAACAAGGTGATTTGATGTTGAATCCTTCGTTGCCCAATGGGGTGATGCTCAATGCCTATCCAGACAGCATAGGGACTCGGCTGAGTGATACCGTCGCACTGCTGCGGCGCCCCGAGCTGAAAGACGTCTTCTCCCTCTTCTATATCCTGCCTACCTTCTTCCAGAGCGATCTGGACCGCGGCTTCTCCATCAGCAAGTACGACATCAACGGAGACCTGGTTTCCGAAGAGGATCTCCAAGCGCTCAAACAGCTGAATATCGTCCTCAAGTTCGATCTGGTGCTGAATCACCTCTCGGTGCGCTCCCCGCAATTCTTGGACATGCTGGAAAAGGGGGATCAATCGCGCTACCGCGACTTCTTTATCGACTGGAACGCCTTCTGGGAAGGCGAGGGAGAGCTGGGGGACGAGGGCTACGCGATGCCTCATCAGGCCCATCTCGACCGGCTCTTCATGCGCAAGCCGGGGCTCCCCATTCTCTTTGTCCGTTTCCCCGATGGCTCCGAGCGGCCCTACTGGAACACCTTCTATCAGGAGATCAATTACCGCGAGCTGGAGGTCGATGATCTCAAGCATCTGCGTATCATCCCGGCCGAAGGGCTGCAAAGCATCCTGGAGCAGATCAATGCCAAGATCGCCGCTGGTGAGGACTTTCGCGACGTCGACCTAGGCCCCTATCAGGATTACCTGGGCCATGTGGCCGACATCGTCGAGTCCAAACGGCGCTATCTCGGCCAGATGGACCTCAATGCCGAGTCCGAGCTGGTCTGGGAATTCTATGCGGAGACCTTGCAGCGATTGGCCGATTTTGGCGCCAAGTTGATTCGTCTGGATGCCTTCGCCTATTTGCACAAGCAGCCGGGTTTGAGCAACTTCTTCAACGAGCCCGGGACTTGGGACTATCTCGATCGCCTTAAGGGTATCGCCGAGGCGAGCCAGCTGACCCTGTTGCCCGAGATCCATGCGCAGTACGGCAGACAGCTCCATTCCGCCGTCGCGGGTGCCGGCTATCCGATTTACGACTTCTTTCTGCCCGGCCTGCTGCTGGATGCGCTGGACGAGGGGCGCAACACCTTTCTTCTCAGGTGGATCCATGAGATCCAGGCACAGGGCATCGAGACGGTCAATATGCTGGGCTGCCACGACGGCATTCCGGTGCTCGATCTCGACGGCTTCGAGACGAAAGAAGGTTATCGCCCGGGGCTGCTCGGAAGGTCGGAGATCGACGCTATCATCGACCGCGTGCTCGCGCGCGGTGGCAGGGTGAAGAATCTCTTCGGCGCGGACGGCAAGAAGATCGCCTACTACCAGGTCAATGCGACCTATTTCAGCGCCTTGGGCGAGGACGCGCAGAAGCTCCGTCTCGCGCGCGCCATTCAGCTCTTCATGCCGGGGATTCCGCAGGTCTGGTATCTGGATCTGTTCGCCGGAAAGAACGATTATGCCGCCGCCGACAAGGGTGGAACGGCCGGCCACAAAGAGATCAATCGCACCGCGCTGACCAGCGAAATGATCGAGGCGGGGCTGCGCAGCCCTGTGGTGCTCGACCAGCTGGAGATGATGCGGCTTCGCAATACGGCAGCCGCCTTCAACGGCTCACTCCAGATCGCCGAGACTCAGGCGCATGAATTGGAGATGACCTGGTCCCAAGCAGGGGGCAGCATCACCCTGAAGGCCGATCTCGGCAGCCATGATTTCACCATCACCCACAGGACTGCCGGGGGTGAGCGGCGGATCTACCGCTATCCGAAGTCCTGACCTGCGCTCGGCCTGGCGAGAGCCTGGAGAGACTCGACCGATCCACAGTCCCTGCTCCGGTCCACCCTCTCAGCCGGAGACCGGGCCAATCGATATCGACGCCCCCCTGGCCAGAGGGAGCGCTGACGCCATGAGCCGTTTCGGCCGCCGTCTCAGCCGGTTGCCGAGATATCGATCTCGCGTCTGACCAGTGCCCTGTGCTCCAGGAAGGTGCACGAAAAGATGGCGCCTCGGCCAAGCTCGCTGGAGATGCTGAGCCTGGCCTCGTGGCGATTGAGCACATGCTTGACGATGGCGAGGCCTAGGCCGGTGCCTCCGGATTCGCGCGACCTGGCGCGGTCGACGCGATAGAAGCGCTCGGTGAGTCGCGGCAGGTGCTCGGGCGGGATGCCCGGGCCGTCGTCCTCGACGGTGAATCGCGGGCCTGTGTCGTCGTTGTGCCAGCGGATGTCGATGCGAGCGCCTGCCGGCGTGTGCTTGACGGCATTGAAGACGAGGTTGGAGAAGGCGCTCCTCAGCTCGGGCTGGCTGCCGAGCAGCAGGAGATCCTCGTCGACGGCGGCACTGATCGCGTGACGGCCGCCGCTGAGCGCCTGTGCCTCTTGGACGATCAGGTGAATCTCGTCCGGGATGTCGACCGACTCCTGCTCCTCGGGCCGATCGTTCATCTCGAGCCTAGAGAGGGTCAGCAGGTCTTCGATGATGGAGCACATCCGATCTGTCTGATTGCGCATCAAGGTGAGCGGACGCCTGTGGGTGACAGGTGTGCTGGGTGCGTCCTCCAAGGACTCCAGGAAGCCTGAGATGACCGTGAGCGGGGTTCGCAGCTCATGCGAGGCGTTGGCCACGAAATCCCGTCGAATCATGTTGAGGTGGTAGAGCTTGGTGATGTCGCGGCCGACCACGAGACGTTGGCGCTTGCGCTCGCCGAAGGGGGTGCTGCGCAGCGAGAGCATCATGGCGCGGTTGTGCTCGGGCGCGACCTCCATGGGACGCGTGTAGTCGCCGGCGTCGATCAAGGCGTCCAGCCCAGGATTGGCCAGGATGTCCGTGAAGAGACGACCGTCGTCGTCGGGCCAGCACAGGTTCATCAGCTTGACGGCGGCCGGGTTGGCCCACTCGATGCGGTGATGCTTGTCGAGAATGACCAGGGCGTCCGGAACCGCGTTGGCCGCCTCGCGGAAGCGTCGTGTGAAGCGGATCTGACGCTTGCGGCTTTTGCGGCTGCGCTGCTGGTAGCGGGCGACGCTGCGGTAGATCTCGCCCCAGAGGCCACGCGGAAAGGGGGGCGCAAGCCGGTGCTGGCGCCGGATGAGCTGCGACAGCTTGAAGAGGTAATGGAAGTTGCGTGCGAGCGCCGGGGCGATGGCCAGGATGCAGATCCACAGGGGATGGAGCCCGAGGAGCGCGAGCGGGACGCCAGCGGCCGCGGGCAAGAGGATGAAGCTCAGCTCGAAGGCAAGTGGCCGAGCGATCCCCTCCCGCTGGCTGTCGGCCTTGGTGCTCAAGGACTCAGGTCTTGTCGGAGAAACGGTAGCCGACGCCGCGCACGGTCTGCAGCAGGCGGTCGTGCCCGGTGGGCTCGAGCGCCTTGCGCAGCCGGCGGACATGGACGTCGACGGTACGCTCCTCGACGTAGACCTGGTCGCCCCAGACTTGATCGAGCAGCTGCGATCGGCTGAAGGCGCGATCGGCGTGGGTCATGAAGAAGTGCAGGAGCCGATATTCGGTCGGCGCGACGTCGATGGACGTCCCTTCCGCGGTGACCCTGTGACTGACGTTGTCGATCTGCAGGCCGCCGATCTCGATCTCCTGCTCCTGCTCCTCGGGCTGGCTGCGGCGCAGCACGGCCTTGACGCGGGCGACCATCTCGCGCGGCGAGAACGGCTTGGCGATGTAGTCGTCCGCGCCCGTGTCCAGGCCGCGCACCCGGTCCTCTTCCTCACCGCGTGCGCTCACCATGATGATGGGCAGGGCCTTGGTCTTGGGATTTTGCTTGAGCTGCTGGGCCAGCTCGAGGCCAGAGCGCCCCGGCAGCATCCAGTCGAGCAGGATGAGGTCCGGGCTCTCTTGGGAGAGAAACTTGCGCGCGTCGTCGGCGTGGCCGGCCTCCATCACCCGAAACTCGGAGCTCTCCAGTGCGAAGCGCATGACCTCGCGGATATCCGGTTCATCATCGACAACAAGAATGGTAGCCATAGCCAGGGTCTCGGAAGGAAAACGCCGTCGTTCGGCGAGGTAGTGGTCTGCATCTCGGTCCAGCCTGGGGCGCGCACCGAGCGCGTCCCGGAACATCGAGCCGCTAGTTTATTGAGATCTGGTTACAGACTGATGACCGTGCCCGAGGAGGCGCCGGCACAGCTTTTCGCGTCACCGTGCCCGGTCGGACTAGCGGGCGCGACTGGCATCCGCGTCCAGTCGACGAACGGCCTCGAAGCGCTCGGCGAGCCGATCCGCCTGCTTGCCCTGAGTCATGGCGCTCACGGCATAGATTGCCAGGGCGGAGGCGATGATGCCTGGAAGGATCTCATAGAGGTCGAACAGCCCCCCCGTCAGCTGCTTCCAGACGACGACCGTCAAGCCGCCGGCGACAATGCCGGCCAAGGCGCCGAGACCCGTCATGCGTGGCCAATAGAGCGAGAGGATGACCGCAGGCCCGAAGGCCGCGCCGAATCCGGCCCAGGCGTAGGCCACCAGGTCCAGGACCAGGGTGTCGGGATCGAGCGCGATGGCGAAGGCGATCGAGGAGACCAGGATCACGGCGACGCGACCGACGGCCACCAGCTCGCGCTGGCTCGCCGAGCGCCGGAAGGCGGTCTTGTAGACATCCTCGGTAAAGGCGGACGAGCACACCAAGAGCTGCGAGTCGGCCGTGCTCATGATGGCCGCGAGAATCGCCGCGAGAAGGATGCCGGCAATCACCGGATGGAAGAGGAGATCGACCAGCACGATAAAGACGGTCTCCCGGGCGTCCTCCGCCAGCGGCGGATCGACCAAGAGGATGCCGGCCATGCCGGTCAGGATCGCTCCGACCAAGGTCAGGGCGACCCAAGTGACCGCGATGCGCCTTGCCGTGCCGATCTTGTGCGGCGACTCGATCGCCTGGAAACGCGCCAGGATGTGCGGCTGACCGAAATAGCCGAGTCCCCAGGCGGCGAGCGAGACGATGCCGATCAGCCCCAGCGCCGTGCCGTCGGTCTTCGTCCAGGCGCTCAGCAGGAGGGGATCGACGTCGCGAATGCGCTCCACCGCGGCATCCATACCCCCGAGGTGCTGGAGTGCGATCCAGGGCACGGCGATGAGGGCGAGCGCCATCAGGAGGCCTTGCAGCACGTCGCTCCAAGAGACCGCGAGAAAGCCGCCGACCGCCGTGTAGATGATGATGGACAGCACGGCGAGCCCCACTGCCCAGACATAGGGGAAGCCGAAGACGGATTCGAACAGCTTGCCGCCCGCGACGAGTCCCGAGGCGGTGTAGATCAGGAAGAATAGAAGGATGGTGATGGCCGCGAGACCGCGCAGCAGGCCGGTCTTGTCCTCGAACCGATTGGCGAAATACTCCGGCAGCGTCAGGGCGTTGTCATAGGCTTCGCTGAAGCTGCGCAGGCGTCGGGCGACGACCCGCCAGTTGAGCCAGGTGCCGAGCAGCAAGCCGCCCGCGAGCCAGATGGACTCCAGGCCCGCCGCATAGGCGAAGCCGGGGAGTCCTAGCAGCAGCCAGCCGCTCATGTCCGAGGCGCTCGCGCTCAAGGCGGCCACCCCGCTTTGCAGGCGGCGTCCGCCGAGGATGAAGTCCGACAGATCCTTGGTGCGCTGGTAGGCGTACCAGCCGATCAAGAGGACACAGCCGAAATAGACGGCGAAGGTCAGGGCGATGACGATGGGGTGCTCGATCAAACCTCGGCTCCTTCCAGCGGGTGCTTGCTTGTAGAAACGGCCACGCGACGCTAGTTTAAGGCCACTTTTTGGCGGCTTCCAATCCGACCGACTCCAATATCGCTGCGCGGATTGCATGGCGATGGTCGTGGTCCGCCGGCTGTCAGCATGGGCGTGGCCCCGAGCGAGGAGAGAGTCATGAGCGAAGGCAAGATCCTGAAGCGCGAGCCAGCCTTTCAGGGCAAGGTGATCGACGTCGCCGTCGAGACGGTGGAGCTGCCGGACGGCAGCCAGGTCGATCTCGAGATGGTCCGGCATCCCGGGGGGGCGGCCGCGGTCGCACTGGACGATCAAGACCGGGTCTGCCTGCTCCGGCAATATCGCCACGCCAGCGGCGGCTGGCTGTGGGAGCTGCCCGCGGGTCGCATCGATCCGGGCGAGACGCCATTCGCCACGGCGCAGCGCGAGCTGCTCGAGGAGGCCGGCCTGCAAGCTGAAGACTGGACGGAGCTGGGGGTCATGCACAGCTCGCCCGGCATCTTCACCGAAGTCATCCACCTCTGGTTTGCCCGCGGTCTCACCAGCGTCCCCGTCGAGCATGAGCACGGCGAGGTCATCGAGGTGCATTGGATGCCCCTGGTCCAGGCGCTGGACTGGTGCAACGACGGCAACATCACGGACAGCAAGACCCTGGCTGGCCTCTATCGGGCCGGGGCGCTGATCCGAAATCGCCTCGAGATCCTCTCCGAGGATCCGGGCTGTTAAGCGACAGGCGACGCCTCGGTGTCGCGGCCAAGCTCCGAGCAGGGGAGGACTAGAGCAGAAGATGCGTATCCATGTCTTGCAGCACGTCCCATTCGAAGGGCCGGCGGCCATTGGCGAATGGGCCGAGCTGAGGGGGCACTCCATCGCCAAGACCCCACTCTATGAGACCACGGACGTGCCGCCGCAGTCGGACTTCGACTGGCTGGTCGTCATGGGCGGACCCATGGGTGTCCACGACCGAGCGGACTATCCCTGGCTGGAGCCGGAAAAGGCCTTCATCCGCGAGACCATTGCCGCGGGTAGGAAGGCGGTCGGTGTCTGCCTCGGCTCGCAGCTCATTGCCGAGGCGCTGGGGGCGCGTGTCTCTCGCAATCCCCAGAAGGAGATCGGCTGGCTACCCATCACGCTGACGCAAGCGGGGCGCGATTCGAGCGTCACCGGCTGTCTGCCGGAGCGCCTGGAGGTCTTCCATTGGCACGGCGATACCTTCGAGCTGCCCGCGGGTGCCGTGCATCTGGCGCGCAGCGCCGTCTGCGAGAGCCAGATCTTTCTCTACGACAATCGCGTGCTTGCGCTCCAGTGTCACCTCGAGTCGACCCAGCAGAGTGTGAGGGACATCGTGGAGATGTGCGCCGACGAGATCGTCCCCTCGACCAGCATCCAGACCGCCGAGCGCATCCTCGCGCAGACGCATGCCGATGTCTCACGCATGCATGAGCAGCTCTTCGGCATGCTCGACCGTTTCGCGGCGTTGGGCTGAGATCCGACTTGGACGATCCGACTGGTTTGGGCTTGGCGGCTCAGGCTTGGGCCTTTTCACGCAGGAGCTTCACCTGGAAGAGGGTGTTGCGCTCTTCCTCTTCCAGTGACGACTGAATGAAACGAATCGTCCGCTGGTAGAGCGGAATAATGTTGTATTTGAGCGCGTTCACCCGCTTCTGCGCCTTGCGCTGCTCCTCCATGAGGCGATGCAGTGCGATCTCGACCTCCGACAGGCGCGCCAGCAGCACGGAGGCGCGCGCCAGGTTGTCGCGGGTGGTATCGAAGCTGGCGTCTGTCCCGAGCAAGCCGACGGGCTTCAGCGGGATGCGCTCGCTGGTGACGGCCGGATACTCCACGCCCAGGGCGCGGCGCGGCAGGATATCGACCTTGAGCGCGGACTCTGCTCCCAAGGCTGCCTGGCGGATGCCCCGACTGCCCATGCGCAGGTGCGTGATGCTCAGGCAGTGATAGGCGTCTGCCAGGGCCGCGGCCGACTGGCTCCGCAGCTCGCGATATTCCCCGATGCGCTCGTAGACCAGCCTGGTCAGCAGCTCGCGCTTGCGCTCGAGCAGGTCGTGCCCTTCTTCGAGAAATTTCACCTGCTTCTTCAGACGCAGCAGTGTGTTCTTGGTCGGCGGGGCCTTGATCAGCTGTTGTGCCATGGGCTAGCTCCCAATGGTTGGAACCCCGCGGGCAAAGTGCGCGTGCGACCCGTAGGAGCGCCGCCCGCCGCGATCGAGCCGTCGCGCCGGGGCGGCGCTGCCACGGCGGTGCGCATGCTCAATGTCGGAGTTCAGATGCGGCATCTCGCCCGCTCGGCCAGGCAATCCTCGCCGCCAAGCTCCAGCTCGCGACAGCCGAGCGGCCGACTCGCGTAGATGCGGCAGCGCATGGTGTCGCGATTCAGGGCGGCGCACCAGCCGTCCTCCAGTCTGGCCATCAGGGTGTTCCCCCAGGTGTTCTCGGTCGTGTATTGGTCGGGAATGTCGCCCTCGGACAGACAGACGACCTCCAGTCGGCAGCAAGCCGCCGCGCAGGTGTCGCAGCTGATGGGCGTCGTCGGCTGGATCTTGTTGTCGGTCATGGGGCTCAGTCGCTCCCCTGATAATACTTCGCCAGATCGGTCTCCTTCATGCGCGTCAGCGCCTCCCTCGGGAAGCTGCTCATCAGCTCCCAGGCCAGGTTGAGCGTGGCCTCGATCGAGCGGTCCTCGGCCTCGCCCTGTCCGACGAAATGCCGGTCAAAGTCGTCGGCGAAGTGAAGATAGCGGCGGTCGCGCTCGGAGAGCTCGTCGGCGCCGATGATGGAGGCCAGGTTGCGCGTCTCTTGAGCCCGGGCGTAAAGCGCGTAGAGCTGGGCGGCCACCCGTGGATGGTCCTCGCGGGTGTCGTCCTTGCCGATGCCGTCCTTCATCAGGCGGGAAAGACTCGGCGAGATGAAGACCGGCGGATAGATGCCTTGATTGTGCAGCTCGCGCGAGAGCACGATCTGGCCCTCGGTGATATAGCCGGTCAGGTCGGGGATCGGATGGGTGATGTCGTCCGAGGGCATGGAGACCACGGGCATCATGGTGATGGAGCCGTGGCGCTCATGGATGCGGCCGCAGCGCTCGTAGATCTCGGCAAGGTCGGAATAGAGATAGCCAGGATAGCCTTTGCGGGCCGGCACGTCGCCCTTGGCCGTGGCGACCTCGCGCAGTGCCTCGGCGTAGTTGGTCATGTCCGTGATGACGACCAGCACGTGCCGATCCAGGTCATAGGCCAGGTACTCGGCCGCTGTCAGTGCCGTGCGGGGCAGGGTGAGCCGCTCGACCGGCGGGTCGTCCGCCAGGTTGATGAACATCACCACATTGCGCAGCACGCCCGAATTGGCGAATTCGTCGCGGAAGAACTTGGCATCGGCGTAGGAGACGCCCATGGCCGCGAAGACCACGGAGAAGCTCGAGCTTTCGTCGACCAGCTTCGCTTGGCGCACGATCTGCGCGGCGAGCCGATTGTGCGGCAGGCCGGAGCCGGAAAAGATCGGCAGCTTCTGGCCGCGCACCAGGCTGTTGAGCCCGTCGATGGTCGAGATGCCGGTTTGGATGAACTCGCGCGGATAGGTCCGCGCCGCCGGATTGATCGCCGCGCCGCCGACCGGACGATGCAGTCCCGAGAGCACTGGCGGCCGACCGTCGCGCGGCTCGCCGAGGCCATTGAATTCGCGCCCCAGCAGCTCCGGCGACAGCGCGATCTCGACCGGCTCGTCCAAGAAGCGCACCCAGGTGCTCTCCAGATCCAGATCGTCCGTTCCCTCGAACACCAGGATCAGCACCTCGTCGTCCGACGCCCGGATCACCTGACCGTTGCGGATCTTCCCCGCATGATCTTCGATGCGAACGCGATCGCCGAAGGCGACGCCGGGGGTCTGCTTCACCACCAACAGACCGCCCCGGGCTTCGACTGTGGTGCGATATTCTTTGATGCTCATGGGGCTAAGTTGTCAGTGGTCAGATGGGTGGGGTGGACGAGCGCGAGCGAAGTCCACCGAATCCTGTGCCAGATCTACGGCGTTCATTCCTCGTCGTCCGGGATGTAGGGAATCAATCCCTTCCGATACGCGATCTCCTGAACCTCGTAAGGCATGGTGCGCACATCGACGAGCAGTCCGTTCACCTCCAACGTCCACATGATCGGATGATCGGCGGCACGGCTGCGCAACGTCCAGTCCGGGGAGAAGTGATGCATCTTCAACAGGTCCCGAACGTCTTTGGATTTGTTCGACCCGGTCGAGGGCGCGACACCGAAGTGCTCATAGATCACGGGTGCCTGGCAATGCGGATCCTGTGATCGATCGAACAGGAAGTTGGTTGTGCCGACGGCGTGAACGACGGCCGCTGCCCAAGTCGACTCCCTCCCTCGCTGCAACGGCGACGGCCGTTTCCGGGAGAGCGCCGCGAGAGCGGCGCGAATCATCTCCTTGTATTCATCGTTGAGATGGAGGTCGCAAAAGGTGTCCGTCGCCTTGGCGATGCTTTCGAACTTCTCCTGCATTTGCGCAGGCACGCGCTTTGATTTCCGCACGGCTCTCTCTCAGTCGCTCAGTGACGCTCGATTCATGAAACCTTGGCTCCCCAGCCGGGATCCCGTCTTAGTCGAGGGACGAAGAAGCTCTCTTCGCCCAGATGCGGCAAGTACTTCTTGATCAGGGCATCGAGCGAGTCAGGGGCGCCGATCATGATCCAGTCGTCGATCGAGCCGAGGTAGCAAAATCTCTGAGCCATGAAGGTCCTCTTTTCTTCGTCAATCAATAAGAACTGCATCTCAGCGGAATAACTCAAGATCTGATTCATCGCCTCCTTGGTCATGCTGGGCAGCGGCGAGAACTCGCCTAGCATGCCCTCGAGTGCCCCGATGTCTTGGCTCGGGGTGTAGATGCGAATGACGTTCTTTCTGACGTCGATCTTGGATGCCTTCACGCTGGAATGGATTCTGAGTCCTTCTTCTACTCTGTCACGCTCTTCATCGCGGATGATCTTCTTGGGGACCTTCCGCAAGAAAACCTGAGCATTCGGGTGCTCATAGATCTCGTACCCCTTGGGAATTTCGGCGCACAAGCTGCCTTCGCTGACCATTGAGAAAAAATACCGCTTCTTACCCGTCTTGGTGCTGCCTTCGTGCAGAAAATAGACCCTTCCTTTTGCATTCGTGTGTTTTACTGTCATGTTCGGATTACCTTAGCACGACGACTCTGCTCTCTTCATCAGGCCGCGGTCGTCAGTTGGGCCGAGTCTCACCTGGCATTGGTGGACTGCGCTGCGCTCGTCCACTCTAGAGTGGACGACTGGCCGACACACTGATCGAGACTTGCGATTCCGCTCCGCAGATCGACAGCTGGCATGGGCTACCAGAGCGCCGGCTCGCGCAAAGATGCCACGCAGGATAGCTTGACGGTCTGGCCATTCGATACCGTTTCGTGCATCACCATTGCTTGCCAGCCAAAAGGATACTGCAGCTCGTAGGGCGGCAAGAATCTGCCGGCCGCCTCGGCTGTGAATCCGAATCTTCCGTAGTACTCCGGGTCGCCATAGACGAAAAAAGCATCCACGCCTCGTATCGATAGCTGCTCTATGCCACTGCGTATGAGTGCGGAGCCGATGCCGCCCTTTTGATATTCAGGCTTCACGGCAAGTGGCGCCAAGATGTATCCCAGCCAATGACTCGGGCCGTCCGTGGTGACGGGGCTGAATGCCACGTGACCGACAACGCGGCCATCGGCCTCGGCGACCAAGCCGATGGTTTCTGGATTGCTTTCTTCGCTCAGCAAACTGAGGGCGAGCCTTGCAATCAGCTTACATTCGCCTTCGGGGAAGGCGCGCAGATAGATATCGCGTATATCATTGTGATCAATGCCTCTCGCCAGTCGGATATGCGGCATCATTTATTTATGGCGTTCAACATGCTGGCTAATCTTCACTGCGAGTAGAGATGCGGGTCGAAATCCCGTTTTTCGCTAGATTATTCATGTTGCTCTTGGGGTGTGAGTGCGTGTTTCTTGCTCTGCAGATATTCGCGGTGCGAGCTGGCGCCAAGCAGAAGAATAACGATGGGGGTCGCCCATTGCGTCAGAAAGGTGGCCAGGCACGCGCAGATGACCCCGGCGATAAGCCCTGCGGAAATAAATGACGCGTTGGTTTCGTTTAGGAGGTGCGCATGCGTGTAGGTGATGGCTCCGATCGCGAGCAGCCCCAGTATGAAGTGGATGAATGCCGTCAACATGCGGGTTTTCGTGAGGTCAATGGCTTGCGCCTTGTTCGCTTGATCCGGGTCTCGCTCGTCCACCTTGCTGGTCTGGGCTACTCAGGCTTATTGATTTCTTTCAAGTAGACCGCGATTCTGATCGCCTCATCTTCGGGCATATTCACGAAGTCGGGCATCTTGCCCGCATCCTGCCGTTGAATCCTGTGAACGACCTGTGAAACGGATAGCTTGGTGTCTCTGTTTGCGGGTACGCCCAATATGAATATTCCCTCTCCTGAAGGGCCGTGACACTCGGAGCAATGGTACTGGAAGAACTGCTTGCCCGTGGTTAAATGAGGGTGGTTGTGTATGTCTTTGTCGCATCCGATCAAGATCAACGTCAGGATCAAGAGAACACCGAGCAAGGCGGCATTCTGTTTTTTTACTTCATGATAGGGGTGCTTTGTAAGCGCTTGAGGCTCCATGATGGGATGGATTCTTTGATTCATGGAATGAGTGGAGGTTCTCGGTGCTGATAGGTCAATGGATGCATATCGGCCGACGCTCTCTCTATTACGAAGAGACTTCTCCTTGTTTGGCATACTCGATCCGAATTGCCTCCATCGCCTGATCCACCTCCTTTCGGAATGCCTCGATCTGGTCTAGCTCTTCGCTGGAGTACATCGACTTGATCCGCCGCATCTTGGCGAGCAAGGGCAGGTCTTGTAGCTCCGTCACTGGCACGCCGAGCTCGATGAGCGTCTGTCCTTGATTGAAGATGCTGATCGCGAGGTCGAGCAGGGCGAACTGCTTGGCGGGTGAGCAGAAGGTGTCGATGTCGTCGAGGGCGCTCTGCTGGAGCACGCCTTCCTTGATGAGCGATGCGCCTTCGAGCTCCCAGCGCTGGGCACTGGAGAGCGCCTCGGGGCCGACCAGGTTGACGATGCGCAGGAGCTCGGCGTCGCGGGCGAGGAGGGCGAGGGCGGCCGCGCGGCGCTTCTCCCACTTTGCATCGACCTCTTTGTGCCACCACTGTGCGGCGGTCTGGACGTGACCGGAGAAGCTGGTGACCCAATCGATCGACGGATAGTGGCGGGCGTCGGCTAGCTCTTTGGAGAGTGCCCAGAAGGTTTCGATGATGTCCTTGGTGTGGCTGGTCACGGGCTCGGAGAAGTCGCCGCCCGGTGGCGAGACGGCGCCGATGAGGGTGACGGAGCCGGGGCCCGCGTCGAAGGTCTCGATGCGGCCGGCGCGCTCGTAGACGGCGGCTAGGCGCGAGGCGAGATAGGCGGGATAGCCTTCCTCGACCGGCATCTGGCCGAGTCGCCCGGAGACCTCGCGCAGGGCCTCGGCCCAGCGGCTGGTGGAGTCGGCGAGCATGACGACGTCATAGCCCATGTCGCGGTAGTACTCGGCCATGGTGATGCCGACGTAGACGGAGGCCTCACGCGCCACCACGGGCATGTTGGAGGTGTTGGCGACCAGCAGGGTTCGCTCCATGAGCTTGCGGCCGGAGTAGGGGTCGTCCAGCTCGGGAAAGGTCTCGAGCACGTCGACCAGCTCGTTGCCGCGCTCGCCGCAGCCGACGTAGATGACGATGTCCGCATTGGACCAGCGCGCAACCTGCTGCTGGACCACGGTCTTGCCGGCACCGAAAGGGCCAGGCACCGCCCCCTTGCCGCCCTTGAGCTGGGGGAAGAAGGTGTCGATCACGCGCTGTCCCGTGATGAGCGGGGAGACGCCGTCGTCGCGCTGTAGATAGGGACGCGGCTTCCGCACCGGCCAGCGGTGGTACATGCTGAGCCGATGGACGGTCCCCTTGGCGTCGCGGACCCGCGCGATGGTGGATTCGATGTCGTAGTCGCCGGGCGGGGCGATCTCCTCCAGCTCGCCCTCGACGCCTGGCGGGATGAGGATGCGGTGCTGGATGGTCTGGGTCTCCTGGACGGTGCCCAGCACGGTGCCCGGGCCGACCTTGGCCCCTGGCTCCAAGGTCTCGCTGCGCTCGAATTCCCATTGCTTGCCACGATCGAGGGCGGGGACGCTGATGCCGCGACGGATGTAGTCGCCCGACTCCAGCGCGATCTTGGCCAGGGGGCGCTGCACGCCGTCGAAGATACCGCCCATGAGGCCGGGGCCGAGCTCGACGGACAGCGGCCAGCCGACGCCGACTGCGGGCTCGCCGGGACGCACCCCCTCGGTCGACTCATAGGTCTGGACCACGGCCTGCTGCCCGCGCAGTGAGATGACCTCGCCGAAGAGCCCGAGCTCGCCGATCTTGACCTGCTCGCCGCTGCGGATGCCGGGCAGGTCGATGGTGACGATGGGGCCGTTTATGTCGCGGATGACGCCGCTCTTGTTGGTATCGGTCATGATCTCACCCGAGGGCTGGGTCTTGGCGGAGCAGATGGTCTCATCCATTGAAGAGGTTGCCAGTGTCGAAGCCGCCGGGCAGCAGCCGCTCCAGGATCATCTGCTGGATCTTGGGGCGCAGCCGATCGAGGCGGCCCTCGAAGGTGTGGTCGATGCGAATCCGCTGGTCGGCGCTCATGATGAGCACGCCGCCTAGGGTGTCGATGGCGTCGTCCTTTCCGGCGAGCCTGACCCGCTTGCCTTCGGGTGTCTCCTTGGTGATGAGGTCCCAGCGCGTGTAGAGCTGGTGCTGATCGTGGGTGCTCGCGTTGACCACCAGGTGGTCCGCCTCGATCAGCTCGGCGGCGCCGATGATGAGCTTTTCCAGCCAGGCGCCATAGGTCTCCTCGTCTTCCATGAAGGCGCGCATGCGATCGGCGAGCCGACGCTCCACGCCTTGGACCAGGTTCCAGCGCACGCGGTCGAGCTGCGTCTGCATCTTCAGCTCGCTGGCCTGGACGCGCTGGCGGAAGGTGCGCTCGCCGAGCGACTTGGCGATGCTCTCTTCGCGCGCCTCGCGCAGGCGCAGCTTTTCGGCGGCATCGCGCAGGATGGTGTCGCGGCTGCGGTTGGCCCGTTCCCGGTACTCGCTGGCCAGCTGCTCGGCGCGCGCGAGGATGGCCCGCTCCAGCTCTTCTACCTGATTCATCGCCCTCTATCCCTCCTCGGTCTGGCCTGGCTCGATCGCCCCCGCCCCGAACAGGGTGGACAGCCGCTGCGCCACGTCGCTCGTCAGCTTGGGCTGCGCGCTTAGGGTGGGCACTGCGATGACCACAATGCGTCCGCCCTCGTCCATCACCCGCCGCAGGCTCGGGATGCCTTCTTGCATCAGCGCGTCGTCGACGATGACGAACGCCTTCTCGTGCTGCCGCAGGAGGTCGCGAAAGACCTGCTCGGCCTCCTGCATGCTCGGGCTTGGATGGGTCTCGAAGCCGATGAGCCGAAAGCCGTCTGCGAGCCGGTCGTCGCCGAGAAAGAGCATCCGGGTTGGGTGCGGCTGGTCTTGTGGGGTGTCGACGGTCATGGTCCCTCGCTTGCGGCGCGCTGGCCTGCTCCCGCGTCAGAGCTTGTTCAGCAGCAGGATGGAGATGACCAGGCCATAGATGGCGATGCCCTCGGCCAGGCCCAGGTAGATCAGGGTGCGCCCCAGGTTCTCCGGCTTCTCGGTGATGGCCGCGAGCGAGGCGGCGCCGATGGGTCCGACGGCGATGCCGGCACCTATGGTCGAGAGCCCGGTCGGGATGCCGACACCGATGATGGCCAGGCCCATGCCGACGGTGATCTCGGCCGCGCCGGTTGCGGTTTCCGCGCCCTCGGCCGTCTCGGCCATGGCGTCATGGATGCCGAGGACCAGCAGCGCGACCTGAGCACCCAGGAAGATCAGCAGCTGCGAGCCCATGGCCGGCTTGTACCAGGGCCGGATGCGCGTGGAGAGGGCAGGGCGCAGCTCGAGGGCGATCCCCGCGGCGACGAGGCCGAGGATGGCGACGGACATGGTTGCAACGAGCCAGTACATGGTGTGCTCCTAGTGGTGTTGCTGTTCGGTTGACTCTGGACGCGCGACGAGCGGTCGTAGGGTGGACAAGCGAGAGAGACTGTGAAGAAACTCCCCCTAGGTTGGGCTGAGGTACGAAGCCCAACGCAGGGGCGGGCCTAAGGCGCTGATTGTTGGGCCTCCTACGTCGGCCCAACCTAGGGCAGAGCAGCGTCTTCATAGGGTGCTCGGAATATTTTCGCAGTCTCGAGAGCGCAGTCCACCGAATCCCACGCCAGTGCTGGTGGACTGCGCTGCGCTCGTCCACCCGGATCTTGTCCATTCGGCGGATAGGGCTGGGTCGATCATGACAATCCCCGTCTGAAGCGGATGGGCGCGAAGGCGTGGCCGTCGCCGGAAAAGTAGCGCGAAAAGCCCTCGTAGTACTGCAGACGCATCACCTGGATCATGACGATGCCGCCCTCCAGCACCAGGACGAAGACGTTGCCGAGGATGACGGTCAGGACGTGCCCGAAGGTACCCATCATCCCCGCCAGGGTGAAGACGGCGATCGACAGCGCGACGTGATTGAGGCTGAAGGCCGCCACCCGGAGGAAGGAGAGGGTATTGGAGACATAGCCGATGATGGTCTCCAGGGTTTCGATGAAGACGACCAGGATCTTCTCGCCGACGGGCGCCTCGAGGTGCCTCCAGCTGTGCACCGCCAAGGCGCTGAGCGAGAGGACGATGAGCACCGCGGGCAGCGTACCGAAGCCCTGGCCCCGCCCGAGCTGCAGGCTGCCGGCGATCAGCGAGAGGTAGAAGATGAGATTGACCACGCCGTGGTGGCCAAAGACGGCGTCCGGCCAATTGCGCACCGCCAGCCGATTGTAGATGGCCAGCAGACAGGCGACGGTCAGGAAGACCACGCCCCAGACGAGTGCGATGCTCAGCATGAGCAACGGGTCGCTGAGCGGGCTCATCCAGAGCGCGGGCAGCACGTGCTCGTAGCCGAAGATGCTGCCGTAAAGGAAGCCGAAGCCGATCGACGACAGCCCCGCCATCAGCCCAAACGGCCAGAAACGGCCGAGCTTGCCGCGCAGCCACCAGGCCGCGCCGGCGATGACGGCGCCTTGGCCGACGTCGCCGAACATGCTGCCGAACATCAGCAGGAAGGTCAGGGCGAAGAGCGGTGTCGGATCGACCTCGCCGTAGGCGGGAATGCCGTACTGATTGACCAGCATGGCGAAGGGTGCCAGCAGCCGGCTCTTGACCGGTACGGTCGGCACCAAAAGGCGTTCTTCGGGAAGCGGGTCACGCACGCTCAGCTCGAAGGCGCCGTTCAGGGAGTCGCTCAGCCGCTGCCGCAGTGCATTGACGGCGCGTGCGGGCACCCAGCCCGCGAGGTGCGCCAGATGGCCCGCGCTACGCAGCGAGGGATCGAGCGCGACCAGCGGCTCCGCCAGCATCAGTGTGTGACGGGCCTCGATCAGGCGGTCAGTATGGGGCGCCGCCCAGGCCGTCAGGCTCTGTTGGAGGGACTGGCGCTGCTCGGCGATGCTGCGACGCTTGGCGTCGAGGTTGCGCTGCAGCTCGGCGGGCTCGCGGTCCAGCTCCTCGGGGATCGGCAGGCTCTGGAATCCGGCCGCGCTCAGCACTGGGCCGAGCTTGCTCTCTTGTGCGCCGGTGGGCCCGAGGATGACCACGTGCGTGCTGTCGTCGAGCTGCATATAGACGTGCAGGAGATAGCCCGCCAGTCCGACCGCGCCCTCGAGCTGGCGCAGATTCTCCCGCGGGACCATACCGACATAGATGTCCAGGAAACGCGTCTTGCTCCGCAGCATCCCCAGGTCGATGTTGAGATGCGCGAAGTTCTGCAGCGCGGCCTGCTGCTCCCTGACCAGGCGGTCCTCGTCATCGAGACGGTGCAAATCCTCCTCGTAGCCGGAGGCCTCCTCCCAGAGCTTGCCGAGCCAGTCGTCGAGGGCGCCGAGCTCCTCGATGCCGACGACGCGGATCTGGCCAATGCCCGTGGCAGGCGCGATGGGGATCAGGCGCGTGATCTTGTCCAGGCGGGAGTGCGCCTGGCTGTAGCGCTCGCGGTAGACATGGCCAGGCAGCGCGGAGAGCTGGGCCTCGGTTGGCGGGCGGTCGTCCGGATGGAAGCTTTCGGTCTCCGCCAATGCCAGGGACGCCTGCGGCAACGCCTCGGTCAGCGTCAGCAGACGGACGTGCTTCATTGGCATCGGTCTCAACATCGGGGGATTTCCAGCTCAGTGGTCAGGTCGAGACTTCATTCGACATCCTAGATGCGGCAATTCGAGCCGCAAGGCCCAAAGGACGCCCGGAAAACAGAAGCTTGGTCGATGCATTCCTTGCACCCGCTGGGCGGAAAAGCCCGCTCTGCAACGCATTGAGATCCTTAGCGCGCTTGGTGCGCTTTGCGGTTCCATTCGTCTCTTCAGGATCATGGCTTGGATTCGCTCAGGCGGCTTGGTGTGCGCTCCAGGCGCAGCTCGGCTCGATCAGCTCGAGCGCGACCTGGACGGTCTTCTCCGGGAACTGCAGCAGCTGCCCCTGAACGGCGGCGAACAGCAGCATGAGGTCGGTCTCGCGCAACATCAGGTAGGCGAGCGCGCGCGCGACCCCGGATTGGCTGCGTGCGAGGACCCATCGCGTCTCATCCGAAGTGTAGCGGCCGATGCGCTGCTGGACCTCGGCGATGGTCTTGCTTTCGGCCACGACGGCGTCGAGGGGGGACGGCAGCGCCTTGAGCACCTGGTCGAAGGTCTCCAGGTTGGCGAGCTGCAGCAGGCGCTCGCGCGTCAGCAGGCGCATGGAAGGCACTAGCCAGTAATAGGTCTCCGAGGGCGAGAGCTGGTAGCAGAAGCGGAAGCGCAGCAGCCACAGCAGCGCAACGCGGTCCAGCTCGGCGCCGAGCAGGCGCCTCAGGGATGCGAGGTGGTCGTTGCTGAAGGCCATGATGCGCCGCGCCAGGCCGATGTAGTAGCGCTGATCGACCGCCGCCTCCAGTGCGAAGGGGTCGCGCTGCTGCTCGTAGACCTCGCGGGCCTGGCGGGCGATCTGACGATGCGGGCCGGCCTCGAGCTGGCGCAGCAGCTCCAGCACGTTCTCGGCGCGCAGCAGATCCTGGTCCGAGAGGTGGATGTCGCTCGGCAGCTCGAAGAGGTTCGCGCGGATCTCTTTCGGGTCCAGCTCGTAGAGCTTGCCGCGGATCAGCGTCTTGAGGTTGTAGAGCCCGTATTTGCGCCCCCAGCCCAGCACCAGCCCGCGCTCGTTGGCATTCATCGGGCGGATCAGGACGCGCAGCTCTGTGAGCAGCATATGGATGAAACTCTGCTCGATGGCGCGGCTCTTTGCCGTCGTGGAGGGCTGCTCGTCGAGGATGGGGCCGAGGCCGAAGGTGTCGGAGAGGGATTGCAGCGAGCGCTGCGAGAGTCCGCTCATCAGCGCGGCGCCGAAGAGTCGGGTCGACATCGCCGAGACCAAGGTGCTCAGATAGGCCTGGTCGGCGACCTGGGTCATGCGCGATGCTCCGTTCCGGCGCTGGGCCTGACCTTGGGCATGGCGGCCGCGCTCAATGCTCGAGCGCGATCAGGACCTGGAAGGCGGCCTCCAGCGCCTCGTCCTCGCGCTGCTCCGCCTGGTCGCGAAGCTGGACGTGCCGCTCGTCGTAGCGGCGGCGCAGCTCCGCGATGTTCTGCTCGGCGCGCTCCTCGGCCTTGCCGATGAAGGCGCGGTGCAAGTCTGGGATGCGGGCGGTGAAGCGCTCGTTCTCGGCCTTGGCGTCGGCGACGGCCTTCTTGAGGACGCGGTCCTGCTCCTCCTCGGCTTGCTTGGCCAGCCGCTCGGCGCGCATCTCGGCGTCCAGCAGTCGCTTCAGGGTGTCATCCATCGCACGGATACCTTCGTGTCACGCGGTTGCTGTCAGCTACATTACGATAGGTCAAGAGAAAATGCGCGCCGCATTGCGAAACGGTCTTGCGCCAGGTCAGTTGCCGCTGCTTCACCGGACCCTAATATAGGTGTGAGGTCGCGACAGGGGTGGTGTCATGCGTGGAAAGCCGTCCGGCGAGGACCTGGATCGAACGGACGCCGCCTTCAACCAGGTGCTGGAGGCGGAGGCGCAAGCGCGTCTCGCCGTCGAGGAATGCCGCTGGCGCGCCGCCGCTATGCTCGCGGCGGGTGCGGAGCGCATCCGCGACTTGGAGCGTCGCACGGAGGCCCGCTTGCTGCTCTCGCACCGTCTGTCCGATGCCAGTGTCGTCCGAGCCCTGGACCAGCTCAAGGCAGAGGGGACCGCCGACGAGGCGCGCGAGCCGGAGGAAGCGGCCATCGCGCGGCTTGACGGGGCCGTCGAGATGCTGGCGGACGAGATGATCGGCGCCTCGAGCGGTGCTGGCGGTCGCCGTCGGTCCGACGAGGAGGGCGGGCGATGACGACGGCTGTCGAGCTGGGCTTCGCTCAGGCGCGGATCCAGGCGCGGCTCGGGCTGCTCCCCTTGGATGCCGACTGGCAGCGATTGGCTGCCTGTCGCACGCTCGCGAGCTTCTTGGAAGATGCCAGGTCAGGCGCGCTGCGCGCCTGGGTCAAGGGCTTCTCTGCCCAAAGTCAGTCGAGCGACATCGAGATCGGCGTGCGTCGGCTGCTTTCCGAGCAGGTTCGCGAGGTGTCTGCCTGGGCACCCAAGCGCTGGCGCGACGCCATCGACTGGGTCGCCTGGCTACCCTTGCTGCCGCTCTTCCAGCACTTGGCGCGCGGTGGGGCGCTGCCGGACTGGGCCAAGGAGGACGCGCGGCTCGCGGCCTGCCTGGATGAGGCGGGACAGCCGGACGCGGACTTGGCCGAGCGCACGGGTGTCTCCATGCTGCTGTCGTCCGCTCGGGCGGAGGGCGTCGGCGACGCCTGGCTGCACGCCTGGCGCGGACGCTGGCCCATGATGGCGTCCGGCTCGCGGATGCGGCTCGAGCTGGTGATCGACAGCGTCAAGGCACACCGCCAGGTGTTCCAGAGCGCCCGCCCGGACGATGCCTGGGGCCTGCGTCAGCGGCTGCGCGAGCAGCTCCGCCGGTCTGTTCACAAAGACTTGCTAGAGCCGGCCGGCCTCTTCGCCTACTTGGGCCTGGTCTTCTTGGATCTGGAGCGCCTGCGTGGCGAGCTGCTGCGTCGCGCCCTCTTTGCGGAGCCCTAGGAGGAGCCATGTTTCGCCCGGTCTCGACACGTTGGCTCGAGGTCCTTTGCCCGCGCGAGGAATCCGTGCGGACGCTGACCGAGCTGGCGCGCACGGGCGCCCTGGAGCTGGAGCTGCGCGCGCCGAGCGAGGCCGACTTCCCGCTCAAGCACATCGCTGACAAGCTCGCGAGATTCGACGCACTCTATCCCAGTTACAAGCGCTACTGGGAGCGCGGCACCTGGCGGCGCGGGGTGGTGAGCGAGGCGCCCTCGGCCGTCGCCGAGCGGTCGCTCGCGCGCATCGAGTCTTGGCGGCGCGAGGCGGATCCGCTGATCGGCGTGCTCCAATCCTGCGAGGAAGAGCTGATACGCCTCAAGTGGCTCGAGCAGGTCATCGGACTCCTCAAGACGGGCGCGCTGGATTTCGCGGCCTTGTCGCGCTGCGGCCCAGTTCTCGGCGACTTCTGCGCCATCCTCCCGATGGACGCCGAGGTCGAATTTCCCGCTTGGACACTGGTGCGCCAGCTCCCCTGGCAGCAGCAGCGCTGCATCATGGTGCTGGGACCGAGGGCGCGTCTCGGCGAGGTCGCCCGGCAGGTCAAGGCGGTCAAGGGTCGTTTGATCGAGCGCCCGGCCTGGCTGACGGGCGACGCCTTGGACTCGCTGGCGCGCATCCGCGCGCGCCGCGCCTTTCTCTCCACCCGTATCGTGCATCTCTACGCCGAGCTCGACACCCTGTTCGACGAGTACGACCTGGGCCATGCGCTCGGCGAGGCCGCGAGCCTGAGCTGGTTCGCCATGCATGTCGGCGGTCTCGAGCCGGCCGGCAAGCACCTGCTGTGGATCACCGGCTGGACCCTGGACCTCAAGGGCCGCGATCTGAGCGCTGCCCTGGATCGCGGGTGCACCCGGGCCATTCTGAGGCTGACGCCGCCTCCGCCCGGCAAGCAGCCGCCGCAAGTCCTTGTCAATCCTCCGTGGATGCGGCCCTTCGAGCTCTTCGCAAAGGCCTTCGGCGTCCCGGGCTCGGACGAGGTCGACCCGACGCCCTTGCTGGTCTTGCTGGTCCCCCTGCTCTTCGGCTACATGTTCGGAGACGTCGGGCAGGGCGCGGTGATCCTGGCGGCGGGCCTGCTGCTGCGCGAGCGCTTTCCGCTGGCGCGCCTGCTGGTGCTTGGCGGGGCCTCGGCCATGGTCTTCGGGGTGCTGTACGGCAGCCTCTTCGCGCGCGAGGACCTGCTGCCGGCGCTCTGGATGAGTCCCCTGGAGGATCCGGGCACCATCCTGCTCGTGCCGCTCGTCACCGCCGTCGCGCTTTTGAGCCTGGGGCAGATGCTCGCCGGCGTGGGCGCGCGCTGGCGCGGCGATCTCCGCCTTTGGCTGATGCAGGACTTGGGCTTCCTGGTGCTCTACGTCGGGCTCGTCCTCCAGCTGGCGACGGACGGGCTCGGCTGGCTGCCCCTGCTCGGCGCGCTCTGGTACCTCGGCGGCGCCTTCCTGGCCCATCGTCGCCTGCTCGGAGGGATCGCCGCCATGGGTCACCTGACCGAGTCGGCCCTGCAGATCCTGGTCAATACCATCTCCTTTGCCCGGGTCGGTGCCTTCGCCCTGGCCCATGCCAGCCTGTCCGTCGCCATTTCCTCCATGGCGGACTCGGCCCCGGCCTGGGCCTGGCTGGTCATCATGGTGCTCGGCAATCTGGTGGTGATCGCGCTGGAGGGGCTGGTGGTCTCCATTCAAACGACGCGGCTCGTCCTCTTCGAGTTCTTCAACCGCTTCCTACGCGGCAGCGGGCGCGTCTTCCAGCCGCTGCCGGCGCCGCCGCTCGTGACTCAAGGCGCCGTATGAGCGATCGCACGAGCACCGAGCTGTTGACGGTGGCCTATCATCGAGGAGGGGGCGGACAAGCCCGGAGACGGTGAAGGCATTTTGCCTCGATTGGGCTGAGGTACGAGGCTTATCGTCGGGGGCGGGCGAACGCCTTGCTTCTGCGTCGGCCCAACCTCAGGGCCGATGCAATGCTCGCGGTGCGCTTGGAATACTTTCACAGTCTCCCAGCGCAATCCGTCAGAGCCGTCAGTGGACTCAAGCCGATGCCCCAGGAGCCCCGCGACTGGGCCGCCGTCGGTACCGAAACGAGAACGGAGACGCAAAATGAGGCGACAAATCCTATGAGCCGACAAATCCTCCTCGTCGCCTTGATGGTCCTGGGTGTCGCCCTCCTCGCCGGGCTCACCAGTCTCCTGGTCTGGCAGCCGGGCGTCTTCGCCGCCGAGTCGCACGCGGGGGCTGGGGCGATGCTGGATCCCCAGGTCCTGAGCTGGGCTTACCTGGCCGCCGCCCTCTCGACAGGTCTCGCCTCGCTCGGGGCCGCCTACGCGGTCGCCAGCGTCGGGGCCGCGGCGGTCGGCGCCTTGGCGGAGAAGCCCGAGCTCTTCGGCCGTGTCATCATCCTGGTCGGGCTCGCGGAAGGCATCGCCATCTATGGCCTCATCGTCTCGGTCCTCATCCTGAACAAGCTCTGACGCGGACCCTGGACATGACTTGGTGCGCCTTTCTCGGCGATGAGGTCAGCGCGGCCGGCTTCAGGCTGGCCGGGGTCGAGGTCTTTCAGCCGGGGCCCGAAGAGGTGGCGGCCTTGCTCGATCGCCTGTGGGACCAGGTGCAGCTGATTCTCATCAGTGCCGAGCTTGCGGCCCTGCTGCCGCAGGGACGACTCCAGGCAGCTCAGCTTGCGGACTGGCCGCTGGTGCTCATCGTCCCGGATGTGCGCGGCCGCTGCTCAGTCCCGGACCCGGCCGCCGCCCTGCGTCGCCAGTTGGGGCTGGGCGAATGAGTCTGGAAGATCGCGCCGCTGTCTTGATCGGCTTGATCGAGGAATACGAGCGCAAGGAGTGCGCGGAGATTCTGGCCGAGGCGCAGGACGAGGCCGCGCGCCAGCTCGCCGAGGCCTATCGGCGCCAGCGTCGCAGACTGCACGAGCGCGTGCTGGCGGAGCGTGCCGATGCGCGGGCGCGCATCCAGGCGGTGCGGGCCGAGCGCGACACCCGCATGCGTGCCAGTGCGGAGCGGGCCAATAGCCGCCTGCTGGCGCTGGCATGGCCGAGGCTCGAATCCGCGCTCGAGGCGCGCTGGCAGGATCCCAGGACGCGACGGATCTGGATCGGCAGCGCCATCGAGCAGGCGCGCCTGTCGCTACCCGCCGGCCGCTGGACCCTGCGCCACCCCCCGACCTGGCCGGCGACCGAGCGCGCCGAGATCGGGGCCCGGATCCGACGGGACCTCGGGCAGTCGCCGACCTTTCTCTCGGACGGCGCCTTGGTCTGCGGCCTGATCATCGAGAGCCAAGGCGCCTTGCTGGACATGAGTCTGGAGGGCTTGATGCGAGACCGCGGCCGGCTCGAGGCACGTCTGCTCGCCCTGCTAGCCACACCCGCCCGCGAGCGCGAGGAGCGAACCCCGTGAGTCGCGCCACGACCACCTGGATCAGCGGCCCGGTCCTGCGGGCGCGCCCCGACGGCCCCTTCCAACTGCGCGAGTCGGTGACGGTCGGCGAGCGGCGCCTGCTCGGCGAGGTTATCCGCATTGCCCGCGACGAGATCACCGTCCAGCTCTACGAGGACACCAGCGGGCTGCGGCCGGGCGTCGAGGTCGTCGGCTCCGGGCGGCAGCTGTCGATCCGGCTCGGGCCAGGCATCATTTCCCAGATCTTCGACGGACTCCTGCGGCCGATCGGCGATCCCCAGGACCCTTACGTCAAGCCCGGCATGTGGGAGCCGCCACATCGGCGTTTTCGTTTCAATCCGAGCGTCGAGGTCGGCGCGACACTCGGCCCAGGCACACCCATCGGCGCCGTCTCCAACAGCACCTCGCTCGCCCAGCGCTGCCTCATCCCGCCCGACCACCCGCCGGGCGAGGTCATCGAGATCCTGGGCGAGGGCGAGTATCGGGACGACGAGCCGCTGTGCCGGCTGCGCGGCGAGGACGGCGTCCTGCGCCAGGTCGCCATGACGCACGACTGGCCGGTCCGGGTCCCGCGCCCGGTCGCCAAACGCCTGGCCGCGGACGAGCCCATGCTCACCGGCCAGCGTCTCATCGACTGCCTCTTTCCCGTCGCGCGCGGCGGTACGGGTGCCATTCCCGGCGGCTTCGGGACCGGAAAAACCGTGCTGCTGGAGACCATCGCAAAGTGGTGCAGCGCGGACGTCATCGTCTATGTCGGCTGCGGCGAGCGCGGCAACGAGATGGCCGGCCTCCTCGCCGAGCTGAGCGGGCTGGAGGACCCGCGCACCGGGCGTCCGCTGATGGAGCGCACCCTGGTCATCGCCAACACCTCCAACATGCCCGTCTCGGCGCGCGAGGCCAGCATCTACACCGGCGTCACCGTGGCCGAGTATTTTCGCGACCAGGGGCTCAACGTCACCCTCATGGCCGACTCCACCAGCCGCTGGGCCGAGGCCCTCCGCGAGGTGTCAGGCCGCTTGGGCGAGCTGCCCGGCGAGGCCGGCTATCCGGCCTATCTCAGCAGCCGTCTCGCCGATTTCTACGAGCGCGCGGCCCGGGTGCGTACCCTTGGCGGCGACCTCGGCTCGGTCACCATCCTCGGCGCCGTCAGCCCGCCGTCGGGCGACTTCTCCGAGCCTGTCACCACCCACACCAAGCGCTATGTCGGCTGCCTCTGGGGACTCGACGCCAAACGTGCCCAGGCGCGCTTCTATCCCGCCATCCATCCCTTGCGGTCCTACAGCCTGGTCGCTACCAAGCTAACGCGCTGGTGGCACTCCGCCGGCTGCACGCGCTGGCAGGAGCTACGTCGGCGCTTCCTGACCCTGCTGGAAGAAGAGGCCCATCTCGAGCGCATGGCCAGGATCATCGGCCGCGACGCCATGCCCGCCCGCCAGCGCCTCATTCTGCTTTGCGCCCAGCTCATCAACCACGGCTTCCTGCGCCAGTCCGCCTTCTCCGAGAACGACCGCTATGCGACGCCCGAGCGCCAAGCGGTCATGATGCGACTCATCGGCAGCTTCATCGAGAGCGCGGAGAAGCTGCTCGAAGCAGGCGTGCCGCCCGAGGCGCTCGAAGAGGCACCCATCTTCCGCCGCCTCATGCGCATGGGAGATGAGATTCCGGAGGGAAGCTGGGAGGCATTTGGGGAGCTCGACCATGAGCTGAGGGTCACGGAGACGAGGCTGGCGGAAAAAGGGGTGGATGGCTCCTAGGGTGGACGAGCCAGGGCGAAGTCCACCAACAGGCGCCGGCGCTCACGACCCTCGGCCTTGGCTGCAGATGCAGTTTTCCCTTCCTAGAATGTCCGCCAAGCGCCTGCTCGGAAGGCTGCGCGGCCGGGTCGATTCCGTTTCCCTGATCGCGGTTGTCGTCGTCATCGCTTTGGGCACCGTGCTTCCGCTATTCGGATGCGCCAAGCGTATCCATGGCTACCTTCCAGCGCTCGAGATCAGCCATGGCGGTTTCGCGCGCGATGAGCAGGCTGTGCGGGAGGCGATCGGGCATGTGGTCAAGGTTTTGGGCTTCGTCGACCACGGCAACCTCTACGGCAATGCCGATGTCCGGGCGATCCTGGGCGATTGGTGGAGCGGCGAGGCGCCGTCTGCGACGACCTGGCGTTTCAATCTGAAGTCGCGCGCCACTGACCGAGCTGGGGAATCCTTTGCCGTCCTGGCGCCGAACGATGCCGGGCGCGACCGGCTTCTGAGGGTCTTTCTCGCCGACGCTGTTGCCGGGCGGCAGACGTGCGTCTTGCTGAGGGGGCGACTCTTCGCATTCGAGGCACCCATGAACCTTGGATCTCGGGTGGGCTTGCGGCTGGAGGTCGCCTCTTCCGAGGACATCTCGGTCGCTGAGGATGCGGGACGGCGATAATGGTGTCGGATCGCGCCTGGCCGGCCGGCTCAGCGACGAAACGACAGGAGGTGCACATGGCGATCGGGCAGCTAACGGAGTACGTCGAGGATGCGATCTGGATCCAGGAGTATCCGGTGCGCTACTCGGGGATCGATCTCTTCGGGCGCATGACGATCATCCGGCTCGAGACTGGCGAGCTGATCGTTCACGATCCCGGCAGGATCGACACGGCGGCCAAGCGGGAGATCGACGCCCTCGGCGAGGTCAGATACATCCTCGCGCCTGGCTCTTACCATCACCTCTTCGTGCCGGACTTTCAGGCGCACTATCCGTCGGCCGAGACCTTCCTGTGCCCGGGCCTGGAGCGCAAGCGGCCGGACATCCGTTTCGACTGGATCCTGGGCAATCGGCCGGATCCCCGCTGGGGCGGCATCCTGGAGCAGGTGGTGATCCAGGGGCCGCGGCTGATCTGGGAGGTGCCCTTCTTCCACAGGCCCTCGAAGACGCTGATCCTGGTCGACCTCCTGGAGAACATCGGGGACGACTTCAGCCACCCCGTCGGTCTGCAGCTCAAGCTGTGGTGGAAGCTGGTGTTCCGCATGTGGAACAACCCCAAGGCGGCGCCCGAGTATCAGATTGGCTGGGGCCGGAATGACGTCGTTCGGCGGGGTCTCGAGCGTGTCCTGAGCTGGGAGCCCGAGCGCATCATCCTTGCCCACGGCGAGCTGATCGAGCGGGATGTGGTGCAGGTCATGCGGTCCGCCTGGGCGAAGGTGTTGGCAGCCTAGCCTTGCTGGCTCGTTTGCTAACCATGCTCCCATGCGGCGAGCTTATCTCCGCCTGGGATGTGGGCAGCCGCTCGATCCGTGGGAGCGGCGCCCCGCCGCGACTGGGGCGGTTGGAGCAGGCTTCATCGCGCCGAGGGCGGCGCTCCTACGCGGTGTCCGCCTGACGACGCATGCCTCTCGCAAATCGCCTTGGTCGGTCAGGGCAATGGACTCAGGCTAATCCGCTGCCTGTCGCACAGCAACGTTCGCTTGCGGCGCCGGTGAGCCAGGGGCTGCGGACACGACGGGACTGTGTGCGGATGGTGCTGGGGGCTCACCGAAGGCCCGCAGGAGTCTCGGCGTCAGCGCATGCATGGGCGCGATGCTCGGCGGCTCGGGCGCGAGCCCGGGTGTGAAGCCTTCCGCTTCCAGCGCCTGCATCAGCCCGGGCCGGCTGGCGACGACATGAACGGGGACATCCTGGGATGCCTCAGGTCCGCTGACGCTAGATGCCGGCTGGTGATCGCCGAGGATGATGAGGACCAGATCGTCCTGGGCCCGACGCTCCAGGAAGCCGCTGATGACCCGGAGTGCATAGCCGACCGCCTCGACATAGCTGACGCCGAGCTTCAGCCATTCGGGCTTGCCGCGGAGCGCCAAGGCGGCGCCATCCGGGCCGAAGGGCTCTGGGCCGAGCATGGTCTGCCAGTCCGGCTGATAGGGCGCGACAGGACGGAAGGGCGCGTGACTGGTGATGGTGGGAAAGACCACAAACACCGGGTCGCGCTCCCGCCGGGACAGCTCCTCTCGGTCCAGAACCGCCAGCGCATACTGGTCCGGAATGCGCCACCAGCCGAATTCCGGCCCCCGATAGTCCAGACCCTTGGCGTCATAGATCGCGTCATAGCCATAGAAGGCGCCCTCCGGCCAGGCCATGCGGATCCCCGGCATGAGTCCGAGCACGCGGTAGCCGGCATCGGCGAAGCGGTGGACCAGGGTCTCGCGGTCACGGGTGATGAGGAGCTTGTAGCGGCCGCTGTCCTGCACCTCGATACCCGAGAGCAGGCTCATGTGCGCCAGCCATGAGCCGCTGCCGAAGGTCGGGGAGGTCACCCGCGCCGAGACGACCTGGCGGCCCGTCCGCGCGACGGTCTCGGCCAGACGGCGGCGGCTGGCCTCCAATGCTTCTGCGTACTCCGGCCGGTCCAGCGTGGTGACGCCGTAAGACTCCATGAAGACGAGGAGGACGTCGGCGCCCGCGATCCGATCGAAGCTGGATTCGGGCAGCGGCGGCGCGCTGAGGTCCGGCTGCGCGTCGGCGCTCATGGCCTCGCCGATGAAGCGGACTTGCTCGACATAGGTCTGGGTCACCGGCAGCGAGAACCACTTGCGCGGGCCGAGGTCTCGGTCGATGCGCCCGGCGACGAAGAGGAGCACCAGGATCAGGCTTGCGCCCATGATCAGTCGGCGCGGCAGTGTGTGCGTGAGTGCATGGGCCGTGCTGGCGAGCATCCAGCGGATCGCCAGGAAGAGGGCGACCAGCCCGCCGAGGAGCCCAGCCCCCGCGAGCAGCAGCTGCCATCCGCTCGCGGCCTGGATGAGCATGGCGGCGACGCCTGGGATGTGCGGTGCGTCCCAGTAGAGATTGATGCGCCGCCCGTAGAGCGCCGGGGCCGTTACCTCCGCATAGCGGCCGAGCGTCAAGACCAGTAGCAGCGCCGCGAGGAGCGTCAGCGTCCGCTTGGCGGGCGGACGGCCGAGGGCGCTGAGCACCGCCATGGCGAGCACCAGCGCCAGGACCTCGATGGAGAGGTGATGGCGCGTCGTCACCCAGGGCGTCGGCCAGACGTTGTAGAAGCTCAGCAGGGAGCTCAGACCATAGAGCGAGAGGCCGAGGGCAACCCAGAGGCGCCAGCTTGGCTGTGCGGATTCAGTCGTCATCGCCGGTCGTCATGCCTTGGGAGGCTCGACGCCCAGACGATCGCGCCGGCCCGGGCTTGCCGCTGGCCTGCGTCGCCACAGCCACCAGACATCGATGCCGAAGGAATAGGCCGTGAAGGCGATGGCCAAGACAGCCGAAGCCAGGCTCAGGGGCGGCTGAATCGGCGGCGCCAGGGTCAGCAGGAGTGTGAGGACGATGAGGACGCAGAAGGTCTGACGCCTGCGGCTGTGCGGCAGCGGCTGAGCCAGCCAGCTCCAGAACCGGGCCGAGAGCACGAAGACATAGCGCGCCAGGCCGGCGAAGAGGACCCAGGCGCCGGTCTTGTCCTGGCTCCAGAGCAAGGCGGCGAGGATCAGGACCAAGAGGGCGTCGGTCTCCATGTCGAATTTGGCACCGAAGGCGCTCGCCCAGCCGCCGCGGCGCGCCAGCCAGCCGTCGACGCCATCCAGCAGGAGGACGAGTCCGGCAACCGCCATCGGCAGCCAGGGGGCAGGGTCGATCGGCTCTCCGATCCAGCCGGCGATGAGGGCCGTCAGTCCCAGACGGACCAAGGTGACTTGATTGGCGGCGTGGATGCGCTGGTGCGGCAGGTGCTGGTCCAGGTACCGATACAGCCAGGTCAGGGCGGCGGCGAAGAGGCAGAGTGTCCGCAGCGTCGCCCAGCCGCTCAGGCCGAGGTGGGCATTGATCGCATGGCCCAACAAGCCCAGGATCGCCAGACCGGTCGTCGCGTTGAGGATTCCGCTCCGCACCAGCAGGGTCCTTAGCGGCGGGCTCTCTTGCGAACGGCGGTGCATGACGGTTGCGGATCTCCCTCTTGGGCGGCTCGACGACGGTCGCTGCTTTCCAGTTATCTGGGACGAGTCGGCTAGCTCATCAACCTGGAGAGGGCAGCCAGCTTTCGGCGGGAAGCTGATTGGGATCGGCCAGTTGGCCGTGACGGGGTGGCATGCTTGATCAGGCCACCTGGGCGTGTCGCCCTCCAGGGCGACACAGGCGGACAGATTCGGCAAGGCGAGGAGCTGCGTCCTTAGCGACGCGGGCCGCGCCCGCTGCCGGTCGGCCTAGAGGCCGACTCTCCCAGCATGGAGGCTTTGGTGTTGCATCCGTGTCGAGCCATCATCATCTCGTTGATCCAGCCTATCTAGAGCCCTGTTCAATGAATGAGCCAACGCAGACCCTCGCGTTCTGGGTGACGGCCCCCGGCCAGGGCGAGCTGAGGGAAGAGCCCCTGCCGAAGGTCGCGCCCGGCCAGGTGCGGGTGCGCGCCTCCTATGGCGCCATCAGTCGCGGAACCGAGGCCCTGGTCTTTCGCGGTGAGGTCCCCGCGAGCGAGCATCAGCGCATGCGCGCGCCCTTTCAGGAGGGCGACTTCAGCTTCCCGGTGAAATACGGCTATTGCAGTGTCGGGGAGGTCGAAGAGGGACCGGCGGACCTGCTCGGCAGGTCTGTCTTCTGCCTCTATCCCCATCAAGCCCAATATGTCGTGCCCGCCGAGGCCGTGGTGCCCCTGCCGCATGAGGTACCGCCCGAGCGCGCCATTCTTGCCGCCAACATGGAGACGGCCGTCAACGGTCTCTGGGACGCGACGCCGAGGATCGGCGACCGCATCGCGGTCATCGGCGCGGGCACGGTTGGCTGCCTCGTCGCCTGGCTGGCGGGCAGGATTCCCGGCTGTGAGGTCGAGCTGATCGACGTCGATCCCGGCAAGGCCGGAGTTGCAGAGGCCTTGGGCCTGGGGTTCGCGCTGCCGGAGCAGGCGAGGGGAGAGGCGGACCTGGTGATCCACACCAGCGGCAGCCCCGCCGGCCTGGTGACCGCGCTCGGCTTGGCGGGTCGCGAATCCACCGTCGTCGAGATGAGCTGGTACGGCGCGCGGCCCGCGACCCTGCCCTTGGGAGAGGCCTTCCATCAGCGCCGGCTGACGCTGCGCTCCTCGCAGGTGGGCGGCCTTCCGCCGAGCCAGGCGCCGCGCTGGACGCTGCGGCGGCGGCTCCAGACCGCGCTCCCTCTGCTGGCCGATCCCAGGCTCGACGTCCTCATCACCGGCTCCAGCGCCTTCACCGAGCTGCCCGCCGTTATGGCTCGACTGGTCGAGGCCCCGCAGGGCACCATCTGCCATCGCATCCACTACAGCCGAGGGTGATTTCCCAATGTACAGCCTGAGCGTCCGCGACCACTTCATGATCGCCCACAGCTTTCGCGGCGAGGTCTTCGGCCCGGCCCAGCGGCTCCACGGCGCCACCTATGTGGTCGACCTGGAGGTGCGCCGGCCCGAGCTGGACGAGGACGGACTGGTGGTGGACATCGGTCTCGCCAGCCAGGCCCTTGCCGCCGTGCTCGGCGAGCTCAACTACCGCAACCTGGACGAGTCCCCCGACTTCGCCGGACGGAACACCACCACTGAGCTCCTCGCCCGCGTCGTCTTCGACCGCGTCGCCGAGCGCATCCGTCGGGGCGAGCTAGGGCAGGGCGCCCATGGCCTGACCCAGATGCGCGCGACCCTGCACGAATCCCACGTCGCCTCGGCCAGCTTCGAGGGCGATCCGCGTCCGTGACCCGCCCAAGGCTCGATGTCGTCATTCCCGGGGATCTCGACACCCCGACCGGGGGTTATGCCTATGCGCGCCGCATCATTGCCGGGCTTTCCGCCAAGGGCTGGCTGGTCGAGGTCCACGCGCTCGCGGCAAGCTTCCCCCGACCCGCGGCGGCCGACCTGGCCGAGGCCGAGCGCATGCTCCGGCAGATTCGCGCTGGGCGCACCGTCGTGATCGACGGTCTCGCGCTGGGCGCCATGCCCGCGGTCGCCGAGGCGCTTGCGGACCGGCTCGATCTGATTGCACTCATCCATCACCCACTGGCCTTGGAGACTGGGCTTGCGCCCGCCGAGGCCGAGCGCCTACGCCGCTCTGAGCGGCAAGCGCTCGGGCTGGTGCGGAAGGTCATCGTGACCAGTGCCTCGACGGCTCGCGCCCTGGCTGCCTATGGCGTCGGCTCAGAGGAGCTGGCCGTGGTCGAGCCAGGGAACGACCCGGCGCCGCTCGCGCCTGGGTCTCGCGGGCCGGGGCTGCATCTGCTGAGCGTGGCTTCTCTGACCCCGCGCAAGGGCCATGCCCTCCTCTTCGAGGCCTTGTCCAGGCTCCGCGATCTCCCCTGGCGCCTGACCTGCGTCGGGAGCAGGACGCGCGCGCCCGACCATGCCCAGGCCTTGGAAGCTGCCATCGCGAGATTCGGCTTGGACGAGCGGATTCGTCTGACAGGTGAGCTGGAGCAGTGCGCGCTGGAGGCGGAGTACGCTGCGGCGGACGCCTTCGTGCTGGCCTCTTACCACGAGGGCTACGGCATGGTGCTCGCCGAGGCGCTCGCGCGCGGCTTGCCCGTCGTCTCGACGACGGCCGGCGCGATTCCAGAGACCCTGCCCGAGACGGCCGGACTGCTGGTCCCGCCTGGCGACGCGGAGGCCCTGACGGCCGGGCTCCGCCGTCTGATCCAGGACGACGCATTGCGCGATGCCCTGGCCGCTGGGGCACGCGCCGCCCGAGCCGAGCTGTCGACCTGGGACGATGCCTGCGAGGCATTCGCCGCTGCCGTTCGGCAGCAAGGGGGGATGCACGGTAGCCAGACACAGGCGCCCTTTCAACCAGGGGTGAGCGAATGAGCGCCTTCTCCGCCGATTGGCTCGCCTTGCGCGAGCCCGCCGATCACGCCGCACGCAGCCCGGAGCTGACGCGCAAGCTGGCGGATTGGGCCAAGCAAAAAGGACGGCTACGCATCCTGGATCTCGGCGCCGGAACCGGGTCGAATCTGCGCTACCTCGCCCCAAGACTGGGCGTCGATCAGGAGTGGCGCCTCCTCGACCATGACGCCGAGCTGCTGGTCAGGCTTCCAGAGGTCCTCTTGGCGTGGGCGGCGGGCTGCGGCTATCCAGCCTCGTCAGCGTCCGATTGCATCAAGCTGCAGATCCATGGGGCCGCAGTGCGTGTTAGCTGGAGTCAGGCCGATCTCGCGGGACTGTTCCGCGATGAGCACTGCTTGGACAGCGATCTCGTGACCGCCTCGGCCCTGCTCGATCTGGTCTCGTTGGACTGGATTCAGGCCTTGGCGCGGAGCTGCAGTGCCCGAGCTTCCGCCGCGCTCCTGGCCTTGACCTATGACGGTCGAATTCAGTGGGAGCCCGGCATCCCTGGGGATGAGCGCGTCCGCGACCTGCTCAATCGCCATCAGCGGCAGGACAAGGGCTTGGGTGTCGCGCTGGGTCCGGAGGGTGGCGCGGCGGCTGCGGCTTGCTTCGCCGATGTGGGTCGCTCAGCTGAGCTGGCGGACAGCGGCTGGCGGCTCGGGACGCAGGATGGAGACCTGCAGGATGCCCTCGTCCGCGGCTGGGCCGAGGCAGTGGTCGAGGTGGACCCGGCTGCGACGGACGCGATTGAGATTTGGCTCGAGTCTCGTCTCGATCACATTGCGTCGGGCGCATCCCGGTTGATCGTTGGGCATTGCGATCTTCTGTCGCTGCCGCTCGAGCCCTGACGACCGCTCTCACTGGGGACAATCCCCGTCGCTTTGCTGGCCTGTTTTCCGGCCGCGGCTCGGCAGGAGGCAGAGCCCAAGTCTTTTGCGTCTAGTTGAGCGGGTTATTGGAGCCGAACCGGCGCCTGCCGAGGCGGTGCAGACTCTTTGTGGTCCGGGGCCTCTCCGCGCAGATCGAAATCCCAAAGGACGTCCTCGCCCATCTTGAAGAGCTTGAAGGGCGGGCGGCGGCAGGCGCGCATGGTCTCGGATGCCGGCAGGGCCAGGCCTGGACGTCCCGCGCCGATCATGACGGGCGCCGTCGCGATCTGCAGCCGGTCCAGGAGCCCGGCCTTCATCCAGCGCGAGACGGTCACGCCACCGCCCTCGATGAACAGCGCGTGCAGCCCGCGTCGCCTCAGTGCCGCGAAGACCGCTTGCAGATCCAGGCCGGCGCCGTTGCGCGGTGCTGCTAGGAGGTTGGGCGCGTGCTCCTCCTGGGAGACGCGGTCCCTGCAGCAGACCAAGAGTGTCTCCGCTTCCCCATCGCTGAAGAGCCGCTGATCGCCGGTGAGTCGTCGGTCGGTATCCATCACCACGCGCACCGGATTGGTGCCCGCGACCAGACGGGTCGTCAGCCGGGGGTTGTCGGCTGCCACGGTGCCGGCGCCGACGACCACGGCATCGCAGAGCGCCCGCATGCGATGGAGATGGGTGAGGTTCTCCGGGCCTGTGACATAGCAGGAATCGCCCGAGCGAGTGGCGATCTGGGCGTCGATGCTCTGACCGAGGTGGCCGACCACCACGGGCTGCTCCGGCTGTGCGGCGAGGACCGGGAGGTAGAGCTCGACGAAATCCACCGCGTCCGGAGGAAGCCCAGGGCCGACCTCGAAAGCGTCACCTCGCCAGATCAATGCGGCCTGGGCGTCATCGGCCGTCCTGAGCTCGGGCTGGCCATCCGCCGAGAGCCTCAGCCCGAAGGTCCGACCCTGGTCTCCAGGCCGGCCGCGCTGGTCGCGTGCCGCCAAGAGAAGCGCCCAAATCGCGTCAAGGCTTTGCTCTGTCATGTGATCCTGTCGTCTCAACGGCTGGTGCTGGAGATGCTGCTCAGTTGGGGGGGCATGGTCGTAGATCACGTCCCCCAGTCTTGCCTTGCGTTGCGGCATGGAGTGGCCCTGGGAGTGTTGGCATCCAGGTCAACAGCCGTCGGCCTGAAGGCCGACACCCCCAGCGTCGAATCGCCATGAACGATATGCGGACGAGAGTGCCTTTGGCAAAGCGCGGAGGCTCGTTCCCGACGTTCATCCTAAATGGAGCTGCCAGCTTCCTGCCTCCAGCGACCAGCTTTTTCCGATCGATCAGTTGGCCGACACGGCGTGCCCGCCCGAGCTCACCCAATGGGTGAAGGCTTCGCCAGGCGAGGACCCAGGCAAACCAACAGCTGGAGGCTGGCCGCTGGCCGCTGGCGGCTGACGGCTCTTTCTAGGTTCATCGCTCCTCACTTGGCGCCTGGGCAGCTCTGCGTGAGAATCGGGCGAATGGCCTTGGTGCGATGAGCAATCCACGCCGGAATGCGCCAGTCTTACCTGAAGACGCCCATCCCTGGATCACCCCGGAGAAGCTGAAGGAGCCAAGACGATGTACGCGAGACTCATCGGCGAAGAGATCGCCTACCGGGCCGAGGGGCCGCTGCTGTTTCTCAAGCGCAGTCTGGACGTTGGGCTGAACGAGGCGGTCGAGGTCGAGGGACCGGACGGCTCGGTTCGACTTGGCCGCATTGCGGCGCTAGAGCAGGAGTCGGTCACGGTCGAGATGCTGGACGAGACGGCCGGTCTGACCCTGAGCGGCACACGTGTGCGCTTCTTCGGCGAGCCGCTGCGCTTTCACGTCGGGCCTGGCCTGCTCGGGCGCGTCTTCAATGGCATCGGCAAACCGCTCGACGGCGGGCCGCCCTTGGCCGCCGCGCGGGCCTACCGGGTCGACGGGCTGCCGATCAAGCCCTCCGCACGCACAGCCCCGGACGAGTATCTGGAGACGGGCTTCAGCGCCATCGATCTGATGAACAGCCTGGTGCGCGGTCAGAAGCTGCCGCTCTTCTCGGGCGGCGGTCTGCCGCATGACCGCATCGCCGTCGACATCGCCCGCAATGCCCGGCTGCCGGACGAGCAGGGCGATGACTTCGCCATCGTCTTCGCGGGCATCGGGATCCCCCACGACAGCGCCGAGTTCTTCCGCGAGGAGATGGAGCGCAGCGGGGCGCTGGCGCGGACGGTGCTCTTCCTCAACCTGGCGAGCGACTCCAGCGCCCAGCGCCTGCTGACGGCGCGCTTCGCGCTGACGGCGGCCGAGTATCTGGCCTTCACCGAGGGCAAGCACGTCCTGGTGATCCTCACCGACCTCACCAACTACTGCGAGGCGCTGCGCGAGGTCTCGGCGAGCCGCGGCGAGGTGCCGAGCCGCAAGGGCTATCCGGGCTACATGTACTCGGACCTTGCGACCCTCTACGAGCGCGCCGGACGCATCCAAGGCCGGCCCGGCTCGGTGACTCAGATCCCCATCCTGACCATGCCGAACGACGACATCACCCACCCCATCCCGGATCTGACCGGCTACATCACCGAGGGGCAGATCGTCCTCGACCGCGAGCTGCACCGTCGCGACCTCTATCCGCCCATCCGTCTGCTGCCCAGCCTGTCGCGCTTGATGAAGGACGGCACCGGGAGGGGGCGCACGCATCCGGATCATCCCGCGCTCGCCGCGCAGCTCTATGCCTCCTACAGCCAGGCGCAGCAGACCCGGGTCCTCGCGAGCGTGGTGGGCGAGGAGGGGCTTGCGGAGAAGGATCGCAAGCTGCTCGCCTTTGGGGATGCCTTCGAGCGCGAGGTCATCAATCAGTCCGACGCGGTCCGCACCCTCGAGGAGAGCATGGGCGCCGGCTGGTCGGTCTTGCGTTTCCTGCCGCCGGGCGAGCTGCATCGGCTCGATGACCGTCAGATCCGCGAGCATCTGTCATGACGGTCGATACCATCATCCCGACCCAGAGCGCCCTGCTGGAGCTGAAAGAGGAGCGGGCCGGTCTGCAGGAGGGCTATCGCTTTCTCGACGAAAAGCGGCTCATCCTCGCCGCCGAGATCGTTGCGGAGATCGCCCGCTACGAGCGGGGAAAGGCGGATTTCGATGCCGACTATGCGGCGGCGGGAAAGGCCCTGGAGGCGGCGGTGGCCCGTCACGGCCTTCAGGATCTGGCGCTCTACCCGGCGCTGGACGACTCCCGGGCGGCGTTGGAGCTGAGCGAGCGCAAGGTCATCGGCGTGGCGCTGCAAGAGGTCCGTCTGACCGGAGAGGAGCCAGGCTGGGTGAGTCCGAGCATCGCCGCGAGCCCGGAAGGCGACGCCTGCCGCGTCGCCTATCGGGGGCTTATGGAGAAGGCCGCGCGGCTCGCCGCCATGAGCGCGAATCTGGAGCGGCTGCGCGTCGAATACGCCCGCACCGCCCGGCGCGCCCGAGCCCTGGAGGACGTGCTCTTGCCGGAGGTCCAGGAGAGCCTCGCGAGCGTCGAGGCCGCGCTGGAGGAGCTGGAGCGTGAGGAGTCCGTGCGCGCGCGCCGTTCCTACGACCGACGCTAATGCGAGCCAGCCGCTCCCGGATATTCGGCAAGACCGCCGGTTTCCGGATCCACGCTGAAGGCGTGACCCGTCAGCCCGCGCGTCTGCGCCCCCAGCAGGGCGATATAGGCGGGCGTGATGGTCTCGGGCAGCGGATTGACGTTCGGATCTTCACCTGGATAGAGGGTGACGCGCATGGTCGTGCGCACCACACCCGGGTCGATGCTGTTGACCCGCAGTGCGCCGTTCTCGCTGGTTTCTTCCGCGAGGACCTGCATCAGCCCCTCGATCCCGAACTTGGCTGCGGCGAAAGCGCCCCAGTAGGCCTTGCCGGTGCGCCCGACGCGGTCGGAGGTGAAGATCACGGAGGCGTCCGGGGCGGCCCGCAGCAAGGGCAGGCACGCCTGGGTGAGCATGAAGGGGGCATTGAGGTTGACGTGGACGACCTTCTCCCACTCCTTGACGTCATAGTCGTCGATCCGGCTCAGGTAGGGCGCGAAGGCGGCGCAATGCACCAGGCCGTCGAGCCGGGCGAAGCTCTCGCCGATGACGTTGGCGGCGGCGATGTAATCGGCCTCGGTCGCCTTGTGGAGATTCAGCGGGAGGATGGCCGGCTCCGGGCCGCCGCGAGAGACGATCTCGTCGTAGACCGGCTCGAGATCCTTCTGCTTGAAGGAAGTCAGGACGACGGTCGCCCCAGCAGCGGCGCTGGCGAGCGAGACCGCGCGGCCGATGCCCTCGAGCGCGCCTGTGACGAGGACGATGCGCTCGCTCAGGGGCTTGTCGTCGGCTTGCGTCTTCTCCATTAGTGAGTCTGCCTCTGATTCGGTATTTGGGGTTGCCGGCGCGCCAGACGCCCTGTGTCCTTGGAGATGCACGCGCAGGGTGGACAAGCGAGAGCGCAGCCCACCGAAACCCGCGCCGGTGCTGGTGGACTGCGCCCTGCTTGTCCGCCCGACGTCCATGACAGGAGAGGGCTGCCGGCGCAGGGCGCGAAAAACCGCGCACTATAAACCGGCGCTAGCCCAGTCGTCATTGCGCTTTAGAGCTCAGCGCGCGCGGCTCTTCCGCCACGCATGCCAGAGCTTGCGGATCGGCGTCACTGAGATGCGCTGATCCAGGACATCGAAGCGGCTCGCTTCAAGTCCGCGTAGGGTGGACAAGCGAGAGCGCAGTCCACCGAAACCCGCGCCGGTGCTGGTGCTGGTGCCGGTGGACTGCGCTGCGCTTGTCCACCCTACGTCCCTGACAGGAGAAGGCTGCCGACGCAGGGCGCTAATAGCCGCGCATGATCGGCGTTCGCCAGCCTGGCGTCATTGCCCTCTAAAGCTCAGCGTGCGCGGCTCTCCCGCCACGCATGCCAGAGCTTGCGGATCGGCGTCACTGAGATGCGCTGATCCAGGACATCGAAGCGGCTCGCTTCCAGCTCGTGCAGCAGGAGCGCATGCAGGCGGCGATGGATGCGGAGCATGGCCGGCGGCCTGCATCCCGAGCTGTCGATGGCGACCGTGATCGGTGCGAGCTTCTTGGCGGCCTCTGCCAGCAGCTCGGGCAAGGCCGCGCGCCCTTCGGGTGTGCGCAGCCTTTCTGGCGTGAGGCCCGCTCCAGCGATCTGGTCGACCGGCAGGATGCCCAAGCGCCCATGCCGCAGCAGCCATCCGGCGTCTCTCAGACGCTCCACCAAGGCGCAGTAGGCGCCAATGCGTCGCGCGATCTCCAGGTCAGCTGCAGCAGACTGCCCGAGACAGCGGGCGCCCAGCTCCGCGATGGCGCCGAGATCCCGCTCGGCGCTCTGGATCCAGGCCGCCTCATCCTCTGGAAAGCGCCGCTCCAAGACGTTGGTGCAAGTCTCGACGACCTCGTCGAAGGGCGCGCTCGGCAGCTCGGCACGCGCCATGAGCGATGTCAGCCGCTGGGAGAGGGGATGTCGCGCCTCGCCGCTACGTGCGCGCTCGATCTCGGCGCGCCACCAGGCGAGCTTGGCCGCCGCGACGCTCGGGTCCGTGACCTCGTCCAGCACCGCGCGCACCTGGTGACGCCAGCCGAAGAGGGCGGCGAGGTCGTCGCGCAGCGGCGCGGGCGCGAGGCGGATGCTGTAGTAGGTGGCCGAGCCAGGCGGTGTCGCCGCGTTGGGGAAGCCCCAGGCGGATGCCTCGACGGTGTCGTTCATCAAGCGTTGGCTTGGGGCAGCCAGGCCAAGACGTCCAGCGGATGCTCCACCAGCCCATGCGCGCCCCAGGTCGCGGCGTCGTCATCCTCGCCCAGATAGCCGAAGCAGGCCGCCAGGGTGCCCATGCCGGCCGCGAGCCCCGCGCGGATGTCGCGCTCCGCATCGCCGAGGTACCAGCAGCGCGCGGGATCCATGCCGATCAGCTCGCAGGCGTGGAACATGGGATCGGGATGCGGCTTGGGCCGGGCGGCGGTGTCGCCGCAGACGATGCAGGCGGCGCGCTCGCGAAAGCCGATCTGCGCCATCAGCGGCAGGGTGAGATAGGTCGGCTTGTTGGTCACGATGCCCCAGGGCAGGCCGCGCTCCTCCAGGGCATCGACCAGCTCGGCGATGCCGGGGAAGGGCGTGGTCTCGCGCACCAGCGCGGCGGCGTAGATCTCCAGGTATTCCGTGCGCAAGGACTCGAAGGCGGCGTCCTGGGGCTCCAGTCCGAAGCCGACCTTGAGGATGCCGCGCGCGCCGTAGGAGCAAAAGGGGCGGACCTGCGCGAAGGGCAGGGGCGCGCGGTCGCGTGCCCGCAGCATCTCGTCGAGCGCCGCCGCCATGTCGGGGGCGGTGTCCGCGAAGGTGCCGTCCAGGTCGAAGAGGACGGCGCCGTCCCGTACCGGCGCGGCCTCAGCCATGGGTGTCGCGCACGCAGGTGACCAGGTAGTTCACGTCCAGGTTGTGCGGGTCGAGCTTGTAGACCTGGGTCAGCGGGTTATAGGTCATGCCGCTCATGTCGGTGGTGCGAATGCAGGTCGGCCGGATCCAAGCGTCCAGCTCGGAGGGGCGGATGAAGCGCGAGAAGTCGTGCGTCCCTCGGGGCAGCATGCCCATGATGTACTCGGCCCCGACGACGGCGAGAAGATAGGACTTGGGGTTGCGGTTCAGGGTCGAGAAGAAGACCTTGCCGCCGGGCCGTACCAGACGGGCACAGGCGTCGATCGCCGAGGCCGGGCTGGGCACGTGCTCCAGCATCTCCATGCAGGTCACGACGTCGAAGCTCTCCGGCTGCTCGGCGGCCAGGGCCTCGACCGGGACGCGGCGGTACTCGACCTCGACGCCGCTCTCCAAGGTGTGCAGCTCGGCGATGCGTAGCGGCATGTCCCCCATGTCGATGCCCATGACCTGGGCGCCGCGCTGCGCCATGCTCTCGGAGAGGATGCCCCCGCCGCAGCCGACGTCCAGCACGCGCTTGCCGTCGAGCCCGCCGGCGCCGCGCTCGACATAATCCAGCCGCAGCGGGTTGATGTCATGCAGCGTCTTGAACTCGCTGTTCGGGTCCCACCAACGCGAGGCAAGCTCCTCGAACTTGCTGATCTCGGCGCGGTCGACGTTGTGGGTATGCTCGGTCATGTTCAGGGTCCGGAAAGGCTTGTGAGATCGGGAGCGGCTGGCCGCCCCCCGCGCTCAGATGGTTGCAGATGCCGCAATTCTAAACGACCGGGCGCCGAAAGGATCGCCCGGAGCGGCGAGATCTGGGCTGGGGAGGATGGGGCATCTGTAAGTGGTATCGGCGAGACGGAACCTCAGCAACGTCTTCGGGCAAGGCGCTGCAATGGATCTGACCGCAGGCGCATCGGCCCGTCACGGTGCGCTATTCGCTGACCTGGCGGCACACCACGAGATCGACGCACTGGCGCCGCTCGGCTCAAGCCTCCGCGTTGATTCCGCGCGATCAGGCCCGCAGCTGCATGGCCCGCTCAAGGGCACGACCATGGTCTGTTCGGCATCATCGAGGAGGGCGCGGGCAGCGCCCGAGTGGCCTTTCTGTCCGCTTGGCGGCTTGCCACTGCGCTCGCGCGGCGAAGGCGGTGGCGGTCCGTCGAATGGAGGATCCGAGGACGCCGGCCTGCTGGAGTTGTGTCTATCCTTGGCTAGGCGCGCTTCAAGTTCCTGGATATGCTCAAGGTGCTGGGCAATCTGCGCTGTCTGCCCGGCCATTTTGGCGCGCAACGCCGCATTCTCCGCGCGCAGCCACACCAGCTCGGCGTCTTTTGCTTTCAAGGCAGTCGGTTGCAGGCGGTGACTCAGACATGTCACGAACTTAGAGGTTTGGCCGGTTGTTTGGCAAAGCGTCCTGAATAGCTGCACCGGATCAATCCCCGCGTCATCAAACAAGAGATGAGCAGATTGCCCAAGAAGCGTGCGCACCACCGACATCCTCCTCAGCCGACCAGACCCTTCGAGGAGAGCATCGTGCTGTTCCGTTGAACGGCATTGCGGTTAAGCGCCGTTCTCGCGGCGGACGCGGAATAGGCGCACGATCTCCGCGCTTGTCCATCCGGGAGAATATTGCCGGCAGGATGTGACCGGCTGGGCGATGACAGACGCCCCTTCCATCATGGCTGTGAAGGTCACGATAAGTGTGATCGCGCAACCGCTTGATTTGCCTGTTGTGCGCTGCCTCGAATCCGGTGCTGGTCACCGGAGCGGTGCCCATGAGTCGGCGCATGCCTCGGCGTGAAGCACATCGGAAAGCCGTGTACGGGAGAATCGTGCGCACGGTTTGATGAGGGAAGGCTGGTATCCTATGGCTACGGGTCGGCTGTTGAGGCACCGCCAAACGAAAGGGGCGGAAACAGCTAGGTCGAATCTAAGGCAGTCGGATACCTGCTCTCTACTCTACCCTTTTCTGCCTTTTCTGAACGAACGAATGGATCAACAACTCGGATTCACGCCAGCCGCACGCTTTCTGCTGGTCGCCGGCGCCTTCGTCGTCGTCGTCGCGGGCCTGAAGGCTGCGACCAACCTGGTGACCCCCTTTCTTCTGGCGGTTTTCATCGCGGTGCTGGTCGAGCCGCCGCTTCAATATTTGCGACACCGCGGCCTGCCCGGCTGGGCCGCGATGCTCGTGGTGGTCGCGCTTCTGGTGGGCGTCGGCGGCGCCATCATCGGACTCTTCACGGGCGCCCTGAATGACTTCAATGCGAGCCTCCCGGAGTATCAGCAACGACTGAATGTGATGTCGGGCGAGCTTGTGACCCGGCTCGACGAGGTCGGCCTGCACGTCTCCCGTAGCGTGCTGAACTCCTTCATCGACCCGTCCGGGATTCTCGGGCTTGCGAGCGACCTGATCAAAGGACTGAGCGGCGTGCTGGCCAATGCCTTTCTGATCCTCTTGACGGTCATCTTCATCTTGCTCGAGGCGCATAGCCTGCCCAGCAAGCTGCGCGTCGCCCTGCGGGCGCCGCAGGCGACGCTCGTCCACTTGCAGGAAGTCGTGAAGACTATCAACCGCTACATGTTCATCAAGGCGAACACCAGCCTGGCGACGGGTGTGCTGGTCTGGATCTGGCTGACCTTCCTCGGTGTCGACTTCGCGGCCATGTGGGCCATGCTCGCCTTCTTGCTCAACTTCGTGCCCACGATCGGTTCCATCATCGCCGCGATTCCAGCGGTATTGCTTGCCCTGGTGCAGCTTGGACCTGAGTCTGCGCTGCTCGCGGCCCTTGGCTACCTGGTCGTGAATATCCTGATCGGGAATGTGATCGAGCCTCGGGTCATGGGGCGCGGGCTCGGACTCTCCACGCTGGTCGTCTTTATATCCTTGATCTTTTGGGGGTATGTGCTCGGCTCCGTCGGCATGTTCCTGTCGGTGCCGCTCACCATGGCGCTAAAAATCGCCCTGAGCACGAGTCCTCAAACCCAGCCCCTGGCGATCATGCTCGGCCCGGAGGTCGAGGCCAAGGAGGTTGCCGCTTTCGCCCCTCAGGATCCGACGGATGACGAAAGGCACCCATCGGAATAGGGGATGGTGCGGCCTGGCAAGGCCGCGTGTTCTAGCGGGTGTGACTCCCGCCTGGGTAATCGTGCGCCGCGAGCCCAGTATCG
>NZ_JAAIJQ010000189.1 GCF_010820565.1 Thiorhodococcus minor | reverse complement strand
CTCAGACGCTTCCATGAGGCCACCCAGCGCAACGCCCCCGAGGTCGTCATCTGGGGCAGCGGCACCCCCAAGCGCGAGTTCCTCCACGTCGACGACATGGCCGCCGCCTGTCTGCACGTGCTGAATCTCGACACCGACGCCTATCAGGCCAACACCCAACCCATGTGCTCGCACATCAACGTTGGCACCGGCACCGATGTCACCATCCGCGAGCTGGCCGAGACCATCGCCCGGGTGACCGGGTATCAGGGCGAGCTGCGGTTTGATCCGAGCAAGCCCGATGGCGCGCCGCGCAAGCTGCTCGATGTCTCGCGCCTCACCGCGCTTGGCTGGCGGGCGCACTATCACCTGGAGTCCGGGCTCAGACAGACGTATCACTGGTTCTGCGACAACCTCGACGCCTTTCGGCGCTAAGGCGATCACCAAGCGCGCGCCATGAAATCACCGGCACCCACCACCGAGACTCGGCGCGAGCCGACCCACGACAGCGGCTATAAGCTCCTCTATGCCCACGCCACCATGGTGCGCGACCTGCTCACGGGCTTCGTCCCCGGCGACTGGGTCCACAGCCTCGATCTCAGCACCCTCGAGCGCTGCAGCGGCAGCTACGTTACCGAAGACCTGCGCGACCGTGCCGACGACCTCATCTGGCGCCTACGCTGGGGCGAGGACTGGCTCTACGTCTACCTGCTGCTCGAATTCCAATCCACCATCGACGCCTGGATGGCGGTGCGCATCCAGACCTACATCGGGCTGCTTTACCAAGACCTCATCCGCGCCGAACAGCTCAGCGCCCATGGACGTCTGCCCCCGGTTCTGCCGATCGTGCTCTACAATGGCGCCCAAGTCTGGAACGCCGCCGAGACCCTCGAGCCGCTGATCGAGCCCGCGCCACCCGTCCTGGCCGATTATCGTCCTCAGCAAGCCTATCTGCTGCTGGACGAACAACGCTTGGCGAAGGCCGAACAGGGGCCGACACGCAATCTCAGCGCCGCGCTCTTTCGTCTCGAAGCCAGCCGCAGTGCCGAGGACGCCCTGGCCATCGTGCGCGCACTGGTTGAATGGCTCAACGAGCCCGAGCAAAGCAGCCTGCGCCGTGCCTTTGCCGTTTGGTTCGGGCGGGTGTTCCTACCCAAACGTCTACCCGGGGTGTCGGTCACCCCCATGAGCGATCTCAGCGAGGTCTATCACATGCTAGCCGACAACGTCGAAACCTGGACCGAGCAATGGAAGCAGCAGGGCCTAGAGCAGGGCCTAGAGCAGGGCCTAGAGCAGGGCCTAGAGCGGGGCCTAGAGGAAGGCCGCCAAACCACCCGGCACATCCTTTCGCGCTTAGCCCGCCGCCGCTTTGGTCCCGAGGTGGCCGAGCAGAGCCAGCCGCTGCTGGCCCGCATCAGCGATCCCGAGCAGCTCGAAGAGCTCGCCGATCAACTCCTGCTCAGCCCCGACGGGGACGTTTGGCTTACCCAGCTCAAACGCGCATCTTGAGCCATCCCCCAGTGCAATAAGCCATCGGCAAGCTGCGCGCGATGAGCGCCGATGAAGAAGAACGCGACTGGGCCAAGGCGCAGCCTCAGCGACGCCCAGATTGCCCAAGCAACCGGACTCGCACTCGCTCAAGTCGAAGCCCTGCGTGCGCTCAAGCCGCACGGCTAAACCGCCACTATCCGTCAGGACGCCCTCTGTATAATGACGTTACAAGGTCGTGTCGAGCGCACAGTCAGGGCGTCCAACCCTAACAACCGCCAGCGAGCCCCAGCTAGGCCGGCTTGAGAACTCAAGGCAGCCGAAGACTATCAGCCAAGGACTACGTCACTCGTGCCAAAAACCGCTCTCATCACCGGCATTACCGGCCAAGACGGCAGCTACCTCGCCGAATGCCTGCTCGAGAAGGGCTACGAGGTCCACGGCATCAAGCGCCGCGCCTCGCTGTTCAACACCCAGCGCGTCGACCACATCTACGAAGACCCGCACCAGCGCGAGCAACACTTCGCGCTGCACTATGGCGACCTCACCGACACCTCCAACCTCACGCGCATCATCCAACAGGTACAGCCCGACGAGGTCTACAACCTCGGCGCCCAATCCCACGTCGCCGTCAGCTTCGAGGCCCCCGAATACACCGCCGACGTCGATGCCATCGGCACCCTACGTCTGCTCGAGGCCATCCGGTTTTTAGGCCTCACCGACAAGACCCGCTTCTACCAGGCCTCCACCTCCGAGCTCTTCGGCCAGGTCCAAGAGGTCCCGCAGCGCGAGACCACCCCCTTCTACCCGCGCAGCCCCTACGCCGCCGCCAAGCTCTACGCCTACTGGATCACCGTCAACTACCGCGAGGCCTACGGCATGTACGCCTGCAACGGCATCCTCTTCAACCACGAGAGCCCGCGCCGCGGCGAGACCTTCGTCACCCGCAAGATTACCCGCGCCCTAGCCAACATCGCCCAAGGCCTCGAGCAGTGCCTGTATCTCGGCAACATGGACGCCCTGCGCGACTGGGGCCACGCCAAAGACTACGTGCGCATGCAATGGCTGATGCTCCAGCAAGACCAGCCCGAAGACTTCGTCATCGCCACCGGCAAGCAATACTCCGTGCGTCAATTCGTCGCATGGACCGCCGCCGAGCTTGGCATCAGCCTCGAATTCCAGGGTGAAGGCCTCAACGAGCAAGGCCTCGTCACCGCCATCGCCGATCCTGAGATCGCCCCCGCGCTCAAGGTCGGCGACGTCATCGTCCGCGTCGACCCACGCTACTTCCGCCCCGCCGAGGTCGAGACCCTGCTCGGCGACCCGACCCACGCCCGCGAGCGCCTCGGCTGGGTGCCCGAGATCACCGTCCAGGAGATGGTCGCCGAAATGGTCGCTGAAGACCTGCAGAGCGCTCGCCGCTATGCGCTACTCAAGGCCCACGGCCATGCGATCCCAATCGCGCGCGAGGATGGGCGCTGAAGTCAGCAGGCCGATCCCCCATGCCCACACTCCTCGACCCTACCAACGACTACGTCTTCAAGCGGGTTTTTGCCGAAGCCCCCGAGCTGCTGCGGGCGCTGATCAACGACCTCCGCCCCGATCTACCCAACATCACCTCAGTCGAGATCCTCAACCCCAACATCGAGCCCAACGAGCTCACCGGCAAATACATCATCCTCGATGTCCTGGCCCGGGACGCCGACGGCCATTGCTACAATGTCGAGGTCCAAGTCCGCCGCTACGGCGCCTGGCACAAGCGCGGCCTGTTCTACCTGGCGCGCACCCT
>NZ_JAAIJQ010000188.1 GCF_010820565.1 Thiorhodococcus minor | reverse complement strand
TTGTGCAGCCGAGTCTCGTGCTGGAGGCCCTTTAGAATTCTCATCGTTTTGTCAAAGATTTTGTCGATAAGGGACTAATTTACCGGTGAGCAAGGCGTTGAACTAATCCGCTCCGCGGGGCTTTGCGGACGCTCGTCACTCGCCCGCGCCTGACAGCGCTTCCACGCCTCGTCGTCCACACTCGCCATGACCCAATCGGGGTCGTTGCCAGAGGACCGGACGATGACAGCGTTGCGTCAACGCATGATCGTGGCCATGCAGATGCATGGTTTCTCCCCGCGCACCCATGAGAGCGATCTCGCCGCCGTGCGGGATCTGGCGAAGTTCACCCACCGCGCGCCCGATTGCCTTGCGCCGGAGGACTTGCGCGCGTACTTCGAGCACCTGGTGCGCGCGCGTGCACTGGCTCCGGCCAGCGTGCGGCTGTTCTACAACGGCATCCGCTTTTTCTATTTGGAGGTCCTGGACTGGCCCGCGGTGAATCTGGAGGTGACGCTGCCCAAGCGCCCGCAGCGCATCCCGGAGCTGCTCACGCGCGCGGAGGTCGCCGCCATCCTGCGCGCCTGCGCCGATGCGCGCCATCGCACCATGCTGACGCTCTGCTACGGCTGCGGGCTGCGCCTGAGCGAGGTGTTGGCGGTGCGGGTCGCCGACGTCGACGGGGAGCGCCAGCTGTTGCGCGTGGAGCAGGGCAAGGGCGCCAAGGATCGTCTCGTCCCCTTATTGACGCCGATCTGCACGCTGATGGGTGAGCCGGAGTAGTCTGCCGGCGGCAGATGCCCGTGCCGATCGGGCGAGACTGCCCGCTGCGAACCAACGAAAAGGTGGTGGTCTATTGTGCCTATATGCAACAGACTATCGCTATTCGCCATTTAGCATTTGACGACCTTGGCCTGATCGACCCGATACTGCGCTCCCGCGGCTACGACATCGTCTACCAAGATTCGTGGAACCTCGACAGGGAGCGTGTCGAAGGCGCAGACCTGGTCGTGTTCCTCGGCGGGCCAATCAGCGTCAACGACACCGCGGAGTACCCATTCCTTGCGCAGGAGGTAAGCCTCGCTTCATGACCACATTCACTATCCTTGAATTACGAACCGGGCACGCGGAATCCTATGGGCCAAAGGGTGAACCCTCGGCCATCAACAAACAGCCGTCCGATAGGCCACTCCTTGCAACAGCCGAAGGGCTCGAGGGCGATGAGCAAGGCGACCGGCGCCACCATGGAGGACTGGACAAGGCTCTTCACGCCTACGCGGTTGTTCACTATGAGACATGGGCACGCGAACTTCCGGGTACAGCAGACCGCTTCACGCCAGGCGCTTTCGGCGAGAACTTAGTGGTCGATGGTGTTACGGAGCACGATCTCTGCCTCGGCGACCAATTTCAGATGGGTAAAACCCTCGTCGAACTGTCGCAGAGCCGCCAGCCGTGCTGGAAGTTGAACTTGAGGTTCGACCGTTCCGACATGGCGCGTCGAGTGCAGGCGACAGGTCGAACGGGCTGGTACTTCCGCGTGCTGAATCCGGGCGTGATCGCTGCCGGCGCAGAAGCTCATCTAATCGCCCGTCCCAATGCAGAGTGGCCTCTCACTCGTGTTTGGCGGCTGCTTTACTACGACGTGCTCGACCGCGATGCGCTCGGCGCGTTCTTGAGAGTGCAAGAACTACCCGTTAGGTGGCGACGCCTTGCGGAACGACGTCTCGCCTCGGGACAGGTCGAGGACTGGAGCTCGCGCACTGGTACCCCTCGACAGAAGGATTAAAGCGGGGATGCTTCCGCGCACGGTGTTTGCTATTTGGCGCAAACATCCAGTGGAACGGGTCAGGTTCCCCTGCGGCTTGGGCACCAGGGCTGCCAGTCGGGCGATGAAATCCAGTGGTTCGAAGATGACGTGCGTCGTGCCGTCTCGGTGCGGCGCCTTCAGCTGGTAGCGAACGTTGCCGTTCGGCGTGGGGTGTAACCTGCCGGACGCGCCCGGGCTGCGTACACGAGATTGTGATTATTGATCTGGATGACCTGGCAGGCCAGCGGATCAGAGCGAAAGTGGCAGACCCCGCAGATCGATCCGGAGTGTCGCGTCTGCGCTCGTGATACCCGTCGGGTCGATCCCTCGCCGACGGGACTCGCGCAGGGCGACAACCTTCTCAGCCCGGGCCGTCCCGCTCCGGGTCGCTGTTCCGCCTCGAGTAGCGCCGTTGGCGCACTCGGGCTACGCACGACCCTACGACGAATGACTCTACGGCGTGTGTGACTGCGCTTTGCATATTGCCTTCACGACGAAGGACTCACGTCCTTCGTCATTACGGCAATACGCACGCGCACACGCCTACCCGGGACTACCGGCCTCGCGCTTTGCGCTTCCCTGGCCGGCAGCGGTCGATCATTGCGGTTGTGCCACCTTGAGGAGTCTGTGATGTCGTCTCTGCTGCCTGGTGTCCCTGATGCTGTCTTTGCCCCGGTGCGAGGCGAACTGGAAGCCATGATCGCGTCCGTGTGCGAGGCGGCGGACGTAGCAACGGCAGCGCATACGCTGGAGGCGGGGCTGTTCCGGCAGTTGCTGCGGCTCGGGCACAGCCTGTTTGAGAGCTTCTTGACCCTGAGTGGTCCCGGCGATGTGGGCGCGTCCTTGGTGCTGGATGATGGACGCGCGGTCAAGCGATTGGCGGCGCGCTCGCGCGCGTATCGCAACCTCTTTGGCGAGTACGGGATCGAGCGGTTCGTTTATGCGCAGCGCGAAGGGCAGAGGCTGGAGGCGATTGCGTTGGATGCACGGCTGCAGTTGCCTGAGCAGTGCACGTCCTATCTGCTGCAGGACTGGAACGCTCAGCTGATGCAGGCGATGCCCTATGCCCACGCGGAGCAGTTCCTCGAGCGCCTCTTGGGCGTGCGCCAATCGGTGCCGACGCTCGAGCGCGACGAACTCCGCCTGAGCGGGCAGGAGGAGGCGTTTTGGGAGCAGTTGCCATCGCCCAGCCCGTTGCCGCCCGGGGCCATTCTGGTCAACAGCGTCGACGGCAAGGGGGTGTGCATGCGCCCGAGCGAGACCGGTGGAGCGGGGCAAGAAGAAAATGGCGATCCTTGGCGCCGTCGATGGGATCGCGCCGTTCGTGCGCACGCCTGCGCAGGTCCTCGCGGCGCTGTTTGCCGACGCCGCCACGCCGACAAGCCCCTCGCGCCCCAGGGCGAGCGCGTATAAATTCTCAGCCCAAGAGGACCTTAGCGCGGTAATCATCGTTCCAAGTGGCCTTGCGACGC
>NZ_JAAIJQ010000187.1 GCF_010820565.1 Thiorhodococcus minor | reverse complement strand
GCCACTCCGGCCATACGCCCGCGCCGACGCCTATCGGGGACTACGCGCCTTCGCTTCGCTCTCCATGGCGCGCAGCGAATGACGAAGGACGTGAGTCCTTCGTCGTGAAGGCAATATGCAAAGCGCAGTCACACACGCCGTAGAGTCATTCGTCGTAGGGTCGTGCGTAGCCCGAGTGCGCCAACGGCGCTACTCGAGGCGGAACAGCGACCCGGAGCGGGACGGCCCGGGCTGAGAAGGTTGTCGCCCTGCGCGAGTCCCGTCGGCGAGGGATCGACCCGACGGGTATCACGAGCGCAGACGCGACACTCCGGTTAGGTTCATGGATCATGACCGCCAAGGAAGGTCGGAGCCTGTCCTTGTGCGCGCCGTCCCAGTTCCAACGCAGGCCTGAGGCTAACATCCGGGCCACAGGATCGGGCTGGCCGTCCTGCCGATGGGCCGAGCTGGCGCTCGCCGTCGGCGTCAGGCTCTCGTCTGCGCTCACCTTCCCTGGGTGCGCCGCCCGGTCTCCGATCATTGGGAGGTCCGGATGCAGATACTCATCGTCGTCGCTGGCTTGGCCGCGCTGGTCAGCTTTCTTTGGCTGCTCGTGGCTGCCTTCAAGACGCATATCCTCTGGGGGCTGGCCTGTCTCTTCCTCCCCTTCGCCACGCTGGTCTTCGCGATCTTGAACTGGGATCGGGCAGCAAAGCCCTTTCTCACCCATCTCGCAAGCTCGGCGCTCGTCTTCGCCGTGGCTTGGTCTTACTTCGCCAGCTTTGTCCCAATGATGGACGCGGGGGCGATGCAGGCGCAGGCCCAGAGCATTCAGGAAGTCCAGCTCGAGATCGTACGGCGCGTGGAAGGCGGCGAGATGACGGAGGGCGAGGCCAAGGCCGAGATGCAGAGGGTTCTGCAGGCGGCGCTGACGAATCAACCCTATCGGCCCTCGTTCATGGACCAGGGTGGGCAAGCCGTCGCGATGAAGATCGAGAGGCAGGGGCACCTAGAGCTTGACCCTGAGGCCTTCAACGCCAAGATCGAGGCGGCCATCGCGCATGAGGACGCGAGCCGGGCTCAGGTCCAGGCCGCAGCGCCAAAGAAGCCCACCTATGTCCGCCGCTTCGTTGCCAAGGACGTGCATGGCGCCGTCCAGGACATCGGCAAGGCAATCAAGCTGACCACGGTCAATGGGCTCGAGCGCGCCGGCGACTTGGTCGATATCGGCCGCAAGGGTGAGCTGATCGTCGAGCACCGCGTCCATGGCGGGACGGTGGTATACACGATCGGTCGCGAGGTGGTCGGAAACTACAGGGTGCAGGAGTGGGTTCAGCGCTGAGCACGCGTCGACCGCCCCGTCCGGCTTCGGTCTAGTGCTCGCGCGGACACCTACTGATTCTCTCCGGTCAAGAGACCAGCGATGAGGCTTTCGACCGGCGCATAGTCGTCGGTCAGCAGCGGGATCTCATCCATCGGGGCACCGATCCGGTCGACCATGTCGCTGACGCGGTGCCAGCTGCGCTGCATGCCGTGCTGAGCGTCGACGCGCTGAGGCAGGCGTTGGGCATCCGTTGCCGTGATGACGAAGGTCACGCGCTCGGCCTCGGGCGGTCCCTCCATCCAGATGTCGACCTGGCCGAATTCGGCGCGCAAGGTCTTGACGACGGCCTTGAGCAGCCGCGGGTCCGGAAAGGCGTCGACCAGGTTCATGGCGTAGATGCCGCCTGGGCGCAGGTGCTGATGGACGAGCGCGGCGAATTCCCGGGTCACCAGGTGATAGGGGATGGCGAGGTCGTGAAAGACGTCGCCGATGATGACGTCGAAGCTGTCGGTGGTTTGCGCGAGGACGAGCCGCGCGTCTTGGTGCAGGACGCGCATCCCGGAGGTGTCCACGAAGAGCCGCTCGCGCGCGGTCTCTGTGACGGCCGGGTCGAGCTCGGCGACCGTGATCTCCGCTTGGGGGTTTATCGTCTTGACGGCGCGTGGCAGCGAGTAGGCCCCGCCACCCGCGAAGAGCCATTTCAGCTCGCCCGCATCCCGATCTGCGAAGTGGGCCCGTGCCAGCTCGTCCAGCGCCTGGATGTAGGGGGCGATCAGCAGCTCGGGAAGCTCCGCGTGGTTGATGCCGTGGAGCAGGTGATCCAGCACCAGGCCGCGCGCCTCGCCGAAGGGGGCGTCGGCGCTGTGGTCGGCGACCCGGATGCAGAAATAGGCGCTCTCGCCCTCGCAGCTCGAGGCGAGGCCGTCCTTGAGTGCGACCAGGCCCATGGTGCCGATCGTGGCGGCCAGCATGGCGGCGACTAGAGGCTTCGAGCCGAGGCGCAGATAGCTCAAGCCCAAGGCGATGAGCATGGCGCCGACGCCCAGGATGACGGTCTTGGTGCCGAAGGTCTGGATCAGCCAATAGCCGGCGAGGAAGGTCCCCAGGATGCTGCCGATGGCGGCCAGGGCATGCATGCGCCCGACCACATGACCGGTGCGCGCGTCCAGCCGCAGGGCGAGTGTCGTCAGCAAGGGCGTCACCACGCCGATGAGCGCCGCCGGCGTCGCGAAGAGAACCGCCGCGATCAGAAAACTGGCGCTCAAGAGGCTCAGCCCCTGACGTTGGGCCGAGTCGCCGACCACCGGCAGAAGCACAAGGCTGAGCAGGCAATAAATCCCCGCGCCGGCCAGCACCAGGCCGGCCTCCCGATCACTGGCGCCGCGATCCGCCCAGACGCCGCCGACCCAGTTTCCCAGCGAGAGCCCAGCCAGGATGACGCCGATGATGGACGTCCAGGTATAGAGCGAGACCCCGACATAGGGTGCGATGAGGCGCCCCGCGACGATCTCCAGGACGAGCAGCAAGGCCGAGCTGAGAAAGACGGTCGCCGCATATCCGAGCAGCCGGATTCTGTTGCGATTGGCGCTGGCGCTGCTCATGACCCATGTCCCCCGATGCGGAATTTTCGGCAGTCTGCCTGGCACCACCGGATGGTTCAACGGACCCTTTTCAAACGGGCTTGCTCGGTCTCCCTGCCTGCGGCCGATCCACTGCTCGCGTCCCCGTCTCGGTCGAAATGCCATCCTTGATGTGAGCGACACCAGTCCTGGGCGTGTCGGCCTCCAGGCCGACACGTGTTGACCTGGAGGTCAACACTCCCAGCGTCACCCCTTTCTGCAGCATAGGAAGGAACTGAGCACTAACCTTTCTGCCCACTGCCCACAGCCCTCAACCAACATCACACCAAACCCGAAACCCCGAGCCCAGCGACGACGAGCTCACACGCACCCGCCGAAC
>NZ_JAAIJQ010000186.1 GCF_010820565.1 Thiorhodococcus minor | reverse complement strand
CCGCGTATTTCGGCATCCATCTCTCAACCGTCGGACGGATTGTCCGAACCGCGATGCAACAAGGCGAGAACTGACCCTGCCCCCCCTGCTTGCCCAGCTCCCTGTGAGTGTCGCCCGCGAGGGCGACACCAGTCCTTGGAATCGACCCCCACGACCATTGCGGCGACCTGTCGGCCTGGAGACCGACGCTCCCAGGGATCGTAACATGCCCCTTGTCTTCGATCTCGCCACGCACGCACAGGAGGACTCCGCATGCGCACACTGACCGCCCTTCTCATCACGCTCACCTTCAGCGCCGTCACGGCGGCCGCGCCACTTCCCTCATGGAGCGACAATCCAACGAAGACTGCGATCACCGACTTCGTCTCCGCCGTCACGACCGAGGGCAGTCCGGACTTCGTCCCGGCATCCGAGCGCGTCGCCGTCTTCGACAACGACGGCACCCTCTGGGTCGAGCAGCCCATGTACACCCAGCTCGCCTTCGTCATCGATCGGGTCAAGACGCTCGCACCCGAGCATCCGCAATGGCAGGAAGAGCAGCCGTTCAAGGCGCTCCTCGAAGGCGATCTGGACGCCCTGAAGGCATCCGGCATGGAGGGGCTGCTGAAGCTGGTCGCGGCGACCCACGCCGGCATGACCAGCGACGACTTCGCGCGCATTGCGAGCGACTGGATCGCCTCCGCCCAGCACCCGCGCTTCGAGCGGCCCTACACCCAGGTCGTCTACCAGCCCATGCTGGAGCTGCTCGACTACCTGCGCGCCAACGGCTTCAAGACCTTCATCGTCTCCGGCGGCGGGATCGACTTCATGCGCCCCTGGACCGAGCAGGTCTACGGCATCCCACCCGAGCAGGTCGTCGGCTCGCAGATCGAGATGGAATACCAGGTCCTGGAAGGCGTGCCGTCCATCTTGCGCAAAGCGGAGATCGCCTTCGTCGACGACAAGGCGGGCAAGCCCGTCGGCATCCAGCGCCACGTCGGGCGCCGCCCCATCCTGGCCTTCGGCAATTCGGACGGCGACTACCAGATGCTCGAATGGACCACCGCCGGCAGCGGCAAGCGCCTGGGCCTCATCCTGCACCATGACGACAAGTCGCGCGAATACGCCTATGATCGCGACAGCCATATCGGGCGACTCGACAAGGGTCTGGACGACGCCGAATCCAATGGCTGGCTCTTGGTCTCGATGAAGCGCGACTGGAGCCAGGTCTTCCCGCCCTCGAGCGAGCCGCAGAAGTAAGGTGATTTCCGGGAAACAGATTCCCCGTAGGATGGGCAAAGCGCAGCCTGCCCATCGTCCAGGCGCCTGAGCGACCTGGGTGGGCACGCCCCACAAACGTCTTGCCCATGCGCGCCGGCGTGCCAGGGGCTTTGCCCATCCTACTGGAGGCGCTGTTCTGGGTAGGATCATTTCAGGAAATCACCCTAGACTGACGCAGAGGGTGCGTCCGGGATTGGCGGCACCTGGGTGATCCCGGTCATCGGCCTTTTCCCCGATCGCTCGACCCCATGAAGATTCGCCTGCGACTTCGCCGAAGGACTGAGCCAGACCGGCCGAGCTGGGAAAAACCGGGCTCGACAGACCCAAGCACGCTGGGTGACGCCGCGATGGAGACAAATCGGGAAATGCCCGAAGCGCTACACAAGACAGGCTCGGGGCCGGCCGCCGAGGCTCCCGAAGCATCTCGGCCCAGGGGTTGGCGACCAACACCCGGGTGGCTCCTCAGCACGGGCGTGTCCGTAGCCATTGGATGGCTATTGGGGTCGAGCCTGACACCCCGGCCACGCTTTCTGGCCAATGTCATCGCGCTCGAAGAGACCCTTGGCATGGTCAGCGACATGGTGGTCATTCTGCGCGAGCAGCTCATGGCGGTCCTGCCGGATTTTGGAGCCCATCTGGGCTTCGACGGCACCGACATCGCCAGTCACAGCACCGGGCAGAAAGACCGCGCCAGCGGCCAGACCTCCGATCCCGAGGCCGACTGGGGCCATCACGAAACCAGCGGCGTCGACGCGCGCACCGGCAAGGCGTGGAAGACGATCAAGCGCTGGTTCGGCGATGGACTGCATCTGATCGCCGACACCCAGTACGACATCCCCGTGGCGTTTGAAGTCACGCCCGCCTCGGTCAGCGAGCAGCCCACCCTGCGCGCGATGATCCGCGCGACCTTCGAGGAGACCCCAGCGCTGGCCGAGCGCTGTCGCGACTTCAGCGCCGATCGCGGTCTCGATAGTGCCGAGACCAAGGCCCTGCTCTGGGATGACTATAAGATTCGCCCGCTGATCGATACCCGCGAGCTGTGGCGTGAGGAGAAAGCCCTCCCCGATGACGATCCCGCCAAGCCCATTACCCGCCCGCTCGACCCCGAACGGGCTGATACGATCGTCTATACCGAGAAAGGCTCCGTGCACTGCGTCTGTCCAGTGAGGGGTGAGCAACGCGACCTGGCCTTTCAGGGCTTCGAAGCCAATCGCAACACGCTCAAATACCGCTGTCCGGCCGCCGCCTATGGCCGCCAGTGCCACGGCCAAACCCAGTGCCACCAAGCCGGCGGCGTGAATCCCGGTGACTACGGGCGCATCGTGCGCATCGTGCGCATCAAGCTCGACGAGCAGGATCGGCGCATCTTCGTCCCCACCCTCCACGGCTCTCCGAGCTGGCAGCGCGGCTACAACCGCCGCAGCGCACTCGAGCGCATCAACAACCGTATCGACCGCCACTTCGGCCTCGAGCAGCACTTCATCCGCGGCATCGCCAAGACGACCACCCGCGTCGGCTTGGCCATCGCGGTGATGATGGCGATGGCTCTGGGGCACATCCGACAGGGCAGGCCCGAGCAGATGCGCGCGTTGGTGCAGCCCATCCCCTCCACCGGCTAGCTGCGCTCGCACCCCTCTACTACGCCGTAGGCGACCGGATCCGCGCAGCCGAGCCGCGCGCTCGCCGGCAACTCTCATTAGATAAGAACTTTTCTCATCTGAGCCTCCTTCGACGCGCTCTCTCGCCCGCGGAGGCGCACTGGCGACGCTCGGCCCTGTCTCCGCTGCGCCAACCACCTGTCCCCCGAGGTCCGCAAAACGCGACAGCGCAAACGTCTCGCAAGAGGCAAGACTTGACACCAGTGTGTGCCCATGACACCAGTGTGTGCCCAAACGTCTCGCAAGAGGCAAGACTTGACACCAGTGTGTGCCTGACACCAGTGTGTGCCACCTTCGCAGTGTGTGCGCAACACTCGCCTTGACGGGGGGTGCGACCAAAAGTGATGCGTGCTGGTCGCTTGTCATGCGGCTTGCTGGATTTGGTCTTGCCAGTACGACTCC
>NZ_JAAIJQ010000185.1 GCF_010820565.1 Thiorhodococcus minor | reverse complement strand
CAGCGAGAACGACATCCGCAGCGATGTGAAATGGCGCAAGATCAGCGGCGGGACCCGCAGCGATCTAGGGCGTCGCTTCGTGACACCTTCGCCAGCCTCAAGAAGACCTGCCGAAAACTAGGGATTTCCTTCTGGGACGACCTCAATGACCGAATCGGACAGGTCGGAGACATCCCGCCCTTGCCGGACATCGTGCGCGAACGGATCTTGGCCGCTGAGGCTGTGCCGTGAATTATTGAGAAGTTACCCCTGCTCGGGCCAAACCGCGAAGAAGACCAAGCCGATCCGACGGCGTCGCCGCGCCAGGCACTCCCTCCAACCTGCGTGAAGCGGACTCGCCGACAGCCGGGAACGCTTCCCGAAGACGAGTCGTCAGGCGGCACTGCAACGGCTGCCGATCCAAGCGTTCGGGACGGCAGCTCACCGGAAATCGCCAAGACGCTCACCCCCGTCCTCGGCAGTCGCCACGTCTGCAGCGAATAGATAGCCGATCTTGCCGCCTTGCCGAACGGATTGGCAGACGCGGACGCCATCGCCTCGCCGCTCAGCCAATGCAGGGCTTTCAAGCGACGTGATCCAGCCTTTGCGGCAGGTCTGACGCGGTGTCGAAAGATGCACAACGGCGTCGCGAGCCAGTTCGGCACGAGGCGCCATCGCGCTCGAGCAGACCTGGCACGGGTCTGTTCTCTTCGAAACATCGACGCCCCGAAACGCAGGTCCCGATGACCGAGGAAACCACCGTCGCCTGCGTCCAAGTTCTGTCTGGCAGAGCCGCGTTCGACGCTGATGGCAGCCGAGGTTTGAAGCCGGGCGACGAGCCAGATCGGTGTCGCCTGTCGAGCGCTGCGCTCAGGCAGCACGCATCGTCTCCCGGGCGCAGGCCGGCGGCGGCTCATGGGGCACCGCGGCGCGTGCGCAGGTCCTCGACTGCCTTCGCGGCCTTGCGTTTGCGCTGCGCGATATGCGCACGCCGCACTTCCGCCCGCTCGCTGGCGCGTGTAGGTGCCGGCGGCAGGGCGCGCAGGATCAGCGCGCGGAGTGCCTGCAGCTGCTGGCGAGCCGTGGCCTCCTCGCTCTGCGGCAGCGTCACGCTGGCTCGACATCGCCGTCGAGCGGCGAGAACGGCCCGGCGCGCGACCTGTGCGTTAGCACAGTCTTTTCTTTCCGGAGACCGAAGACCGGATACCGGATACCGGATACCGGATACCGGAAGGGTGCCGGGTTTCGCGGGCCCTTTCGAAGTCGCCACCTGCCGGATTGTGGGTGGATCTGGCCCGCAGGCCGCGCCATTGCTGGAATCCAAGGTGCCGGGATGGGTATGCCGGGTTTGTGCCGGGATTATTTGGCGCAGACTGATCCGTGAGGACCAAGGGAAGAAAAAAATAAGCTGTTTCAAGGCACTGCGATTGCGCAGCAAACCGGCACGCGCGAGCCCGTCGGACCTTGGCCTTGGTCGGGATGCCGGTGCCTTCCAGACCCTGGCCGGGCTCGACATAGAGCGCCTCCTGCAAGCTGCGCCAGGAGATACGACGGGTCGCGCCCACCAAGCCGGTGTGATAGTCCATGAGGGTCCTCAGCACGATGTAGAGCTGCCAGAGCTCAGGGCGTTGTCCGGTGAGTGCGGCCAGCTCCGCATCGTCGAGTCGGATGGCCACGGTACTTGATCATCGACCGCAGTCGATCAGCCGCGACTCGGGCGACGCTAGGCAGACGTCAGCGGCATGCGTGCTGCTCGCTTGGCCGCTCGGGCTCCGGCCCAAAGAGGTCGGGGCACAACTCCGCAAGCGACCATCGGATTTGGTGATCATGGCGAAAAGTAAAGTCCCATCGCGGAAAAAAGTCAATTGACCTTCCCGAAACGTCAAGTAAACTTGTCGCCATGGATACCGTCGCCGATCGTGTGAAGCACCTCCGCAAGCAGCTGAAGCTGACCCAAACAACGCTTGGGCAGTGCGCGGGCGGGATTTCCAAGCAGGCGGTCTCGCAATGGGAGCGCGGCATCACGGAGCCGCAGTGGGAGGCGCTGAACGCCTTGCAGCGTGCCTGCGGCGTGAATCCCTACTGGTTGCTGCACGGCACGGCGCCGATGCTCGAGTCGGAGCACACGCCGAGCGCGGACGCAACGCCCGTCGGCCCTTCCCCGCCGGGTCATCCAGGGACATGTCCGCTCGCCGAGCTGCTCGATGATCTGTCGCGGCGCCTCGCGGCGGCCGATCCAGCTGTGCGGGACGAGGTCACCCGGCTGGTCCTGCGCTATCTGGAGAACCCACCGGCGGGGGCACGCATTGCCAAGGCGATTGAGCTCTTGCTCGGGGAGGATGAGAACCTGCCGCCGGCATGAGGCTGTGCGCCGAGGGCTTGCCACTTTCCCGTTACCCCCGATGCAGCGCCACGCCAGGCGCAACCCGAGCCCGATCGCTCGAGGGATGCTCCTCCCAACGGACCCGGTCAACCGCTCTCTTGACACAATAAGTCAATTTTGCTTCACTTTCGACGGAGCCCCATCTGCCGACACTGCTGTGCGTGCCCCGGCATCCGGCCCCCATCGACCCGCAAAGCAGAAGCAGACAACGACACGTCGCCATCTCCAGGGGGAGGCAGCCATGCGACATCCTTGCAGGCCACTTAACCGAGGGAAGGTACTCCGGCACGGCCGTCATTGCCTGAAACGGACTGCGGTTCTGCACGCTCGAGACGGCCTCGGCGCGGGTGGTCCTCCCGCCGATCCGAGGCAATCGTCACAAGACATCCGAATCGCTGCTAGCACCGGAGCACACGGGAGGTCGCATGGCCACAACGGCTGTGCGAGGCGGTCGGGCAGACGGCTGAATTGACGCGTGACGGAATCCACGCAGCAAGATTGATCAACCCTTCCCGACGGGACCCAATCGATGCGAACCCTCGATCTGCCGGAGTGTCGCGTCTGCGCTCGTGATACCCGTCGGGTCGATCCCTCGCCGACGGGACTCGCGCAGGGCGACAACCTTCTCAGCCCGGGCCGTCCCGCTCCGGGTCGCTGCTCCGCCTCGAGTAGCGCCGTTGGCGCACTCGGGCTACGCACGACCCTACGACGAATGACTCTACGGCGTGTGTGACTGCGCTTTGCATATTGCCTTCACGACGAAGGACTCACGTCCTTCGTCATTACGGCAATACGCACGCGCACACGCCTACCCGGGACTACCGGCCTCGCGCTTTGCGCTTCCCTGGCCGGCAGCGACTGAGGCATCCGCCCAATGCCATGGACTTAGCGCCTAAAGCTATGATTATGTTACAATAATGCGTCTTCACAGGAACCTTGTAGGAGCATGCCGATGAAGCGTTGCAACGCTATCAGTCTCAACACCGAAGA
>NZ_JAAIJQ010000184.1 GCF_010820565.1 Thiorhodococcus minor | reverse complement strand
GTCTCCAGAACAAGCGCTTGAAAGCGGCATCCGACGAGGACTACCTGACGAAATTGTTCTTCGAGCCGCCCAAGAGCAAGGAGAAAGCAAAAGCATCAGAGGGCGCTAATATTAGAAAAGCTTGATGCGATTGCCCTTGGCGCTGGGGGCCTTTACCAGGTGAAAATGGGGCTTCGAGAAACTTGCGGGTTCGTCGAATGATCCGATCCAAAGCCAGACAGCACACACGAGATCTCTATGTCAGCCATCATCTCGCGCGGTCGGCTCAAATTGCTCAGTCATCGGCTACGCGAGCGGCTATGGGTGAAGCCGCTGGTGATTTGTCTATTGTCGATTGTGAACGTCTTTGTCGCCAAGCTCGCGGACGACACGGATCTTGCGCAGTTCATGCCGGCGATCTCCGCCGATTCCATCGAAAGTCTCCTCTCCATCATGGCCTCAAGCATGCTGGTGATCGCCACCTTCGCGGTCGGATCGATGGTGTCGGCGTACGCTTCGGCCAGCAGCACGGCAACACCGCGCTCATTCCGGCTGGTCATTGCCGACGATGTCTCGCAGAACGCCCTCTCGACCTTCATCGGCGCCTTTATTTTCAGCGTCGTGGCCCTGACGGCCGTGAAGAACGACTACTTCGAAAGCGCGGGCCTCTTTACGCTCTTCATCCTGATGGCGGCGGTCTTTAGCATCGTCATCCTGACGTTTCTACGTTGGGTGGATCGCATTGCACGTCTTGGGCGGCTGGGAATGACCATCGACGTCGTCGAGAAGGCCACGGCCGACGCCCTCAAGCGGCGGCGCGATGCACCCACACTCCAAGGCGTGGCGAAACGCTCTCAAGACACCGTTGGGAACGCCGTGTTCGCAACCACGGTCGGCTATGTCCAGCACGTCGATATCGCCGTGCTCCAGGCCTGCGCGGAAAAGGGACAGGGACGCATCGTCGTCACGGCCTTGCCGGGAACCTTTGCCGCGCCCGGGCAGGCGTTGGCGCGCGTCAGCGATAGCCCCGATGGGAACACGGCGATTGACTGCGAGCAGGTGATCCAGTCTTTCTTGATCGGAGACGACCGCACGTTTCAAGAAGATCCGCGATTCGGCCTGGTGGTGCTGTCGGAGATCGCAGGCCGTGCGCTATCCCCGGCGGTCAACGATCCCGGGACCGCGATCGACGTGATCGGAACACTCGTTCGACTGTTCGTGCTCTGGAATGATTCGGGCGCTCAGGAAGAGGATGGGGCGCCCAAGTACGACCGCGTCGAGGTGCCGGAGCTTGCACTGATGGACCTGTTCGATGATGCCTTCACGGCGATTGCGCGCGACGGTGCCGGCACGGTAGAGGTTGCCGTGCGCTTGCAGAAGGCGTTGCGATCGCTGGCCCTGGTCGGCGATTCCGCCATGCGAGGCGCCGCTGCCTATCATGGAAGACTGGCGCTGGCGCGCACCGAGCGGGCGCTCAATCTGCCGGAGGATGTGGCAACCGTGCGTGCGGTCGCCGCGTTGGCGCAGTCGGCCGCGCTCGAGCAGACGGGGTAGCTCGCGGCGCTCCTGTGGAGGGGTTGCATTCGGGCGCACCCCTGTTCTTCCGCGACACGAGATACTCCTTCTTCAACGGCTCGGAGGTGCCATGAATTCCGGTCCCACGGGATCGGTAACATGCTCTAGAAGGATCCGGTCGATGGCATCGAGCGCCTCGCGGTCGAGGCTCCAGCCGTCGATGATGTTGATCGGGTCCATTTGATCGGGCCGACGTCCACCCCAGAGTGCGACGCTGTGGCCGGGTTGGTCGAGCAGCCAGCGCAGGGCCAGTGCCATGACGTCCTTGTCGTAGTGCTCGCGGGCGAAACGGTCGAGCGCCGCGACCGCCGCCAGGTACTGGTCGAAGCGCGGCTGCTGGAACTTCGGATCGCTCCGGCGCAGATCGTCGCCGTCGAATTGGCGCTCGCGCGTCATCTTGCCACTGAGCAGTCCACGGCAGAGTGCGCCATAGGTCAGGGTGCCGATGCCGTGGCGCGCGCAATAGGGCAGCACGGCATCGCCCGCCTCGCGCTCGAAGAGATTGTAAGGGGGTTGGTTCGCGTGCAGTGGGGCGACCGCGCGGAAGGCGTCCATCTGCTCGGGAGAGAAATTCGAGACGCCGATCGCACGGATCTTGCCGGCGCGCAAGAGATCGTCCATGGCGCGCGCGGTTTCCTCCATCGGCGTTTTCGGGTCCGGCCAATGGATCTGATAGAGGTCGATGCGGTCGGTGCCCAGCCGGCGCAGCGAGTCCTCGACCTCGCGCTCAATCCGTGCGCGCGTCGCCTCGCGCCAGACCTTGGTCTCGTCGTCGGACCAGTTCAGCGCGCATTTGGTTGCCAGCACCACCTGATTGCGCAGTCCGTGGCGGGCGATGGCCTTGCCAAGGATCTCCTCGGAGCGGCCCATGCCATAGACCGGCGCCGTGTCGATCAAGGTCACACCAAGTTCGATGGCATGGCGGATGGTTTCGATGGAGGTCTCCTCGTCCGTGCCGCCCCACATCCAGCCGCCGATGGCCCAGGTGCCCAGTCCGATACGGGAGACGTGCAGATCGCTGCTGCCGAGCGTGGTGTATTCCATGGTTTCTCCTGCGTTTAGTTGGATGAAGGGCGAGCGGCGGGGTCATCCCCGTCGCGACGCAACGATTCGGCCTCAATGGAGATGCGCTTGATCTCCGGATGGCGTTCTCGGATGCCGCGCTCCAGCCGGTCCACCAGGCCCATGATCGTCTCCGACGACAGGCCGGAACGGAACCGGACGTCCAGATTCAGCAGAACCTCATCGGGGCCAAGATGCATGGTCAGCGGGCGGCCGGCCTCGACCACTTCCGCGTCCTCGTGGGCGAGTTGGCGAATGCTCTCGATCACCTCTGGATCCGCCGCTTCGCCGATCAACAGGCTGCGGCTCTCGTAGGCGAGGAGAAGCGCGACGCTGGACAGGGTCACGCCAATCATCATGGAGGCGATACCATCCCAGAGTGGATTGCCCGTGATCTCGGTGAGATAGACGCCAGCCAGGGCGAAGAGCAGCCCCGCCAGCGCGGCGGAGTCCTCGAAGATCACCGTGACCGTGGTAGGGGCCTTGGCGGCGCGTAGCGCCTGCCAGAGGCGCTTGTCCTTGACCGAGGGCAGGAACTCCCTGAGCGCGATCGTCCAGGAGATGCCCTCGGCGATCAGCGCGATCGCGATGACCGCATAGTTCCACATGACATTGCCGCGCTCGTCCGGGGCATGGCCGGTGATGGGAAGAATGGTGTCAGGTCTTGCCTTTTGCCCGATCCGAGCTACGCTTGATCCATGGCTCGCCCGCTCAGACTCGAATTTCTCGGCGCTCTCTATCACATCACCTCGCG
>NZ_JAAIJQ010000183.1 GCF_010820565.1 Thiorhodococcus minor | reverse complement strand
CAACTGAAGCTGCCGCCCTCTTCGTTCGCGAGCCGAGGTCGCTCGGGGGCGGTCACCTAGGGGCCGTCATGCTGGCGGAATTGCTGGCTGCGAATCCCTGAAGGCTAACCTGCGTCCCGACACGCAGGCGGCGGAGGCGATGCGGCGCAGTTGCTTCTTGGCGCGCGCGACTGCGTCCGAACGCGGCTGAAGCAGTGAGGCGCTCGCTAGTGCAGCACCTCGTCGAGCGAAGTCGCCGTCAGCACCCGCTCGGACCATTCGAGTAGGGTCGACTCGTCGGCCTGGGCAATGCGGATTTCGGCCGCATCGGGCAGCTCGCCGAATTTCAGACGCAGCTGTCGCGCCAAGACCCGGGCCTCGCCTTGCTGCATGCCCTGTTGCATGCCTTGCTGCATGCCCTGTTGCATGCCTTGCTGCATCCCCTGTTGCATGCCTTCTTCACGGAAACGTTCGGCGAATCGGCTCATGGTCTGTGCCTCGTCGGGGTAGTCCTGCGTGTATTGCTTGCGCTCATTATCGTCAAGGGCAGCATAGATGTCGATGAAATCCAGGTACTTGAGCCGTTTCTCGGGATCGGGCTCCAGGGCCGTGAGACCACGCACGGCCTGGGCGTAGACCTCGACTCGGCGCTCGGGTGGATAGGACATGTTGGGTAGCGTGAGGCGGGCGACCAGGTTGTCGCTGTCGCGGAAGTCATCGAAGGTCAGCTCGGCCAGCGCGCAACGCAGATAGTGGAAGTCGAGATAGACGTGGCGCTCGCCGCCCAGGCGCAGCTGGGTGGCGACACCGCTGGCCGCGCGCAGGAAGATCACGACCGGCACCACGCGCTGGATGTCGAGCAGTTCGGCCAGATCCAGACAGTAGTGGGCCAGGCGGTGGATGGAGAAGCGCCGCGCCTCGGTCTCTTCTTCGAGCACGAAGAGGATCGCCTCGCGCCGCCCATCCGGCCACTCGACCAACAGCGGCACGTCGAGTTCGCGAAAGCGCTCACCCAAGCGCTCCTGCAACTGCTCCTGACGCACCGGGAGGATGCGCGCATCAGCCCCGAGGTCGCCTGCCTCGGCTGCGGCAAAGAAGGCAAGCGCGGCACGCGGGTAGTCGAGGATGAGGTTCTTGAAGTTTTGATCGTGGGACATGGAGCCATCCGTGCACGAAACGTAATCGAAGGATTGTCTCCGCTCCACGTACAGATCGCAAAGCCAACGACGCTTCGGGTCAGTCCCGATGACGCTTGACCAATGCCCGGAGCGTCGCCCTCTCCATGTCCGTCGACTGCGGATCCACTTGCTTCCGCAAACGCTGAAATGGAAGTCGAAGGCTCCTACGCACTCGTTTGACCCTCTTACAGGAGACCAAAGAACCGCCATAGTTTGCAACAATACGAGACCTGACCCTTGCATCTTGTGCATCTTGCTTGCATCTCAACTGAAGCTGCCGCCCTCTTCGTTCGCGAGCCGAGGTCGCTCGGGGGCGGTCACCTAGGGGCCGTCATGCTGGCGGAATTGCTGGCTGCGAATCCCTGAAGGCTAACCTGCGTCCCGACACGCAGGCGGCGGAGGCGATGCGGCGCAGTTGCTTCTTGGCGCGCGCGACTGCGTCCGAACGCGGCTGAAGCAGCGAGGCGCTCGCTAGTGCAGCACCTCGTCGAGCGAAGTCGCCGTCAGCACCCGCTCGGACCATTCGAGTAGGGTCGACTCGTCGGCCTGGGCAATGCGGATTTCGGCCGCATCGGGCAGCTCGCCGAATTTCAGACGCAGCTGTCGCGCCAAGACCCGGGCCTCGCCTTGCTGCATGCCCTGTTGCATGCCTTGCTGCATGCCCTGTTGCATGCCTTGCTGCATCCCCTGTTGCATGCCTTCTTCACGGAAACGTTCGGCGAATCGGCTCATGGTCTGTGCCTCGTCGGGGTAGTCCTGCGTGTATTGCTTGCGCTCATTATCGTCAAGGGCAGCATAGATGTCGATGAAATCCAGGTACTTGAGCCGTTTCTCGGGATCGGGCTCCAGGGCCGTGAGACCACGCACGGCCTGGGCGTAGACCTCGACTCGGCGCTCGGGTGGATAGGACATGTTGGGTAGCGTGAGGCGGGCGACCAGGTTGTCGCTGTCGCGGAAGTCATCGAAGGTCAGCTCGGCCAGCGCGCAACGCAGATAGTGGAAGTCGAGATAGACGTGGCGCTCGCCGCCCAGGCGCAGCTGGGTGGCGACACCGCTGGCCGCGCGCAGGAAGATCACGACCGGCACCACGCGCTGGATGTCGAGCAGTTCGGCCAGATCCAGACAGTAGTGGGCCAGGCGGTGGATGGAGAAGCGCCGCGCCTCGGTCTCTTCTTCGAGCACGAAGAGGATCGCCTCGCGCCGCCCATCCGGCCACTCGACCAACAGCGGCACGTCGAGTTCGCGAAAGCGCTCACCCAAGCGCTCCTGCAACTGCTCCTGACGCACCGGGAGGATGCGCGCATCAGCCCCGAGGTCGCCTGCCTCGGCTGCGGCAAAGAAGGCAAGCGCGGCACGCGGGTAGTCGAGGATGAGGTTCTTGAAGTTTTGATCGTGGGACATGGAGCCATCCGTGCACGAAACGTAATCGAAGGATTGTCTCCGCTCCACGTACAGATCGCAAAGCCAACGACGCTTCGGGTCAGTCCCGATGACGCTTGACCAATGCCCGGAGCGTCGCCCTCTCCATGTCCGTCGACTGCGGATCCACTTGCTTCCGCAAACGCTGAAATGGAAGTCGAAGGCTCCTACGCACTCGTTTGACCCTCTTACAGGAGACCAAAGAACCGCCATAGTTTGCAACAATACGAGACCTGACCCTTGCATCCTCGCCCTGAACCTCGCCAGCATGGTCAGAGGACTCGCCCAGGTGCTCGCGACCCGTCGCCACGCCGCGCGCAAGCATCCCTATCAGGTCCGCTGGACCAGCAGCCTCTCGACCATGAAGCACACGCTTGTTCGGTTACTGATCGGCACCGTGCATCCTCCAACCACCCTGCTGACGCAGGCCGTCCTCGCGCTTTCCGATGCCGTCGAGGCGGTACGGCCAGACCGACAATTTCCACGCCGCAATCCCGGCAAGCTCAAGCCCGGATTCCACCCGGCGTAATGCCGGACGGCTTAAGTCCATGGCATTGGTGCGACACGAAGTTGCACACGTATTTATCAAGGAGATCAGAGATCTGGTGTTCTGCCACCAGTACCCTACCGGGCCATGCGTCGCGGGTAACTGCGGGGTGTGAAGCGCTCGGGACACTGTAGCCTCCGCCCACTGGGCGGGCAACCGACCCGCGAGGGGCGATTGCGACTGCCAGCCTCACGGTGGTCGGGAGCTGGGGTTGAAGGGGATGGCCAACTCAGGTGAACCGCTGTCGAGCCGTCGTTATTGACAACATG
>NZ_JAAIJQ010000182.1 GCF_010820565.1 Thiorhodococcus minor | reverse complement strand
CCGGCAAAGCCCAGCGAAAATCCTTCATCTCAGAGGTGATGCGGCTCGTGGCATGAGGGAAACGGCGAAACTTCAGTCCGAAAACTTTAGCTTTGGATTCGTACACATGTATATCGACTTTCGTTCTCAATGCCGTTATACATGCGGCCGAGGCGGAATACCGTGCATTTTCATCGCTCGAAACGACTCCGCAAGCTGAGCATCGGTGAGGCGACAAAGCGACGGCCGAAGGCAGACTCCAATAGCGATCCAGAATAACACATAACGAGGAATCGTTGCCGGTAAGCCAAAAAACGACATCTCCAGAAGCCAACCGATGACGATAAAAGCAAAGCCCCTGACCATCCAATTCTTAGAACTAAGCAGCCCTTTCCAGACAGCTCGGCCTGCCAAGAACAACATCGGCAGCAAAAGAAAAAGGCCTCCTTTGAGCAAAACCTGACCATAACCCCACTCGATATTCAGTCGCTCGATGCCCCCGCTTGCCGCGCTCCGATACTTACCCATAGCTCCTCGTCCGATCAAATAATCCTTAAACTTGAGATCCGCGTAGAAATCACTCCACAACGTTTCCCCTGTTCCTCGTGTCCGGGTATCCACAAGAAGCCCTTCCTTACTCGCTTCAATTCGCTCCATTAACGCAGTGTCTGCAATCTTCAATGTATCATTGGACCAAATAACGGCAGTCAGCCCGAGAACAACCGGCAAACCGAACAGCATCGCTAACACCCGTCGCCAGCGCAGCGCATGACGCTGGAAAGCCAGAATGTACAAAGAGCTCACGAACAAAAAGAAATAGCCTCCTGCTTGCGTACGCGTCCCATTCAAGGTCGCGATACCGATCGTCATCAAAACACTGATGAGCGCTATCTTTCGACCTTTGGACGGCAGGTAATTCCACAGCAGCATCAATAATCCACAGCCCCAGGTTAACTTAAGGTCGGTAATGATGCCGAATGGCAAAGCGATACTTGTGACTCCGGCGATGATCCCGAATCGTGCATGCCTGATCGCCATGCTTAAGAACGGCTGAATAAATCCGACGCCGACCGGCAAAAGCATTGTAAGCGGAATCAGCCAAGCCCATGCCCCATAACGTATTCCGAATAGATCACGATATGTCGTGAGGTCAAGTTCAGCTAAAGGTCTAACAGCAGTAATAATACAAACAATCAGAAAGAACAGATAGGCAAAACGTGTAAGTGCATCGAACTCACTGAGCCTCGCAAACAGATTTCGCGCGGCCGGCCAAACGATTAAAGGAGTCCCTACCGAGATTAGCAGAGCGGACATATAGATAGTCTTAAACTGCATTCCATATGCTTCAAGAGCATTGACAACGGTCGCGAGCAACAGCAGCCAGAAACCGACGAGGAAAGATGTGGGCATATTCCCTTTGTTTGCGCTTCGCTCTAACGACAAGCCGGCTGAATTCATGACTCACCAGTCATTCTAGTCTTCACGGGCACTAGGACAAGCCCGCGCGAACGGAACGCTTGGGCCGCCTCAGTAGCCACATCAATAGATCGCGTAATCTATTTTGCCTTGCACGGCAATGCACCGTTTCCAGTTCGATCGCACCCTGGGCTGCGGAAAAGTTTGCCCGAGCATAAGCCAACGAGAAGGATGCGCAGTGGCACATCAATTTATCATCAAAGACTTGAAGTAACTCGTCGCCCATCTTCGATTTCGTAGCCCGCTTTCGAAAATGACGCCCCGAGAAGTTCTCGTTACCAATTTCCTCAATGTTATCTTCTGCTATAAGCTCAACCTCTCCTTGTTCTCCGACCACGAAAGCTGGCTTCCCGGTGGACATAGCCTCCATGACCCCGCGGCCGTTACCGATAAAAGCATCTGACCAACGGTAAAGATCGCACATCCGATTTTGATCAGGTATCGGGCCGAGGAGGTGCAAACGGCCGAACTTCCGTTCCCGCGCATTTAGAAAACTCGCTGTCTTCTCGATCTGCGAATAGAGCTGCCCTCCGCCAGCTAGCGCGACATGAAGAGGCTCGGCTCCGCCGTAAGCCTCAACAAGACCCACGATAGTGTCCAGCCACGGCTTCTTCGCCCCTTCTAGCCGAAGCGCCGCGATTAAGCGCCTTCCATTCGCCGGGAGCCTGTACATGTCAGAAACTTCGGACTCGCACTGGCCTGGACAGAACACCTCCTGGTCAATTCGGGCCAAGATCACCGTCGCACAGATTCCCTCGGCCTCATAACCTTTCCTCTGCTCTTCACTCAGCACAACGAGCTCGCACTTCGAAGGAACACCGATATTTCTATGCTCACCGCCTGCTTGCAAATAGACACAAGGTCGCCTTGTCAAACAAGCGGCAAAATAGCCGGAATTTAGCACGGGTGAGTCGTGCAGTTGCACGAGATCGATCTGATCTCTTCGTAGCAGCCGTGCAATCTCGAGCGCACCCAAGAGATACCCACCGGCGGCAAATCTCCGACCCGTCACAAATTCTGGTCTCGAAAAGACTCGCACCTGTGCACCCGCGTCAACGAAAGGCTTTATCAAATCCGGTGGCCCAGCCTTTGAGAGCACGACTATCGTATGCCCTCTACGCTTTAACTCCCTAACCCATGCTTGGGTAGTGTTAAAATGACCGCCAATCGTCATATCCTGCCCGAGGGCTATCAATATCTTCATGCCTGGCTCGTTCGTTGAAAGAGGCCTTGATCATCGTTTGGTTGCGCCAGGCAAAGCCTGGAAGGAGAGGAAGATAGCGGACGGATAAGCGAATCGGAAACTCCTTGTTGCGGCCCACCGGGTGCAAGTCCCGAGCCGGTAAGGATTGGCCATCCACCGGAACCGAGTGTGGCGTGGTGCGGGAGCGATCCCGGCTGCGAAGCGAACACAGGGGGCGTGTAGGCTGTGTGATAGAGCCCCGAAACTGATGCCAGCGGAGCCGACGCATTCCAATCACCGGAAGGCAACAGTCTCGGCATTGTAGCGGCCTGATGTCGAGACTCCGCCGGGGTCTGAGAGCAGGGCATGCACGCACGGGTCGCCCAGGAACCTGGGAGGGCTCAGTCGTTCCTTGCCAGGGACGCGGTGCGGGCGCCGCGTAAGAAGCGGCCCAGAATGCCGTTGGAGGGGTCCGGCCGACGGTTGCGAACAGGACCGAAGGCAAGGTAGCACCAAGCGAAGGCAACGAAGTGTGGCGCGATGGCGGCTGAGCCGTCAGAGTCGGCTGATAGTACCGTTGAGCGTGGGGAACGCACCCGAGCGGACCCATGGGAGGGAAGCGGCCGATCGGTTGAGACAGCGTCTGGAGGGACAGATGGCGCAAACATTGGGTTGCGAGACCATCATAACGAAACAAGAGACGATCGCGAGCTTGGCGAGACAGGCGCCGGGGATGGTGCTGACCACGCTGGCGCACCACATCGACCTGATGTGGCTGGAAGAGGCGTACCGGCGTACGCGCAAGGACGGTGCGGTGGGTGTGGACGGGGTGACCGCCGAGGCCTATGAGGCGCGGCTGCACGAGAACCTGAGCGACCTGCTCGAACGGTTCAAGAGCGGTCGTTATCAGGCGCCACCGGTGCGACG
>NZ_JAAIJQ010000181.1 GCF_010820565.1 Thiorhodococcus minor | reverse complement strand
CACCCTGCTGACGCAGGCCGTCCTCGCGCTTTCCGATGCCGTCGAGGCGGTACGGCCAGACCGACAATTTCCACGCCGCAATCCCGGCAAGCTCAAGCCCGGATTCCACCCGGCGTACTGCCGGACGGCTTAAGTCCATGGCATTGGGTCTGGATTCGACGACGGCGCTCGCCATCGCCAAGGACCAGGGCTTTGACCCCTATGCCTTGTCTTTCCGGTATGGCCAACGCCACCAAGTCGAGCTGGAATCTGCGGCCCGAGTCGTCGAGGCTATGGGCGTGGTCGAGCATGTGATCGCCGAGATCGATCTGCGCCGCTTCGGCGGCTCGGCGCTTACGGCAGAGATCGATGTGCCTAAGGAGCGCTCGGTGGAAGCGATGGGGGAGGGGCTTCCCGCCACCTATGTTCCAGCACGCAACACCGTCTTTCTGTCCTGCGCGCTCGCCTGGGCGGAAGTGCTGGGATCGAGCGACATTTTCATCGGCGTCAACGCGCTCGACTACTCAGGCTATCCCGACTGCCGTCCCGAGTACCTCGCCGCCTATGAGCAGATGGCTAACCTGGCGACGGCCGCCGGTGTCGAGGGACGCCAGCACCTCAAGATCCACTCCCCGCCGATCGCCCTCACCAAGGCCCAGATCATCGCCCGCGGCGGCGCCCTGGGCGTCGACTACGGGCTCACCAGCAGTTGCTATGACCCTGCGGAGGATTGCCGACCCTGCGGTCGGTGCGACTCCTGCCAACTGCGCGCCAAGGGCTTCGCCGAGGCCGGACTGGCCGATCCCCTGCTGACCCGCTTCGCCGGAGACTGAGATGACCGAGCGACTCTTCCATCTGGCCGCCGCCCCCTTCGAGGCCGCCCGCCGGGTCGCCATCCTTCCCGAGGGGCACCGCGCGCGGCGCCTGCATGGGCACAGCTTTACGGCTCGCGCGTGCGTCGACCAACTTGATTACCAAGACCTCAACGCCCAGCTTGCGGTCCCCACGGACGAGAACCTGGCACGCTGGATTCGTCAGTGTCTCCCGGTGCCTGGTCTGGCGACCGTCGGAGTCCAGAGCACGCGCGATCAGGGCGCCGACCTCGACGGCGCCGACCATGTCCACGTGTGGCGCCGGTTCCGTTTCGAGGCCGCGCACCAGTTGCCCAACGTGCCCGAGGGGCATCCATGCGGGCGCATGCACGGACACGGGTTCGAGGTCATCCTCCACGCCGATCAGGACCTGGCCGGGCAGGACATGGGCGTCGATTTCGATCAGCTCGAAGCGCTCTGGGCGCCGCTCCACGCCGAGCTGCATCATGCCTGCCTCAACGACATCATGCCTGCCTCAACGACATCCCCGGGCTCGAGAATCCGACCAGCGAATTGCTGGCCAGTTGGCTGTGGGCGCGGCTCAAGCCCCAGCTGCCCGCCCTCTCCTGGATCACCGTCTACGAGACCAGCACCGCCGGCTGCCACTATGACGGCCGGCACTACAGCATCTGGAAGGAGCAGCGCTTCGAGGGTGCCCTCCAACTCCTGAGCGCCCCGGAGGGCGACCCGCGCCGGCGCCTGCACGGTCACAGCTATCTGCTGCGCCTGCACCTGACCGCACCTCTGGACCAGGTCCTCGGCTGGACGGTCGACTACGGTGACGTCAAGACCCTGTTCAAGCCGGTCTACGCGCAGCTCGACCACCACCGGCTCAGCGCGCTGCCGCGTCTGCGCGAGGCCGACCCCGCGAGCCTGACCCTTTGGATGCGTGAGGAAGTCGCCGCGCGGCTCCCGCCGCTCGACCGCATCGATCTACATGAGACCCCCGGCTGTGGGGCCAGCCTCTGCTGGGGGGAGTTGGGACCCGCGCTGCCGTCATGAGCTATCAGGTCAAGGAGGTCTTCTACACCTTGCAGGGCGAAGGCGCCCAGACCGGACGGCCCGCCGTCTTCTGCCGCTTCAGCGGCTGCAACCTCTGGTCGGGCCGCGAGCAGGACCGCGCCGCGGCCCGCTGCACCTTCTGCGACACCGACTTCCGCGGGACCGACGGGGAGGGTGGCGGCACCTTCGCGACGGCCGACGCGCTTGCCGAGCACATCCTCGCGACCTGGACCGCCGGCACCGACACCATCGAGCACCGCTATGTCGTCTGCACCGGCGGCGAGCCCCTGCTGCAACTGGACACCCCATTGATTGCAGCGCTGCACGCGCGCGGATTCGCGGTCGCGGTCGAGACCAACGGCACCCAGCCGGCACCCCCCGGCCTCGACTGGATCTGTGTCAGCCCCAAGGCCGGCGCCCCCTTGCAGCTCATGGCGGGTCATGAGCTGAAGCTCGTCTATCCGCAACCCGAGGCGCTACCCGAGCGCTTCGCCGGGCTCGACTTCGATCACTTCTTCCTGCCGCCGATGGATGGTCCGGAGCGTACCGAGAACACCAACCGGGCGATCGCCTACTGCAAGGCTCATCCGAGATGGCGTCTGAGCTTGCAGACGCACAAGTGGCTGGGCATTCCGTAGATCATGATGCAAGTCCTGATCATCACCTCATGAGCGATTGTGATGCCGGTCATCTCCTACTTCTTCGGAATCTACGTGCGCATGTACTTCGACGATCAGCTTCCTCCACACTTCCATGTGGAGTATCAGGGGGCAGAAGCCTTGGTGGCGATCGAGACCGGAGAGCTGGTCGAAGGTCGACTGCCGAGAAAGGCGGCTAAGCTGATCAAGGAGTGGTGCGCGGATCATCGAGACGCGCTATGGGACAACTGGCAACGCGCGGTCGCCCTTCAGCCGCTGCGGCGAATTCCTGGAGCTGACAATGATTAAGATCGTCAAGGCCGAATCCCTGCGGGATCGTATCATCCGACTGGAGTTTTCGGACGGCACCGCGGGTGACTACGACTTGCAACCCTTGCTTGCGCGGGGCACTGAGATGGTCAGCCCCCTCGAAAGCGACGAGGTCTTCCAACAGTTTTTCCTTGAGCTCGGCGCCCTTTGCTGGCCCAACGGATTCGAGCTCAGCGGCGGGGGCATCCAGCGGCGGTTGCGCGAGCAAGGCAAGCTGCATCCGCTCGATCGCGTTGCCTGAGCTGGCGAAACGGATGGGTGGTTCCATCCCGCAAGGGCCATGCGCTGTCTCACGGTGAATCTCGTGCGACGCGAGCACAGATCCGGCGGGCGCATCGGCTTCAATGATGAGCACATGCGGAGCGGGAGCGGGATCGGTCACGGGGGCGTCGGTCGCTCGGAGCTCGGCTCTCGATGAGTCTCGCGTCCTTTCTTCAGCAATCCTTCGCCGCTCAAGCCCCAATCGGTTGGACGTGTCGTCCCGAAGTGGCTGTACTCTCGAAGGATCTTGAGCGGATCTTGGGATTTGCCCCACGCGCCGACGTGCTGCTTGAGCATGCCGAGACGAACCGGCGGGTTTGGATCGAGTTCGAGATCAGCCGCGCCGATCCCGTCGCCAATCACATGCAGTTTGCGGTCGGGCATCTCTTTGCGCCCCAGTTGCCGGGGGATGCCTTCGTCACGAGGGAATAGGACGCTCCCCCGACCTGACTGCTTACCTTTTGGTTCATGCCTGTCAGCCTCTTTGGCATGTTGCCT
>NZ_JAAIJQ010000180.1 GCF_010820565.1 Thiorhodococcus minor | reverse complement strand
AGGTTCGCATCGGGCGTCTCCATCAACAGGTGATAGTGGTTCGACATCAAACAGTAGGCGTGTCCCCACCAGTTGAAGCGCTCACAAACCTCGGCAAGCAGGGCTAAGAACATGTGGCGGTCCGCGTCACCCCGATAGATGTCCTCGCGCGCGTCACCGCGCGAGGTGATGTGATAGAGAGCGCCGAGAAATTCGAGTCTGAGCGGGCGAGCCATGGATCAAGCGTAGCTCGGATCAGGCAAAAGAGTCGGGTAGACCAGCCGGTTACCCGGGCTGGTCCCCCACAGAACCGGACGTGCGCGATTAACGCATCCGGCTCCTCGTGCGAGAAGGTTCACTTACGCGAAGCGATGGACCAGTCGCGCGGGCGGCAGCGAGAAACGGGCGGCCAATGAGGCCGCGCGATCCCAATTGAGCCGCGCCCGTTGCGAGCGGCGTCCCAGCCATTTGATCCACATCCGCTCGACCCGGAACCGAAAGGTGGCGATCGCTCGGGCGTTGCCCGAGATCCCATAGTAGGCGTAGTGCCCCCGGAGCTTTCGGCTGAGGGTCAGGTGCTGCGCTTCCAACGGCTCATGACGATGGCCTCGGCACCAGTGCTTGATCGAGCGTAGTGCCCGGGCGAAGCGGTCCTTGGCGGTCTTGCGTTTGAGCGTCCAGCCGCCCCGGCGCGTGCGCCCCCAGTAGTGGGTGAATCCGAGCAAATCGAAGCTCGATTCCGCATCGGTCTCTCCCGCTCGGGGTGGGTAACACCGCACCAGGCGCGTCTTGCTCGGATGCAGCCGCAGTCCATAACGTCCAAAGCGCTTGGGCAGCACCTCCATGACCCGGCGCGCGTCCGCTTCCGTCGCGAAGACCAGCGTGGCATCGTCCGCATAGCGGATCAGCTGCGCTCGCCCCCGCAGGCGCGGTTTGACTTCCTGCTCAAACCACTCGTCCAGCACATCGTGCAGATACACGTTCGCGAGTAACGGTGAGATCACACCGCCTTGCGGTGAGCCCTCGACGCTGCGCGTGTATACCCCGTCTTCCATGACGCCGGCCTTGAGCCACTTGTCGATGAGTCGTCGCAACACCCCGTCGCGTACCCGTCGGTCGAGAAATGCCCTCAGATGCTGATGATCGAGCGTGTCGAAGAAGGCTTCGATGTCGAGCTCCAGCACCCATCCTCCGCCCATCCGCACCAGGCTCGTACGCACAGTTTCCAATGCCTGATGCGCGGATCGCCCGGGTCTAAAACCATACGAGCCAGCGACAAAGTCTTGCTCGTAGAGCGCCTCCAGCACCATGACGACGGCCCGTTGCAGCACCTTGTCCTCAAGCGTCGGTATCCCGATCGGGCGGGTGCGCTTGCCATCCCCTTTGGGGATGTACACCCGCCGCACTGCCGGTGCTCGGTAGCTCCCGGATTTCGCCCGCTCCAGCAGGTCCGCCAGGTTCCCTTGCAGGTCCCCTGCGTAGTGCTCGGCATCACAGCCGTCGATCCCAGGTGCGCCGTCCTTGCGCGTGCGCTCCCACGCCCTTTGCAGCCAGCCTGCATCGAGGTGGTGGGCCAACGAGGTGAAGGCCCGCTGCGGATGGTTTCTCGCCGACTCGGCTATCCGCTGAGTTGTCGTTGACACGGTTTCGGGTTCCTGTGCACCCGTCATGTTTCCTCCCAACGGTTCTTCTCGCCCGGCTTGCCCTTCCCTCCAGCGGGTCCACTCGGGCAGTGTTCCCCACCTTCGACGGTACTATGGCAAGCTCCGACTCCCTGCCATCCGTCGACTCGCCTCGCTGTTGCTCGGCTTCGTCTACCACCTAGCGCCTGTTGGTTCGCTCCCCTCGCCGGCCAGGCACTGCCGCCGAGGGGCCTGGAGGCTTGTGACGCGGTGCCCCGTGACCGCAACCAGATTTTCGGTGGAGATGGCAGGGCCTCCCAGGTTCCTGGGGAGCCCCAGTACGCGCATGCCCTGCTCTTCGACCCCGGCGAGACCTGGGCGCCAGGCCAATCAGGCGCTTCGGTGTTGCCTTCCGTCGTCTTGAAAACGTCGGCCCCCGCGGTGCTGTCATTTCGGGGCTCAATCACACAGCCTGCACGCTCGCTGTCTACGCTTCGCAGCGCCGGTTACCCGACACCACGCAAGACTCGCTTCCGGTGGGTGGCCAACCCTTTCCGGGCGGAATTCTCACCCGCCGGGCTCCTAGCACAATTTCACGTCAAGCTCCGCTTGACGATTCCAAGCGCCCAGGCTTTCCTGGCGCACCAAGACCTGACACCGTTCTTGCGGCCCCGACCGCGCGCTCGGCTGTAGCCATTTGTTAGGGCATTTCTTCGCCGTTTTGCCAAAGCTCATATTCGCTAATGTCGATTTCCGAGTTCCATGACACAGCGTGACCTCCCTGCTCAACGGATACGTTTCTAAAGAATGCGGGATTCTTGAGAGGTAGGAACATCTCGCGCTCTGTGAGCCTGTTTACGTCGTACTTCTTCCTCTTTCCATTTGAGAATAATACAACAAGAAAATGCCCCTCTTGAGGCATCGCACTTTGAACTTTTGGGATATCCATGGCTATTGAAGCGGTGGCAGTTTCTTGAATTCCTGTGATCTCCACATTTCTTGCAGATCGGATTGATATGAGGTTGCCCACTCAAATACGAGCTTTCGAGCTCTTGACGGGAGATCGCCTTCAATCATCTCCAAAGTTTCGATGTTAAAGATAGCGTTGTGCTCTCCATAAACGGCGTGAAAATGTGGTGGCGGATGATCACCAAAAAAGAGCTTGATGATGATTCCGTAAAAACGTGTGATCTCGGGCATATGCCTCTACTCTTTACGTGCCCTAACTATTACGCTTTTATCCATCGGGCGCTTGGCAGTGAGCGTGATCTCGCTCCGACGCTTGAGCGCCCGATGGATAAATGTCTGTTGGACTAATCCGATCCTGGCACGACGTCGCCAGCTGCGCGGATGCGAGCATGCCTTATAGAGAGGGGATTGTATCGGTGGACCATGGATAGCGCGGGAGGGCCGGTGCCACCCGGTCGGTGATGAGGAAGGTCGCGGAGGCCGAAAGCGGGCATCAGAAGGGCTCCCATCGTGCTGCGAAGACGTGTACTGAGGCGATCTTAGCCCAATTCCCAGGTGTTGAGGCAAGCGCGCGCGCAGGCCCCGGTGGGGCCTGATGGTGATCCCCGGATGTGGGCGCCGGCTCGGCGCTTAGGGGCGCGCGCTATCCACCATCGCGACGTTGCGGTGCCAGGGAGACACGCACCCGCAGCCGTCCAGCGCGGCAGCTCGGACAGGGATAACCGTCGAAGGGCCTGCTGGTCTGCGCTTGAGCGTCAGCATCTGGGCTTGTCGTCGAAGCCGGCGCGGCAATCGCGGCGCGGATCTCAGGCAAGCGCCGCGCACGACAGCGATTTATAAAATAAATCCGTCCCTGAGGTATCCCCACTAAATTCCAGATCAGAACATAAGCTTAGAGAGAGGATTTCCAGCAGAAAGGAACATGCATGGGGTTTGATGGTCCACAGCGGGCGACCAAACCTGCGGAGGACCCCCCATGCATGCACTGACGATTCTACAGCGTTGTGTCGCCCCGCTGC
>NZ_JAAIJQ010000017.1 GCF_010820565.1 Thiorhodococcus minor | reverse complement strand
GGCGGCTCGGTGCTCGGTGTGTGTTGTTTGGTGGCAGTGGTCAGTGGTCAGTGGTCAGTGGTCAGTGGTCAGTGGTCAGTGAATTGTGGCTGGGATGGATGCCGAGTCCGAGCACTGAAAACGCCTCTTCTGCCCCGCCCGGCTAGGCGGCGGCCGCTTGCCGGAGTCTGGGGTCGAAGGCGTCGCGGACGACGTCGGCGAAGAGGTTGGCCGCGAGCACCAGGGTGAACATGAAGAGGAAGGCGGCGGCCAGGGACCACCAGACGACCGGGTCCCGTGCCAGCTCGAGACGGGCGCTGTTGATCATGTTGCCCCAGCTGTTCATGGTCGGGTCGACGCCGATATTGACGTAGGAGAGCACGGCCTCCGCCAGCACCAGCCCGCTGAAGTCCAGCACCAGGGTGATGAGGACGATGTGCATGACGTTCGGCAGGATGTGGCGCGCGATCACGGTGAAGTGGCCGACGCCGAGGGATTGCGCCGCCTGCACATAGTCGATCCCGCGCAGCTTGAGCGCCTCGCCGCGCAACAGGCGGCAGAGTCCGGTCCAGCTCGTCACCCCCAGGATGAGGCAGAGGAAGAGCAGGCGCAGGTCCGCGCGCTCGACCAGGCTGCCGAAGGCGTCGGCATGATTGCTCATGTAGACCTGCAGCATGAGGATGACGGCCGCGATGAGCAGCACGCCGGGGATGGAGTTCAGGGTGGTGTAGAGATACTGGATGACGTCGTCGACCCAGCCGCGGAAGTAGCCGGCGGCGATGCCGAGCAGGATGGCCGCCGGGAGCATCACCAGGGTCGTGAGCGTCCCGATGAGGAGTCCGGTCCGGATGCTCTTGAGGGTCTGGTAAAAGACGTCTTCGCCAACCTTGTCGGTCCCCAGGATGTGGTACTTGAGCGCCAGCTCGGCCGCGACGAAGCCGAGCACCATCAAGAGGGCGAGCATCGTCAAGGCGGTGCGCCAAGGCACCTGCGTCTTCCGCGCGAGAATAGGGGCTCTGACCTCGGCCAGGGAGACGCCCCAGCGCCGCGCCAGGAGCCAGCCGATGCCCAAGGCGAGAAGCCCCCAGGCGATCGCCCCCTTCAGGGCGCCGAGCAGGGTGCGCCAGGCGATGTCCCAGGCGCGCTGACGCTCGGGATCCTCCAGGTGGGCGCCGCCGTGCTCAAGCCGCGGGTAGTCGCGCACGACGCTGCCGTCTGGCTGGTCGATCGCCTCCTTGACATAGAGATGGGTCGCAAAGGGCGCGGAGTAGGTCTTCTCCTGACGCTCGCGCAGACCGCTCAGCGTCAGGTCGAGCAGACTCAGGACCTCCGACCCATAGCGTGCCTCCTCGACGCCCGGCTGCGCATCCTGCTTGAGCCGCAGGTGTACGCTGTCCAAGAGACCGACCAGCGCATAGGCCATGAGCACCACCAGGGTCGCGACGCCGACGCGCGAGCGGACGACGCGCCGCCAGGGATCGCGCAGATGCTCGTGGCGAGAGGCGTACCACGCGAAGGCCAGCCCGAGCGCCAGCAGCAGGAAGACCAGGGCGTCGGTCCAGAGGATGACGGGCATCACGGGCATGACGTCGGCACCTTCACTGGAGACGCACCCGCGGATCCACGACCGTGTAGGAGATGTCGGTCAGGATCAGCCCCAGGATGTAGAGCACCGCACCCAAGAACACCATGGAGCGGACGATGGCGAAGTCCTGGTTGTTGATGGCGTCGATGGTGTAGCTGCCGAGGCCGGGAATGCCGAAGAAGGACTCGGTGATGAGGCTGCCCATGAAGAGCAGCGGCAGCACCACGACCACGCCGGTCAGGATGGGGATGAGCGCATTGCGCAGGACGTGGCGGAAGAGCACGAAGCGCTCGCTCAGCCCCTTGGCCCGGGCGGTGCGCACATAGTCCTTGGCGATCTCCTCCAAGAACAGGGTGCGGTACCAGCGCGTCCCCGAGCCGATGCCGCCGATGACGCCGACGATCACCGGCAGGATGAGAAACTTCCAGGCATCCAGCCCCTGGTCGTAGCCCGAGATGGGCACCAGGTGGAAGACCTTACTCAGGATGAACTGACCGCCGATGATGTAGAAGAGCCCGGAGATGGACAGCATGGCGACCAGCAGCACCACGCTGCCGATATCCACATAGGTCGCTCGGAAGAAAACGATGAAGAGTGCGTAGCTGATATTGAAGGCCAGCCCGACGAGGAGCACGGGAACGGCGATCGCGAGACTCGGCCACATCCGCTGCGAGATGTCGTAGCCGATGTCGCGGCCGTCGTCGGAGGCCCCGAATTGAAAGGCGAAGAGCTTGACCGATTTCTGGAAGAAAATGGTGTCCGTCACGCGCCCAAGGCCGGGCGCCTCCTCGTTGTAGAGCAAGGGCCTGTCGTAGCCGTGCTCCGCCTTCCAGGCCTGGATGGCCTCCGTGGTCACGCGCTTCTGCCCAAGATGCATGCGCGCCATGTCGTCCGGCGAGTTGACGACGAAGAAGAGCAGAAAGGTAATCAGATTGACGCCGATCAGGATGGGGATGGCATAGAGGACGCGGCGCAGGATATAGGCGGTCATAGTGCCGTGCTCCGCTCGCGACGCCGCACCATCCAGAGCGCGGGGATGACCAGCAGCAGGATCAGGCCGCCCAAGGCCCAGATCGGCCAGAGGATCGGCACGTTCCACTCCTTTCTCAGCTCGGCGCGCCGCCCTGGATCCAGCCGACGATACTTGAGCGTGTTGTTGGCCATCTCGTTCGGGTGGGCGTTGTGCAGCCATTGATGGTGCAGGCTGAAGGCCTTGGGGAAGAACCCCCAGAGCCAGGGCGCATCGGTGCGCGCAATCTCGACCATGCGATCCAGGATCGCCTGCCGCTGCGGGCCGTCCTCCATGAACTTCATGGCGTCGAAGAGACGGTCGAATTCCGGATTGGCGTAGTTGGAGGCGTTCTCGCCCTGGTGCTCGACCTTGCCGTTGGGGCCATAGAGCAGGAAGAGGAAGTTCTCCGGGTCCGGATAGTCGGCGTTCCAGCCCCACATGAAGACCTGCCCGGTGCCGTTGCGGATCTTCTCCTGAAACCTGTTGTAGTCGGTCGAGCGGATGACCAGCTCGATGCCCAGCTTGGCGAACTGCTTGCGGATCCAGTTGAGGCGGGCCCGGTCGTCCGGCCCAGTCGCCACGGCCTCGTAATTGATCGAGAGCGCGCGCCCCGTCTCGCGATCCATGCCGCCAGGATAGCCCGCTTGCTCCATCAGGGTCCGCGCCTCGTCCAAACTGCGCCGGACAGGGCGGCCGTTGCGCCACTCATAGACGAAGGGATTGATGCCGGCCTCGCCCTCGCGGTGCCCGAAGATCCCAGGCGGGATCGGCCCCTGCGCGACCAGTCCGCGGCCGTTGGCGAAGATGGAGATGAACTCCTCATAGTCCATGGCAATCGAGATGGCGCGGCGCAGCAGGCGCGCGCGCTGCGAGTCGCCACCGACCACGGGGTCGAGCATGTTGAAGCCCATGTAGAAGATCGACGGCTGCACCGCGGTCAGCAGCTCGATACCCTTTTCGCGCATATCATCCGTCAGGATCGCCTCGCCCTGGGCGTCGATCTGAACGGCCTGGTCGAAGGCGTCGGAGGAGATCCCCGAGCTGTCGTAGTAGCCCTGGAGGAACTTGTTCCAGCGCGGGATATTCTCCTTTTCCAGGCTGTAGATGGCGCGGTCGATGAAGGGGATGGGCTTGCCGGCGTCGGCGAGGATGCCGCTCTCGGCGTCTTGCGGCATCCCCCGGGTCGGATAGCGCTCGCCGTGAAAATTGGGGTTGCGCTCCAGGATCATGCGCAGGTTGGGATTGTTCTCGCTCAGCATGTGGGGCCCGGTACCGACCGGATACCAATCCAGCACGATGTTGCGCTCGGTCATCCCGGGCTGCGCGTAGAAGACATCGGCCTCCCAGGGCAGCGGCGCGAAGAACGGCATGGCGAGCCAATAGCTGAACTGGGGGTACTTGCCCTCGACGGTGATCTTGAAGCTGTAGCGATCCAGCACCTCGACGCCCTGGAGACTGGCCGCTCTGAGCGCCTGAATCCGCGCCAGCTCGTCGGCGGATTGCAGGTCGGAGAGCGCGTCGGCAAGCTCACCGAAGCCGCGAATGTGCCGGCGCATCACACCGGAAATCGGCGAATGCAGCCAGGGCGCGGCCAGACGCCTGATCTGATAGACATAGTCCTCCGCCGTCAGCTCGCGCGTGCCGACCTGGTCGAAGTCCGAGAGCTGATTGATGCCGTCGAGGTCTGCTGGACCAAGCGCGTGATAGCGATAGTCGCCAGCCTCATCCCGGGCGAACGCGGGATGCGGTTGAAAGCGGATGCCGGGCTGGATGCGGATCACATAGTCGCTGCGATCGATCGCTTGAGGCGAGACGTCATCCGGCAGGGGCGCGCCCGAGGCGTCGAAGTAGGCCGGCCTCGGGACCTCGGCCGCCGCGAGCGGCACCAGCTGGTAGGGCCGCAGCAGGAAGTGGTACTGCAGCGGCGGCTCATAGATCTGCGCCAGGAAGGCATACTCGTTCGCGCTGTAGGAGCGCGCCGGGTCCAGATGCTTGGGGCGCTCGGAGAACGAGCTGTAATAGGTGTTGCTCGTGGCATCGGCGCTCGGATAGGGATGGTTCCAGGTCCCCTCACCACAGCCGGTCAGCGCCAGGGCCAGCAGACCGAGCAGCCACCAAACCATCTTCTCACTCAACCACATGCCCTCCGCTGACCCTTCCGTCGGTTGGCAACTTTCGGTACTGTTACGCGCCACATTGGGGTGTCATCGACGAATTCTATTCTCACCCAAAGATTCATCGCGCGCACCACGCGCTCACTACTGAACGGAAGAGACAACCGAACATGGGTTTTCTAGAAGGCAAAAAGGTCCTCATCACTGGTGTCGCGAGCAACCGCTCCATCGCTTGGGGCTGCGCCCAAGCCATGCATCGCCAGGGCGCCGAGATCGCACTGACCTACCAAAACGACAAGCTCAAGAGCCGCGTCGAAGACCTCGGCGCCAAGATCGACTGCAAGGTCATCCTGCCGCTCGACGTCAGCAGCGACCGCGACATCGCGCACCTCTTCCAGGAGCTCGAGCAGCACTGGGACGGGCTGGACGTTCTCGTCCATTCCATCGCCTTCGCGCCGAAGCACGAGCTGGCCGGAGACTATGTCGAGGAGCTGACCCGAGAGGGCTTCACCACCGCCCATGAGATCTCGTCCTACAGTTTCTCCGCGCTGGCCAAGGCCAGCCGGCGCATGATGGAGGGCCGCAACGGCTCCCTGCTGACCATGAGCTTCCTGGGCTCCGTCCGCGCGGTACCCTACTACAATGTCATGGGTCTGGCGAAGGCCAGTCTCGAGGCCAACGTCCGTTATCTGGCCGCCTCGCTCGGACCGAATGGGACGCGCGTCAATGCCATCTCGGCCGGGCCGATCCAGACGCTCGCCGCAGCTGGTATCTCGCACTTCCGCTCCATGCTGAAGCAGGTCGAGCGCCACACCCCACTGCGCCGCACCGTCACCCCGGAAGAAGTCGGCAACGCCGCCGCCTTCCTCTGCTCGGACCTGGCCAGCGGCATCACCGGCGACATCCTCTACGTCGACACCGGCTTCAACATCCTGGGTCTCGGCTAAGCCAGCTGCACGGACGGGCTTGCCCGCCATGCAGCCCAGAAAGGAACTCTTGAACCGCAAAGCGCACGAAGCGCGCGAAGGATTTCCGGGGGTTGCGGACTGGGTTTCGCTCACCCGGCGGGTGAACGCTATCCACCGACCAACGCTTTGTTTTTCTTAGCGTCCTTTGGGTCTTTGCGGTTCGATTTGCCGAATCCAGACTCCAACGACCCTGTCTGCCGTCCAAGGCAGATCAAGGCCGTTGGAGCGGGATGGGCTCAGATCAGAATGTCCTCCGCATGCAGGAGGTCCGAGTAGAGATCCTTCTTGATGATCTCCCAGTTCCGGCGGGTCTTGGCCGCTGCGCTGAGGATGTAGCGACGCGCGATGAAGACCTTGCGGCTATCCACTTCCGCCTCGTCCATGAGTAGCCAACCGGTGTAGATGTAGGAATACATCTCCACCAGCTCCTTCGCGGAGACGCCCTGCGAGTGCTTATCGGTCTTGTCGGTAACGAACTTCAGGGCATCCAGGAAGCGCTCGCGCATCTCCTTGAGCTCATCGGCCAGCCGTCCGAGACTGCCGGCCGCCTCCTTCTGCTCCCGCGCCGCGAAGTCTTGACCGAAGATGTCGTTGAGGACACCGCCGATGGCCGCGACGATCTGCAGCTGCGAGGTCCCTTCGTAGATATTGGTGATGCGGGCATCGCGGGCCAGACGCTCGACGTTGAACTCGCGCATGTAGCCCGTGCCGCCGTGGACCTGCAGGGAATCGTAGGTGATCTTGTTGGCGTTCTCGCTTAGCACGTACTTCGCCATGGGCGTCAGCAAGGCCGCGACACGGCTCGCCTCCTTGAGCCTGGCGCTCTCCGCGCTGAAGTCCTGCTTCTGCGCCTTCAGCTCCTCGACGCGCTCCTCGAGCTTGTTGCGCAGATCGACCCAGTGACAGGCGGCATAGAGCAATGAGCGATCGCTCTCCAGGGTCACGCGCATGTCGACCAGCATGTTGGCGACGACGGGGATCTCGAAGATGCTCTTGCCGAACTGCTCGCGCGCCTTGGCGTAGCGCAGCGCCTCCTCGTAGGCGGCCTGCGAGATCCCCAGCGCCTGACCGGCCACGCCCAGGCGCGCGCCGTTCATCATGTCCATGACGTACTTGATGAGGCCGAACTTGCGCTTGCCGATGAGCTGCGCCGGGGTGTCGTTGAACTGCAGCTCGCAGGTCGGCGAGCCGTGGATGCCGAGCTTGTTCTCGATGCGCCGGACGACGACCTTGTCCTTGCCGTAGCAGGCGAAGAGGCTCAGACCGCGGCCGTCCTTGGTGCCGGGCTCGGAGCGCGCCAGCACCAGGATGATCTGGGCGTTGCCGTTGGTGATGAAGCGCTTGACGCCCTTGAGCCGCCACTGTCCGGATTCGTCCTGGTAGGCCGTCATGTTGACGGCCTGCAGGTCCGAGCCCGCATCCGGCTCGGTCAGTGCCATGGCACCCGTCGCCTCGCCGCTGGCGAACTGGGGCAGGAACTCCTGGCGCTGCTCCTCGGTGCCGTACTTGTTGATGGTCTCCGCGATGTCCTGCAGGCCGAAGAGGTTCATCAGCGAGGCCTCGGCCCGCGACACCATCTCGATCGCCATCGTATAGAGGGTCGTCGGGATGTTGAGCCCGCCATAGCGCCGCGGCAGGGTGAAGCCCATGAGCTCGGCCTTGGTCAGCTGCTCGAGCGCCTCCTGGATGCCCTTGGCGTACGCGACCTTGCCCTCGGCGAAGTGGCTCCCCTCCTCGTCCACGGCCGCCGCCTGCGGAGCCACGACGTTGGCGGTGATGTCGCCGACGATCTCAAGCACCTTGCGGTAGTTGTCGATCGCGTCCTGATAGTCGACGGGGGCGAAGTCGTACTCCTTGGCCTCGGTATAGCCGTGCTCGGCCATCTCGACCACGTCTTCGAGCTTCAAACGATTGAAATGGAAGAGAAGATCAGTGTTGTCGGTGAAATAGTTGGCCATGGCTCGGCTACTTGAGTTTGTGCTTGTAGGCGTCGATGAGCATCGGAATGACGGCCATCACGTCCCCGACGATTCCATAGTGACAGACACTGAAGATAGGCGCCTCCGGATCGTCGTTGATGGCGATGATCTTGTTGGAGTCGCTCATCCCAGCCCGGTGCTGGATGGCCCCGGAAATGCCACAGGCGATGTAGAGCTTGGGCCTGACGGTCACGCCGGTCTGTCCGACCTGGCGCGCATGGTCGATGAAGCCGGCGTCCACCGCGGCGCGCGTGCCGGCCACCTCGCCGCCGATCGCATGCGCCAGCTCGTAGAGGATCTGGAAGTTCTGGAAGTTGCCCATGCCATAGCCGCCGGAGACGATGATGGGCGCGGCCTTGAGATTGACCTTGGCGTCCTCGTGGTGACGCTCGATGATGCGCACCAGATGATCCACCTCCTCGGGCGTGTAGGCGACCTGGGTCACCTGCCCCTCGACCGGCCGATCGAGCGGGATCTTCTCCATGACGCCCTCGCGCACCGTGGCCATCTGGACCTCCGAGTCCGGACAGATGATGGTGGCGATGATGTTGCCGCCGAAGGCGGGGCGAATCTGCAGCAGCAGCTCGGGGTAGTCCTTGCGCAGATAGGTGACGTCCGAGATCTGCAGGTCCGTGCAGTCGGCGGTGAGACCGCTGCGCGTGTGGGACGCCACGCGGGGCGCCAGGTCGCGGCCGATGAAGCTCGCGCCGAAGAGCACGATCCGCGGCCGATGCTCGTCGACCAGCTGGCTCATGATGCGGCTGTAGGGCAGCGTGCTGTAGTGCTCCAGCTCGGGGTGATCCACCAGCAGCGCCTCGGTCGCCCCGTAGTGGAAGGTCTCGACGGCGAGATCCTGCAGGTCGTGCCCGATCACCACCGCCTTCAGCTCGCCCCTCAGACTCTCCGCCAGCTTGCGCCCCTTCGACAGCAGCTCGAAGCTGACATCGGCCGGCTTACCCTCGCGCTGCTCGATGAATACCCAGACTTGTTGTTTCGTGTCGCTCATATGTCTTGTCGCTCTAGTGCTTACCCGAGCCAGTGCTTACCCGAGCTAGCGGCCTAGCCGAAGATGTGGTCGTCCATGAGCTTGTCGATCAGCCCATACATGCCGTCCTTGGTCGCCGGGATGGTCTCGTGCGTGCTGCCGCCCAAGACGACCGACTCGATCCTGTGCACCTTGGTCGGCGATCCGCCCAGACCGCAGCGCGCCGTATCGATGTCGAGATCGTCGGCGGTCAGCGTCGGGATGAAGAGCCCCTTGGAGACATAGTCGTCCTTGAGCTGATCGACGTAGAGCAGCGAATTGGCGTCCGCCATCTTCTCGAGCTCCATGAGGGTGCGCGCGTTCTTGTAGGCCATGACGCGCTTGGCGCGGAAGGGGCGCGGCGTGGCGGCATCCTTCACCACGGTGATCAGCAGCGGCAGCCTGCCTTCCAAGACCTCGAAGCCGTTGTCGATCTTGCGCTTGACGGTGATGGTGCGGTCCTGCGCCGAGAGGATCTCCTCGGCGTAGGTGATCTGCGGGAGCCTCAGCTTCTCGGCGGTCTGAGGACCCACCTGGGCGGTATCGCCGTCGATGGCCTGGCGCCCGGCGAAGATGACGTCATAGGGGGCGAGCTTGCCCAGCGTCTCCGCGAGGACGTAGGAAGTCGCCAGCGTGTCCGCGCCGGCGAACTTGCGGTCGCTGACGAGGACCGCCTCGTCGGCCCCCATGTAGAGACAGTCCCTCAGAAGATCCGAGGCCTTCGCTGGCCCCATGGTCAAGACCCGCACCGTGCCGCCGTAGCGGTCCCGAAGCTGCAGGGCCAGCTCGAGGGCGACCTTGTCTTCGGGATTGAAGACGGTGGGGAGCTTGCTGCGGTTGACGGTGCCGTCCGGCTTCATCACCTGACCGGAGATGTTCGCCGTATCCGGCACCTGTTTGACCATTACGATGGAATGGTAGCTCATGCTCTGCCTTGTGATGTTCGTCTGTGAAACCAAGGGGCGCGACCACGGGGCGGCTCGGGCCCGGAGACGAGAGGCCGCAGTGGCAGCAGGACCCGGATAATTAGACAGCCGCCGGGCGAGCCAGCCGTCAAGCTGGTCAGCATCGAGACTGACGGCACCGACAGAACCGCCTCCAAATCACTCGCTTGGCGGCCTTATCGAAGGACAGGGTGTGCCGAGTCCCGGCGCCGATCATCACCTGGAGCAGCGGATCTAGGTTCTTGTCGTTTTCGTCGACCCCAGCTCGATGTCCGAAGCCAGACCAGATTGACGGATGGAGTTGGCAAATTCAACCAGGGAAGAGTGACTCGACCTCGGCGGCCAGACTGCAGTCTTGTCCTGGATCAGCTTTCGGTTGTTTTGCCCGCAAGAGGCACCGCCAGCTGGTCTGGTACACCGCGCCGCGCCCTCAGCCGCACGCCTGTGACCTCGATCGGCGAAGGCAGCCCCGGGGACTCAAGCCCGTGGCAGAGGTGGAATGCAGCACCCCAGACACGCGAACGGCGCCAACAAGGGCGCCGTTCGCGAGGGCTGCAGTCGTCGATCGACGACAGGAGCCAGAATCAGAGGCTGTCGTCGCCTCCAGTTTCCTTCAGCTCGATGTCCGCTCGGCTCTCCATGTCCTGCAGCATGTCGTCCGACAACTGTCGTCCCATGAGCTGAGCGAGAATCAAGGCCTCCGTCGCGGGCCGGCCATCTTCGCCGGGCTTGACCTCGCCATCCTGGACGCGGCCGAGACGCACGACGGCGGCATCACCATTGTCGAGCGTCGCCGTGCCGACACTGATGGCACCGTCGCTTGGCGCCGGGAGCCTGAAGGCGACATCAAGCACGGCCGCTGGAACCTCGGATGCGTTGCGTCCAATGAGCCCAGGATCGGTTGGCTCGAGCTGCGGATCGACAGTGGCCCAGTCGCCGGACGCGCGCAATTTCTCGGCGATCGCCGTCGCCGCCGCTTCCGCGGCCTTCTCGGCTCTCTGCCTCTTGATCTGCGAGACGATCTCGTCTCGCACCTCGGCCAGAGGCTTGACGGAGGCTTCACGGTGCTCGGCGACGCGCACTACGACGGCCTGCAGCTTATCGCGCTCGGGCTCGACCAGGTCGCTGTTGAGCCCCTGACCGAGGACGTCGTCGCTGAATGCCGCCGCGACCACCTTGGGATTGGCCAGCATGCCTTCGCCCCCACCGTTGCGACCGATCCAATCGCTGTGCTGGATGCTCAGCCCCAGCTCTCCTGCCGCCGGCTCGAGACTATCGGGACTCTCGTAGACGATGTTGGCGAGCCGCTCGCCGAGATCATAGTAGAGGCGCTCAGCACCCTGCTTGGCCGCCTCGGCCTTCAGCAGGTCTTCGACCTCCTCGAACGGCTTGATCTCCGACGGCAGGATCTGGGTGACTTCGATCAGGTGATAGCCGAACTGAGTGCGCACGGGCTCCGACAGTTGATTCGGCTCCACAGCGAATGCAGCCCGGTCGAAGGCGGGCACCATGATGCCGGACTCGATGACGCCCAGAGAGCCGCCTTTCGCGGCGCTTCCCGGGTCTTCGGAGTATTCCTTGGCCAGGGCCTCGAAGGGCTCTTCCGCGAGGATGCGCTCGCGAATGCCCTCGATCTTCTCCAAGACCGCGTCAGCTTCCGCCTGCTCGGCATCCTCGGGCACCTTGAGCAAGATATGGCGGACCTCGCGACGCTCGGGCTGGGCGAAGCGCGCCTGCTCGGCGTCATAGGCGCGCCGCAGGTCCGCTTCGGTCACCTCGACCGACGATGCCAGCGCGTTGGCGTCGAGCACCACATAGTCCAATTTCACCTGCTCGGGCGAGCGGAAGCGCGCGGGGTTGTCATCATAGAAGGCCGAGATCTCGGCGTCGTCGATCGGGGCATCCGTCTGATAGCCGGAAAGCGCCAGTGTCACGTAGCTAAGCTCGCGCTTCTGCCCAGCCAGGCGCTGATATTGCTCGACCTCGTAGCGCGTTGCCAATGCGCTCGCCGAGACGGCCCTTGCAAGCTGCCCGGCCGCCATTCGCTGCCGCAGCTGCGCCTCGTACATCGCGGGGCTCATGCCCTGGTACTGCAGCAAACGCTCGTAGGTCGCGTTGTCGAATCGCCCATCTTTCTGAAACGCCGGATCGGCAAGAATCTGGATCTGCACATCCTGATCCGAGACGCGCAAACCAAGGCGGCGCGTCTCGTCGAGCAGCAAGGTTTCGCGGATCATGTCCTCGAGCACCTCGTCGCGCAGCGCCTTGTCATCGATCTCTGCCGGATCATAGGCCGCGCCCAATCGCTGGCGCAGCTCCGTCCTCGCCTGCTGGACACGCCGGTCCAGGTCTCTAGCCGTGAGCTCGACGCCATTCACGGTTGCCGCGACGGGCTCCCCGCCGACACCCAGGTAGGACTGAATCCCCCACAGCGCGAAGGGGATACTGATCAGAATTACGATTGCCCAAGCGATCCAGCCTTGAGCACGGTCACGGATAGTCTGAAGCATGGCAATTCGGTTGACTCAGGATTGAGCGGACAGGACAAAACAGAACGGGGTACCCAATGGGTACCCCGTTCTGACGAAGATGGCGGAGCGGACGGGACTCGAACCCGCGACCCCCGGCGTGACAGGCCGGTATTCTAACCAACTGAACTACCGCTCCAAATTTTCTTGGTGGGTGCTGCAGGGATCGAACCTGCGACCCTCGCCTTGTAAGGGCGATGCTCTCCCAGCTGAGCTAAGCACCCTTCCGACGTGCAATTATTGTACCGCGTCTTTCAGTGCCTTACCAGCTTTAAATGACGGGGTTTTTGACGCCTTGATCTCAATGGTCTCACCCGTCTGCGGATTGCGACCGGTACGCGCTGCGCGCTCTTTCACCGTAAAGGTCCCGAACCCGATGAGCGAAACATTATGACCTTCTTTCAGGGCGATTGCAATAGAGTCGGTGAAGGCGTCCAAAGCACGCGCCGCCGCCGACTTCGAGATATCCGCGGCTTCCGCCATTCTGTCGATGAGTTCCGATTTGTTCATCTAATTCCCCTGTAGCCCTTCTTTCAAACTTTCGTTGTAACCAAATCTACGCGGCATCGCTGACGCCCGACGCGCCCTGGTGTCCGCATCCGCCCCTGAATGCTATGACGGAGACACCGAGACGAGCAACTGACATTGCGACATTCTTGCGACATGGCAGGCGAGCCCGCGCACCGATGCCGGTAAACCTAGGGACCCGGATTAAACCACAGGTCCCGCATGCGCTGTCTACTCGGTGCCACCACTACCCACGCGCTCGGCACGCGCGCCACAAGGCAGCAGCCCTTGGCCTCAGTGATGCAGCCTCGCGGCCTGATCACGATTCGAGTCCGCGGCCTTGTCGTGAGCATCGTCCTCGACGCTCACGGGCTCCTCGTTCTCAGGCTTTGCCGTCGCAGACTCGGGGCGCTCGGTCAGCGCGATATCGAGCACCTCGTCGATCCACCGTACCGGATGGATGTTGAGATTCTGCTTGATATTCTTGGGTATCTCGACCAGGTCACGCTCGTTCTCCAACGGGATGATGACGGTCTCGATTCCCCCTCGATGCGCGGCCAGCAGCTTCTCCTTCAGGCCACCGATGGGTAGCACTTCGCCACGGAGCGTGATCTCGCCGGTCATGGCGACGCTCGAGCGCACCGGGATCTTGGTCAGCGCCGAAACGAGCGCGGTGCACATCGCGACGCCAGCACTGGGGCCGTCTTTCGGCGTCGCCCCCTCGGGAACATGGATATGGATGTCGAACTGGTTGTGGAAGTCGGCCGGCAGCCCGAGCGCATCGGCGCGGGCTCGCACCACCGTCAGCGCCGCCTGGATGGACTCCTGCATCACGTCGCCGAGCTGCCCGGTAAAGGTGAACTTGCCCTTGCCGGGCACCAGGGCGGACTCGATCCGCAGCAGCTCGCCGCCGACTTCTGTCCAGGCGAGCCCCGTCACTTGGCCGATCTGATCGTGCTCGTCGGCGCGTCCGTAACGATAGCGCTGTACGCCAAGGTACTTCTCGAGCGACTTCGAGGTCACCGTTGTCGGCTTGCCGCGCTTCTTGAGCAGAACCTCCTTGACGACCTTACGGCAGATCTTGGAGATCTCGCGCTCCAGGTTGCGCACCCCAGCCTCGCGCGTGTAGTGGCGGATGACATCGCGAAGCGCGCTCTCACGAACCACCAGCTCGCCGGACTTGAGGCCGTTGCTCTTCTTCTGCTTCGGCACGAGATACCGCTCGGCGATCGCGACCTTCTCGTCCTCGGTGTAACCGGAGAGCCTGATGACCTCCATGCGGTCCAAGAGCGCGGGCGGAATATTGAGCGTGTTCGCGGTACCCACGAACATCACCTCGGAGAGATCGAAGTCGACCTCGAGGTAGTGGTCGACGAAGGTGTGGTTCTGCTCCGGGTCCAAGACTTCGAGCAATGCCGAAGCCGGGTCACCGCGAAAATCCATCGCCATCTTGTCGATCTCGTCGAGCAGGAAGAAGGCGTTTCGCGACCCCGCCTTGGAGAGATTCTGGATGATCTTGCCGGGCAGCGCGCCGATGTAGGTCCTGCGGTGTCCGCGGATCTCGGCCTCGTCACGCACACCGCCCAGCGACATGCGCACGAACTTGCGATTGGTTGCCCGGGCAATGGATTGGCCGAGCGAGGTCTTACCGACTCCCGGGGGACCGACCAAGCACAGGATCGGCCCCTTGAGCTTACGCACGCGCTGCTGCACGGCGAGGTACTCGAGGATGCGCTCCTTCACCCGCTCCAGACCATAGTGGTCCTTGTCCAGCACCGACTCCGCCACCTTGATGTCGTTGCGGATGCGCGTGCGCTTCTTCCAGGGTACGCTCACCAGGGTATCGATGTAGTTGCGCACCACGGTCGCCTCGGCCGACATGGGCGACATCAGCTTCAGCTTGTTGAGCTCGGCTTGGGCCTTGCTCTTGGCCTCGCGCGGCATGCCGGCGCCTTCGATCCGCTTGGCAAGATCCTCGATCTCGTTCGGGGCATCCTCGAGCTCGCCCAGCTCCTTCTGGATCGCCTTCATCTGCTCGTTCAGATAGTACTCGCGCTGGTTCTTCTCCATCTGGCGCTTGACGCGCCCACGGATGCGCTTCTCCATCTGCAGGATATCGTTCTCCGCCTCCATGAGCCCCATGAGATGCTCGAGGCGAACCTGCACGTCCACGATCTCGAGGACGCGCTGCTTCTCGTCGAGCTTCAGCGACATGTGCGCGGCCATGGTGTCGGCCAGCCGTCCAGCGTCGTCGATGCTTGCGAGCGACGTCAGCACCTCGGGCGGCACCTTCTTGTTCAGCTTGACGTACTGGTCGAAGAGCGTCATCGCCGAGCGCATCAGCACTTCCTGCTCGCGCTCGTCGACCTCCAGCGTCTCCTCCAGAGGGTGGATGACCGCGGAGAAGGATTCCTCAGTCGTGAGGAAACGCTCGATGTGCGCGCGCTGATTGCCCTCGACCAGCACCTTCACGGTTCCGTCGGGCAGCTTCAGCAGCTGAAGGATATTCGCGAGGGTGCCGATGTCGTGGAGATCCTTGACCTCGGGGTCGTCGACGTCCGCGCTCTTCTGAGCGATCAGCAGGATCTGCTTGTCGCTGGCCATGGCTCCGTCGAGGGCGCGAATCGACTTGTCCCGCCCGACGAACAGAGGAATGACCATATGAGGATAGACGACGACGTCGCGCAGCGGGAGGACTGGAACCTCCTGCGTCGTGGATTGATCAGAGCCGGAAGCTGTGTTCTGTAGCGCCATTGAACCCGTTCTCGTTAGTCAGCGCAGAGCCCTGTCCTGCGCGGCCCCAAGAAAACGCATTGGGCGGAGCCGCTCAACCAGACAAGACCAGCGAAAATGTGGGAATGATGAAAGGGTCGGGGCTCGCGCGATGGTCTTCAATGTCCGGCGGCTCCCGCCGAAAGCGAGCGGGAGCGCCGGAAGGCTCACGGCCCGATGTCTACGCGGTCAATCGGCCGACGCGGCCTGCTTCTCGACCCCTTCGTAGATCAGGAAAGGTTTGTTCTCGCCGGCAATGACAGAGGCGTCGATGGCGACCTTGCTGACGTGATCCATGGAAGGCAGATCGTACATGGTGTCGAGCAGCACCTGCTCCATGATCGTCCGCAGCCCGCGCGCGCCAGTCTTCCGCTCCATCGCCTTACGGGAGATTTCGCGCAGCGCGTCGTCACGGATCTCGAGCTGGACGCCTTCCATCTCGAAGAGACGCCCGTACTGCTTGACCAGGGCATGCTTCGGCTCGGTGAGGATGCGCATCAGAGCGGCCTCGTCGAGCTCCTCCAAGGTCGCCATCACGGGCAGACGACCGACGAACTCCGGGATGAGTCCATAGCGGATCAAATCCTCGGGCTCCACCGCGCTCAGCAGCTCGCTCACCTGGCGGCCATCGTTCTTGCTGTGGACCTCAGCGGAGAAACCGATCCCCGTCTTGCGGGAGCGATTCTGGATGACCTTGTCCAGTCCGGCGAAGGCGCCGCCGACGATGAAGAGGATGTTCGACGTATCGACCTGCAGGAACTCTTGCTGCGGATGCTTTCGACCGCCTTGCGGGGGCACCGAGGCGACCGTGCCCTCGATAAGCTTGAGCAGCGCCTGCTGAACGCCTTCGCCGGACACGTCCCGCGTGATCGAGGGGTTGTCCGACTTGCGCGAGATCTTGTCGATCTCGTCGATATAGACGATTCCGGTCTGCGCCTTCTCCACGTCGTAGTCGCACTTTTGGAGAAGCTTTTGGATGATGTTCTCGACGTCCTCGCCCACGTAGCCAGCTTCGGTCAGGGTCGTGGCGTCGGCGATCGTGAAGGGAACATTGAGGAGGCGCGCCAATGTCTCGGCCAAGAGCGTCTTGCCGGACCCCGTGGGGCCGATCAAGAGAATATTGCTCTTGGCGATCTCGATGTCTTCCTTGGCCTCTGCAACCTCGAGCCGTTTGTAGTGGTTGTACACCGCCACGGAGAGGACCTTCTTCGCCTGCTCCTGCCCGATGACGAACTCATCGAGCCGGGCATTGATCTCGCGCGGCTTGGGCAGATGGTTGGTCGTCTCCCCGACGCTTTCCTGCATCTCCTCGCGAATGATGTCGTTACACAGCTCGACACATTCATCGCAGATGAAGACGGAGGGACCGGCGATGAGCTTGCGGACCTCATGTTGGCTCTTGCCGCAGAACGAGCAGTAGAGCAATTTGCCTTCATCGCTCTTGCCGTGATTGTTTCCACTCATCGGGGGTAGGTCTCCGGGGGGTCGATAGGGGACGCGGCTCCAGCGTACCCGAGTGAGGCCATTTCAATCATAACCATTTGGGCATCTATGGCAAGACGGTTAAACGCGGGCTTTGTCAGGCGTCACACTTTTGTTGCATCCGAGACCGAGCGCCGGCGGTGTAAGCATGCATCGGCGCCACACCGCCCCACCTCAAGCCTTGCTCGGCGCCGGGCCGCGCTCGCTGATCACCTTGTCGATCAGGCCGTAGGCCTGGGCCTCGTCACCGCTCATGAAGCGGTCGCGCTCCGTGTCGTCCGCGATCTTCTCGATGGGCTGACCCGTGTGCGAGGCGAGGATGTGGTTGAGCCGCTCGCGAATGTAGAGGATCTCTCGGGCATGGATGTCGATATCCGTCGCCTGCCCCTGAAAACCGCCGAGCGGCTGGTGGATCATCATGCGCGAGTGCGGCAGACAATGACGCTTGCCCGCAGCGCCGCCGGCAAGCAGCAGCGCGCCCATGCTTGCGGCCTGACCAATGCACATGGTGCTGACGTCGGGGCGAACGAAGCTCATGGTGTCGTAGATCGCCAGCCCGGCGGTCACCGAGCCACCCGGCGAATTGATGTAGAGGTGGATGTCCTTATCCGGGTTCTCGGATTCGAGAAAGAGAAGCTGCGCCACCACGAGGTTGGCCATGTGGTCCTCGATCGGTCCGACCACGAAGACCACCCGCTCTTTCAGCAGCCGGGAGTAGATGTCGAAGGAGCGCTCCCCGCGTGCCGTCTGCTCGACGACGATGGGCACCAGCCCCAAGCCTTGCGGCTGCCATTCAGTGCGACTCGAAGGTGTGGTCATGGATGATCCAGCTTCCTGAAGCGTAAGGATTGAAAGTCGGCTAATCGCCCGCGGCTCGTCCGGTCAGGGCTAGGCTGCGGCCTGATCGCTCGCGGACTCCGAGCGCGTGAGCGCGTCGAACGAGAGCGGCTCGTCTTCGACCTTGACCTGCTCGAGGATCAGCTCGACGACCTGCTCTTCCAGGACGGAGGTCTCCACCTGGCTCAGGCGCGAGCGATCGCCGTAGTAGTAGTCGATGACCGCCTGCGGCTGCTCATAGGTCGATGCCATCTCCTCGACCATCTTGCGCACCCGCCCCTCATCGGCCGTGATGTCGTTGTCCTTCACCACCTTGCCTAGAATCAAGCCGAGGGCGACGCGACGGCGGGCGGCATCCGCGAACAGCTCCGATGGGAGCTGCATCTCCGCCCCGCCCATGGCTTGGCGCATCTGCTCGCCCATGGCCTTGATCTCCTGCTCCACCAGCGCCTCGGGGACTGCGATCTCATTGGCCTCGAGCAGAGCGTCCATTACCCGCTCCTTAGTGCGGGCTTGGATGCGATCTTTCAATTCGCGCTCCATGTTGGCCCGCACATCGGACATGAAGCGCTCGACATCGCCATCCTCGACACCGAAGCCCTTGACGAATTCCGCGTCCACTTCGGGCAGCGCAGGCTCGGCGACGGCGTCGACCATGACCTCGAAGCGCACCGGCTTACCCGCCAGGTGCGTCGCCTGGTAGGGGTCGGGGAAGGTCAGATCCAGCACGCGGCTCTCGCCCGGCGCGGCGCCGACCAGGCCTTCCTCGAAGCCCGGGATCATGCGCCCCGACCCCAGCTCGAGCGTGACGCCGGAGGAAGAGCCGCCTTCAAAGGCCTCGCCGTCGACCGTGCCCGTGAAGGAGATCGTCAGCTGGTCGCCCTTCTCCGCCGCGCGCTCGACCGGATTCCAAGCCTTACGCTGCTCGCGCAGCCGCTGGATCATGGCATCCAGGTCGGCGTCGGCCACCTCCGCCACGGGGCGCTTCACGACCTTATCGGCGACCGAGCCGAGCTCGAACTCCGGCATGACTTCGAAGGTCGCGGTGAATCCGACGCGCTGCTCCTGCAGATCGAAATCGGGCTCGATGTGCGGCATGCCGGCAGGCTGGAGAGACTCCTGATTGAGGGCCTCCATGAAGCTCGACTGCACCATGTCCGCGAGGACTTCGTGGTGGAGCTGCTCCCCATAGCGCTTCCTCAAGACCTTCATCGGCACCTTGCCCGGACGGAAACCTGGGAGCCGTGCGCTGCGCGCGTACTTCTGCAGACGCTTCTCGACCTCGTCGGAGACCTGCTCGAAGGGCAGATCGATCTTCATCCGGCGCTCGAGCCCCTCGCCCGCTTCAACCGATACTTGCATTGATTCTCTCCAGCAGGCGCTGCCTGGTGGTGCGGCCCGCACAGTGAATGGGGAACTGGCGCGGGCAACCGTCCGCGCCTCCAAAAGCCGTTCAGTATAGCCTGTTGCCGGAGAGGGCTCCAAGCATCAATGGCGTGACGCGGAGGGCGATTCGGCTGCGGAAGAAAGGGCGACGCCGCGCTCGCGCTCTCCCGAGCGACGCAGCTCGCGTTTGAGGATCTTGCCGGTCGAGCTCTTGGGAAGCGCCTCGTGAAAGACGAAGCGACGCGGAATCTCGTGCTGACCGAGATGCTCACGGCAATAGGCGCGCAGCGTCGTGGCGCTCATCGAGCAGCCGGGGCTCAGGGTCAGGTGCGCGACGGGCACCTCCCCATGACGGGCGTCCGGGTCTCCGACGACCGCCGCCTCGACGACATCCGGATGCCGGTAGAGCACCTCTTCGATCACCCGTGGATAGACATTCATCCCGTTGGTGATGATGAGGTCCTTGAGGCGATCGACCAGATAGAAGTAGCCATCTGCATCGCGATAGCCGAGGTCGCCAGTACGGAACCAGCCTGCGAAGAAGCTGGCGCTGGTCGCCTCCAGGAGATTGAGGTAGCCCTTCATGACGCTCGGGCCGCGCACGCAGACCTCGCCGGTTTGGCCGTCATCGAGCTGCGCCCCCGTCGCGTCGCGGATGGTCATCTCGACATCCGGCACGGGCAGGCCGACCGACCCGGGCTTGCGCGGCCCGGACAGGGGATTGACGCAGGTAACAGGGCCGCACTCCGTCGGACCGTCGCCCTCCAGCACAGGCACGCCGAAGCGCTCCTCGAAGGCCGACATCACGGCCGCCGGCATGGCCGCCCCCCCACTGACGCAGAAACGCAGACTGCGCCACGCCGACACCGAGGCATCATCGAGTCGCAAGAGGACCGCGTACATGCTCGGCACACCGAGAAAGACGGACGCCTCGTGGTCCGCGATCGCCTGACTGACCAGCTTGGGCTCGAAGCGCCCCACCGGCACCAGGCCGCAGCCATGCAGGAGCGGGGTCAGCATGCCGACCGTGGCCGCGAAGGCATGGAACATCGGGAGCACCACGAGCACACGGTCGTCAGCACGAAAATCCAAGGCGCGCGCGACGCTCGAGGCATTGGCGAGCAGGTTGGCATGGGTGAGCATGGCGCCCTTTGGACGCCCCGTCGTGCCGGAGGTGTAGAGCACCGCGGCCACGGCCTCGGCCGCGTCCGAATCCAGCTCGGGCGGCGCGCCCGAATGCGCGGCCAGCGTGCTGAAGGCGAGCGCCTCAGCGTCGGGATCACCGCCGATACGAACGCGCAGCGCGACCCCCGGCCGAGCAGCCAGCGCCTCTGCAGCCATTTCGCAGAAGGCGTGGTGATAGATGAGCCCCTTGGCATCACTGTCCTTAAGGATGAAGGCGACCTCCTTGGGATTGAGCAGCAGATTCAGCGGGACGACCGTCGCCCCAGCCTTGAGGATGCCCAGATAGGCAATGACGAAATCGGCGCCGTTGGGGCACAGCAGCCCCAAGCGATCGCCAGGTGCGATGCCCTGCTCCGCCAAGGCCGCCGCGACGCCGTCCGAGGCGCGATCGAGCGCCTCGAACGACCAGTCTCCGGCATCGCCGAAGATGCAGACCGCACCCCCGCGGCGCGACGCCGTCTCGCGAAAGCGCCCGGGGATACCCGGGCGTGGTGGTGAAACGCCCATGCGAGGCGGCGGAGATCAGATGACCTTGGAGAACCCGATGGGGCCTGTCTTGGCCGCCAGGTAGGCATCGAAGGTCATGCAGATGTTGCGCACCAAGAGACGGCCGCGCGGCAGGATGCGAATCTTGTCGGCAGTCACCTCCACCAGGCCATCCGCCTCCATGCCCTTCAGCTTCTCCAGGCTATCGGCGAAATAGTCCGCGAACTGGAGATCCCACCTGACCTCGGCGGCGCGCATATCGAGCTCGAAGTGGCAGATGAGCTGGGTGATCATGTCGCGGCGGATGAGGTCGTCGCGGCTGAGCTCGATGCCGCGGAAGACGGGCAGACGACCCGCGTCGATGTCCGCGTAATACTCGTCCAGGCCACGACGGTTTTGGCCGTAGGTGTTGTCGACCTTGCCGATGGAGGTCACGCCAATGCCGATGAGATCGCAGTCGGCGTGGGTCGAGTAGCCCTGGAAGTTGCGATAGAGGGTCCCCGCACGCTGAGCCACGGCAAGCTCGTCGTCCGGGCGCGCGAAGTGATCCATGCCGATGAAGACGTAGCCCGCATCTGTGAGGCGCGCGATGGTCGACTGCAGGATGTCGAGCTTGACCTCGGGCGCGGGCAGATCGTCGTCGTTGATGCGGCGCTGGGGCTTGAAGCGCTCCGGCAAATGCGCGTAGTTGAAGATCGACAGGCGCTGGGGATTGACCGCGATGACCCGCTCCAGGGTCTTGGAGAAGCTCTCGACCGTCTGGAAGGGCAGCCCGTAGATGAGATCGATGCTGATCGACCGGAAGCCCTCGTCCAGGGCCGCGTTGAGCACCGCCATGGTCTGCTCTTCGGTCTGGACGCGATTGACCGCGGTCTGAACCCGGTCGTCGAAGTCCTGTACACCCAGGCTCATGCGGTTGAAGCCGATCTCGCGCAGGATCTTGATCGACTTGGCGTCCGCCTCGCGCGGGTCGATCTCGATCGAGAACTCGCCGACGTCGTCATCGGCAAGCGTGAAGTGACGGCGCGTGACCTCCATCAGCTCGACCATCTGGTCGTTGCTCAAGAAGGTCGGCGTGCCGCCGCCCCAGTGAAGCTGCTCGACCTTGCGCGACTTGTCGAAGAGCGCGGACTGCATCTCCAGCTCGCGATAGACGCGATCCAGGTAGGGCTGCGCCAGCGAGCGGTCCTTGGTCGCGATCTTGTTGCAGGCGCAATAGAAGCACACCGTGTCGCAGAACGGGATGTGGAAGTAGATCGACAGTGGCCGACCGCTCTCGTTGCTGCGCGCGCAGGCCGCCTTATAGGCGGCCCCATCAAAGGATTCGTCGAACTCGACCGCGGTTGGGTAAGAGGTATAGCGCGGGCCACTTTGGTCGTAGCGACGAATCAAATCAAGGTCGAAGGAAACGCCTTGCTCCACCGTTCAATCCTCCAGCCGTGGGGCACGCCAGCGGCGCCCAGTCGGCCTATTGCGTAAAGCCTGTTCAGGCATCATCCCCGCCGACATCGAGCCCACGAGGATGAGTCTCGTCGATCTGCTTGAGCAGGGTATGGAATGGAATTTCTTCCGCGTGCTCACTTGCCGGAGCCATGCGTGGCTGGCCGTCTCGAGCGCAGGCGCGACACCTCCGGCCCGGACTCACAGCCCAAGGACCTCTTCGACCAGCGGCTGACTCTCGACGAGCTGCTCACGGGTCAGAATGAAGACGCCGTCGCCGCCACGCTCGAGCTCGAGCCAGGTGAAGGGGACCTCGGGAAGACGTCTTTCGAGCGTCTCCGCCGAGCTGCCCACCTCGACGATGAGGACACCCTCGTCGGTCAGGAAGCGGTCCGCCTCGCCCAGAATACGAACGACCAGATCCAAGCCGTCGTCGCCCCCGAGGAGGCCGAGGCGCGGCTCGCGATGATATTCCAGCGGGAGGCTTTCGAGCTCCGAGCGGGAGACGTAGGGCGGATTCGAGACGATCACATCGTAGTGGTTTCCATGCAGGCCGTCGAAGAGGTCCGATTCGAGCACGCGCACCCGATCGCCCACCCCATGGCGCTCGACGTTCTGACGCGCGACGCTCAGCGCCTCGGGAGAGACGTCCACCAAGTCGACCTCGGCATCCGGCAGCCAGACCGCCGCGGCGATACCGATGCAGCCGCTCCCCGTGCAGAGGTCGAGCACGCGGCCGATAACCTCGGGCGCGATCCAGGGATGGAAACCGGTCTCGATGACCTCGGCGATCGGCGAGCGCGGCACCAGGACATGCGAGTCAACGGCAAATTCAAGGCCTGCGAACCAGGCGCATCCGGTCAGATAGGCCGCCGGAAGACGCTCGGTCAAACGCCGTTCGATCAGCTCGACGACAGTCCCACGCTCGGCCTCGGTCAGCCGACAATCTTGAAAGGTCGCCGGCAGATCCGGCTGCAGATGGAGCGCGCTGAGGACGAGCTGGGCCGCTTCGTCGATCGCGTTGTCCGCACCATGTCCGAAGAACAAGCCCTCGGCATTGAAGCGGCTCGCCCCCCAGCGCACGAAGTCCTTGATGCTGACCAAACCGTCCGGCTGCTTTGCCATGGCACTCGAATCACGTCGATGGATCTCGGAGTCTCGGGCGGCAAGGATGACAGGCGCCTCTTGCCAGCCCGAGCGTAAGCCGCGAAGCATACCACTGGCGCCCGGATCATTTCAGCCCATGCGTGCCGCCCATCGGTAGAGTGACTCGCGACAGGCCCGCCGCCAAAAGGCCGAGGCCCCATGCGCGACTGGACAACCGCCCCCGCTAGGCGGCGCGGCGCCCCTTCTCGTGACCCAGCCCCAGGCCCGCTCCATCCGAATCCGCGGCACCGGCCCGACCGCGGTCGACGAGGTCTTGCAGCGTGATGTCGCTGAGGAAGCGGAAGATCTCGTCGCTGAGCTGATCCCAGAGATGATGCGTCAAGCAGCGCTGCCCCTCGCGGCAATTCTCGCGCCCACCGCAGCGCGTGAACTCCACCCATTCGTCAACGGCGCAGATGATGTTGGCGATGGAGATTTCGTCTGGGGATTTGCCGAGGTAGTAGCCACCGCCAGGGCCGCGCACACCGCGAACCAGCTTCTTGGCCCGCAGCGCGGCGAACAACTGCTCCAAGTACGAGAGCGAGATCCCCTGATTGACCGAGATGTCGGCCAAGGTCACCGGCCCCTTGCCCGAGCTCAGGGCAAGGTCGAGCATGGCGGTCACCGCATATCTGCCTTTGGTGGATAGTCTCATGGTCAGAGTGCCTGCTTGTTGATCGTTGATCGTTGATCGAGTGTCTCGGCGCACCTACCGCCACGCCACTAATCAACTAAATTAGTCAACAATTCCCCCATTTCAATACGCCGTTGAAAGCTGGGGCAATGGACACATCGCGGGCTCAGGAGCGGGCGAGACAGGCGGGCGGCAGCGTATCGGGCTCGGCGGCAGGCGCGGGGCAGGCGGCCGCGCCGAAACGGTGTCCCTGACGCAGACAGAACACCAGCCATTTCGAGAGAAAGAGATTGGCCTGCCACTTGTCGAGCAGGGCCGGATGGGCGTAGTCCTTACGCAGTCGCAGCACGGTCTGCCGCAGATCCAGCACCTCGATCTGCCGGGCATCGTGATAGACACGCAACCGCGCGTCCGGATCCGGGTGCGGATCGCGCTCGCCATGGACACCGAACCAATGGGTCAGGCGCACCTGGGTCGTATAGGGCGACTGCTCTTCGATCTCCAGGTGCAGATCGATCGCGCCGCGCTGCGTCGAGACCAAGCCGCCCGAGAGGTGCCGAAGACCGGGCGCCAGACGCAGCATCAGGGCATAATTTTCCTCGCACAAAGCCATGAGGACGCCCACATCGGGGCGCCCTGCGAGCAGATCGGCAGCTGACCATTTCAGAAAAGAACGCTGCATCTGTGGTCAGGGCAAGGAGCCTGGCATGGTGAAGGTAGGAGGGGCGATCTGAGAGCGAGCCAGCGACGCCTTGCCTGGCGAGCGCCGGGGCTCAGCCTAGGGTGATAAGGAGAGCGGTCAGGCCTTCTGGCCGGCTTGCTGCTCGGCGATCTGGCGCTTCACCTCGGCCATATCCAGCTCCTTGGCCTTGCTGAGCAGGTCGCGGAAGGAGCCTTCCGGCAGGGCTCCCGCCTGCGAGAAGATGATGATCTGCTCGCGGAAGATCATCAGCGTCGGGATCGAGCGGATCTGGAAATGGGCCGCGATCTGCTGCTGGTCTTCCGTATTGACCTTGGCGAAAACGACGTCGTCGAAATCTTCCGACACCTTCTCGTAGACGGGCGCAAAGGAGCGGCACGGCCCGCACCAGGGCGCCCAGAAATCGACGATCACGAAATCGTTATCCTGAACAGTGCTCTCGAAGCTGGCAGCGTCAAGCTCAACAACGGCCATAGTGACTCCCCGTAAATGAATTTGCTGGGGATACTAACAGAAACACCTGCCCCCTGCGGCCTAACCCGGGCGTCTGCATGGTTATCACTGTGCCGAAAGGGGCATTGATTCGGCTCGCAATCAGGCGCCGTCCAATCCGCTGAAGATGCGACCGCGAATCTGGTCGACCGTCCCGATGCCGTCCACTTTGACGTACTTCGGCGCACCCTCCCCGCCTTGCGCAGCCCAAGAGGAGTAGTAGCCGATCAGCGGCTCGGTCTGATCATGGTAGACCTTGAGACGCGCCTTGACCGTCTCCTCGCGATCGTCGTCACGCTGGATGAGCGGCTCGCCGGTCTCGTCGTCCTTGCCTTCCACCTTCGGCGGATTGAAGACCACGTGATAGGTGCGCCCGGAGGCCAGGTGAACGCGCCGACCGGACATGCGCTTGATGATCTCTTCATCCGGCACGTCGATCTCGACCACGGCGTCGATCGGCACGCCCGCCTCCTTGAGCGCGTCCGCCTGAGCCAGGGTGCGCGGGAAGCCATCGAAGAGGAAACCGTTCTTGCAGTCGTCCTCGGTGATGCGCTCCTTGACCATGCCCATGATGATGTCGTCGGAGACCAGACCGCCCTCGTCCATGATCTTCTTGGCGGCCTTGCCAAGCTCGGTGCCCTGCTTGACGTGCGCCCGCAGCATGTCGCCGGTCGAGATCTGCGGGATGTCGTAGTGCGACTTGATGAAGCCGGCTTGAGTACCTTTGCCGGCGCCTGGGCCGCCGAGAAGGATGATGCGCATAGTCTCTGTTCCTCTTTGCTCTTAATTCCGCGCTGGGCAGTGTGCCACAGCCTGTTCCTGGCGGACCACCGACCGCTTGCGGCCATAGGGTGGGCGCCGCCCCCCAAAACAACCGAAGGAATCACAAGCCGTCAGCTCGGGAGCTTACCGACCGACTCGCTGCGGAGAAGCCGGACGGCGCAAATACGGGCTCGGAGACCCGCTCAAGAGGGCCGCAGCTGGGCTCCGAGCCCCGTTGCTATCCAGGCACATCCCTGTGCGGTAGACGCTTTCGATCTCGAGCGAGCCTCAGCCGCCCGCCATCATCATGTTGAGCATCAGCTTGTTCAAGCGTCCGACGAAGGCCGCGGGATCGGCCAGCTGACCGCCCTCGGCGAGCTGAGCCTGGTCGAAGAGCACCAGACTGAGGTCGTCGAAGCGCTCGTCATCGGACTCGGCCTCCAGGCGCTTGACCAGAAGGTGGTCCAGATTGATCTCCAGCGTCGGCTTGGTCTCGGGCGCATCTTGGCCCACGGCCTTGAGGACGCGCGCCAGGTTGGCGCTCATGTCGTCTTCGCCCACCACCAGGCAGGCCGGCGAGTCGACGAGACGGGTGCTGGGGCGCACGTCGGCAACCCGGTCGCCGAGCGTCTTCTTGAGGTGCTCCAGCAATGAGCCGTGCTCTTCCGCCGCCTTCTCCTTAGCCTCCTTCTCATCCTTGTCGGCCAGCTCGCCCAGGTCCAGATCGCCCTTGGCGATGGACTGGAGCTGCTTGCCCTTGAACTCGGTCAAGTGGCTGACCAGCCACTCGTCGACCCGATCGGAGAGCAGCAGCACCTCGACGCCCTTCTTGCGGAAGACCTCCAGATGCGGGCTGAAGCGTGCGGCAGCCGCACTGTCGGCGGTGATGTAGAAGATCTTCTCCTGACCTTCCTTCATCCGCTCGATGTAGCCGTCGAGGGACTCGCGCTGCTGATCGCTGTCGCTGTGGGTGGTAGCGAAACGCATGAGGCCGGCGATGCGCTCTTTGTTGCCGAAGTCCTCGGCCGGGCCTTCCTTCAGCACCTTGCCGAATTCGTCCCAGAAGGCGCCGTACTTCTCGGCCTCGTCCTTCGCCATGGTCTCGAGCAGGCCGAGGATGCGCTTGGTGTTGGCCTGACGGATGGTGTCGATCTTGCGATTGTGCTGCAGGATCTCGCGCGAGACGTTGAGCGGCAGGTCGTCGGAGTCGACGATGCCCTTGACGAAGCGCAGGTAGTGGGGCAGCAGCTTGTCGGCCTCGTCCATGATGAAGACGCGGCGGACGTAGAGCTTGACGCCATGCTTCTGGTCGCGGTCCCAGAGGTCCCAGGGGGCCTTCTTCGGCACATAGAGCAGCGTGGTGTACTCGTTGGTGCCCTCGACGCGGTTGTGGGCATAGGTCAGCGGCGCCTCGAAGTCGTGCGAGACATGCTTGTAGAAGTCGTGATACTCGTCTTCCGAGATCTCCGACTTGTTGCGCATCCACAGCGCCGTGCCCCGGTTGACCTGCTCGAATTCCGGCGGCTCGTCCTTTTTCTGCTCGGCCTCTTCGCCGTAAAGCTCCTTGGCCATCTCGACCGGCAGGGCGATATGATCCGAGAACTTGCCGATGATGGTGCGCAGACGCCAGCCGTCGAGGAACTCCTTCTCGTCCTCTTTCAGGTGCAGGGTCACGACGGTGCCGCGCTCGGCCTTCTCGACGTTCTCCAGGCTGTAGCTGCCACGGCCGTCGGACTCCCAGCGCACACCGTGCTCGGCGCTCAGACCGGCGCGGCGCGAGGTCAGCGTCACCTTGTCCGCGACGATGAAGGCGGAGTAGAACCCGACGCCGAATTGGCCGATCAGCTTGCTGTCCTTGGCCTGATCGCCGGACATGTTCTCGAGAAAGCGGCGCGTGCCCGAGCTGGCGATGCTCCCGATGGTGTCCATCACTTCCTGGCGGCTCAAACCGATGCCGTTGTCCGCAACGGAGAGCGTGCCGGCGTCGCGATCGACGGTCACGCGAATGCGCAGCTCACCGTCGCCTTCATAGAGGCCGTCGTCGCTCAGGGCCTCGAACCGGAGCTTCTCTGCGGCGTCCGATGCATTCGAGATCAGCTCGCGCAGAAAGATCTCCTTGTTCGAGTACAGCGAGCGGATCACCAGATCCAGCACCTGGCTGACCTCGGCCTTGAACTCCAGTGTTTCCTTATGCGCTTCTACTGTCATCTTGTGTCGTCACCTTGAACTAAGGATGCTTAGGGCTGATTGACGGGATGGCTCGATCGCGCGGGGCCGACCACAAAGGCACCCGCACTCGAGGTTAATCCGCTATTGTCGCACGGCGGGGCGCGGATACAATGCTCGCGTTCGATGCGCGACTCGCGGCATGCGCGAGAGACCGGCCCATCCCCATCCATGGCGACGCTTGCTCATGCGCCCAGAGGCGCGCGTTGCCGCCTCCTCCGGCCTTGCGCTGGCCGCTCAGTGAAGGCAGATCGACCACAAGTCAAGGGTTAGAAGATGGAAACGCAAAACATCGCAACGACGCCATTCGACGGGCAGAAGCCCGGCACCTCCGGCCTGCGCAAGAAGGTCAAGGTCTTTCAGCAGCCGCACTACCTGGAGAACTTCGTCCAGGCCATCTTCGACACCCAGACCGATCTCGAGGGCGGCACGCTGGTGGTCGGCGGCGACGGGCGCTACTTCAACCGCGACGCCATCCAAGTCATCCTACGCATGGCTGCCGCCAACGGAGTGAGCAAGATCCTGGTCGGACGCGGCGGCATCTTCTCAACGCCCGCGGTCTCCTGCGTCATCCGCAAGTACAAGACCCGAGGCGGGATCGTGCTCTCGGCGAGCCACAACCCCGGCGGCCCGGACGAAGACTTCGGCATCAAGTTCAACGCCGCGAACGGAGGCCCCGCGCCCGAGTCGGTCACCGACGCCATCTATGAGCGCACACGCACCATCGACCGCTATCTGACGCTGGATACGCCCGCCATCGACCTGGACGCGCTCGGCACCCTGAAGCTCGGTGATGCCGAGGTCGATGTCCTCGACCCCGTGGCGGACTACGCCGACCTCATGGAGTCCCTGTTCGACTTCAACGCCATCCATCAGCTCTTCAACTCCGGCCACTTCAGCATGCGCTTCGACGCCATGCACGCGGTGACCGGACCCTATGCGGTCGAGATCCTGGAGAACCGCCTCGGCGCCATGCCAGGCACGGTGATGAACGCCGAGCCCAAGGAGGACTTCGGCGGCGGTCACCCGGACCCCAACCTGGCCCACGCGAAAGAGCTGGTCGCCCTAACACGAGGTCAAGACGGCCTGGACTTCGGCGCCGCCTCGGATGGGGACGGGGACCGCAACATGATCCTGGGCAAGAACTTCTTCGTCACCCCGAGCGACAGCCTCGCCGTGCTCGCCGCCAATGCCCACCAGACGCCCGGCTACGCCACCGGGATTCGCGGGATCGCGCGCTCCATGCCCACCAGCCAGGCGGCCAATCGGGTCGCCGACTTCCTTGGCGTCGAGTGCTTCGAGACGCCCACCGGCTGGAAATTCTTCGGCAACCTCCTCGACGCCGGACGCATCACCCTCTGTGGTGAAGAGAGCTTCGGCACCGGCTCCGACCACGTGCGCGAGAAGGACGGCCTCTGGGCCGTGCTCTTCTGGCTCAACCTGCTCGCCGTGCGCCAGCAGTCCGTCGCCGAGATCGTCACCGACCACTGGCGACGCTTCGGACGCAACTTCTACACCCGCCACGACTACGAAGGGGTCGACCTGGAGGCCGCCGAGGGTCTCATGGACCATCTGCGCATCCTGCTGCCGAGCCTGACCGGCAAAAAGCTGGGCGATCAGACGGTGAGCTACGCGGACGACTTTGCCTACACCGACCCCATCGACGGCAGCACGTCCGAGCGCCAGGGCATCCGCATCGGCTTCGAGAGCGGCGCACGCATCGTCTACCGGCTCTCCGGGACCGGAACCGCCGGGGCGACCCTGCGCGTCTATCTCGAGTATTTCGAGCCGGATCCCGCCCGGCATCAGCAAGAGACCCAAACGGCCATGCAGCCGCTCATTCTGATCGCGAGGGAGCTGGCTCAGATCGAGGCGCGCACGGGACGCTGCGAGCCAGACGTCATCACCTGAGGCTAGACCAAGCCGCGCGGCGCCGGGACAATGGGGCCACGCGGCCCGCCGGCCTCAGCGCGGGAAGCGATCCGCGAACTTCTGAATCCACTCGAGCGCCGCCTCTTCGCTGGTCAGCGACCGCCCTTCCTGCTTGAGCACCTGCTGACGGTAGTGCTCGATATGGCAGACCTGCTCCACCATCCGGATGCCGTACTCGGCCTCGACGCCCTCGAAGCGAACGCCCACCTCGAAGGCCGGATCCGCCGCGTTGCACCAAACGACGATGCCATCAGCTTCGAAGGCAGGCTCAGCGATGGGGATCTCGATGTGAATCCTGGTCCCGGGCGAGATAGGGATCCGCGAGGCGAAGCAGAGACCACCCTCACCGATATTGCGCAGATAGTCGCTCTGGCTGAAGACGACTTCGCGCAGACTGTAGCTGATGGGGACGTCCGATGGATGGCGCAGAAACTGGCGCTCAGTCTGGATCATGGTCCGCACGCACCTAGGTCATTGGGCCTGCTCGAAGGATAGCGCAGAAGCGGCGGACGCAGCGGAGCCTTGCGTGGAGCGCGGCGCCACCCGCGCAAGCGCCGCTCCAGCCCCTGCACCTACGGGCTATAGTGGGGCCTCGTAAAGATGCGCGAGTCAGCCGACCGAGTCTCTACAAAGATGGCAGCACATTGGACCCAGCAGGTCGCCAAATCCCTCTCGACCGGGCGCGACTCGCCTGCCATCGAGACCCATCTCGACGCCCTGCTCCTTTGGCTGAGCAATCCCGAGCACCCGCGCGTCGGGGACTTGGATCGCGCCATCGGCAGGCGGCACCTGAGTCGCCAAGAGGCCGCAAGACGCGCCTTCCGAATCCTCGACGGTCTCCTCTTCGATCGGCCCGAGGGACGCGTCAACCTGAGGCTGGGGCTGCCGGACGACGCCGACCCGGCTCACATCAAAGGGCGCTACCGACGCTTGGTCCAGGTCTATCACCCAGACCGCCACCCGGAGCGCACCAAGTGGGCGACAAGGCGCACGGACCTGCTCAACCGAGCCTTCGACAGCCATCGCAAGGGGGCGGCCCAGGGAGCGGCGCGGGCCGCAGCCCGATCCGGTCCCACACCGAGACCCGGAGCGCGCTGGAGCAAGGGCTTAGCCGCGCTTGGGAAATGGCTGGATCGACGCTTACCGGGAGAGCTCAGGTCCCTTCCGGAGCGCATACGCGGCCTGTCCAGGGCAAGGCAAGGCCTCCTTGTCGGCGTCCTCGGCTGCCTCGCCGTTCTCATCATCGCCATCGGCCTTCAGCCCGAGGAGACGCCCAGCCGCCCCACCCCCAGGATCATCCATCACCCACTTGGGGAAGCGCCCAAACAGTCCGCCACGGCTGCCGCCGAGCAAAGGCACGATCAAGCGGACACAGAGCCCCAGAGGGCACGGACCACGACCGCGGCGGAGCAGACCGAGGAGCCTGATCACAAGGTTTCGACGGATGCGAAGGCGGAGCCCGCAATCTCCCAGGCACCGCAGCCGGATGACCGGCAGGACAGGGCTTCGCGAATCGCACCGCCGGCTGGACAAGAAGAAACGAAAGGAAAAGTCGAGAAGAAGCCGAGCCAGACGAGGCAGCCAGCCCCTGAGATCGCAAGCCCGGCAGAGGAGGAGCCGTCGGAAACCATCGGCCACGCGAGCGCGCCGGATCAGCACGCGAATCGCGCCGCTGACACACCAGAGAGCGCATCGAGCCCGCAAGAAGAGCCGCAACCGAGCGCCGCGCAGGGGATCGATGCCCGGTCACTCGCGCGATCGGCCGAGCCCCCAAGGAGCGGCAGCGCCACCTCGATGCCGCGCGCACCCCGACTCAGCATTCCGCCAGCCGAGCCGCCGACCCCGCCGGAGCCGCCCGCCGCTCCTGACCTGCCGCTCCAGATCAGCGCGGCCGCCATCGCAACGCCGGACGTACCGGCCGTCACGACCGCTCCTGGAGATTGCGGCACCGTGCCCGAGCTCCTTCGGCACTTTCAACGCAACTACCAGGCAGGCACCCTCGACCGATTCATGGCGCTCTACAGCCCTCACGCCAAGGAGAACGACCTCGCAAACTGGTTCGCGATCCGTCAGACCTACTTGGACTGGTTCAGGAAGACCTCGGCACGACGCATCGCCTTCGAGCAGCTGCAGTTCGAGCCGACCGCCAAGGGCGACCGCTGCGCGGCCATCGCCCTCTTCCAGGTCAGCTATCTGGACGCCCAATCGCTGCTCGTGACCAAGGCGGGCGTGATTCAACTGCTGCTCGAGCACGACGATGGCGGCGGACTCAGGATCTTGCGGCTGCGGTATTGACGGGGGCAGTTGTCAGTTGTCAGTTGTCAGTTGTCAGTTGTCAGTTGTCAGTTGTCAGTTGTCAGTTGTCAGTAGAGAGGATAGTGGCCCGAGTGAGCTTTCAGCGAGTTGCGTTTTGCTTGATCGACGTCGCAGGTGTTACGGCAGCTTGGCCTCGTTTTCGCTCGGGTGGAGCGCCATCAGCAGCGGGCTGCAGCCCGACTAGACTGGGAAAGAGGGTGCGGTCTCGCGGCGGCGGTGTTGGAGCTCCGACCTCGGAGCGGCCGGGCGCGCGTGGACTGCCGGTTCGTCCTGACGTTCAGCAGAGGTAGACGCCATGATCGAGAGAATAGAAACGGGCTCGAGCGCTGTTATCGGCTTCAAGCTCAGCGGAAAGCTGCATGACGAGGACTACAAGACGTTCGTGCCGGAGCTCGAAGCGGCACTGGCCGCCGAAGGCAAGATCAGCCTGCTTGCCCACTTCCATGATTTCCACGGCTGGGATCTCCAAGCGGCTTGGGATGACTTCAAACTGGGCATAGCGCACTACTCCAACTTCGAGCGCATCGCTCTGGTCGGCGACAAGGCATGGGAGCATTGGATGGCAAAGCTCTGCCGGCCCTTCACGCGCGCTGAGGTCAGGTACTTCGACGCCAGCGAGATCGACACCGCGATGCGCTGGGCCAAAGGCGAGACCTAGGTCGAGCTTGGGGCCAGTGTGACGCCGTCGGCATTCGTCGGCGCGATTAGGTAGATATACTTAGGCGATTGCTGGAAATTCGTCTACCAGGTGGCGCCGGATTGAGGTCCGCCTTCAAGGAGGGCCGGCAGGAGCATCCCCGAGCGATGTGACTGCCGGCGCGACACAGAGGGCAGGCGTCAAGACAAGCCAGATGGTATGAGAATTGACAGGAGTCGCCTTATCCAGTCAGGCGAGCGTCTCGGATGACGCGGCGCCCCTCAGCGTGCAGGAGGCACTGATGAAGCAGCGAAGATTCTCGTCGACACGCCGAAGTCGGCGACGCCGGTACGGGCAAGCCAAGGGGCCGACGCGCCCTAACGATCGGTCGTGCCCGATGCTGCTGCAAGCCCCGCTCAGACTCCCAAGCCCCACCGCAAGACGCCCCGAGCCGATCGACGAGCGCGCCGACGCCACTTCTTGCCTCGCGCGCACGCCAGGACGAGATCAACCCACAGGACGTCAGCAGCATTCAGCCGCCGTGAGCGGCAACCGGAGTCGCCAATGAAGAATATCCTCTGGATGCAGACCGGCTCATGCAGCGGAGATTCCATGGCGCTGCTCTGCGCCGAGCGTCCCGCGCTGGAAGGGCTCCTCGATCACTTCGGCGCACGGCTGCTCTGGCATCCCTCGCTGACCGCCGAGACGCGCTTCGGCCCAGTGCTCGAGGCCGTGACGACGGGACGCGAGCGCCTCGACATCCTGTGCATCGAAGGCAGCCTGCTGACCGGCCCGAACGGCTCCGGCCTCTACGACACCTGGAAATCGCGCCCCAAGATCGACATCGTCCGCGCGCTTGCCGAGTGCGCCGAGCAGGTCGTCGCCATGGGCACCTGCGCGGCCTTCGGCGGCGTCCATGCCGCGCCGCCCAACCCCACTGACTGCATGGGCCTGCAATTCATGCAGACCACCCCGGGGGGACTCCTCGGTCAGAACTGGCGCGGCAAGCACGGACTGCCTGTCATCAATGTCGCCGGGTGCCCAGCGCACCCCAATACCATGGCCAAGGTGCTGGCCATGCTGCTCGAGGATGCGCCCATCGCCCTGGATGATCTCAACCGGCCCGCCGCCTTCTTCTCGACCATGGTCCATCAGGGCTGCACCAGGAACGAATACCACGAGTACGACGCCGAGGACGATGTGCTGGGCGGGCGCGGCTGCCTCTTCTTCAGCCTGGGCTGCCGCGGCCCCCTGACCGCCGCGCCTTGCAACGCCGACCTCTGGAACGGTCAAAGCAGCAAGACGCGCGCGGGTGTCCCTTGCTTCGGCTGCACCTCGCCCAGCTTTCCGGCCGACCGGGACCTCTTCGCGACGCCCAGGATCGGGGCCGTGCCCAAGGCCCTGCCGCTGGGCGTCTCGCGGGCCAGGTACATGGCGTACAAGAACCTGGCCAAGGCCGCCGCGCCCGAGCGCATCGTCGAACGCAAGATGGAGCCCTGATCCATGTCCCGCATCACTGTCGACATCGACCTCAACCGCGTCGAGGGCGACCTCGAGCTGCAGGTCGACGTCGAGGAGGGCGTCATCGTCGACGCACGCTGCATCGGGACCCTATACCGCGGCTTCGAGCAGATTCTCATCGGGCGCGCGCCGCGCGATGCCCTGGTGATCACACCCAGGGTATGCGGGATCTGCGGCACGGCGCATCTCTACGCCGCAGTTCGCGCACTCGAGCAGCTCGCCGGCATCAACCCGCCGCGTCATGCGGGCCACATCCGCAATCTCTGTCTCATGGCGGAGACGCTACAGAGCGACCTGCGCCAGACATTTCTCTTCTTCACGCCCGACTTCTGCCATCCGAGCTACGCCGGGCACCCGATGGCCGATGTCATCGCCCGAGCCTTCGCGCCCTTCAAGGGCAGGGTCGCCCGCGGCGCCTTGGAGGCTAGCCGCAACGTCCTCAAGCTCGTCGCCATCTTCGGCGGGCAGTGGCCGCACTCCAGCTACATGGTACCCGGGGGCGTCACCCTTCCGGCCACTGGCAACCGCCTGCTCGAAGCCAAGGACGTGCTGGCGCGCGTTCGCGCCTGGATGGAGCAAGACGTCATCGGCGACGACCTCGACACCTGGCTCGCCGTCCCGAGCGGACCCGAGCTCTTCACCTGGCTGGAAAGCGTCCCGGCACATCGCGACGGCGGGCTCGGCCTGTTTTCCCGCTTCGCGCGCTCCATCGGACTGCATACCCTCGGCCGGGGCTCCCCCCATTTGCTCAGCTTCGGGCTGAGCCCGACCCCAAACGGTAGCCGAGCCCTTGCGCCAGGCTTTTTCAATGGCGATACCTGTCGCGTCGAGCCACTGGATCAGCCGCGTATCAACGAGCACGTCAGCCACAGCTGGTTTCTCGACTACCCCGGCGGCCGCCACCCCTGGCAGGGCGAGACCATCCCAGATCACAAGCCGGACGCCCGGCACTACAGCTGGGCCAAGGCACCACGCTACAGCGACAAGGTGGTCCAGACAGGACCCCTGGCGGAGCTGCGGGTCGGCGCAGAGCCCCTGATCACCAACCTGCTGAGTGCCGAGGGCGACAACACCTGGCTGCGCCAGTTCGCCCGCTTGCGCCGCGCGACCTGGGTGCTGCGGAGCATGCAGGAGACCCTGAGCGCATTGGGCGGATGTCTGGACGAGCCCCACTTCGTCGATCCCAAGGTCGGAAAATGGCCGGACGGTCAGAGCTACGGCCTGGTCGAGGCCGCGCGCGGGGCACTGGGGCACTGGGTGCGGATCGAGGACGGGCGGATCGCCAAGTACCAGATCGTCACGCCGACCGCCTGGAACGCCTCCCCGCGCGACAGCCAGGACCAGCCGGGACACTGGGAGCAGAGCCTCATCGGACTGCGCATCCCTGACATCGACGACCCCGTGCAAGTCGGCCACATCGTGCGCTCGCACGACCCCTGCCTGGTCTGCACCGTCCACTTCATCGGCCAGGCACGCAAGACCTACGCTTGTGTCTGAGCGGCTGCGCATCCTCTGCTTCGGAAACCCGCTGCACGGCGACGACGGCTTCGGCCCCGCCGTCGCCGCCGCACTGCGCCGCCTGGAGCTGCCGGACTGGGCGGGCGTCTACGATTGCGGCACGCGTGGACTGGAGGCGCTGAGCCTCTTCGAGGATTGCCCGGAGCTAGTCCTGGTCGATGCCATCGTCGGGGACAACCCCGGCAAGCTGCAACAGCTCTCCGCCGAGGAGATTCCAGTCGAGCCGGCCTCGACCGGCAGCCACGGCGCGGGCGTGGGCAGCTTGCTCGCGACAGCGCGGCAGACGCTTGAGTCCCTTCCGGCCATCACCTGCCTCGCCGCTGAGACGGAGTCCTGCGCCCCCTTCGCGCCAGGGCTCTCCATCGAAGTCGCCGCATCCGTCGGCGAGACCCTCTGTCTCATCCGCGAGCGCTGGCTCCATCCCTCGCGGGAGACGGAAGACGAGCTGAGGGACGAGATCGAAGTCCTCCGTCAGGCCAAGGATACCTTGGAAGCCGAGCTCATTAGCAGCACCGAGGCGCTGGACCTGCTGATCGAGGCACAAGCGCGGCAAGAGGAAGAGCTGAAGCATCGCTCCAAGGCGCTCGCTCAGCTCAACGCCGCCATGGAGCGGGCGATCGGCACCATGGCGGAGCTCTTCGTGCTACTTGGCGCGGACGGGCGCATCACCAAGGTCAACCGCCTCCTCGAGAAAGAGCTTGGCTACCAGACCCAGACGCTGATCGGCGACTACCTAGAAAGATGCCTGTCGCAGGAGGCGCTGCGCGGCTTTCGCGCCATACTGCCGGACGCGCTCGCCGGCCCCGTCCTGCTCAACGCCATCCGCTTCAGCGGCGGTCATCTGCAGGCGGAAGTGGGATTCAGGCGTGAGGGCCGGCAGGACGAGATCCCCTATCTGCTGAATGCGCGCCTGCTCTACGGCGAAGCCGGCAAGCTGGAGGGCGCCATCGTCGTGGCGACCAACATCTCCGCCCTGAGGACCCGCGAGCAAGACCTGCGCGACAGCCAGCTGCGCCTGCAGCGCACGGCCGAGGAGCTGAAGGTCCACCGCGACAACCTGGAGAGCCTGGTCGAGACGCAGACCCACGATCTACGAGTGGCCAAGGAGCTTGCCGAATCGGCAAACCGGGCCAAGAGCGTCTTCCTGGCGAACATGTCCCATGAGATCCGCACCCCGATGAACGTCATCCTGGGGTTCGCCCACATCCTTCAGCGCGACCTCAGGAGCGCGGGGCATCGCGACAGGATCGACCGCATCGTCACCGCGGCCAAGCATCTACTCGGCATCCTCAACGACATTCTCGACTTCTCCAAGATCGAGGCCGAGCAGGTGCGGATCGAGCACACCGCGGTCGACATCGAGAACATCGTCGACCACGTGCGGACCATGATGAGCGAGCGCCTCCAAGGCGAGGCGGTCAAGCTCGCGCAAGCGATCGACCCCCGCCTACGCGGTCCGACGCTCTTGGGGGATCCGCTGCGGATCAGCCAGATCCTCCTCAACTACACCAGCAACGCCATCCGCTTCACCGAGCAGGGCAGCGTCACCATCCGCGCCCAGCTCGACCAGGACGACGGCGACTGGATCCGCGTGTGCTTCGAGGTCGAAGACACCGGCATCGGCATCCCCGAGGAGGCCCTCGACCGCATCTTCGAGGCCTTCGAGCAGGCCGAGAGCCAGACCACGCGCAAGTACGGCGGAACCGGCCTGGGGCTAGCCATCTCGAAGCGGCTGGCACGCCTGATGGGCGGGGACGTCGGGGTGCGTAGCGTCCTCGGCCAAGGCAGCTGTTTCTGGATGACCGTGATCCTCGAGCGCAGCGCCCCAGAGTCTCTGGAGCCGAGCAGCCAGCTGATCCAATCCGTCCGCGCCGGGAGCCGTGTCCTGTTGGTCGAGGACAACGAGATCAATCAACTGGTGGCCATGGAGCTCCTCGGCCAGCTCGGGCTCAGCGTCGCGCTGGCCAGCGACGGCCAAGAGGCCGTGACCCAGGCGCGCAAGGAGCTTTTCGACCTCATTCTCATGGATATGCAGATGCCCGTCATGGACGGCTTGGAGGCGACCCGAGAGATCCGCGCCAACGGAAGCCGCGTCCCCATCGTCGCCATGACGGCAAACGCCTTCGACGATGACAGGATGCGCTGCGAGGAAGCCGGCATGGACGACTTCATCGCCAAGCCGGTCGACCCGGATCTGCTGCACGACACCCTGGCGAAATGGATCCCGGCCGCTGACTGAGTACGTCACTCGGAATCCTGGCACGCCTCTGCACCCTGGCACCCTGGCACCCTGGCACCCTGGCACCCTGGCACCCTGGCACCCCAATCAGGGTACCCCGATCAGCACGTAGACCGAGGTCTCGCCATCCGCAGAGAGCCCCAGACCCAAGTAGGCCGGACCGATCCAAGTATCCGAGCCGAAAAAGACGCTCCCGCCGTAGCGGGTCTCTTCCTTGGATAGCAGTACATCCGAGCCATCGCTCGGAGTCGGCACCAGACCGTCGGAAAGCCAGCCCGCCTCGAGCGAGGCACCAAGATAGAGACCTCGGCCGATCGGCGGCGGCAGCGCCGCGATCTGGCGGTAGTAGACAAGGCTGCCGAAGGCCATCTCATTGCCACGGAACTGCTCGTTCGCATAACCGGACAGCTTGAGAAAGCCGCCCAAGGGGAATTGGTCGTAATACGGCATCTCCGCGCCGAAACTGCTGCCCCCCCTCAGGATCCCGGTGACCGTGTTGGCGCCAAAGCTATGGGCGGCGATCGCCTTCACCTCAGCGCGCGTGTAGTCGACATCCGCGCCCATGGCGGCAAGCGGGCTGATCGCCTCGAGCGACAGCTGCACGCCAGAGCGTGGCGCGCCGACGCTGTCGAGCGTGTCGTAGAGCAGGCGTCCGCGCACACCGGAATCCGCCCGGCTGCCTTCGCTCAATGCTGGCGAGCCGGTATCCAGGTCGATGTCGGTGTGGCCATAGTAGGCCCCCACGCGCGCCTCGACGCCGCTTAGGGTCGTCCCCAGGTCCATGCCGAGGCGCGCGCGTGTCACGTCGTAGCGCGCCACACGCTGATCCCCCAGGAAGACGCTGTGCGGCGCACGGCCGACGTCGACATAGGGCGCCACGAAGCGCGCGCGATCCAGGTCGAGCGGCTGGTAGAGCTCGGTATAAAGGCTGGGCGAGTTGCCGAGCGTCAGCATCGAGGTCCATTCCGCGCCCAGTCGGTTGACCCAGGTCTGGTTGTAGGTCGCACGCAGGCCGAAACGATTGTCGCCCCTGTTGTCGGACGACAGTCCCAGCCCGAAGCCAAGATAGCCTGGCCCCCAGGCCTTTTCGATGGCGTCGACAATCAGCATATCGTCGCCGTCGCGCTGCGGCTCGAAGCGGTAGCTGATGCGCTCGAAGTCGCCGCGACCGTAGAGCCCTTGAATGTCATCGACCAAGCGCTCGCGGTCGAGCGAACGCTCCTGCTGATCGGCGATCAGACCGTTAAAGAGCTGGGGATTCACCCGCTGGAGGCCAGCGACCCGAACCTCGCCGACCTGTCGCACCGGCCGCCCCGGGCCAAAGCGGCCACGCCTCCAGCGGGCATAGGCCTCCGCGCTCAGACTGAAGCGCTCAAGCTCGGCCGCCGCCTTGCGCGCGGCCGTTTCGCCCGTGGCGATGGCCTCTGCGGCGCGCTTGAAGTCGCTGGAGCTGATGTCTCCCAGATCTGGGACGATGAGGACGTCGCGGCCCGGACGGATCTGCTTGAGGGACGTCTTGACGTTCTGCTCAGTCAGAATCGCGATCATCTGGCCGGTGACGCCAAGAATGGTCCCCAGCTGCTCCCGCGGCAGATAGCCGGAGCCCAAGTTGACCGCGATGATGACATCCACATCCAGGTCACGGGCGACATCGATCGGCAGATTGCGCACCAAGCCGCCATCGACATAGATGTTTTCCTCCCACTCCATGGGGGCGAAGAGACCTGGCACCGACATGCTCGCCCGCATGGCCACGGGAAGCGGGCCATCTTTGAAGACCGCCATGTCGCCATTCTCGAGATTGGTCGCCACCGCCCGGAACGGGATCGGCAGATCGTCGAAGCGCTGCACCCGTTCGACGCCCTTGACGAGATCGTTGAAGAAGAGCTGCACCTTCTGGCCGGAAATGGCGCCCTTCGGCAATCGCACCCCGCCGTCGCGCACGCCGAGCGAGAAATCCCAGGTTGGATTAGCGGATGCCTCCTTGCGGTGAGCCGGCCAACCCTTGCGCGGAGGATTGTCATTGAAGAGCACATCCCAGTCGACCTCAGTGACGCGGCGCTCCAGCTCAGCGGCGGGGAGTCCGGCCGCGTAGCCGCCGCCGACAAGCGACCCCATGCTCGTCCCGACCACCACGTGGACCGGGATTCGCATCTCCTCCAGAACCTTGAGCACCCCGATGTGGGCCGCGCCACGCGCGCCTCCGCCGCTCAAGACGAGTCCGATACGCGGGTGCGCGGCGTCCCGCCCAGCACCGACCGCTGGATAAGAGAGCATCACCAGAGAGATCACGAGCGAGACCACGAGGGCCGCTCGCGAGTCGAGCCGACAGCGTTTCATGGATGGGAAACCTCGTCTAGCGAAAGGGCGATGAAGTACAGAGAGATCGCGGTCGGCCGGGACGCCAAGACAATTGTGCAACACCTCACCACCTCGGCATCAGCGCCCGAACTGACGCACGCGCTCCGCCAGTGAGCGTGGGAGATGGCGCATCTGGACCCGCAATTTTGGCAGCACGCGATCGCGGAGCAATCCCTCCGCCGTGAGATCCGGATAGCCGATCGCGCTCAGATACTCGGCGACGAAGATCCTGGGCGACGCACCCTGGATCCCGTGCAGATCGTCATAGCAGCAGCGCGCCAGATAGAGCGCCGCGACATTGGCACGCACCTCCAGCGGAACGCGCTGCGGCGGCGCGAACTCCGGATAGCGGCTGTACTGGATACTGCCACAGAGCAGCTCCGGCAGCTGCCAGGCCCGCAGCAGCTCGGCGCCCATCTCAGCCGGCTCCAGGTCGTCGAAGAGGATGCTCAGGCCCGGATTGTTGGTCTTGAGCAGCTCGATGACCACGAAGCCGATGTCGCAAAGCAGGCCCAGGGTGGCGACCTCGGCGGGACGACCGGCGCGCAGCACCTCGGAGACCGGGGACGCGATCCGCGAGACCTCGATGGCGCGGCGATGCAGCTCCTTGAAGAAGGGCGTATCCGGCAGGCTGCGGCGCATGCTCTCGGACATGATGATCTGATAGACGATGTCATGCCCCATGAGCACGATGGCGTGCCCCACGTTGGTAGTCTTGTGGCGAAAGCCGAACAAGGGCGTGTTGACGGCCCTCAGCAGGGTGGTGGTGAGGGCCGGATCCATGGTCACCAGCTCGACGATCTCGTTCTTGGTCGTGCGCTCGTCGAGCATCTTGCTCAACAGCCGCATGCTGGAGATCGGCAGGGCCTTGACCTTGGAAAAGAGCAGCTTGACCGTCGAAGACTGAGCGAAACCGACACCCTTCTGGGTGCGCTGCGCGTAGAGCAGCTCCGCAAGGATCTCTTCGCGTCCAGTCAGCGCCTCGATCCGGCCGCGAAGCGCGCGCAAGCGCTCGATATTCGCCCGCGCGAGACGCCTGCTCAGGTAGGCCCGCAAGGCATCGTCCAGCTCGCTGAGCCTGGCAGGCTCGATGCCCAGCAGCAAGGTGCTCGTACGCGCGACCGCGGTCGCACCATGGGTGCCAGGCTGATCCAGGTCGGCGTCACCGATCCAGTCGCCCGCTGCCAGCTCCTCGACATGGACCGCGCCGGACTGCTTTAGATGGATGCAGCCGCTCAGCAGCACATAGGCCCTTTCCGCAGGCTCGCCACTCTCGAACAGGCGCTGCCCGGCCGACAGCTCGATCGGTACCAGAGCCTCGACGAGCCGGCGGCGCTCGGCATCCGGCAGACCCGAGAATACGCCGACCTCGCGCACCGCCCGTAGCACCTTGGCCGGATCCGGCGCCTGAGGCGCCAGCGGCTCTGGCTCGTCCGTCCGACGCCACATCCCAAAAAGTCCCACCCAGCTCCCTCCCCCTAGCCTCGCCGCCACATCGAGCAAACAGGATCGGCGCCATGCCGCACCGGGCGCTTTCGCCGAGCGACCCCAAACACCCCAGCCGTCGCCGACTTCGATGACACGGCCTCGATCATCGTCTCGCCCGGCCGCCTTCCGCAGGGTGGTCAAGCGCAGCCTAGTCCAGCAGCACCGGCGCCGGATTCGGTGGGCTCTGCTCTCGCGCGTGCATGCCACCGATCCAACTGACGACCAAGGCCGATGCCCCAAACCTTAGATCAAATGCGGCCTCAGAACGAGAGCGCCCGGCATCAAACTAGGAACAGATCGCGCAGCACCAAGAGCAAGGCCAGGAGATGCGCGACAGGAATGCGGGATACGTCCTATTCTGAGCCCTTCGCCACCGTCGGCCGATCGGCACGGCCACCTTGCAACGACCTGTCTCGGGGGCACCATCAAGCCACCCCTATCGACAGGTCTTGCCTTACCTCAACGTCATGGCTTGCAGAGCCGGAATAGCCCGACCTCGCGCCGCTTGCAAAGCTCCGGAAAAGCAAGACCCCGTGCGGACGCGGATCCTTGAGCCTAGAAAGAGCTGCCAGCCACCAGCAGCCAGCTTAGAGCTTTGTGTTGGAGCTGCTTTCAGGTCTTCTCCGAGTCACTCAACGGGTGAGCAGCTGGCCGATCAAAAAATCCGGCAACTCTATGATTTTCGTCCGCTGGCGGCTGGTAGCTGGAAGCTGACTGCCCCAATTCGGTTGAACCTAGATCCGGCAGTTGGACGGCGTCCAGCGTGGTGTCTGGCAAGGCGCAACGAGGCGTCGTAGTGGTGCTACGACGGAATCTTTCTCAAGAGAGAATCCGTTGCAACGCAGCCAGGCGTCGCGCGGGGCGTGCACTGGGGGGCGTAGCGGCCTTCACCCTGCGGGTGAAGCAGCAGGAAGCCAGGATCTCGATCATGATCCATGTGCTGCATGAAGCGCAAAGCGGTCAACTGCCGGATTTGGGTTGAAACCCAGCTGCGCCTGACGGATGCCCGATAGCGCGATCCGCCAGGCCGACTTCAAGCCAGTACGCAAAGGTTGGTGGATGCCAAACGGCGGAACCGCTCGCGCGCTCTTCCCTATATGGGCTCGCACACATCGCTACGCATTGTAAAGGCTGCGCTATCCCGTTAGCCTCGCCCCATGCACCGCCCCATCGATCCCAAGGTCGACTGCGTCTTCAAGACCCTCTTCGGCTCCGAAGATCACAGCGATTTGCTCATCAATCTACTCAACGCCCTGCTCGGCGAGGAGCTGCCCGCCCCGGTCACCTCAGTCGAGATCGTCAACCCCTACAACGAGCGCGAGACCCTCGACGACAAGCTGACCATCGTCGATGTCAAGGCACGCGACGCGGCGCGGCGGCTTTTCCAAGTGGAGATCCAGCTGCTGACCTTTCCGGATCTGGCCGCGCGCATCCTCTACGCCTGGGCCGATCTCTACAGCCAACAGCTGCAGAGCGGCCAAGACTATTGTGAGCTGCAGCCCGCCTATGTGATCTGGATCCTCGATCAGACCCTGCTCGCCGAGCGCCCGGAGTACGCCCATCGCTTCACCCTGCGCGACGAGCGGGGACGCCCCCTACTCGATCACGGCTCCATTCGCCTGTTCGAGCTGAGCAAATTTGCGATCGAGACCGTCGAAACCGATGCCGAGCGCTGGCTAAAATTCCTCCAGGAGGGCGAGCGACTCGACCCCGATCAGCTTCCCGACTGGATGCAGTCCCCGATCATGAGGCACGCCATGAGCACCCTGAGTCGATTCTCCGAGAAAGAGCGCGATTACCATCGCTACCAGTCCCGTCAGGATGCGCTGCGGCAGCAGCGCGCCATCCAGCGCGCGCTCGAGGAGGCGCGCGGCGCCGTGCAGGCCGAGCGGCAGGCCAAAGAGGCCGAGCGGCGGGCCAAAGAGGCCGAGCGGCAGGCCAAAGAGGACGCCCTCACAGAGGTCGCCCGTCTCAGGGCGCTCCTGAAACAGCGCGATGAGCAGTGACGCGCCTTGACGCCATGCGTGACGGAGCATAGAACACCGGTCCATTGCACGAGGCTCGGGGCGCAGCCAACGGCCAGCCGGCGCTACTCGTGTCTCAGGGCCTCGATAGGATCGAGGCGCGCGGCGCGGCGGGCCGGGAAGTAGCCGAAGATGACGCCGACGGCGGCGGAGAAGAAGAAGGCGATGAGGACGATACCGAGGTTGAAGACGAAGGGCAGGTTCAGCAGCTGGGCGAGCCCGATGGATGCCCCGAGTGCGAGCAGGATGCCGAGGATACCGCCCAGGGAGGACAGGGCCACGGCCTCGACCAAGAACTGAAGCAGCACCTCGCGCTCCAGCGCGCCGATGGCCAGCCGGATGCCGATCTCGCGCGTGCGCTCCGTGACCGAGACCAGCATGATGTTCATGATGCCGATGCCGCCAACCAGCAGGCTGACGGCGGCCACCGCCGTCAGCAGGGCGGTGAGGACACGGGTGGTGCCGGTCAGCATGTTGGTGATCTCCTTGAGATCGCGCACGCTGAAGTCGTCGTCCTCGGACGCCGAAATGTTGCGCCGCTCGCGCAACAGGCGCTCCAGCTCCTTGGTCGTCTCCTCGGTCGAGAAGCCGTCGCGGACGGAGACCTGGATGAGGTTCACGTCCTGATTGCCGGCGATGCGGCGCTGGTAGGTGCGCAGCGGCATGAGCACCAGGTCGTCCTGATCCATCCCCATGGTGCTCTGGCCCTTGGCGCGCAGCAGGCCGACGACCTGGCAGGCCATGGACTTGAGGCGGATCGTCTCGCCGATCGGGTCCATGGCCCCGAAGAGCTCGCGGCGCACGGTGGCACCGATGACGCAGACGGCCCGGCCGCCCCGGAGATCGCTGATCGAGAAGAGGCGGCCGACCTCCAGCTCCCAGTTGCGCACGGTGAAATAGGCGTCGTCCGTGCCCGTCACCGTGGTCGACCAGCTCCGGTTGCCGACCACCGCCGTCAGCGATGTACTGGACGAGGGCGCCACGGCCCGCGCCGCCCGGACGTCGCGACGGATCGCCAGCGCGTCGGCCAGACTGAAGGCGGGTGCATTGGAACGCTGCCCCGGTCCCATGCGCTGACCGACGCGGATCATGAGCAGGTTGCTGCCCAGGCTCTCGATCTGCGAGGCAACCTGGCGTGTCGCGCCATCCCCCAGCGTCACCATGACGATGACCGCCGCCACGCCGATGACAATCCCCAGGATGGTGAGGACCGAGCGCAGCATGTTGCGACGGATCTCGCGCAGGGCGAGCAGCAGGGCGTTCCACAGCATCAGCCGGGCCCTCCGGACGCGACGACGTCGACGACGCGGCCATCCAGAAAACGGATGACGCGATGGGCGTAGGCGGCCATATCCGCCTCGTGCGTGACCATGAGCACGGTCAGCCCGCGCTCGCGGTTGAGGCCGGTGAGCAGCGCCATGATCTCGTGGCTGCGCGCGGTGTCCAGGTTACCGGTCGGCTCGTCCGCCAGCAGGAGACTGGGCTGGGTCACCATGGCCCGCGCGATGGCGACGCGCTGCTGCTGCCCGCCCGAGAGCTCGGCCGGGCTGTGGTGCTCCCAGCCGGTCAGCCCGACCATGGCCAGCGCCTCATGGGCGAGGCGGTGCCGCTCCGCGCGCGGGATGCGGCGATAGATGAGCGGCAGCTCGACGTTCTCCAGTGCTGAGGTCCGATTCAGCAGGTTGAAGCCCTGAAAGACGAAGCCGAGATAGTGCCGCCGCAGCAAGGCACGCTGGTTGCGGTCCAGCGATTCCACCGGGACGCCGCGAAAGCGGTAGGAGCCCTGGGTCGGTGTATCCAGGCAGCCGAGGATGTTCATGGCCGTGGACTTGCCGGAGCCGCTCGGACCCATGACCGCAACGAGCTCACCCTCTTGGATCTGCAGGTCCACGCCGTCGAGCGCGCGCACCTCCGCCACGCCACTCCCATAGATCTTGCTGACCCGGCGGAGCTCGATCAGGGGGACAGGATCGGACGCTGGGGCATCGACCGCAATCACGACGTCGGCTCACTCCGCTCGATACCGATGATGACCTGAGCGCCCGCCTCGAGATCGCCATCGACCACCTGAGTCACGGCCCCGTCCGTCGAGCCGGTCTGGATCTCGACCGACGCCGGCTGGCCTTGGCGCAGCACCCAAGCGACGGCGCCTTTGGGCGTCTTCTCCGGCGGCTCGGCCTGGTGTCCCGAGCCGCGCGGTCGTCTCGGCAGCAGCATGCTGAGGAGATTTGGCCGCCCCTTCGCGCCCTCCTGGCGCGGCGGCATGAAGCGCAGCGCGGCATTCGGCACCAGCAGGACATCGCGCTCCTCGCGCACCAAAATATCGGCAGTCGCCGTCATCCCCGGACGTAGCGAGAGGTCGGCATTGTCGACCGCCAGCAGCGCACCGAAGGTGACGACACCATTGATGGTCTCGGGCGCGAAACGGACCTGGGTGATGGTCGCCGGAAAGGTGCGGTCGGGGTACGCATCCACCGTGAAGACCGCCGTCTGGCCCTCCTCCACCTGCCCCACGTCCGCCTCGTCGACATCGACCTTCAGCTCCATCTGCGTCAGGTTCTCGGCCAGGGTGAAGAGCACGGGCGTCTGCAGGGAGGCCGCGACCGTCTGCCCCGGCTCGACGACACGATTGAGCACGATGCCGTCGATCGGCGAGCGGATCAGGGTCTTCTCCAGGGTGCGCCGGTCCGCGTCCAGCTTGGCCTGCGCCTGCTCGACCTTGGCGCGGGCGACCGCCAGGGCGGCAATGGCGCGCTCGGCCGCGGCCTCGGCCGTGTCCAGCTCCTCCGGGGAGGCGAGCCGCTTTTTGACGAGGTCCCGGGTGCGCCGCAGCTTGTTGGCCGTCTCCTTCGCGGTCGCCTCGGCCTCATCGACCTGGGCCTGCGCCAAGGACAGCGCCGCCGCGGACTGACGCTCGTCGGCGCGATACTTCTCCGGGTCCAGCTTGGCCATGACCTGTGCCTGCCGGACCCGAGCGTTGAAATCGACCTCGACGCTTTGGATGGTGCCGGAGACCTCCGTGCCGACGTCGACCTGGGTCACGGGCTGCAGCTTTCCCGTGGCCGTGACTTCAACTTTCAGGTCGCCGCGACGCACCTCGGCGGTGCGGTAGCTCGGGCCATCTTGCCGGCCATCGCCGACGAGCGCGAGTCCGGCGAGCAGGAGCGTAATGCCCGCCAGCCCCACCCACCAAAGCCAGCGGCGTCGGTGCCGCGACGTACCCTCTACCAGACCGAGACGCGCGGCGACCGCGGGATCCGGCCGATTGCCTGCTTGGCTCATGCGCTACCTACTCAAGCGTCAAAGGGGGCAAGCCTAAACCTCGAAGGTGACCATCGCCCAACTGTGGAGAATCTGCCCAGTCACCGAAGGGTTTCGACGCCAGCCCCCAGAGACATCCGCCAGCCCCTTCGAGGTCGACAGATCGGGCCGCCCCTTTCGAAAGTTTCGCCCCCCATTGATCGCAACACCGATGCCCGAAAGCATTGGGGACAGGATCGCTTTCGATGGGACTGGACACAATCATCGGCATTCGAGCAAGTGGAAAATGGCGCCTCACGCAAAGCTGCGAGCCCATGACCGGCGTGGCCGACATCAATGCTTGGAGTGTCGGCCTCTAGGCCGACAGGTGTTGAGCTGGAGGCCGACACTCCCAACGCCGCACCACCCTGCCACATTGGAGAGAACGGGCACTGGACTCACGCGAAATCGTCGACGCCAGAGACGGAGCGCAGGTTGTCACGCTGCTTGAGCTGGTGGACCGATTCATAGGTCTCAACCGCCTGCCGCGCGTAGCGTCGACCAGCAGAGCCCTCGACGCGCACTGGATGTCGGTTGCGAAGATCGAGGACGACATCTGGCTCGACCTTGGAGATCGGACGCTGAACGACGGGATCGGCCTGGACCGCGGAGGGTCCAGGGAAGATCTGGGGCAAAGCGTCCCGGCTCTGCTCGCTCGGCGTCGAAACAGGTCGCGCGACGATGGCGCCTGGGATCTTCATCTTCGAGATCAGCTGGAGCGCGCAAGTTGGGGATTCGGTGCGGGCGGGGGCGAGTGAACTGACTTCGGAAGATAGGAGCCACAATGCGGTCTAAAGTTCCGCTGTGGAAGTCGCCCAGCCTCTGCCCCAGATGAGCAGGCGGAATCAACTATCGCCGCCTTGCCGATGGGGAGTCAAGGGGTCGGATGCGATGGAAATCGGAGTGCTGCCCCCGATCGAGCTCAGGTGTTTGAGGGGCATAAGCGAATCCTGAACAGGAGCGGTACCGCGACGGGGCTCCGGAGCAGTCAGCTGCGATCACCCCGGCGCGAGCCAACGAAGAATCCTGAATGGCGACCTCGGGCCTCGATCAGCGAGGTGCACATCAGACTGCCGCGACAACGCCTGCGCGGATCGCAAAGGACGCGCAGGCATCTTGACCGAGCGGATCGCGGGCCTGACCTTGGGCTAGCGAGGGGACCTCTTCGGGGAGACCTGGCTCAGCAAGACCCAAGTCGCCGCCAGCGCTTGGGCGATAGCGGAGAGGACTCGGGCATCGGCCGTCCTCGGACCGGCTCCTCGCAACCTGAGAAGAAGGAAACCATGACAATCGAGACGAGGATTTCGCATGAAACGACTACTCACCGCATCCCTGCTGCTCCTGTCCAGCGCTGCACCCACAGCCTTCGCTGGTGACAAGATCGACGTCGTCTATCACGTGTCCGAGGCCAAGAAAGTCCCCTTCGTTCTGAACAACATGCAAAACCACATCGCCGGCATCGGCGGCCCGGAGAACATCAACCTGGTGCTGGTCGCGCACGGGCCGGCGATCAATGCCCTGACGGACATCGAGGCAACGGATCGCGTTCGCAAGGCGGTGGCAAGCCTCAAGGAGCAAGGCACCGAGCTCGACATGTGCGGCAACACCCTCAAAGGGTTCGGTCTCACGCTCGATGAGCTGTTGCCTGGCTTTGTCGAGGTGAGTCAGGGGGGCGTGACGCGGATCGGAGAGCTGCAGTCTCAGGGGTATGTTTACATCCGCCCCTAGCCGATCGGCTGGGACCTGCTCGGACATGGTGCGACCTGTGCCGAGCGCGTCGCCCGCAAGCGGGCTCCTACGGCGGGAAAGCTCGCGTAGGAGTCCGCTTGCGAGCGACTTGGCCGTCTGAAGTCGGCACCGCCAGAATCGAGAAGCCATCGCCGGGCGGTTTCTAGGGCAGCGAGTCACGGACGGATCCGATGGTGCGGATCCACGGCCCTTTCTCGCGGGCGGCCACTGGGAGATCGCCAAGCATGTTTGCGGCCACGGTGCGATTCGGGAAGCTGCCGATGATGCCGATGACGTAGCTGCGCGTCTGGATGTAGTGGATCCCATCGAGCTCAAACCGAGCCAAGAAGACCTGGGAAGTCGCGAAATCACGCCCCGCGACCAATTGAATGGTGTAGCGCTCGCCGTCCTGGCGCATGAGCCAATCGAGGTCTTCGGCCATCTTGCGCTCAGCCTCGTCCATCTTCGAGCCCCCGTCCGCTTCGGCGGCCCCCGGCTTGTCCTCGGCGTCACTCTTCTCGGCTCGATCAGGCCCAGCCGAGGATTGCGCGGTCGGCCCCTCTGGTGACGTCTCGGCACGCCGGACCTCCGCCCCAACCTCAGGCACCCCGTCTCGACTCGCCTCCGTCTCCCGTGCATCGGGCTCGGGCGACGCGGCCACCGGAACCTGGGTAGACGGTGACTCCCGCTCCAAAATCGCCTCTGACTCGGGTGCAGGCCGCTCCTGCGGCAATGCATTCGGTGACGGTTGGGCGCCGCCATTCAGCAGTTTGAGTCCAACGGGGACGAGGATGGCGAGGACGACGAGCACCAGAATCAGCGGGATCAGCCAAGGCCGATTCCAGACGGATGGCTTGGGCGAGGCCGCAGGCTCTGGGACTTGCGGCTTGGCGGGCGGCGCAGGCGTTTGACTGAGCTGGTGCTGGCGCACATGCCTGAGGATCTGCTCGAAATCGTCGGTCGCGGGCTTGGTGTCCTCGCCGACTAGGTAGCGCGCCAGCTCCGGGTCCGACGGCGCCTGAGGCGCCGACCGCGCCGTGGCCACCTCCGAGTCGAGATCCAGGATGCCCTCGGGCTCCTCTTGCGCGGCGTCGACCAGCGCCCGGATGTCCTGGTCGGGCGGCTCCTCGAAGGTCCTAGTGGACTTTCCGCTCGGCGCCAATCCGCCGAGCTTCCGGGTGACGCTCTGGGCGATGCCGCCCGAGCTGCGGCAGCGGCGCGCGAGCCAGGCGTTCGCATTCCGATTCAGCGCCCGCGGCAGGCCCTTGCTGTTGGTCTGCAGCACGGCGATATCGCCGGACGACAAGAAGCTGTCGGGGTCATCCACCCCAGCGGCGCGAAGCCGATGGCGCAGGTAGGCTCCGGCCTGCTCCAGATTGAAGGGCCGCAGGTTCAGGCGCACCACCTGACTATCGTCCAAAGGATCCGGAAGCGGCAGGCTGCCGCGCCCGAACGATTGATCTCCGACCAGGATGAGCCGCAGCCCCTGGCCGCCGGACTCCAGGACCTCCCCGCGCACGCGCAAGAGCCGCTCGATACTCTCCGCGCCGATCAGATGCGCGTCGTCGATCGCCAGGACCAGGGCGCTGCCGGCCCGGGCACGCGTGGCGAGCAGCTCGGAGAGCGGGCGCTGTGGATCATCGAAGCCCCCGCTGCGCAGATGGTTGCGAATCGTGACGTCGATGGCGTCGAAGGGTATGTTGGCCCGACCGCGGAAGGCGATCAGCTCCAGGCCAACCTCGACCGACCCCAGCAGACGCTGGAGCTGGACGCTGCGCCCCGAGCCTTCCGCCCCAGCCAGGATCACGATGGCGCCAGGCGCATGCATCGCGTGCACAGCCGTCTCGATCAGGCTCTCGAGCAGCGGATCGCTGTACAGAAGGTCCTCGCTCGGAACCTCATCGAAGGGCTGCTGACGCAGCTTGAGCTGAGCGAGACATTCGGTATCCAGGGGCATGAGTGAGGTTTTGAAGTCGACTGGACTGAGCGTTGATGGGCTGTTTGCACTGCGGTGGGGCGCCGATGCTACACCCCGCCATAGGGGTGTTCAAGCAAGTGAAGTTATTGAGGCAGCAGCCGTTACAGGGTGGAGAGGATGAACGATCTAAAGCTCAACATGCAGGACATCGCACGCTCTGGGCATGTGACGCGCTGGCATTCGGTGCGCTGCGCCCGCAGCCAGACGCTGGCCGAGCACCACTACCTGGTCACCATGATCGCGCGCGAGCTGATGCGGCGAATCCTCGGTGAGACGCTGCCCGCCGAGACGCAGCTCAGCGTGCTGGAATACGCCCTGACCCATGATACGCCCGAGCTGCTGATGGGTGACCTCCCCTCCCCGCTCAAGCGCCGCATCGCCGAGCTCACTGGCGATCAGGATCCCCTGCCCCGCATCGAGGATGAGATCGCCCCGGAGATCACGCGCTTCAAGAAGGCGCTGCAAGGCTCGCCGCTGGCCTATATCGTCAAGCTCGCCGACCTCATGGACGGCTGCCTCTTCATCCGGGAGGAAGGCATCGGCCGCCACGCCTCGATCGTCGCCGAGAAGTCCGAGACCATGCTGCGCGACAAGGTCCAAGAGGCCCGAGAGCGCTTCTCCGAGCTGGATTGGTCGCAGGTAGTGGAACTCTATTCACAGATGCGAGGCCAGGCCGGGGCCGATAATCGGGTTCTATTCGAAGAGGCGCGCTAGTCGCGCGGCGCGTTGGGTCGCCGCCGCGAGGCGCGAGCCGCTCGGGCGCCGAGGGTCGATCGACCCGACCGCGCTCGGGCCAGCGATAAGAAAGAATGGCCTCACGACGGGTCACGCGGTTTGGACGCCAGTACGCGTTTCGACTCAGCCAGGGGCTCAGCTCAACGGCCACAGAAAGAGAAGACGCGAGAATCGCTATGCGCAAGATCAACGATTTCCCGATTTGGGTACGCCTCCTAGGGGCGATGTGGCTCATCTTGGTGCCAGCATGGACAGGGCTCATCCTGTGGGCAGCAGACCAACAACGACAGACCGCGATCGAGCAGGCCGAGGCCTTCACCAGCACCCTGCACGAAATGACCCTCGCCGGCCTCACCACCATGATGATCACCGGCACCATCAGCCAGCGCGCCGCCTTTCTCGATCAGATCATCGAGCTGCAGAACGTCGATGACCTGCGCGTGCTGCGTGGGCAGCGCGTCATCGACATGTACGGCGAGGGCACGGACCACGAGAAGCCGCGTGACGACATCGAGCGCGCGGTGCTAGAGACCGGCGAGCCCTACCTGGAGCTCTCCGACGACAAGCGCACGCTCCGCGCCGTGACGGCCGCCATCTCGCGCGAGGACTACTTGGGAAAGAATTGCACCACCTGCCATTTGCCGACCTCCAAGGATCAGGTGCTCGGCGCCGTGAGCATGGAAATCAACCTCGATGACGTCAACGAAGACGTGCGCTGGTTCGCCATCAAGATCTTCGCCATGGCGGCCCTGCTCAGCTTGCCCGTGCTGTTCATCCTCTACTTCTTCACCACGCGCTTCGTCACTCGTCCGCTGCGTCAAATGACGGTCGGGCTGCAGGGCATCGCCCAGGGCGACGGCGATCTGACTCATCGGCTACTTGCCAACAATATGGATGAGATCGGCCAGGCATCCAAGGCGTTCAACGCCATGATGGACAACTTCCGCGATCTCATCAGCCGGATTCTCGGTTCGACCGCGCAGTTGACGCAGGCCGCCGCCAACCTCGCCAACATCACCGAGCAAACCAATGCGGGCATCGCCCAGCAGCGCAACGAGGTCGACCAGCTGGCCTCCGCGATGAACGAGATGAGCGCCACGGCTCAAGAGGTCGCGCACAGCGCCCAGCAGGGATCGGATGCCACCCATGGCGCACAGGATGCGGCCGTATCAGGTAAGGATGTCGTCTACGGCACCATGTCGCAGATCGAGCAGTTGGCCGAAGAGGTCCAGAACGCCTCCGAGGTCATTCGCGAGCTCGGCCGCGACAGCGAGGAGATCGGCAAGGTGCTCGACGTCATCCGCGGCGTTGCCGAGCAGACCAACCTGCTGGCGCTGAATGCGGCCATTGAGGCCGCCCGCGCTGGCGAGGCCGGACGCGGATTCGCGGTCGTCGCGGACGAGGTGCGCTCGCTCGCCAACCGAACCCAGTCCTCGACCGAGGAGATCCAGAGCATGATCGAGCGCCTGCAGCAGGCCAGCCGACGCGCCGTCACGGTCATGGATGCCAGCAAAGCGCACGCCGAAGAGAGTCGCGGGCGCGCGGTCGAGGCCGAGCAGTCCTTGGAGGCCATCACGGCCGCCATGACCACGCTCAACGACGTCAACACTCAGGTGGCGAGCGCCGCGGAGGAGCAGAGTGCCGTCGCGGAGGAGATGAACCGCAACGTCACCACCATCTCCGACGCGGCGGAGGGCAACGCCCAGGGCGCCAGCCAGACCACGGAGGCCTCCGAGCAGCTCGCCCGCCTCGCCGAGGAGCTCCAGGAGCTGGTGGGTCACTTCAAGGTCTGAGGGCCAGCACTGAGGATCCTGGAGGTTGTCCAAGGATTCTCAGCGCACCACCAAGATGCCGTCTTGCGGCAGGTTGGGCCGACGCAGGAGGCCCAACAAACAGCCCATTAGGCCGACCGCTTAATCTCCGTAGGGTGAACGAGCGAGAGCGAAGTCCCCCGAATCCCGCGCTGGCGTTGGTGGACCGCGCTGCGCTTGTCCACACGGAACTTACAGAGCTCAGCTGGCCGAAACGCAATCAGGCGCGCGCGGCGGCTCTAAGATAGGCCTGCCGCGTCGGGGCCTGGACGACGATGCCGGGGATCTGCGGCAGACCCACAATGGCATCCACGCCGCCGAGCTTCACCGCTTCCTTCGGCATGCCGTAGACGACACTGGTCTGCTCGTCCTGCGCAACCGTCATGGCGCCCGCCTCATGCATCTCCAAGAGCCCGCGCGCCCCGTCGTCCCCCATCCCCGTCATGATGATGCCGACCGCGTTGGGTCCGGCCGACTGCGCGCTGGAGCGGAAGAGCACATCCACGGAGGGCCGATGGCGGCTGACCAGGGGACCGCTCTTGACCTCGACCCGGTACTGGGCGCCGCTGCGCCTGAGCAGCAGGTGGTGCGTGCCGGGCGCGATGAGCGCGAGCCCCGGAATGACGCGATCGCCGTCGCGCGCCTCGCGCACCTCGATCTCGCAGAGCTGATTGAGGCGCGTCGCAAAGACCGCGGTGAACTGGCCGGGCATGTGCTGAACCACGACGATGCCGGGCGCGGTGCGCGGCAGACGGGTCAGAACGTACTCCAGGGCCTGGGTCCCGCCGGTCGATGTCCCGACCGCCACCACGCGGTCCGTCGTCGCCGAGAGCGGCTTGAAGGCCCGATCCGCGACCACGGCATCGGCCTTCAGCTTGGCCTGCATCGGACGCGCCGAAGGCGTTTGGGGAGACCGGGCGATCTTCTCCATGCGCGCGCGGCTGGCCGCCTTGATGGCGTCGCCGAGCAGCGTCTTGGACTCCTCGAGGAACTGGCGCAGACCGACCTTCGGCTTGGCGATGACATCGACCGCACCCGCACTCATGGCCTGCATGGTGACCTCGGCGCCCTTCTCGGTCAGCGTCGAGCAGATGATGACCGGCGTCGGCCGCTGGCGCATCAACTGCCTCAAGAAGGTGATGCCGTCCATCCTGGGCATCTCGATGTCCAGGACGATGACGTCCGGCCACTCCTTCTCCATCGCCTTCTGCGCGAAGATGGGATCACGAGCGGCGCCCATGACCTGAATCCCGCCGATGCCGCCCAGCTGCTCCGTGAGCACCTGCCGAACCACGGCCGAATCGTCGACGATCAGTACCTTGACCTGAGGCATATCAGCCCACTCCGTCTACAAGACCTGTCACTTCGCATCCACCCCGGATCACGACACTCCCAGGGCACCCTAGGCCTTCGACCCGGGACCGTCCTCGAAGAAATCGACCTGAGGCTTGCGCTGCTTGGCCGCGATGGCGTGACGTAGATAACCGCGCTCTTCATCGATGATGGCGACGGTGCTCGAGCGCGGGACCCGTCTCAGGTAGACCGAGTAGTCGCCCCCGTAGAAATAGATCTGACGCCCGTTGAGGCCGCCCAAATCCTGGGCGACGAGCGGAATGCCATCCTGCTCGAGAAAGCGGCGCACAAACTGCACATTGGCGGTGCCGATGCTGTAGCGCTCCGGTAGGGCGCCGGAGGACACCTGCAGGACATTAGCCCCGCCAAAGGCCTTGGCGCGTAGCCGCTCGCGTCGCGCGCCGAGCTTGAGCGCCTTATTATCGATGAGGATCTCCATCGCCCACAGCCCGTAGCGTCCCGCGTTCGAGTCCAAGGTCGCCGGGCCGGCCGCCGGATTGCGCACCGGCAGCAGAAAATGGTTCATTCCGCTCACATGCGCGACCGGATCGAAGAGACAGACCGCGACACAGGAGCCCAGCAGCGTGGAAAGCATCATGGGCTCGCGGGTCACGCAGTGCTCGCCCGGCCGCAAGAAACGCTTCCTGACCCGTCTCAGCCCCTCCATTGCCTTGTGCTGCCCCTGCTCGACCGCGCGACCGGCTCAGCGCCGCGGCTTGCGCAACACGGACGGACGAACCAGTTGGAGGTCCGTCCGGAGCCCCTGCAGCGACTCCACGTGACTAATGACCAGATACCCGCCGGGGGCGATGGAGTGGCTCAGTGCGTCCAGCACCCGCTGCTTTGTCGGCAAATCGAAATAGATCGGCACATTGCGCAAGAGCACCAGATCGAAGGTGCCCGTCTCCCGCAAGGGCTGCATGAGATTGTGCTGGGCCCAGCGCACGCGCGCCTTGAGCTTGGGCTCGATCAAGAGATTGCCCACCTGGGTGCGCACGCCCTTGAGGCAGCGGGGTCTGGCCGGAGCGCACACCGTCCATGAGCGTCTCGACCGTATGGGTGAAGGCGACCACGGGGTCATAGCCAAGGACGCCACCCGTCCCCTTGATGGTGTGCATGGCACGGAAGACCTCGTTGAGGGATTCGGGGTCTTCGGGCCGGTCCTCGAGGGTCAGCAGGGCGTCCTCCATGGACTGGAGGAGCTCGGCGACTTCGCTGATGAAGGCTTGGCGGGCGGTATCCAGACTCATGCCGACTGCTCCTCCGCCGAATGGTCTGACACCATGCCCAGGTGCTGCGTGAGCTGGAGCAAGCGCACGACCTCGGCGACCGCGTCACTGTGCGCGATCAGCCGAAAGGGCGTCCCCTGGGCCTCGCAGGTCTGCCTGAGCCACAGCAGCAGCTGCAGTCCGGCGCTGTCCATCTCGCAGATACCGGAAAGGTCCAGATCACAGACCGCGATCCCCTCGATCTCTCCACGCAGTCGGGCAAAGGTCTCGGCCGCGGTGCAGATGCTCAGCTCACCCCCGAGGACGATGCGCCCTTCCGAGCTGGATTGAGCAGCGCCTGTGGTCATGGCTTTCGCCTCTGGCTGGTTTCAGGGAAGCACGAGCTTGGAGACCGCATCCAGTAGCATCGGGGGCTGAAAGGGCTTGACCAGCCAGGCCTTGGCACCCGCCTCGCGCGCCGCCGCCTTTTTCTCCGGCTGGCTCTCCGTCGTCAGCATCATGATGGGCGTGAACTTGTAGCTGGACAGCTTCTTCACCTCCTTGACGAAGGTGATGCCATCCATGTTCGGCATGTTCACGTCGCTGACGATCAGATGGACCTTCTGCCCCGTCAGCTTGTTGAGCGCGTCGCGGCCGTCGCTCGCCTCGAGCACGTCGTAGCCTGCCCCTTTGAGTGCGATTCCGACGACGCTGCGCAGAGAAGCCGAGTCGTCGATCACCATGATTGTCTTCGCCATACCAAGCTCCGTTGATCTGAAGGACAGTGGATTAGAGGCAGATCAGCTTAGAAGAAGGTCAGCTCGGAGCCCGCCGCTTGCTCCGATGTCTCGGTCTTGCCGAGATGGAGATCCTGCTCTTCGACGGTGCTGTAGGACTCGAGCATCTCGGCCAACAGAGAATCGATCTCCAGGATGTCGCGCTCCTGCTGTTGGGGATCGTGGAGCGAGATCGCCCGAAGGCGCTCGCTCAGCCGATCCAGGCCGCCACAGACGTGCACGAGCACCTGACTGGTGCGGTCTTGGAACTGGAGATCAACCAGAGAGGTCGCAATCTCCTCGCGAAGCGTCTCGCCGAGCTGCCTTAGGCTCTGCGCGTCTTGGGTGAGTGACTCGGTCGTCCCACGCAGTCCGTCGAGCACCGTCTCCACCTTGCCCTCGGAGCTCTTGACCAAGCTGTCGGCGTCTTGCGGGGAGGACTGCACCATCTGGTGAGTCCGATCGAGCGAGCGGGCGAGCTCGTCCACCTTGGTGCTGATGCGCGAGCCGGTCTCGGCGGATGAGCCCGCCAGCTTGCGGACTTCCTCCGCGACCACGGCGAATCCGCGGCCTTGCTCGCCGGCGCGAGCGGCCTCGATCGCGGCGTTCAGGGCGAGGAGATTAATCTGCTCTGCGACCGAGCGCACGTCCTGGGCCATGCGCTGCATCTCGGTGCCGAATCCGGTGAGCCGCACCACCTGCTCCGCCACATCGGACTCGCGGCGCAGGAGCTGCTCGAAGGCGCCGATCAGCTCCGTCAAGCTCGCCTGGCTTTCCTGGAACTGAGCCAGGACCGCCTGCTCCTCGCCATCGCCGAGCGAGTCGCCTGGATGACCTGCTCCAGATCCGTGACCGGACCGCTGAAGGTCTGAGAAAGATGGACGATGCTCTCTTCGGTGAGCTGGCGGGAATGCTCGATGTGCCGCGCAAAGATGGGGAAGAGCTCGATCGACAGGCGCTCGAGCGCATGCTCCCAGGCCTCACGCTGAGACCGACCTTCATCGCGGGCCTGCTGGATCTCGGCGCGCGCCGCCTCCCCGGCTGAGGAAAGCGCCTTACGGTGAAGCAGATCGATAGAGACCGCGGCAAGGAGGAGGAGTGAGCCCAGAAGCCAGGCGGACATCGAAGTGGGCTGCATGGCGACGACCATGCTGGCCGCGACAGCGCCCATCAGCGCGGTCTTGAAGGGCCACTGCGACGCGCGCGAGAGCGCCGCCGAGAAAAGGTTAGTCAAGGCTACCTCCTCACCCTGCCTGTAAAAAAGCCGCGACAGGCGAGGTCTCGCGTAGAAGCGTGCCGACTAGCGCGTGTCCAGATCCATCTCGGCGAATATTCGCCGATGGCTCTAGCTCAGCTCCGAGATTCGCGGCGCCATGACGGCACGCTTTGTCATTTGCATCCCGACTGCCGCGACCTTGTCGCCGGCAACCGGAAATCAGCATCTCGGATCGCCCCTAGGTTCATCCAGCTGGTGCCCCGCAAGCTGTCCGCCGCCCCCGCATCTTTGACCCTAGATCCGGCAGTTGACCGCTTCGTGCTTCATGTAACGCCTTGATCACTTTCAAGATCGGGGTTTCCTGCCGGCTCACCCGCCGGGTGAAGCCCGCTACGGCCTCCAGTGCACGCCCCGCGTGGCGCCTGGCTGCGTTGCAACGCCTTGTCGTAGAACCGCTACGACGCCTCATTGCGCCTTGCCAGACACCCCGCTGGACGCACCCTGGAGGCCGCCCAACCGCCGGATCTAGGTTGACCGGCCTTGCTCCGCCGGCGCTCGCTCCTGCTGGGCTGACGCGCGCTCGGCCACAAAACTCAATGCCCACCGACCTTCAGGCCGGACACGAGCTGCGCTCGACCGTCATTAAACACCCGAGCGCCGAGCGAAAGTGTAGACTCATTCCACACTTTCCAACGCGCTCAGCATCCGCTGCAAATTGTCCTGATAGGCGCCCTGCTGATCGGAGTCAGACTGTTTGAAGCGAGTATCCTGCTCGACCAGCCCCTCCATGATCCGACTGGCGACCTTGTCCGCTTGATCGAGGAATTGCAGCCCCGGCCGCGCGAAGCTGTCGCCGAATTCACGCATCATGTGTCCGAGACGCAGACCCGGCTTGGATGCCGCCGGACTATCCATCTGCTGAGTCTCCTGGTAGCGCTGGACCGCGCTGTACTGCTGGGACTGGCTCATGTGCAGATTCATCGCGCTGAGCTGAGAGCTATCGAAGGAGATCTCCGACACCTGCTCGAAGGCCTCTTGGACGTCGCCGCTGAAAAAGTCGTTGGCCACCTCGCTAACGTCCTGCACGAGCGATTGGATGGCGTCGATCTCATCCACGCTGAGATCGCCTTCGACGCTGAAGCTGTAGCCGCTCTGCTCGCTGCGGCTGATATCCAAGACGGCTGCGCTGTTGCCCTGTCCGTCCTGAGTCATGGCATAACCTGCCTGGGCCTCCAGGGTCTTGCCGAAGCTGATGCGAACCGTATCGCCCTCTTGCGTCTTGAGCTCTAGCTGGAAATCTTCCGCTTGGGCGTAGCGCTCGGCGACCGCCATGGTACGGGCACCCGTGATGCCCTGCTGCTCCTGGGTCGGCGAGAGCCCGGCCAGGGCGTCGAAGGTGGCCTCTTCAGTGGCCTGCACCTGATCGGCGATGGCGCCATTGAGCATGTCCAGATTGGATAGGATCTGTTTCGCCTCCTTGAAGCCCTGCTCGACGCCCTTGACGGCACTGTCGTAGAGGGACTGGATCTCCTCTTCCGACTTGCCTTGCGCCCTGGCGCTCTCGAGCCCCTGGGCGACGAAGCCGCTGATGCGCTCGGCGATCTTGTCCGGGGTGTACTCGGCCGGATCCAGGGCCTTGAGACCAGCGGCTTCCACCCCCGGAATCTCGCGCGCCAAGGATTCAAGCGCCTTGTCCTGCAGGCCAGACAGGGCATCCGCCGGCTCACTGCCGGTCTTACCCAGCTGATGCTGATTCTGGTCGAAGGATTTGAGGGTAAAGCTGTTGGATAAGGAATAACTATTGGAGAGCGAGAAGTTGGTGAGGATCGCCATCAGGCTCTGCTCCGAGAAGGACTGTGCGTAACCTGATTAACGGCAGGGCGAGCCTGCGCTTGAGTCCGTATTTCTACCCAGTCGACAGGGCTCCGCCAAGCCGTGAGAGCATGGCCGGGCAGCGTCGTATCGAGGATGCCTGCGCGCCCTCCTGGCAACAGCACCCGCCGCGATCGCCCGCCCCTCGGGGCGGAGCACCCCTGCCAGGTGAGGCTGCCGCATGATGCGCAGTGCCCAGTGCTCCGTTCCATGCCCTGCCGCAGAAACGGGTGGCGCTGGGCGTGCTGGCCTCCAGGTCAAGAGGTATCGGCCTGGAGGCCGGCACGCCCAGCACTGATGTCGCTGACATTACTGACGGGATCACCACTCTAGAGAGTAAGACGCGGGACTATTCGACGCTCACATGATCCTAGACCCGGCGGCTGACCGCTTCGTGCTTCATGTAACGTCTTAATCACTCTCAAGATCGGGGTCTGCTGCTGGCTCACCCGCCGGGCGAAGCCCGCTACGGCCTCCAGTGCACGCCCCGCGCGGCGCCTGGCTGCGTTGCAACGCGTTGTCGTAGAGCCACTACGACGCCTCGTTGCGCCTTGCCAGACACCACGCTGGACGCACCCTGGAGGCCGTCCAACCGCCGGATCTAGGATAATCGAATCGAGAGCAGCCAGGCGCCAGCGACCGGCTTGCAGGGCTGGTTCGACGAGGTTCGAGCTGGCGGCTGGCGGCTCTTCTCGGGATGACCGACGCCGTCCGCGAACTACGGATGCCCCCGCTCAGGCGCGGCGGACCTGAGCCGCCGAATGGCGGTCGATCGAAACCAGCTTGTGATCTTGATCGACAGTGAGACAGAACTGACCACGAATGCCTTCTTGGGTCACGAAGCGGCGCAGATTCGCGGCCGGGATGGAGAGGGTGCGGCCGTCCGAGGCGCGCACGATCACGCGGCCAGCGGCGCCTCGGTAGTATTTGAGGTATTCCGAGGCCGAGATACTGAGGCTGAAATAGAACCTCTGCATGGCGCGACACCTGGTCGACAGACTGCCTCGGCGCGACTCATGCCTCGCGATAAGGGTCACCGAGCAAGGCATGACTCAGGCCAGGAAGCTCAGGCGCTGCCGGTGAAATGGACCGCGACCAATCGCCCCTCGTCCGTTTGGGTAAAGCGCGCGACCTGGCCCGAGCGCCGCAGCGGATCCAGCCGCTCGCTGGGGCTGCGAATCAGGATGTCCAGCGCCTCATCCGCCTCGATGGCCAGATCCGAGAGGAAGGCGCATCCGGACGCGCTCAGGTTGACGAGCTTGGCGGTGAATGTTTCACCGCTCGACAGCCGTGTCACATCGATCTGGGTCTCGGCGATCATCCGCTTGAAATTACGCCGTTCATCGTCGAGTAGCATGCTCGAGCTCCTTGGTTATCAATTGTCGGGTTGCGCCTGAGCGCGGTCCGTCTCTGCCCACAGGTCCTGCCCGCGGCACCAGCAAGCGACTCAGCTGCCACGCGCGCTGCCATCCTCGTCCGGATCGGCATCCGGCAGGCGTCTGGGGTCGACCTCGTCTTCGTCGAGCAAGAGACGCCTGCCATCCCCGTCCAGATCGTCGAACTGTCCGCTGCGAGCTGCCCAGAAGAGCACGGCCACGGCCGCGACCCCCAAGACCAGCATGCCTGGTATCAGGCCGTAGATGACATCCATCTCAATATTCTCCACCAGTTGGGCAACATCTTCGACACCAGAGTGACCCAGGACTGTGAACTGGCTCAAAGTGCCTTGACGAAGGTGCGGATGCGCGCGGAGTTGCCGATGACCGCCAATGAGCTCAGGGGCATCGAGACCGCGGCGATCAAGGGCGTGATGACCCCGCTCATCGCGAGCGGCACCATGACGAGATTGTAGAGAATCGAGATGCCGATGTTCTGCCGGATCGCCCTCAGCGTTCGCCGCGACAGCTCGGTGGCCTCGATGACGCGCTCCAGCTCGCTGGAGATGAGCACGATGTCGGCGCTGGCGATGGAGACGTCCGTTCCGCTGCCCATGGCGATGCCGACGTCTGCCCGCGTCAAGGCAGGGGCGTCGTTGACACCGTCACCCACCATGGCGACCGGGGTACCATCGCGCTGCAAGCGGTCGATCACGGCGTCCTTCTCATCCGGCAGCACCTCGGCGATCACCGCAATGTCGCCGAGCTGGGCGGCGATTCGCTCGGCGGCCTCGCGCCTGTCTCCTGTCAGCATGGTGACGCGAATCCCGCGGGCGCGCATGCGGGCGACCAAGTCCGCGGCCCCTGGGCGAAGGCGGTCGGCGATGCGCAGCTGCATGACCTCGCGGCCATTGATGGCGCAGTGCACCAGACCCTCCGCCCCGGATTGCGCGGGGACATCCCTCTGCAGCCGCTCGGTCACGCCGTTGCTGGCAAGCCATTCGTGAGTGCCGATGACCAGCATTTCGCCGTCAACCCGACCGCAGATGCCCAGCCCAGGAGCGACGCGCGTCTCGGTCACGCTCAGTCCCGCGGTGCTGAGCTGCGAGCGCTCGCAGAGGTCGAGAATGGCGCGCGCCACCGGATGCTCGGACAAACGCTCGAGTGCGCCAAGACGCCGGAGCTGGCCCCGCTGCGCAGCACCGAGCGGCAAGCCCACCGCGCCATCGACAGGGTCGGTGTCGCACACCTGCCACCCGCTAGCCGCATCCCGCAGCGCGACCACCTGCGGCCGGCCCTCGGTCAGCGTCCCCGTCTTATCGAAAACGATGTGCCGAATCGCCGAAAGACGCTCGAGGACGGCGCCATTCTTGACCAGGATGCCGCGCGAGGCGCCCAGGCCGGACGCGACGGCTACCGCCATGGGCGTCGCCAGGCCGAAGGCGCAGGGACAGGTGATGATGAGCACTGCCGTGGCCGCCATGAGGGCGACCTCGACATCCGTCCGCAGCCAGACGAGGAAGGTCAGTACCGCGAGGCCGAGGGTCGCGGCGACGAACCAGGGCACGACACGATCGGCCAGGCGCTGGATGGGGGCGCGGCTGGACTGCGCCGCTTCCACCAGTCCGATGATGCGACCCAGCGCGGTCTCGCGCAGCAGTCCGGAGATACGGACCTGGAGAACACCGGCCCCATTGATGGTGCCGGCAGCGACGCTGTCTCCCACGGCCTTGGCGACCTTGCGCGACTCTCCGCTGAGCATGGACTCGTCGACGCCGCTCCCGCCCTCGACCACCTCGCCATCAACCGGGATGCGCTCGCCCGGGCGCACCAGGACCCGCTCACCGACCTGGAGGGAGCGAATGGGGACGACCTCCTCGCGATCTCCGTCGAGACGAGTCGCCACCTTGGGCTGAAGGTCCAGCAGGCGCTGAGTCGATGCCACGGCGCGGCGACGCGAGATCGCCTCCAGATAGCGGCCGACCAGGATGACGAAGAGGAAGTTGACGACCGTGTCCCAATAGACCGCACCGATCTCGGAGCCGCCAAGGGTGACGTAGAGCGAATAGCCGTAGGTCGTCGTCACGCCGATGGCGATCGGCAGGTCCATGCTGAGATAGCCGGAGCGCAGACCCGACCAGGCGCCTTTGTAGAAGGGCGCGCCCGAATACACCAGGGTCGGCGTGGCCAGCACGAAGCCGATCCAGTGAAAGAAGTCGCGGTGCTCGCCCTGATCGGCGCCACTGTAGAGCGCGATGGACACCCAGAGCAGGTTCATCATCGCGAAGCCAGCCCAGGCCATGCGCAGCAGGAGGTCGCGGTTCTCGCGCCCGATCGCGCTCTCGGCCGAATTGGGGTCGAAGGGTGTGGCCGCGTAGCCGATGTCGGCGAGACGCCTCAGGATACGCGAGAGCTTGAGGCGGCCGTTGTCCCAGCGCACCCGCAGACGCCGGCCGGTCAGGTTGACGCGCGCCTCCTCGACGCCGGGCAGGGATTCCAGCCCCTTCTCGATCAGCCAGACGCAGGCGGCGCAGTGGATACCTTCCACCAGCAGATTGATCTCGCGCCCCTCGCAGGCGACGTCCGTGAATTCCTCCTGGACGACATCGAGATCGAAGAGCGCCAGATCCTTGGGCGGCTCGGGCGGCGGCCCCAGGACCTCCCCCTCGGGCGTGCGCCGATAGAAGCCCTCAAGGCCGGCCGCGAAGATGGCCTCGCAGACGGCCTTGCAGCCGGTGCAGCAGAAGCTGCGCTCGGCGCCCGCGATGCTGGCCGTCTCGCGGGCATCGCCGCTGACGGGCAAACCGCAATGGAAGCAGCATTCGTCCAACGCGCCGGCGACCTTGGCCGCCGCAACGCTGGAAGGAGGCAGTCTAGTCAGCGGGCTCTCGGAGGCCCGCGCCGACTCAGTAGCGGCCGACACTCACCCGCTCGCCAATGCTGTACTCATCCTCACCGGAATGCACCGCAATCAGGGTGTCCCAGACGCCGATCAAGGGGAAGCTGGCCTTGGCGACATAGCGGCCGCGATCCTCGCGGGTCATGGGGATGGAGAAGTCCTGCCCCGCATCCGATGGCCGATAGGCGTAGAAGGTCACGGCGTCGGGATCCACCGGCTGCCCCGCCTTGTCCACCAGGAAGACCCGGATCCACTCCGACTTGTCCACCTTGAGGGCGGCCGGGATGTCCGCCTCGATAGTCCACTGCGGCGCCCTCGCCTTGCGAGACAGGAGCGTTTGCTCGTAGTTCTGGCCGCGCTCGTAATAGTCGGCGTTGACCAGCCCTGGGCTGGTCGCAAAGGCCAGATAGACCATGGTGGCATTGACGGCGAGGACGGTTACGACCAGTCCGATCCAGCCCAGTACCCAAGGGCTGCGGAAGGCCGAGTCGTGTGGGATTCTTTCGATGAGGCTCATGGGCATACATCCACCATTGCGCAAAACGTCAGCGTCGAGGACCGATGAAGACGCTCTCGCGCTCGGCCTCCACAGGCGTGCCTGAGGCACGCGTCCCGTCGATATAGAAGGTGATGGGCTGCTGCTCGGATTTCAGCGCCCGCTCGGGGATCCGCACGAACACGTTCGTCGGCGTCACGCCGCCAGCCTCGGACAGGATCGGGTCCTCCGCCCCCATCAAGATCAGGTCGTCGTGCCCGGAGGCACTCACGCGAACCGTCACTGGCTCGGGCGTCTTGTTGAGGATCTTGAGGGTGTATTTGTTCTGGATGGAGCCGTCGCTCTGTAGCACGAAGAGCGGCGCGCGCTCATGGAGCACTTTCAGCTCGACCGGGGCGAGTGAGGTGAGACCATAGACGATGCCGGCAAGCGCCACGATGAGGATCGTCGAATAGACCCAAACCCGCGGGCGCAGGATCATGCGCTTCGTCGGGCGGCCTTCGATCTCGTCCAGCGAGGCGTAGCGAATGAGGCCACGCGGACGGCCGACCTTCTCCATCACCTGATCACAGGCGTCGATACAGAGCGCACAGGTGATGCAGCCCTCCTGCTGCCCACGCCGAATGTCGACCCCGGTCGGACAAACGACGACACATTGATTGCAATCGACACAGTCCCCGGTCGCCCGACCCTCTTCCTTGCCACCGCGCTTGACCCTTCCGCGCGGCTCGCCGCGCTTCTCGTCGTAGGTCGGCAAGATGGTGGTCTTGTCCAGCATGACCCCTTGGATCCTGGCGTAGGGGCAGAGCCAGAAGCAGGTCTGCTCCCTCAGAAAGCCGGCCAGGACATAGGTACCCGCCGTGAAGAGCGCGACCGTGGTGTAGGCCGCGCCATTGGCCTGTCCGGTAAAAAAGGTGCTCCACAGCCTTGGGGCGTCCGTGAACCAGGCGACGAAACTGAGCCCAGTGAAGAAGCCGATGAGGATCCAGAGGATGTGCTTGGTCCCCTTGATGCGGGCCTTGCGGGCAGTCAGCGGCGCTTGGTCGAGCTTGCGGCGGGCGGCGGGCGGCCCTTCCAGCTTTTCCTCGATCCAGGTGAAGAGATCCGTCCACACCGTCTGAAAGCAGAAGTAGCCGCACCAGACGCGCCCGGCCAAGGCGGTCAGCACGGCGAGCAGGATGGCGAAGAAAAGCAGCAGCAGCGACAGCATCCAGAAGTCTTGTGGAAGGACGGTCGCGGAAAAGATGTGGTACTGCCGATTCGGAATGTCGAAGAGGACTGCCTGGCGGCCATCCCAGCGCAGATAGGGGCCGAGGAAGAAGATCAGCCAGACGGAGGCCATCAGCCATTTGAAGGTGCGCCAGCGGCCTGGGATCCGCTTGGCGTGGATGGTCTCGCCGCCCGTGTTGACGTGCCAGTCGTCGGCCTCTTCGTAGAGGTCGTCCACGGCGGAAGGCGGCTTTGCTGCTTCGTTCGTACTCAAGTTGACCATCTCCACTGCAGGGTCAGTCCGGAATCAAGCGCACCGATCAACGCCGATACGCGCAAATGCCCTCCCCTCTCTTCTTCTTATGTCGATCAACCGTACGCCGATCTGAGCCCCGCTCTCACCGATCCAAGGGTCGAGCGTCCCCCGCGCTTGCTCAGCGAAGAAAAAGGGGGATGGCTATCCCCCTGATTCCATGGACGTCTCAACCCCCGCAACAGTTCCTAGGATTTCTCGCCCTTGTTGGTCTCGGCGTCGCGCTTCATCAGCTCGACGATCTTGAATCCGAGGAAGATGACGATGCCGATCGCGATGATCACCATTGCAATCGAGGTCAGCGCCACCGCGTCCCAGGTCAGAAAGAATCCCCCCATATGCACTCGCCCTCAAGGTTGTACTCGCAAACATTCGACACCGGACGGCTGTCTCGGCTCTCAGCCCCCGCAGAGAGCCCCAGATCCAAGTGCGGACCTGGGACCTCTAGGCAACCGTCTCGCTCAGATCTACTGGCCGCCGCCAAGCTCGTGGACATAGACCACGAGCTTCTTGATCTCCTGATCCGTGAGCTGGCCCGTCTGACCGAATGCAGGCATCACGGCGTTGCGCGCATCCGGATTGGAGGGCTGATTCACGCCGTTGACGATGGTGTACCTGGCGCTCTCATAGCCGCCTGGCTTGAAACGCCAGATCCCATCCGTCAGGTTGGCCGCGCCGACGGTCACGATATTCCCGCCGGGGAGCTCCGCAAGGACGCCATTCCCGCTCTGACCATGACAGGCGGTGCACCCCTTCGTCTTGAAGAGATTCCAGCCCTCCTCACTACCGCCTTCGCCATTGGTCTCGGCCATCTGCACGGTCCACTTGGCCAGGGTGTCGATCTCGGCCTCCGTCAAGATGTCCTTGTGCGGCGTCATGGCACCTTGGCGGCCGATGGCGATGGACTCGGCAATCTTGGCGGTGGTGCCGCCATAGAGCCAGTCGTCGTCCGCGAGCACCGGATAGCCCGGGTTGCCCTGACCGCCGCTGCCGTGACAGGCAGAGCAGTTGTCGCCGAAGAGGACCTTCGCCGAAGCCAAGGTGTACTGCTTCAGCCCGGGATCCGCCAGGATCTCATTGGCCGACATCCCCTTGATCTGGTCCTCGAACTTGGCGCGCTTGGCCTCGACCTGGGCCATGCCTTCCTGATATTCCTTCATCTGGCTCCAACCGAGAATCCCGGGCGTCGGCTCCTGGCCAACCGGCCAGGACGGATAGAGCAGCGAATAGCCGACGACCCAGAGGATGGAGGCCCACAAGCCCAGCATCCACCAGCGTGGCGGCGGGTTCTTAAGCTCGCGTAGATTGTCGTCCCAGACATGACCGGTGTTGTTCTCACCGGGGAATGGATTGTGTTCCGCCATGGGAGTCTCCGTAATTACTCGTTGTCCTCGTCGAACGGGATGTGCTTCTTGGCTTCGAGCCGCTCCCGGTTCTTGGGACGGAAGACCTGGAAATACGCCACGATCATGAGCAGGAAGATGACGACAGTGAGGATGGTTCCGACCCAGTCATTGACCGTCATCGCCTGCCAATCGGTCTCGAAATACTCGAGCAGACTATTCACGATAGGCCTTTGACTCATCGAGCGTGACCATGGTGCCCAGCACCTGCAGGTAGGACACCAGGGCGTCCATTTCGGTCTTGCCCTCGGCCAAGGCCGGCGCAGCCGCGAGATCGGCATCCGAGTAGGGAACACCGACGAGCCGCAAGCCGCCCATGTGGCGCCTCAGCTTCTTGCCGTTGAGATAGGACTCCTCGAGCCACGGATAGCTCGGCATGACGGACTCAGGAACAACGGAGCGTGGATCGTACAGATGCTGGCGCTGCCACTCATCCGAGTATTTTCCACCAACGCGCGCCAGATCCGGCCCAGTCCGCTTCGACCCCCACTGGAAGGGATGGTCGAACATGGACTCCGAGGCCAGCGAGTAGTGGCCGTAGCGCTCTTTCTCGTCGCGGAAGGGGCGGACCATCTGCGAGTGACACAGATAGCAGCCCTCGCGCTGATAGACGTCGCGCCCGGCAAGCTCGACGGCGGTCAAGGGCCGCACGCCATCGCCCGGCTGCCAGTTCCATTGCTCCTTGCCATCCTCGCCGACCGTGACGATCGGCTCCTGCCCCGCTTTTTCCCAGACGATCTCGGGGAACTTGTTATGCTCCATGGTCTTATCCATGAAGAAGAGCGGGACGATCTCCACCAGTCCGCCGACGGAGAGCACCAGTCCGAGGACGATCAACAATCCCCAGATGTTGACCTCCATCCATTCCTGAAAGCTCTTGACCTTCACCTTGGGTCGTTTGTCAGACATCATCTTCTCCCCTTAGGCTGCGGCCGGAACGGCGCGGGCCTTGTCCAGGCTTCCGGACGTGACGGACTTGCGCACGGTCATCAGGACGTTGAAGAGCATCACCACAGCACCGAGCAGGAAGATCATCCCGCCAATGGCGCGCATCGCGTAGTAGGGATGCATGGCATCGACCGACTCCACGAAGGTGTAGGCCAAGGTGCCGTATTCGTCGTAGGCGCGCCACATCAGGCCCTGCATGATGCCGGAGACCCACATGGCAACGATGTAGATCACCGTGCCGATGGTCGCGGTCCAGAAGTGGAAGTTGATCAGACGCTCGGAGAACATCTCGGTGTGGTAGAGCCGCGTCATCAGGTGGTAGATGGCACCGATGGAGATACCGGCGACCCAGCCAAGCGCGCCAGAGTGGACGTGGCCGATGGTCCAATCCGTATAGTGCGACAGCGCATTGACGGTCTTGAGCGACATGACAGGCCCCTCGAAGGTCGACATGGCGTAGAAGGCCAGGGCGATGATGAGGAAGCGCAGCACATAGTCGGTACGCAGACGGTCCCAGGCGCCCGAAAGGGTCATCATGCCGTTTACGGCTCCGCCCCAGGACGGGATGATCATGGCGATGGAGACCGCGGCGCCCAGGGAGCCCGTCCAGTCAGGCAATGCTGTGTATTGAAGGTGATGCGCCCCCAGCCAGACGTAGCCGAACATCAGGGCCCAGAAGTGAATGACGGAGAGGCGATAGGAATAGATGGGTCGCCCGGCTTGCTTGGGCACGAAGTAGTACATGATGCCCAGGAAGCCAGCGGTCAGATAAAAGCCCACCGCGTTATGGCCCCACCACCATTGGATCATCGCGTCCTGCACGCCGGAGAAGATGGAGTAGGACTTAAAGAGTCCGACCGGAATCGCCAGGCTGTTGACGACATGGAGGTAGACGATCATGACCATCATGCCGAGGAAGAACCAATTCGACACATAGATGTGCGAGGTCTTGCGCGTCGCGATCGTCATCAGGAAGTTGATCGTGAAGGACAGCCAAACGACCGCAATGAGGATGTCGATCGGCCACTCCAGCTCGGCATATTCTTTGGATTGAGTAATGCCGAATGGGAGCGTCAGCACGGCGAGCACGATGACGGCGTTCCACCCCCAGAAGGTGAACCGCGCCATCTTGTCGCTCCAGAGCCTCACGCCACAGGTACGCTGCACCGTGTAGAAGGCCGTCGCCATGAGGGTACAGCCGCCGAAGGCGAAGATGACAGCATTGGTATGCACCGGACGCAAGCGACCGAATGAGATATAAGGGCTATCGAAGTTCAGGAACGGCCAAGCCAATTCCGAAGCGATGTAGACCCCAACAGCCGCCCCTACCACAAGGTAGACAACGGCCATGATCGTGAACCAGCGTACAATGTCGAAATTGTACTTCTGCTCCAGACTGGCTTGCATAGACCCTCCCAGACAAATTGGGAAACAACACAAGAGGTTATGAGGCATTCCAGCCTGAGGGCAAGATGCCATCATCCCATGGCGCCGCGCTCCACATATCAATGGATTGCGATCAGAAAGTCAACACAAACTGGGGTAAATGGCGCAGTCGACTGCGGCATATGCCACAATCAGTTACTTAGGGGTGCGCTCAGGGAGGAATGACCTTAAGAAACAAGGCGGATTAGACGAAACTAATTGGCCTATTTAAAAAAGGAATCGATCGAAAACCCTTCCTTCTCGAGAATATCCCGCAAGCGTCGAAGCGCATCCATTTGGATCTGACGTACACGCTCGCGCGTCACGCCCAGCTCCTGCGCGACGCTTTCCAGAGTCGAGTTCTCGTAGCCATGTAGGCCAAAACGGCGCTCGACGACCTCACGCTGCTTGTCGTTGAGCTTTCCCAGCCAATGGTCGAGGTTGGTGCGGATATTGGTGTCCTGAATCCGGTCCGACGGATCCGCCGCGGCTTCATCCTGGAGCATGTCGACCATCGGCTTGTCGGCGTCCTTGCTGTAGGGCGTGTCGACCGAGGCAATGCGCTCGTTCAGCCCGAGCATCCGCTTGACGTCCCCAATGGGCTTATCGAGAAGATGTGCGATGTCCTCGCTGGTTGGCTCATGATCCAGTCGTTGAGCGAGCTTGCGCGACGCCTTGAGGTAGACGTTGATCTCTTTAACGACGTGGATCGGCAGACGCACGGTCCGCGTCTGGTTCATGATGGCGCGCTCGATGGTCTGGCGGATCCACCAAGTCGCATAGGTCGAGAAGCGGAAGCCGCGCTCCGGATCGAATTTCTCGACGGCGCGGATCAGACCCAGATTGCCCTCCTCGATGAGATCGAGCAGCGGCAGCCCACGGTTGAGGTAGCGGCGGGCGATCTTCACCACTAGGCGAAGATTGCTGACGATCATGCGCTGCCGCGCGGCGTTGTCACCGGCTTGCGCAAGCCTTGCGAGCTGAACCTCTTCCTCCGCCGTCAGCAGCTTGGACTCGCCGATCTCGTTGAGATAGAGACGTGTCGCGTCGAAGTCCGTCTCGCCCGAGCTGAAGCGCTCGGGCGAGGGCTCCTCGGAGGTCTCCGCCGCGGCCGAATCCTCCGCGATCTCCTCGGAGTCTTGCGCATCCACCGCTTCCGAGTCCTCCCCAAGCGTTATCGATTCGCTGTCGGCTTCCGACGGGCTGTCATTGGTCTCGCGTTCTTTGGCGGATGACATCCACCTGGTCCTCCCTTCACTGTTTTCGGAGCCTATCGTCGGGCCGGCAGGTAGAGGATTGGATCGACCGCGACACCATCTCGCCGCACCTCGAAGTGCAGGATATGGTCGCCATCCGGGCCCTTCCCGATCTCAGCGATAGCCTGGCCACCCCGGACGCTATCCCCTTCAGCCGCAAGCAATCTGCGGTTAAATCCGTAGGCGCTCAGGTACTTATTGTTATGCTTCACGATAGTAAGATTGCCGTATCCCTTGAGTCCACTCCCGCTATAGACAACCACGCCGGCGGCTGCCGCCCGCACCTGCTCGCCAGCCCTGCCCTTGATGCGGATTCCCTGTCGCGTGCGATCCCCGGCGCGGAAGCGCTTCGCCAGCTCACCATCCAGCGGCCACCGCCAAGTCACCGATGATGGCCCAGCCCGGCTCCCGGCAGCCTCGCGATCTGCGGAGGACTTGGCGGGCACCCTCGTCTGCCGCGATGCCGAGGGCTTTGGCGGCGACGCATCCCGTCTCTCCGCCGGGCCCTTCTGCGTCGGCCCCGATCGCCTTGGTGCCGCGGCCACTCGCCTCGGCGGCTTGCCGTCCGGTGGAGTCACCCGCAGCAATGTGTCGGCATAGATCCGGTAGGGCGGTCGCAGGCGATTCCACTTGGCGAGCTTCCGCATGCTGACGCCGAGCCGCTCGGACACCAGGCTCAAGCTGTCGCCGCTGCGGACCAGATAGAAGCCCTCCGGGGCGGGCCCAGTCCAATTCCAGCCGTAAATGGGAGCAGGTCGGGGAGAGGCGCAGCCTGAAACGATGTGCACGATGAGCACGACGAGCGCGGCAATCAGCGCGGCCGCTGATGCCCGTTCAGCGCACATGCGTGAGAGTGGGACCCTTGACTCTCGAAACAAGGTCATCGTTCGACCACGGAACCGCAGTCTCTCCTTATCAGCAACCATCCGAGCCCCGTCGCCCCATGGGGCGAGCGCTTCAGGAAACGCCGTTGAGCAGGGGAACGAAGCTCACGGTCTCGAGGACCTCGTGCTTGAAGCCGACGCTGGTCCGCGTCAGGCGCACGAGCATCTGTTTCGCCCCCTCGCCCATGGGCAGGATCATGACGCCGCCCGGCGCCAGCTGCTCGGCCAGCGCCCGTGGCACCCCGCGAGGCGCGGCCGTGACCATGATGCCCTGGTAGGGTGCATACTCACGCCAACCCAGGGCACCGTCACCATGCCTGAAGCGCACGTTGCGCTTCTTGAGGACGCGCAGCCGCTCCTGCGCGCAGCCGAGCAGCTCCCGCAAACGCTCGACGCTATAGACACGACGCACCAAAGAGGCCAGCACCGCCGTCTGGAAGCCGGAGCCAGTGCCGATCTCGAGCACTGTGTCGGGCTGGGCGGATTCGAGCAGCGCCTCGGTCATGCGCGCCACCGTGTAGGGCTGGGAGAGCGTCTGCCCGTAGCCGATCGGTAGCGCGGAATCTTCGTAGGCTCGGCTCGCCAGGGCCTCGTCGACGAAGAGGTGGCGCGGCAGCGCCCCAATCACGGCAAGCACTTCCGGGGAGCGGATGCCGGCTTGGCGCAGACGCGCGACAAGCCGCTCGCGCGTGCGCCGCGAGGTCATCCCGATGCCCGGGTCGAAGTCCTCCCATGTCAATTGCATGCTTCTAGCCAGCACCCGAGCGTCTCCATTGCGGAATGCCGCGTCAGATCGACCTGCAACGGGGTGATCGAGACAAATCCGTTGCGGATCGCATCGAAGTCGGTTCCCGGACCGGCGTCCTGCTCGGGCCCGGCCGGTCCGACCCAGTAGATGGCCCGCCCGCGCGGGTCGATCGAGCGGATAACCGGCTCCGCCTTATGCCGATGGCCAAGCCGCGTCGCCGCAAGCCCGCGAATCTCATCGAGCGGGACGTCCGGAACGTTCACGTTCAGGATGATACTGGGCTCCAGCGGGCTCTGGCGCAGGTTCTCGACGAGCCGTACGGCGATCTGCGCCGCCGTCTCCAGATGACGCGGCGCATGCGCGGCGATGGACACGGCCATCGACGGCAGCCCGAGGAAGCGTCCCTCGGTCGCCGCCGCGACCGTGCCCGAATAGAGCACGTCGTCGCCCAGATTCGGTCCATGGTTGATGCCGGCGACGACAATATCCGGATCGACCTCCGAGAGGCCGGTCAGGGCGAGATGAACGCAATCCGTCGGGGTGCCGTCGACGCGAATGAAGCCGTTCTCCATGCGCTCGGCACGTAAGGGCACATCCAGCGTCAAGGAGTTGCTGGCGCCGCTGCGATCGCGCTCCGGCGCGACCACGAAGACCTCTCCCAGCCGGCGCAGCGCATCGACGAGGGTGATCAAGCCTGGTGATCGGTACCCGTCGTCATTGCTGGCAAGGATCTTCATCGGCTCTTCAGTGTCTCTTTCGGGGAACGGCTCCATTGGCGCGCTCGAGGAAGCGCCCAGGGGGCGGGGCTCGGCGCACGGGCAGCCTGCTTCTTGTCTTCGGGCTCCCTCGTGCGGCGGATGCCGCAGCCGCACGCATGAGCCGCAGGCGGGGAGGACGCCTGGGATGATACCCCAAGGCCGAGGCATCGGCACCCCGACCGAAAGCAGCGCGCCCGCTGTTATAATCCGGCCACCCCGGCGCCGCCACACGGACCTCGATCGCAAATGAAGAAACACATCCAAGAAACTGATCTTGAATTGTTTCGCGAGCAGGTTCAGGACGTGCAGCCCATCCAATCGGAGCAGGCGGATCCCTACCGCGTCAAGCCACGTCCAGTCCCGCGGCCGAAGCCGATCGAGACACCCGAGGACGAGACCGAGCAGCTCTCCGAAGCCGAGGTGGAGACGCACGATTATCTGCTCTTCTCCCGCCCTGGGATCCAGCGCCGCGTGCTTGCGGACCTTCAGCGCGGCGCCATCGAGGTCGGCCTGGAAGTGGACCTGCACGGACTCTACGCCGAGCACGCGCGTGCCGTGCTCGCCGAGTTCCTCGCCGAGTGCGCGCACCGCCGCGTGCGCTGCGCCCGCATCATCCACGGCAAGGGCTACCGCTCGTCCGGGAAGCAGCCGGTCCTCAAGCAGAAGGTCAACTACTGGCTCCGACTCTATGATCAGGTGCTGGCATTCTGCTCGGCGACCCGTCGCGACGGCGGCACGGGCGCGGTCTATGTGCTGCTGCGCAATCCGAGCAAGGCCAAGCGGACGGGAGGAGGCCGCTGAGCAAGCGCGCCGACGGCTTCGCCAGGGTGCGCAGAGCCAGCCCTGCCCTTGTTTTTGCAGCGCTCATGCTCTGGATGTCGGCCACGCCAGCATCCGGCTCGCCGATCCTGGGCTTGGCCTACCAGCCTTACATCGGACACTGGAGCCAACATCCGGACAGCCCCTATGCGCCAGGACACCACAGCGTCCCGGCGTTCAACACCTATTCGGGAGGAATCGACCCGGAGCGACCGGAGCACACGCTCATCGCCGCCCGCCAGGAGCTCTCGCTCACCTTGAACAGCCAGGGCCAGCTGATGAGCATCGCCGCACGTGGGCAGCTCAGGGTCAGCCCAGACGCACTGAGAAACGCCGGCGCCGCGGCCTGGAGCCGCACCTACGCCCGTGAGCCTGAGGGAAGCCAGCCCACGGCCGCCCGACCGGTCGACCACCAGGCATCGGTCTTTCGTCAGCTCAGCTATCTGGCCGCGCAGGCGGATGGCGCCCCCTTGGCCTTGGCCACCTATGGCACGGGCTTCCAGACCGGCTACTGGCGGACCCTGAGCGAAGAGGAGTACGCGATCTTCCCGGTCTGGACGACGAGCGACGTCGCCGTTGCGCGAACCGGAAGCCAAGGCGCGACTCCCAGGACGAGCGTCGAGCAGGTCCTCTTCTACTTCCCGCCGACTGCCGTTTACGTCCGCCCCGCCCCGGAGCTGATCCAGGTCGAGACGCGCGGGCGTCCGGGCAAGGATCTGGCGCTGATCGCCGTGCATCAGCGGCTCTTTGCGCCGGCCCGGAAGGACGCGCCCGGCGCGGTGCTCAACCCGGGCTTCTTCCTCGGAGACGCGAACGCCCAAGTCGCCTTGGCGGCGGCCGAGATCAATGCCCAGGCCGGGAAGCGGCTGCTGAGCATCAAGCTCGGCGTCGACAATCTCGCGGTTGCCGGCAGCCTGATGAACGACCGGATGCGCTTCGGGATCCTCTCCGCCCTGGCTCAGGCCCAAACGGCAAACGCGCGGTTTCCGGGCACCGTGACCCACCTGGTCGTCTCGAACGAGTATGCGCAGATCGCATCGTCCAGTCATGACGGCCAGCTCACGCCTATGCAGCAGATCACCGCAATGCTGCGCTTCGCCAAGGCGCAAATGGAGCCGACGGGCGACTTCCCCGGCTTGGATCTCAAGGTGGGCGTCCGCGGCAATCAATTCGTGGCGCTGGATTCGAGCGCGCCCGACCCGGCGCTGCGGCAGTTCACCCGAGACGTCGCGGATCTCGTCTCCGCGGCCGACTTCCTGATGGAGAATCGCTATCCCAGCCCGGAGGCCGTGGAATCGGCCCGCGAATCCGGTCACTGGCAGGTCTATTTCGACCCGGTGAGCGGCGAGCTGAGCAAACAGTGGCGCCACTTGGAGTCCTGCATCCGCGCCCTGCCCGGCGGCCGCGACATCGAGCTCATGATCGGAGAGATCGGCCATCCAGCCAACGGGATCTCCTTCAATCTGCCCGGATACCGCAAGGACGGCCGCGAGCCGAAGCCCGGGACCGCCTTCGCCCAGCTCGCGGCTGCGCTAGACGGCACTCGGGCGCGCATCCCCCCGCACGGGATCCAGCGCTTCCAAGGCTATTTCAACGCTACCTTGGCCAGCGCCTTCGTGCGCGAGGCTTTGGCCTGGTCACGCAGCCAGGGCGTTCAGATCCATCTCTTCGAGGCTTTCGACGAGCCCTTCAAGGCAAGCCCGAACCTCCCGCTTCCCGGACTCAGCATGAAGCAATCCCTGCTCGGCCAGTTCGGCGGCTATGGCGCCGAGGCCTGCTTCGGTCTATTCGCATACACAGGCGTCGCCACATCCAGGCGCGCGCAGCCGACAGACAGCTCCCATCGCCCAGGTGCCTTGTTGACCGACACCCTGCCGCCCGGCCTGAGCTGGGCCAGCGAGCGCGATGGCCGCTTCTACCCAAAGTTGCCCGACCTCGACTTCGGCAAGGCCGCGCACGCGTTCAAAGCCGTCACACCGCCGTGATACCATCCGCGCCCATGCTGACCTATCCAGACATCGACCCGGTCGCCCTCGCCCTCGGGCCCATCAAGGTCCACTGGTACGGGCTCATGTACCTCATCGGCTTCGCCCTCGCCTGGGGGCTCGGCCGATGGCGCGCCGACCGCACTCAAGGCTGGAGCAAGGACATGGTCGACGACCTCATCTTCTATGGGGTCATCGGCACCGTGGTCGGCGGCCGCCTCGGCTACATGCTCTTCTACGGCTTCGATCAGATCCTGGCCAATCCGCTGAACATCCTGCGGGTCTGGGAGGGCGGCATGTCCTTTCATGGCGGGCTGATCGGTGTCTTGGCGGCAATGCTCTTCTTCGCGCGCAAGCAGGGTATGCGCTTCTTCCAGGTGACCGACTTTCTCGCGCCCTTGGTTCCACCCGGCCTGCTCGCGGGACGCCTGGGAAACTTCATCAACGGCGAGCTCTGGGGCCACCGCACGGATCTCCCCTGGGGGATGCGCCTGCCCTGTGACCAGTTCCCACGCCAGTGCCTGGACCAGGCTTCGAGCGCAACCTATAGCCCGGCCGTGCACGCCTCCCAGCTCTATGAAGCGGCGCTCGAGGGACTGGTCCTCTTCGTCATCCTCTGGCTCTTCTCCAGCAAGCCGAGGCCGACCATGGCGGTATCCGGCGTCTTCCTGATCGGCTATGGCAGCTTCCGCTTCCTGGTCGAGCTAGTCCGGCTGCCAGACGCACACATCGGCTATCTCGCCTTCGGCTGGCTGACCATGGGCCAGATCCTCTCGCTTCCCATGATCCTCTTCGGGCTGCTCCTCTTGGGACTCGCCTATCGCAGCCGCTCCAGCGCCAAGGGCGGCGCGGCAGGATAGCGCGAGGCGAGACGCCTGCTCCCGAATTGCCCCCCACGAAATTCGGTCGCGAAACTCCGGGATTCACTCACCTTGCGGCAGGTCTCCTTTGGCCCACTCTGCGCCACCGCCGCGCGTTGGGGACGAAGGTCCGGAAAACCAGCCAGACGCGTCGGTCCGCCGGTTTGGCCGACTGACTACCGTGTCCCACGAGCTGTCACTCCCTGTTTGCAGGGTAGTGACCCTTCAACACCAGCTAGCGGACAGTCCATTGTTCTGGAAGAATCGACGAGTCGCCACTTCGCTGGGTACTGATCAGTACGACTGAAACGGATAGCCGGGGATTTTTCTCCCCCGGCCTCCAAAACACCCCGCATGCGGGTCAGCACGGGGCGTTTCCTTCGGGTTTGAAAGGAGCACCGAAGACTGGCGATCTCCAACGCTGGTTACGTAACGAACCGCCAAGGCCGATTCACCCGGTCGGGTGCCATTCAGCCATTGAGATTCGCCAGGCTCGCTCGTTGCCGAAGGTTCGTGCCTTCACCCTGTCCCACCCATTACAGTGGGCGTTTGGCTACTATGCCGTCTGTTGACTTCTGTCTCATCACGCCGGGCGTTACCGCTAAGCGCGCTGCCCGAGTCGCTGTAGGGTCCGGTGGGTAATTCCAACCCTTTCGGACTGGCCCTCAGGCCGGCTCCCATGGCAACCACCGCCCCCTTAAGGTTCGATGGTGATTCCAGCCCTTTAAAGCCATATCGTTACCCATAAGTCCCACTCACGGATCGTTGCGCCTCCAAGGCGAGCACAAAGTCGGCTGCGCGCTGCAGA
>NZ_JAAIJQ010000179.1 GCF_010820565.1 Thiorhodococcus minor | reverse complement strand
CGCCGAAACTTCGACCATGGGGTCATATTTTAAGCCATTGTCCCGTAAGATGAAACAGACTTTTCGGCCAGGCACTACTTAATCACCCTCTCCAGGCTCAAAAAGGTCCCGTGTGCATTCATCCCGCTTCCGAGGCCTGGGGCCAGGCTTCTGGCGCTTGAGGGGGCGCTGGAGGCGTCGCTCGAGCTCCTCGACGAAGGCATCTGGGCCGAGCGGGCGACCCGTGCTGGCATGAGCGTGCAGCAGATCGGCGATATTCGAGGCATCGGGCTCGCCGATGAACCGGTCCCAGTCAGCGACCAGCTCCACGGTCACGAGCGCATCGTCAACGCCTGCCAGATGGGCTGTGGCAATGGACCATGGCCAGTCTTCTGGCCGGCCAGCAAGCGGTGCTCGCACGGGATTGCGCTCCACATACCTGGCGGCAGCGAGCAGATGTCGCTCGTCCATGACGAAGGAATGGGCCTTGATCAACAGTTGGACCGGTGGACGAGCGAGAGAGACTGTGAAGAAATCCGCCGTAGGTTGGGCTGAGGTACGAAGCCCAACATGGCGGTCGGCCTAAGACACTGATTGTTGGGCCTCCTGCGTCGGCCCAACCTACGGTAAGATGCGGTCTTCGCGGTGCGCCCGGAATACTTTCACAGTCTCGAGAGCGAAGTCCACCGAATCTCCTCGCGATCCCGGCAGATTGCGTAGCGCTTGCTCGACCTACAGAAGCCGGCCTGGCGAAACGACGATCGACGCCAAGGAATGGAAGCGCTCTCGCCAGTGGTGCCCTCGCCAGCCTTCCCGAAAGTTGATCCTGCGCGTGTACCGGCGGTGCGCCTCGCCCAGCGCATCACGCAGCCCGAGCTCATCGGCTGGCACCAAGATCAGGTGAACATGATTCGGCATGAGGCAGTAAGCGAGGACGCTCGTGCCACAGGCTCGGCAGGACGATGACAGCAAACGCCGGTACTCGGCATAGTCGTCATCGCACAAGAAGGTCTGCTGCCGTCGGTTGCCGCGCTGGGTCACATGATGAGGGAGTCCAGGAACCACGGCTCTCGGAAGCCTCGCCATCGGTCGATCAATCCTTTGCTGCTAGAACCCCGGCCTATTTTCTAGCCTACCCAACAGGTTCCGGCTAGCTATTAAGTAAGCTGTCCCCGGAACCTGCATGACATCCACCGCCTGCACCACGGCCCCGCCTTCGACTGGGACATCTACCGCGGTGTCCTCATGCTCCAGTTCCTGCTTCCGGGAGCGCCGAACATCTGGTACGGCAACGAGGTCGGACTCGCGGGACACGCCCAGAGCATCGAAGGCTGCCGCTACCCGATGGAGTGGCGCGAGGACAGATGGAACCTGGACTTCCGCCGGCTCTACCGGACCCTGGCCCGCCTGAAGCGCGACGAGCCAGTCCTCACGGACGGAGGCCATCGCGTCCTGCTCGCCACGGAGTCGCAACTGGCCTTCGCGCGCTTCGGCCAGGGCACCGCCTTCGTCGCCCTGCTCAACCGCGCCCCGGACAAGAGTCGCATCGACCTGCCCGTCGACCGCCTCGGCGTCTGCGAACAGGCCGAAGAGGTCTTCGATGGCCGGTCGATTCCGGTCGTGGAGGGTGTTTTGAGTCTCCAGCCGAGGCCCAGGGAGAATTTGCTGTTGAAGCTCGTATTCGCGGATTGACCGGGGCGTCTTCTGTCGATCGGAGGTGACGCCGGGAAAGGGTTAGAGGGCAGTGCACCAAGACGGACATGAGTCCCCTGCTTGGGGGCCTCGGCACCGGATGCCGAATCTCCTTTCCAACTCAGTCGATTGCGCTGCGCTTGCCCAACCAGAAGCCACCCTGGCCAAGCGATGATCGACGCCCTTTCCCCCAAGCTCCAACGGTCCCGGTCTCGTCCCAAAACGATTCAGATCGTCGCTCGCTGCACTCGGACGATCTAACCTTATTCGTTATTCGTTATTCGTTATTCGTTATTCGTTATTCGTTATTCGTTATGCATTTATTCGCACTCGCTTTCCCGGGACTCCATGTTCTACTGCCTCCCACTTACCATCTCTATACACTTGGTAATCCTTAAAACAGCATGGCAATCCCCCAGCCTCTAAAAGATTTGGGTTATTCATAAGCTGGAAATGGAGATGGGGCGCAGTTGAGTTTCCGGAATGTCCCACTTGTGCTAGCTCTTGTCCTTCATTTACCTTTTGCCCCGGTGAAACTTTTATTGAGCCGTTTCGGGCATGAGCGATAAGCGAAAATATACCGTCGTCCTTTTTTATGATAATAAAATTCCCAAGCACGGGATGCAGGTCTTTGTTACTTTTTCCTTGGAAAAATAATCCGTTTTTCAATACTACTGCAAGATCGCGAACTATATGGACAGGATTCCGTTCTTCTAGCCCATCTTTAGCCTCGATGACCTCCCCGTCGAAAGGAGCATATATCGGTTTTGACCAGCAATATGTGTCTTGGAGTTTAACGCCAAATATCAGGCTCTTTAATATTGGCGTTTTATAAAACTTATATCCTTTGTGCTCCCAATCTATCTGAAAAAAATCATATGCGTATCTCTGACCCAATTGGTCGGTTCCATGACTTGGCACTGTGTGGCCTGGTGTATTAGCCGCACACCATTCCCCTGATAATGGAAATCTAACTGGGATTGGATCAATCGTTTCTGACACGACTTTTCCTCTTATGCACAACGACACACCTAATCTGATCTATGCTGCGCCATGATAAGCACAAAATAAGGCCTTGATCATCAGTTGGACCGGTAGGGTGGACGAGCGAGAGCGAAGTCCACCGAATCTCCTTGCGATCTCAGCAGATTGCGCTGCGCTTGCTCAACCTACGGAACTGAAGTTTTGCCCTTTTCGAGGGGAGCTGCGCCTGGGTAGGGAGAGTTTTCGAGGGGTTTGCCCGTTTTCGCGCAAACCCCACCGAAACCTCGCGAGCCCAAGTCACGGCTGAGCTGGGCATTCTCAGAACCGCGAAACTTGAGCTACGGAAGCCGGCCTGGCGAAACGATGATCGACGCCCAAAATAATGCACTGAGCCACGCACGCAGTATGGGGTCGGCTTGAGGTGCGTGTTAGATCGTCGCTCGCTGCGCTCGGACGATCTAACCTTATTCGTTCTGAATATAGGTCCCTATGGAGGCGGGCGCAAAGGACGCAAAGGACGGTGTCAGGTCTTGTCTTTTGCTTTTTCAGGCTGTGACCAATAGGGTTCGCTTGCGAGTTCGTCCAGGGCGCAAGGCAAGACCCGTCCCCCACGGCCCCCGCGCGGCCCTGCGCCTGCGGCGGCTACACGTTGAAGACGATTCGCGAGCACTTCGGCCTTCCGCATCGGCCGATTCGCTACGAGGTACAGAACAGGCAAAACGCAAGACCTGACACTGCTTTGCGCTGCTTTGCGTGCGACCGGCAACGTCATGGACATGTACAAGAGCATCGCCTGGGAGCTGGGACTGGCGGTGGAGCGCAACCGCGCCGCGGCCTTCCGCACCATCCGCGCCGAAATCACCCGCTTGAGCCTGGAGGCCAAGCAGCGCCCGGTGCTGATCGTCGATGAGGCCCATCATCTGCGCAACGATGTGCTCGAGGATCTGCGTCTTCTGACGAACTATCAGATGGACGCCGACAATCGCCTCTGTCTGCTGCTGGTCGGACTCACGGAGCTGCGCCGGCGTCTGAGCATGGCGGTGCATGAGTCGCTCGCCCAACGCATCGTGGTGCGCCATCAC
>NZ_JAAIJQ010000178.1 GCF_010820565.1 Thiorhodococcus minor | reverse complement strand
AAGGCGAGGCTCTGATCGTCGAGCAGGAAGATGCCCTGCTCGGGGTCGCAGGCCAGGGTCGGGAAGAGTGCAGAGGCGCGCTCGCCCTGGAAGCGGCGCTCGTTCATCCCGTGCGCCCCGAGGCGTCGCGATCGGTCTTCCCCTTCACCGAAGCGGGTGCAACCACGCGATGCAGCTGCAGCAGGAGCGGATCGCTCCAGAGCACCCGCGCGCGTTTGCGCCGCAGCAGCTCGCGCGCCCGCGCCGGGTGACAGGGCTTGAGCAGCCGGCGGTTGGCATCGCACACCAGCACCGGGGACCGCCCCTGCACCCGGGTCAGGGCCTGGTCGAGGAGGCGATCGCGCGCTTCGGGCGACAGCTCCGCCAGCGCGGCGAACAGGGCCTTGGGCACCGACAGATAGTGGCGGGTCTCGGGCAAGGGGCAGCACAGGGACATGGCGGTCCTCTCTGAGTCCATGGGGTGGGCCGTTTCCGGCCCGGTCTCGGCCGGGAGTGGCCGGTGGCGCTGTGAATGCGCAGGAGAGGTGAGCCGATCGCCGGCCGTCTTCAGACAACCGGGAGAGTCGCGGCGAAGAGGGTGTTGATGATGTTCGGCGCCACCAGCATGCCCACCCCCGCCGAGACACCGACGACGAAGCCCATGATCGACTGGCGCATCACCCCCGCGACCAGGCCGACCAGGATGAAGGCGACCGCGATGACCTTGCCGAGCAGGCCGGTCATCCAGCCGGTGAGCAGGGTGTAGACCTCCTGGAACTCGGTACCGGTGGTATCGCCGGTGCCCGAGCTGGCGGCCGCGAGCATGGGGGCGAAGGCCAGGGCCAGGATCAGAAGGCGGCCGGCCCAGTGGTGTCTGTCATGAGACATCATCGTCAAGGTGTCCTCTGTCGGTTCGGTCAGTTCAGGGGGTTGCGAAGCGCACCGGGGGCGGACGGGCAGTGCTCACCCGCGCACGGCGCCTGGCGACGCGGCCGCGCCGCGGCATCCCCGCCGCTCGGCACGACACGCTGCTCCACCTGCAAGGGCTTGAGCAGGGCATTGGAGAAACGGTCCGGCCCGGCGGCGAGGCTCCAGGTGCGCGGGGTGATCTCGGTGAAGACATAGCCGCTGGCATGCAGATCGGCGTTCTCGTCTTCCCAGGGGGCGAGCCAGATGCGCATCACCTGCGCGGGTACCCGCAGCGGGATGGGGTCGCGCGAGCGGGGCAGGAGCAGGTCTTCGTCGGCGGCGATGGGCAGGGCCTCCACTGGCTCATCGACTTGGGCGACATCGGGTGCTTCTGAAGCGTTCGCTGGCTTCCGGGTGGCGCCGAACAGCGCTACATCGTCGCCAAAGAACCCACCGGACGAATTGCGCCGCTGGACGGACACAGCCACAAGTCGCGCCGGTTGCGCACCTGATGCCTCGTCGTCCACCCGCTCGGATTCCCAGTCGGGTGGCTGAAGCGAATCGGTCCCGCTGGTCAGGTCGTAGACCCGTGAGGCGGGCAAGCACAAGGGGTCGCTGGGATGTCCCTTGCAGCCAAAGCGCTTCTCGCCCACGGCGAGCGAGCCACAGCCACTGGTCATCAGACTGACGCCGAGGAGCAGCAGGAGCAGTCCGTTCCGCGCGGTATTGAATGGAAGGATCGATTCTTTCGTCATCGCGCATCTCCAGTGAACCAAGCCAGCAGATCGACCGGCACACCCCCGTGCAGCCGTCCGTCCGGCGCGATCAGGAAGGGCACTTGGGTGATGCCGAGCAGTTGGGCGGTGACCAGGGCACGCTGGAGGACGCCCTGTCCGCAGGTGCCCGTCGCCGGCGGCAGTGTCTCAAAGACATGGCTGAGCAGGGCTTCCAGCGCTGCGGCCGGGTCGGTTTCGGCCAGACAGTTGAGCCGCACCACCGTGGCAAGGGACGGCTTCCCGAGCACCGCCACCGGGATGAGGCGAACGCGATAGGACGCGCGCTGCGACGGCGACAGCGCCTGGAGCTGATCGAGCAGGTTGGCGCACTGCGGGCAGTGGGGATCGAGGAAGACCCAGACCTCCTCGGCCCCCTCCGCCAGATCCAGCGCCCCCAGGTCACGGACATCGAGCTTGAGGCGCGCTCGGTCGATCCGCCCCATCAGCCGGTCGGCCTCGGCCAGCGAGGTCAGCCGCTCCCCGTGCCAGAGGTCGATCGCCGGACCCAGGAAGGCATAGCGCCCGTTGGTCGAAACGAAGAACAGCCGCTCGCCCGACTGGACCATCTGGACCCCCTGCACCGGCAGACGGCGCATCCCCTCGATGCCTTGCACGAGCTGTGCGATGTCGTCGGGCTCCGTGGCCACAGCCCCTGCCCTTTCATCGCCTACCGCGCCCACCGGCAAACCGACCAACAGGACCAGAGCCAAGGCTGATCCAAGGGTCGCTCGTTGCCTGTGCACCCGCATCGTCGACCTCCTCACCGCCGCCCACCACGGCGACGATTCGCCTGGGCCAATTGCAGCGACGCCCCGCGATTGAGGATCACCTCGATCGCGCGCCCGGCGTCGATCTCGATCACCGGGAAGATGTTCTCGGCCATGTCGAGGTAATACTGGGCGAGCCGATCGAGCGCCTTGCCGGTCCCGGTGATGGCCGCCGCCTGGGCCGAGTCGCCGGAGAGGACGTCCTGGTACTGAACCTTCCCGTCGCTGGTCGTGGTGATAGTCGTGACCGAGGACTTGTTGAAGACATCGGAAACCCCTTCGAGGAAGGCGACCTGCATGGCACGGGCGATGACCTGCCCCTGCTTGGAGACCAGGCGCCCGCGCAGCCCCACCTTGCCGTCCTCGCCAACCGCGTAGCCATCGACCGGGACCTCGATCACGCCACCGTCGCGGCGCACGCAGGTGATGACCTCGGTGCGCAGAAAGGCGCGCTCGCTCGAAAGCTCGCCGTAGCCCGCGACCGTGATGAAGCACTCGCGCACATCGGCGCGGAAGCGGTTGGGCAGGATGGCGTCGTGCTTCAGGCGCACCAGGGCCGGATAGGGGTCGCGGCGGGCCTGTCGTCCGGTGGGGGCATCCATCCCGGAGAGCAGGACCCCGCGCAGGAGACTGCCGGCGGGGATCATGATGGCTGTGCCGGCGGGATCACTGGTCTGCTTGGTAGTCGCAGACGCTGCCGTATTGGACGCGGGGGCCTGCTCCACCACGCGGATCGTCAGCGGCCCGCTCGTCCGTGCCGGCTGAGCGGCTGGGCGCGGACTGAGGGCACTCAGCGGTGAGGCGGGCGTGCGCGCGAAGAGTGCTGGATCGTCCAGGGCTGGTGGCTTGGCCGGGCGCGACGTCTTCGACTCGGGCGCCGGAGGCTCAGGCGGCTGGCTTGGTGGCGGTGTGGTTGACGTCGGCATCGCCAGGCGCGCCTGCAACTCGTCCCGCAGCCGGATGATCTCCTGCTGGAGCCTCTGGATCTCGGTCTGCTGGGACTGGCGCAGCTGCTCGACCTGGCGGTTGAGCGTGGCCGCCTCGCCGGGACCGCGCTGACGCTCGCGGGACGTCGCCTGGGCCAGCTCGCGCTCGAGCTGGGTCAGACGATTGGCCAGGCCGTCGATGCCGAGCGCACGCGGATCGGCGTCGGTCAACAGATGCCGGGTGAGCCGCTCACGCGCCTGCTCGGCGCGGGTGCCAGGGGTCGCGGGCTCATCGAGGGCGATCACCACAATCAGTGCGACCACGCCGAGCACGGCGCCGATCAGCAGCCAGCGGCGCAGGCCAGGCGAGAGCCGCTCCCAGGTGTCGGTGGGCATCACCGGCATCTAGCGGCCTCCCGCCCGGCGCAGCGACGGACGCTC
>NZ_JAAIJQ010000177.1 GCF_010820565.1 Thiorhodococcus minor | reverse complement strand
GCCTGGTGGAGACCCGCCAGGGCACGGGCGATGACGCCCGCCTCACCACCTACGCCTACGACGCCCACGATCACCTCGCGCAGATCACCGACGCCGAGGGCCAGGTCACCCGCTACACCCCGGATGCCCTCGGGCGGGTGACCGCGATCGAGCGCCCGGATGGCGCGCTCACCGGGCTCGACGACGACGCCAAGGGCAACCTCGCCGGCGTCACCCCACCGGAGCGCCCCGAGCACCGCCTCGGCTACACCCCGGTCGATCTGGAGGACGACGACCAGCCCCCCGGCGTCGACAACGGCACCGGGGCCATCGCCCGCGCCTACGACAAGGACCGCGACCTCACCCAGCTGAGTCACGCCCTGGGGCCGCAGATCGGCTACGGCTACGACGCCGCCGGGCGGTTGGACAGGCGCACCACCGCGGCGGGCGCGACCACCTACACCTACGCCGGTCCCACCGAGCGCATCGCCACGATCACCACGCCCGAGGGCGAGGTGCTGACCTTCGACTATGACGGCGCGCTCACCATCGACACCCAGTGGTCAGGGACCCTCAATGGCCGCGTCGAGACCGACTGGAACAGCGACCTCGCCATCGCCGCTCATATCATCAACGACAGCCACAGCATTTCGTACGCCTACGACGGCGACGGGCTGCTCACCCAGGCTGGTGCGCTGATCCTCGAGCGTCATGCCGGCAACGGCCTGCTCACCGGCACCACGCTCGGCGGCCTCACCACCACCCAGGGCTACAACGCCTTCGGCGAGCTCGCCACCCAGCAGGCGGCGCACGACGCCACGACGCTCTACCAGATCGGCTACAGCCGCGACCGCCTCGGGCGCATCACCGAGAAGACCGAGACCCTGCAAGGCCAGACCACCGTCTATGCCTACGACTACGATGCTGCCGGACGCCTGATCGCCGTCCGCGAGAATGGCACCGTCACCGGCTCCTGGGACTACGATCCCAATGGCAACCGGATCAGCGTCAATGGCGCAGCCAACGGCACCTACGACGATCAGGATCGGCTACTCGACTACGACGCCCCGGCCCGCCCGCGCCCGAGCGGCACCATCGGCTACGTCATCGACGGCCAGGACCGGCGCATCGGCAAGACCCGGGACGGTGAATTGGTCCAGGGGTTTCTCTACAAGGATCAGCTCAACCCGATCGCCGAGCTGGACGGGGAGGGCAATCTGGTCGCCGTCTTCGTCTATGGCGAGCAGGCCAATGTCCCGGCCTACCTGATCAAGATCGATCCCGAGACGCAGGAGGAGACCACCTACCGGATCCTCTCCGACCACCTCGGCAGCCCCCGGCTGGTCGTCGCCGTCGAGACTGGGGCCGTTGTCCAGCGGATGGACTACGATGCCTGGGGTGTCGTCACGCGGGATACCCAGCCGGGGTTTCAGCCGTTCGGGTTCGCAGGCGGGCTCTACGAGCCGGAGACCGGGCTCGTGCGGTTCGGGGCCAGGGATTATGATCCCTATACCGGGCGGTGGTTGGGGAAGGATCCGATTGGGTTTGGGGGCGGTCAAGCCAATCTATATTCCTATATCCTAGGAAACCCTTTACTGACGATTGATCCTTGGGGGTTGATACCAAATTGCTGGGAGGGATTGCCGAAATCATCCATTAGCACTTCGCGGGAGATGCGGGTTAAGACTATTAAATCCCTTAGGTTCCCTCACCCTGAAGGCTGGAGGCCTTCTGTTGGAGGTAACTTCCCATCCTCTGGTTCTCTGCCTATCGGGCCCGAAATAGCTGCAGATTGGTGGATGTGGGAGCACAGGTTCAGGCAGTATAGTGAGTACGAAATCACTAGGACTGTCACTGTTACGAGAATCTATTGCGAAGAGAAACGTGACTGCTTTCCTGAACCCCTTAAGTTTCATTACGACAGAGTCGAAGACGGAGCGAAAACTGAGAGATTAGCCGATAAATATACTAAATGGGAGCACGAAAAGCTCTATAGGATTGGATCAAACAGTTGGCCTTTCCCCTGATCTATTGCTATTGGCAGGGTTAACAAGATTTACAGGATTGTTGACGCGTTTTTTCTAGTCACTTTAATCTTGTAACTGAAGTTTTGCCCTTTTTGAGGGGTGCTGCGCCTGGGCAGGGGGAGTTTTCGAGGGGTTTGCCCGTTTTCGCGCAAACCCCACAGAAACCCCGCAAGCCTAAGTCACTGCTGAGACGGGCATCCTCAAAACCGCAAAACTTGAGTCTTGTAAATCTTGTCTGGATAATAAGTCGAACGGCCATACAACCACTACTACCCGACCTTCGCGACCTACAAGAAGGCCTGCAGGGAGTTCTTCGCGAACCTTGATGATCACGCGAAGCCGTTACGCTCGTTGTTGACCGAGACTTTCGAGATTATTCGGAATTGAAAAACCGAAATTATACACTCGACTTTGGTAATTTTTTCTGATCAGCCTCTTTGATATTGAAAGCTTGCGAGGCTTCTGTGAATAAGCGAGTGGCCAAATTTTAGCGTTCTAGCTTCCTGCTCCTTTAATCATTTCGTTACACAAATCTCTGCTTCGCCGCTCGTAGGTATTTGATCCTTAAAGAACCGAGCGTTTTGGCCTCTAATCCAAAATCAATGGCTTACAGACTTGTGTGTAATGGGATGCCCTCTAATTGTCCGTCCCCATGATATTTCATGGAAGTTAGCGCCCAGGGAGACTGCCGAATTGGTCAAAATCGAGCGTTATTCAGCCTCATTTACTTTTCTTGCGGGATGCGTAATATTATGTTTTTTGCTTGGGTTACCTAGCTCCTGCCTTGCTCAACAGAGTGTTCTTGAAATCATTCGCAATGAAAGCGATATTGATAAGGTTTATAACGCTATCGGTAACGTAGAGTGGTCTGCAGCGAATCTAGAGCTAATTAGTGAAATTTGGAGAAATGGATTAGATGAGTTTTCTGCCGTCGAGCGAAACGAAAGGGATAGCGATATCATTATGCTCTCGATCGCGAATGTTCTTATGCAAGCCATAAGGCACTGCAAAGTAAGAGGAATTAATCTGTCAGATGTGCATGATTTCGTTTTGTCTAGGATCCGGTCTGAAGATCTGTCGATTAGGGGGCGAGCCACCATTCTGTTAGGTTTGGCGGGATATAATTCTGATATTCCTTTTCTTCTTTCTGTTGTGCGTGAAGAAGAAATGGGTTACGCCGAGGAAGCGGCGTTGTCTATAAGATTCATCCATACTGATGAAAGCCTTGCGGCGCTGCGGCAAGAATTGAAGGATGTAAGGAGGCCATCGCTTAAGCGTTTCCTGAAGGATTTGTTGAAGGATTATGGCACCTATCCGATTAGGGAATTCTCCGAGAGTTGCGAATCGAAATAATGAGAGAGATAAAAGCATACTTTTACCCATACCTCCTTACGCGATTCGTGTTCGGTGCTGCAAGTGGGGAAACGCGAAGGACGCGAAGGACGGTGTCAGGTCTTGTCTTTTGCTTTTTCAGGCTGTGACCAATAGGGTTCGCTTGCGAGTTCGTCCAGGGCGCAAGGCAAGACCCGTCCCCCACGGCCCCCGCGCGGCCCTGCGCCTGCGGCGGCTACACGTTGAAGACGATTCGCGAGCACTTCGGCCTTCCGCATCGGCCGATTCGCTACGAGGTACAGAACAGGCAAAACGCAAGACCTGACACTGCTTTGTACGGGCGCGTCGGGCTGCGGAACGCAGATCCAGGAATCGGGCGGCAGCCGCTTCGGTCTGCCGTTCTGGGACCCGGACTCGGACCTCACCGCTAGCGCGGCGGCCCTGCGCTTGACCGATCCGAGCGCCATCGC
>NZ_JAAIJQ010000176.1 GCF_010820565.1 Thiorhodococcus minor | reverse complement strand
CCTCGACCGCTGGTTCGAGGACACCGTCAAGCCGCGCCTGCGCGGGCGGGCCTTCATGGTCCGCTTCGCTGACGATGCGCTGTTGGCCTTCGAGCGGGAAGAGGACGCACGGCGGGTCTTGGAGGTTCTGGCCAAGCGCCTGGCGCGCTTCGGTCTGACGCTTCACCCCGAGAAAACTCGCCTGGTGGACTTTCGTCGTCCGCCCTGGCGGCGCGGAACGCGGCGCTCGCAGCGCGGGCGCAGTTTCGACCTGCTCGGCTTTACGCACGACTGGGGACGCTCCCGCAACGGATACTGGGTGGTGCAGCGCAAGACGGCCAAAACCCGCTTTTGCCGCGCCGTGCGGCAGATCGGGCAGTGGTGCCGCCGCCACCGCCATCTCTCGGTGGCGGAGCAGTGGCGGGCGCTCAAGCGCAAGCTCAAAGGCCACGACGCCTATTATGGGATCACCGGCAACGCCCGTGCGTTGGTGCGGTTCCGACAGGTTGTCCGCCGCCTCTGGCGCAAGTGGCTGAACCGTCGCTCCTATCGGCCTTCGCTCAACTGGGAGGCTTTTCAGCGCTTGCTCCAACGTTATCCCCTGCCGCCCGCACGTGTCGTTCATAGCAATGATGTCGCGTAGCGACTGCTCAACCGAGGAGCCGGATGCGTAGTCCCGCACGTCCGGATCTGTGGGAGCCGCGGGTGCATAAGCACCCGTGGCCACCCGGTTCCAGCGGTCGCGCGGAAACAGCGGCTAGCCACGCAAGTTCCTGATTTTCCGAATCTAGAACCGGATTGGCCGACTGAGCTACTTGGTTTTGGGCGAAACGATGATCAAGGCCTCGAAAGACACCTATTTCAAGTATACGTCGAGGATCTCGACACTCGACACTCGACACTCGACACTCGACACTCGACACTCGGCACAGGGTGCAATCTGCCGAACGCGCCTATCTCAGACCGCGAGCGCTGGCTGTAACGCGACTTTGGCGGCTTGGTGTCCATAGAGTCGACGAAGATCTTCACGGATGCGAAAGGTGATGAAGTCGCCGCGGAGCCTGCTGAGGGCAATGCCGCGCAGGGCCAGCATCGACTGTGCTCCGGACATAACTCATCGCATACCGGCGCATACAAGGGAATCGCCTCAAGGCGTTGGCCTTCGCGCTGGCCATAGAAGTACCGCTCGATGCGGTACTCGCCGACGAGGTTGCGGTACGGGCGCGGGCGTGGCGCCAAACGCTTCACCTCGCGCCCGTCCTCGCGCTTCAGGCGCTCGCCGGCATCGCCCGGGCCGCTCAGGGTCAAGAAGCTCTGAAACAGGCAATGGCCGAGCCGCAACAGTTGCTGAAACAGTCCTTGCTCCAAGGTATGCGCCGCCGTGCCCGTTTGAGCCGCCTCGCGAACCGTCGTGATCATGGCCTCGACTTGGCCACCCACAGGAGCAAACACCTCTTCAGAAACCTCAGGCAGCACACACGACATCACAGACTCCTCATCACGGCACAGCCGTGCCAATCGAAATACTTCAACAGAGTCTGTCACGCTCGCTCAAAGCCGGGCGGCTGGCGAGCCACCCAGATCAACTCAAGTCACAGTATGCGCGCAGCGCGGTCGCGCTCGAAAGGTTGCACCCTTCGCAGACAACTGTTGGTCGATCGGCTGATGGTGATCTCCGCGTACTGGCAGTTCAACGGCCATTTAGTCCGCAAGGCGGAGCGCAGGGGGAATTGGTATGATATGTCCCGCTATCTCAAGGGGGCCTATATCGACCTTAGCTACACCATCGTTATCGCCATCAACTACTCTGCTTTCCCCTTCGTAATCACTCGTTATCGTCATTCCGTATTGCGCTTCGAATGTGTCAAGGGCTCTTTGAATACTAGAGCCACGATCTACAACAGGGCTATCACTGGCAGGGACAAAGCTCAGCTCTGCGACGTGGTTAAGGCGTGGATCGGCCTCCACTGAGCCCACCGCTTTAGATGGCACCGCGGCAACAAAATCGTCAACGCTTCCCGCAAACGATCCGAAGCGAAGTTTCGCTACCCCATCTTCTTGATAAAAAAGGTTCGATTCTACATCAGCCCGCGATAGAGACTCTTCGGTGCCTGAAATGTAGAGTTGAAAAGGGCGTGACGATTGCTGATCGGTTGTCCCAAATATGTTATTCATAATGGTCAGTTTTTCATTATTGTTAGTGTCGTCCGAATCCCCCCAAAATGCAGCACCTACATCTGTATCAAAAGCAACGTTATTCAGCCAGTAAATCCTCTCTTGATTCCAAGACGCAAATGGTCGAGCGTCTTTGTTTTTACCGCGAATGTGATAGGCTATATTCCCGATAAAATAGATCTCGTTCGATGGGGCCTTGTCCGCACCCTCGAACGCATTGAAAACCCCGTCCGGTCCAGAGCTATTGTACACCAGGTTGTAAAGTGTCCATATGTACGAACGTTTCTCGGCGGGGCTGCCGTTTCCTTCGCCCTGGCGGAATGCTGGCTCGTTCGGACCACAATTCGTGCAATATTCGGGGCCAAAGGAATGAGCAACATTCTGGGAAAGGATCACGTGGTTTGCCATCTTTACATCGACTGCATTCTCAAAAAGATCGTGGAATAGATTCCTGCCGATATAGATGTGGTGGGGCGCAACGGAGTCGACAGGTGGTGCATCGTGTGCGAGGTAAACGCCATCCCCACCAATTCGGTAAAACTCATTATCGACGATCCATACATTTTTAGTGTTGCGCTCAAGCGCAATAGCAGTGTGGTCGTCCGTACCTAAGGTCGTGCGATCGGTGCCAAGATCATGAAAACGGTTTTTCCAAATAACAATACTAGAAAGCGTATTGTGAGCCGGAAAATTATGGCCAAAGGAAACTACTAAATTTCCTTCGCCTGTCGAGTTTTTGAACTCGCAGTTTCTAATTGCAAAATTAGTCAGAGAATGATCGACTAACCCAAACCGCATCGCACGTATCTTCAACCCGTTGAGATCTACGGCTAGGTTCTCGAAAATGTAATTGTCTGATTCGAGAAACCGGAACATCGTTCCATCGGTGGCACTCGCTTTCACGACGTCTACTTTGGGATCTGATCCACGTACAAATGTTGGTCTACTAGTGGTTGCACTGGCAGACACTCGAATGTTTGGGGCAACCATCGTGCCGACAATCTGAATAACGCTCCCTGGCGCAATTGTACTATTCTCTGGGAAGGACACCCGTGGTATTTCAGGTGTGCCGAGCGGGTTATTGACGTCTGTTGCGCCGACGCGGTTCGGCTCGATATAGTGTGTAAATGGCCCGTCGGCCCCAACCCGATAGCACTGATCGCCTTGACCGTAGTCGTATTTATACTTGCTACAATCCGAGTACATTGCGTGGGATTCTTCTACGCCAAATGGCGGCTTTGGGATGCCGATGATTGGCTGCCAGCCGGCGAAGCTGTTGGTCGCGATGATTAAGAGTGCAGCAGAGAATACGTTCTTTGATTTCATTGTGCTTACCTATTATCAAGGCTAGAAATATCAAGTTAAATTCTCTATTCTCGACATTGGCTATTTTGAGACTCCCACAGCGAGCTAAGTGCTTAAAACTCGGTAGGGCTGGAAAATTAGAGGGGGTCTGGACGCAGGAACGCCGAATTTTGACACCTCGCTATTTTTCTTGTGCCATGTAAGTTGCAGATCGAAAAGGAGTTGCTGGTCAGGAAAAATAGCCAAAGTCGAGTTGAATTCCTCAGTTCAGACCTGGAACGGCGTGCGCCGGATACATTTTGCCGTCGGGGGCCACATAACGCACCTCGGCATACAGATGATGACCTGTTTCTTGTTTGACTCTTTCGCGAATCAGACGAACCAGCGATAAAACATCCCGTGCCGTCGCGCGCCCGCCAACGTTGTTGATAAAATTTGCATGTATTTCTGATACTTGTGCCCCTCCTATCTGGGCTCTCCCGGATTTCGGGGGGTCTAGCGATTCATTTTAAAACAAGCATTTAGTGGCGATTTGGGCGTACACGCAGA
>NZ_JAAIJQ010000175.1 GCF_010820565.1 Thiorhodococcus minor | reverse complement strand
CGCCGCTCCCACGTCGCTTCGCCTGAAGGATGCGCGGCGTCTACTCAACCGACTGGGCGGTCCGATGATCAACGCCCCCGGCTTGGACGCCTAGCCGCCCCGCTGCAGCACGAACTGGAGCACCGCCTTGCTGCCGAAGTAGGCGAGGATCAGCATGACGAAGCCGCCGAGGGTCCAGACGATCGCGGTGCGGCCGCGCCAGCCTTTGCGGAAGCGGCCGACCAGCAGGCCGCCGAAGACGAGCCAGGCGAGGACAGAGAGCACGGTCTTGTGCACCAGATGCTGGGCGAACATGTTCTCGAGGAAGGCGACGCCGCTCAGCAGGGCTAGGGTCAGTAGCACGAAGCCTGCGGAGATCATTTCGAACAGCAGGCTCTCCATGGTCTGCAGCGGCGGCAGGGTGCGAACGAATCCGCCGGGGTGGCGGTGACGCAGGTGATGATCTTGGACGGCGAGCAGGATCGCCTGGACGGCCGCCAGGGTGAGCAGGCTGTAGGCGAGCATGGACAGCAGCACGTGAATCTTGAGCGGCCAGCTCGCGGAGGCGCGCAGGAAGCCGACATCCGCGAAATGGGTCTCCATGATCAGGCTCAGGGCCGCTGCGGGCAGCAGGATCAGTCCGAGGTTGTCGACCGGCTTGGTGAGGCTCGAGACCAGCAGCAGGGCGATGATGGTCCAGGAGGTCAGGGCAAGGGCGTGGTAGAAGCCCAGATTGACCCCGGCGCTGCTGAAGATGCTGTGCCATAGCAGCCAGGAATGCAGGGCGAGGCCGGCGAAGCCGACCGCGAGCGCTGCGGCGCGTGGTGGAATCCATCCCTCCTTCCGAAAGAGTCGCATGCCGATCGAGGCGGCGGCCGCGAGGTAGCAGAGGGTAGCGATATAGGCAAGGAGGGTATGAGTCATAGGGGTGACTTCATGCTGCTCGGTTAGAGGGTGTTGTTACCGGCCACACCTGTTAGGGGTGCGCTTGGCGCGCCGAGTGCGGCTGTGCTGGGCGGCTCACTTGTCGGCGGGTGCGCTCCGAGCCTGGCTCGCGGGATTGGGCGAGACTCGAATTCGGCTCGTGATGGACCACAGACGTTGCTTCCCCAGCGTGACCATATCGTCGGACGTTGACCGTGCATTATACTCACAACTCGTGCCGTAAACCGACGGTCATCAGTCTTTACTCTTGAAACCATCCGGGGGCCGCCTTCGGCGCCCGCTCGAGGTCTGATCATGTTCGAGAATCTCCAGGACCGCTTCGATAGGGTCTTGACCAACCTACGGGGTCAGGGTCGTCTGACCGAGGAGAATATCAAAGACACCATGCGCGAGGTGCGCATGGCACTCCTCGAGGCCGACGTCGCGCTACCAGTCGTGCGTCAGTTCGTCGAAGAGGTGCGGGAAAAGGCGCTCGGCGAGGAGGTGACCAAGAGCCTCACGCCCGGACAGGTGCTCATCAAGCTCGTGAACGACGAGCTGGTGAAGATCATGGGCGAGGCCAACGAGGCGCTCGACCTGACCGCGCAGCCTCCAGCCGTCGTGCTCATGGCGGGCTTGCAGGGCTCGGGTAAGACGACGAGCGTCGCCAAGCTTGCCCGCTGGCTGCAGGAGAAGCAGAAGAAGTCCGTCATGGTGGTGAGCTGCGACGTCTATCGTCCCGCCGCCATCGAGCAGCTCAAGACGGTGGCGGCCGAGGTGGGGGCGGAGTTCTGCCCGAGCTCGGGCGACGAGGACCCGATCGCCATCGCCCAGCGCGCCTTGGACAGTGCGCGCCGACACTTCAAAGACGTGCTCATCGTCGACACCGCGGGCCGCCTGCACGTCGACGAGGCCATGATGGACGAGATCAAGGCGGTTCACGCCGCCGTGACGCCGGTCGAGACCCTCTTCGTGGTCGACTCCATGACCGGTCAGGATGCCGCCAACACGGCCAAGGCCTTCGACGAGGCGCTGCCGCTCACAGGTGTCATCCTCACCAAGACCGATGGTGACGCGCGCGGCGGTGCTGCGCTGTCGATCCGGCAGATCACCGGAAAGCCGATCAAGTTCCTCGGCACGGGCGAGAAGACGACCGCCCTGGAGCCCTTCCACCCGGACCGTATCGCCTCACGCATCCTCGGCATGGGCGATGTCGTCTCCCTGGTCGAGCAGGTCCAGGACAAGGTCGATCGCGACAAGGCCGAGAAGCTGGTCAAGAAGATCAAGAAGGGCAAGGACTTCGATCTGGTCGACTTCAAGGAGCAGCTCGATCAGATGAACAAGATGGGCGGCATCATGAGCATGATGGACAAGCTGCCCGGCATGAGTCAGCTGCCCGATCACGTCAAGGACAAGGCCAGCGATAAGGAGCTCGGCAAGCTGGTCGCCATCATCAATTCCATGACCTCGCAGGAGCGCCGCTTCCCGGCCATCATCAAGGGGTCGCGCAAGCGCCGCATCGCCGCCGGATCTGGCACGCAGGTCCAGGACGTGAATCGGCTGCTCAAGCAGTTCACGCAGATGCAGAAGATGCTCAAGAAGATGAAGGGCGGCAACATGGCCAAGATGATGCGCTCGATGCAGGGACGCCTGCCGCCGGGCTTCATGCCGCCAGGCGGCGGAATGCCTCCGGGTGGGATGCCGCCCGGAGGCGGTTTTCCGATGTAGCCCGGCTTGACGCCTGCGCCGGGCTTGAATCTGCCGCTGACGGCGCGATCTCCTGCGGACGACCGACTGGCGCCGTGCGGCTTCTCGGGTCGTTTCGGCCCCGCAAGGGCCGTCAGCCTATTTGCAGCCTGACTTGGATCGAGGAAGACCGGGATGCTCAAGACCGAATGGCGCCGAGGCCGGCGTCTCTCCGTGATCGCGCTGTCCGCCCTCGGCTTTGGTCTCGCGGTCGTCGTGCCCGGCGCGCTTGCCACGCCTTGGTCCGAGGTCAGGGCGCCGTCGGACGGTCTGACCGAGGTCATCGGCGGACCCTCCAACGGCTGTATCGGCGGTGCAGAGGCGCTGCCGGCGACCGGTCCCGGCTATGTCAGCGTGCGGCGCTACCGCAACCGCTACTATGGCCACCCCGACCTCCTCGCGTTCGTCCAAGATCTCGGGCGCGTCCAGCAGCGCTCGGGCGCCGGCTTGGCAATGATCGGAGATCTCAGCCAGCCGCGCGGCGGGCGTATGTCATCGTCGCATCGCAGTCACCAGAACGGTTTGGATGTCGACGTCTGGATGACGCTGGTGTCCTCGCCAGTCGAGGCGAGCCGCCTGATGGATCACAGGTCCGATCCGCGGAGCATGGTGGCTCCCGGCGGCTATAGGGTCAGCGGCAACTGGGGGTCGGCGCAGCGCGGCTTGATCGAGACCGCCGCGCGTCATCCGCGTGTCGATCGCATCTTCGTGAATCCGGCCATCAAGCGCGCCCTGTGTCAGAGCACTCGGGGCGACCGCAGCTGGCTGCGCAAGATCCGTCCCTGGTGGGGACACGACGCCCACTTCCATGTGCGACTGGCCTGCCCCCAGGGTAGTCCCCAGTGCAGACCACAGTCGCCCGTGCCGGCGGGAGACGGCTGTGGGGAGCAGCTGGCGTGGTGGTTCAGTGACGAGGCGAGGAGTCCGAAGAAGGGTGGCTCCAAGTCCAAACCTGCATCCACTCCCAGGATGCCGCCCGCCTGCTCGGCGGTGCTGCGCGACCTATGAGCATGACGTCTTCGGCGTCTTCCTGGAGCGTCCATACCGGAGAGGAGGCCGAAGCGCTGGCTTGATGGCTCGGCCGATCCGGGCCGGATGGCGGCAGCCACCCGATCCGTGGGAGCGGCGCCCCGCCGCGACTGGCGCGGTTGGAGCAGGGCTGGTCGCGCGGTGCTCCCGCGAAGACTCTCAGAAATGGCCTTGAGCCCAAAGAGCGCAGTTGAACCGCAAAGGGCACAACGAGCGCAAAGGATTTCAACACCTTGTCTGCGAAGCGATGCTCACCCAGAGGGTGAAGCGACGCGGCAATGCAAGCCTCTGTTTTTCTTCGTGTCCTTCGCGCCTTTGGTGTGCCAGGAGAAACCTGGCCAGTCTAGCAGCCTGCGAGGTGGCTGCCATGTGAACTGCTGATGAGACATGTAGCTGCG
>NZ_JAAIJQ010000174.1 GCF_010820565.1 Thiorhodococcus minor | reverse complement strand
GCACGGTGAAGCACTTCTCTTGGGTCACCGATCTCCCGATCACTGAAAGCAACCTCATGACGCTGATGCGAGGAGCAGGCGCACGCTGGAAAGTCGAAAACGAGACCTTCAATACCCTCAAGAACCAGGGCTATCACTGCGAGCACAACTTCGGTCACGGCTACCAGCACCTCAGCACCGTGCTCATGCACCTGATGATGCTGGCCTTCCTCATCGATCAGATCCAACAGCGCTGCTGCCGCCTGTTTCAGGCCGCCGTCACTGCCGCCAAGAGCAAGACGCGGTTCTGGCGCAAACTGCGCAACCGCTTCGATCTGTGTCTGATCCCCAGCTGGGAGGTGCTCTATCAGTCCATCATTGCCCCACCGCAGATCGCTCGCTGCCGGCCAGGGAAGCGCAAAGCGCGAGGCCGGTAGTCCCGGGTAGGCGTGTGCGCGTGCGTATTGCCGTAATGACGAAGGACGTGAGTCCTTCGTCGTGAAGGCAATATGCAAAGCGCAGTCACACACGCCGTAGAGTCATTCGTCGTAGGGTCGTGCGTAGCCCGAGTGCGCCAACGGCGCTACTCGAGGCGGAGCAGCGACCCGGAGCGGGACGGCCCGGGCTGAGAAGGTTGTCGCCCTGCGCGAGTCCCGTCGGCGAGGGATCGACCCGACGGGTATCACGAGCGCAGACGCGACACTCCGGTTGGGGCACGACACCTCCTAGTCGCCAGCCGTGATCGATCGTGCTCGCGGTGCCGTCTTGAGGGGAGAACAAGCCAACCAAGCTAAAGCGCTTCGCCGAAGCGAGAGCATCTTACGTCTGGGGATCTTTGGCGCCGGCTCCAATCCTGCATCGCCGTCGCCTTCCGCGATCAGCGGGAATTGCTGGCCCATGCCAGGTGTTCTTGAAGTTGCGCGCACCGTAGGGCTGCGCTCCCACAGCAACGACATTCTGCTGCTGGCCACCTGCAGCGTGGGTGGATAGCGCGGGACAGGTTAGATGCCTCCCACTACGGTAGGACTCGAGACCCTGAACGAGCCGCGCTGGCCGAAAGGAATCGTCCTTAGCGCAAGTCTGCGCTCGGATGATTGTCAGACCCCGTCATGGGTGTCGATCGTAAACGGCGGCGAGTCGCAGCTAGCCCATTCCGCACCGAGAAGGTTTACCGCTCGATCGTGCGCTGGCTTAGCCGAGCGCACTGGAGTCGTCCGAGCAGTATTGAGCGCTAATTCCCACCCTCAGGAATACGGCACGTCCATCCAATGGCATAACCGCCTTCCAAGCGGCACTCTGCACGAAAGATGCGTCGCCTCTGACGATTTCTGCATCGCTCTGATTGGCAGCGTAGCTCCTGTGTCGAGTCGCCACCCCAGATGAAGGTTCCGGGAAAATCGCTTCCATCCCCAACATTATCCGTCTCGCTGCTCATCTCGGCTCGCTCTACGCCACAAATCCCTTCATGAATCGCGCCGATCAGCAGCGTCCGCATCGGGTTAGCCTCTCTTAGACTGACATCGGTACGACCTGCAATCTCAGCTTGACCATCGCGTACTTTGTAGAGTCGATCGTCGGTGAGCGCGTAGGCCAGTTGACTTTCGGCCAACCGTTGCCACTCCGCTGTGCTCGGCTCAGGAAGTACGTCCACATTACCAGAGAATACATAACCGATCTCTGACGCGGTCAACAGTACGGCGTCCTTTCCTAAGTGCCTTAGTTTGAATAGACCACCTTCTTCATACGCGATGCATTGCAGCGTCCCGAAAGCATCGAAAATCTGATTCTCTTCAGTAAAGATCGTCAATGCACCGGTTGGGCCAAAGACCTGGGAATAGTCCTTGCCGTCGCTATCGATTTCCCAGAGGGCGGTACCAGGAAAATCACGTCTATCCAGACCATAATCGATAAGATCGATATCACCGTTGCTAGAATCACTCGACATTGAGGTCAAAGCTTCCGCGCTATCTTTTTGGCTACCGGCTTCTTCACCGGATTTATCTCGAGTGTCGACACCCATCGTGTTGTCGATACTGGGATCGGCACTCACCAGACTTGCCGCTGCGAAGAACGGCAGCGTGCCGCTCAGAAAAAGCTTGGCGATCGTATTCATCGATATCTCCACACTCAGTCATGTTGTTAAAAGGAGGATCTAACGCCCTGCGTGCATGGCGTGAGCAGCAGCTATGCCAACTTGAGGAAATCGATTGAAAAGCCCCGTGATATCGCGGTTCTATACGAGGTTGTGAGGGTTTGAGCGTGGCATGCCGCGCATTTCTGTTCGCTTGAGACGAACAACGTCAAGGAGACTGTTGTCTTCGTCGTTGAGTCGACACCGCTCTTAGGAAGGCTTCAGCGTCGGGGACAACAACCGGACAGGCTCAGCGCGCGCGGCGCCGAAAAGGCATCTGCGGCGTTGCCAAGCTCGGTGCTGTTCTTACGGTGGGCAGTGCTACGAAGGTTGCGGGAGCGCTGGTCTCGCTCTCGTCTGTCAGCTTGAACGAGGATCGATGTGGGCAGGCGGGTTGTCGGCGCGCGCGGTGTGCGCTCAGATCCCGTCGTAGATGTATTTGCTCAACGGGGTGATGCGATTGCGCCTCATCACTTCTCGCTGAAAATCCCGGATGTCCGTTGTCGCTTGGGCTTTACCGGCCAAGATAGCATCGATCAGTGGTTGTGCTGCCGTGTAGGTCGAGGGCACATGCACACTTGGTCGGTCAAAGGAGAACGAAATTCGAAAACGCTTGGTGAGATAGAACGCCTCCGCGAGGTATGCAATGGCTTCGTCGCGGGATGCAGTCGGGATGGGGATACGGCGATCGTCGAGGATCGCGTGCGTCAGCTCATGAACACAGGTCGCCTGTCCCAACCGCGTAAAGTAGTTCCTGTCCTCGCGAAGTACAATTCTGTTGTTCTGCGTCTCGTAGACGGCTTCTTTGCGTCCTTTAACGGCGAGGAAGCGCTTCTTGCTCAAGACACTGACGCTGATTAAACCACTGGTCAGGTAGCCGCGCATTCTTCGGTAGTCGTCAGAGGATACCTTCAATGTCCCGAGATAGAAATTCATCTCCTTGACAAAGCGTTCCGCAATCGACGCAAGCACTGCGGCTCTGCTATGAAAGAGTCGCGCTGCACGGTTTAGCAGATCTCGCTTGTGGGGAACAACCACTGGAATCAAGCCATAGCGGGTTGAGACCATAAAAACGGTTTGCTCTCCGACCACCGCATCGTCCTTTAACATCTGCTCCGTCTGAAACGCCCTGGTGACCTCCTTCGTTTCTTCACCGAAGATACCGTCGAATTCGGGTCCGTTGCGCGTGGCGCTCATATAAGAGCGCGGTAGATCGTACCCGAGGCCGAAGAGAGCCTTCTGGAACAAGGCGACATGATCGCCGCGCTCACCATATGCGAAGGGCTGTGCATTGAAGGCCGCCGACACGATCTTTTTGTTGCGAAGGAGCTGTTGCATGAACGTGATCCGTCTGTGCTGGGCGCTATTCCAGGATCATACCCGCACATCCGAACAGACAGGCGTCGCGGGAACCGCAGTGTGTGATGAACGACATTCTGAAGAATGAGCAAGACACCTTGGCACGTTTTTGTGGTCTGCAGTTGCAATGAGCATGCACGACGACACACCAGAGATCGGGGGCCCTCGGGCCCCTCTTCGACGGCGGACGTTAGAGCGGTCGGTCTTAGAAGATCGAGACCTGCCCGCTGATGGCGTTCTGCGTCTGGCTCGAGCCGACGACGTTGAAGCCACCGATGGCGTTGCTCTGATCGACCGCGACCGCTTGCTCCTGCGCGAGGAGGTGCGTGCCGAGATCGATCTCGGGGGCGTTGAAATAGCCGGCAAAGGCGCTGAAGGGGTCTCCGGCGAAGGCGGCACCGCCGCTCGCGCTCCCCATGGCCGCCTTATCGAGGGTACGGTCAGCGGACAGGTCGGTGATGGTCATCATGGCCTTTCTCCTCGTCTCAAGTGTGCGTCTGCGGGCTGGAATCGGTCTGCTTAGGGGTCTTGATCATCGATTGGTTGCGCCAGGCAAAGCCTGGAAGGAGAGGAAGATAGCGGACGGATAAGCGAATCGGAAACTCCTTGTTGCGGCCCA
>NZ_JAAIJQ010000173.1 GCF_010820565.1 Thiorhodococcus minor | reverse complement strand
GCAAAAGAATTCCACGAGCAGTTCAAAGTGACCTACACCGCCTTCGTTGGTCTGGCGGCTCTGGCTCACCTGTTCGTTATTGCTGCCAATCCTTGGTGGTAATCCAGTTTTAGCTCTCGACTAAAGAGGTCAATACAATGAGCGACGTCGCAAAGCCCAGAAATCCTGAAGACGATTGGAAGATCTGGCTGGTTGTCAATCCTGCTACTTGGCTGATGCCTATCTTCTACGCCCTGCTGCTTCTGGCCATCGCCGTCCACGCTGTCGTGTTCGCCGTCGGTCTCGGCTGGCAGTGATCGTCCCCTGCTCGGAGTCCGTCGCTTCGCGGTGACGGTGGGTCCGAGAAGACGCACGTTGCAGTGCGTCGATACGGTGGATGGGGTGCGGAGCAATTCTGCATTCCCATCCACCGTATGTTGTTTTACAGCCTTCCTCTTTCTGCTCCCGTCGCCCCCAACTTGCCCAATCGCCTGAGCTGCGAATCGCGCGGCACGAGGAGACGCTCGCTCGTCTGTCGCCGTCTTCCCCGGTCCCCAGCACCCTGAGGCTCCAGCCTTTTGCGCCTTTCCCCGCTAGCTGAGTCTTGGCAAGCGCCGATCGCGCGCCAGCCGATTGATTCCACGGCACTGGCCGCCGAGGCTGGAAGCTGGCAGCCCTTCTGAGGTTGATCTCGTCCCTTTTATTGCGGCGCGCAGGGGCGTAACATCGCGATTTTTCGGCGGTATGGCGCATCGGCCATGCCTTTCCCGTTTCGTTTCTTGAGGGGGTTTTGTGTGAGATTTTGTCGGACCGCCTGCCTGCGATCTGTTGAAGGTCTCAGCCCCGTTTCCCATTCGGAGTAGAGATCGGCATGAGTGAGCCTATTGATCCACGGTTGCTTGCCTGGCGGGTGCTGATAAAGCGGCTGTTGCCATTCGCGGACGTGGCAACGCCCGATCTTCCCCTGAAGCGTCTGCTGCGTCTGTCGCTGTTTCAGGTTTCTGTCGCGATCGCGATGGTCTTGCTGACGGGCACCCTAAATCGGGTCATGGTCGTCGAGCTGGGCGTGCCGACTTGGCTGGTTGCGACCATGGTTGCGCTGCCGCTGGTGTTCGCGCCCTTCAGGGCGCTAATCGGGCATCGCTCCGACTACCATCACTCGGCCTTCGGGCTGCGGCGCGTGCCCTATATCTGGTTCGGAAGCATGCTGCAGTTCGGCGGCTTCGCCATCATGCCCTTCGCCCTTCTGCTTCTAGCCGATACCGATAATGCGCTCAATATGCTGGGCAAGGTCGGAGCGGGTCTGGCGTTCCTGATGGTTGGTGCTGGTCTCCATACGACGCAAACGGCTGGTCTCGCGCTGGCGACGGATCTGGCGCCGGCGGACAAGCGGCCGCGAGTGGTCGCACTCCTGTACGTGACCTTGCTGCTGGGCATGCTGCTAAGCGCCTTGTTGTTCGGTCAGCTGCTGACGAATTTTTCCCAGCAGCTTCTGATTCAGCTGATTCAAGGTGCCGCCGTAGCCACGATCGTGCTGAACCTGGTTGCGCTGTGGAAACAGGAGGCGATCGATCCCGAGCGCGCGGCGAAGCCGGTTGAGCGCCCGCCCTTCTTGGAAACCTGGCGTGATTTCGCCCAAGGCGGACAGGCAGGCAAGCTGCTCGTGGCGGTTGGCCTTGGAACCGCCGGCTTCACCATGCAGGATATTCTGCTTGAGCCCTATGGCGGGCAGGTCCTTGGCATGACGGTGTCGCAGACGACCGCCTTGACGGCCTTGCTCGCAGGGGGCACCTTGGCTGCCTTCGTCCTCGCCGGTTATCTCCTCGGGCGCGGAGGCAATGCATATCGCATCAGTGCCATTGGGGCGCTGATCGGCATCGCCGCCTTCGCGGCCGTGATCTACGCTGCGGCTCTGGGCTCGGAGCATGTCTTTCGTATCGGAACTGGCTTGATCGGCTTTGGCTCAGGGCTGTTCGCAGTCGGGACATTGACGGCAGCCATGGATATGGCGGAAGGTGGCCATAGCGGCCTTGCCTTGGGGGCCTGGGGAGCTGTTCAGGCGACTGCCAATGGTGTCGCCGTGGCGCTCGGCGGCACCTTGCGCGATATCGTCTCTGGGCTCGCCGATGATGGTGCCTTTGGCGCGAAGTGGGTCAACCCCGCGACTGGCTATGCCTTCGTTTACGCATTCGAGATCTTCCTATTGCTCGGGGCGCTGATCGTTCTCGTGCCTTTGGCGGTTCGAGCCTACCAAAGCGGCGCGCGCGCCACCTCGAAGATCGGCTTGGATCAGCTGCCCTAGTGCACTAGACCTAGGGCAGTAGGGCTGTCGAAAAAAGGCCGATGGTGGGCAATGGCTCCACCGTCGGTCTTTTTCGTTCTGCGCGCTGGCCGCCGGACGCTTCGGTCCGGCCGCGTGGGCTCGGCGACCTCCTGCTAGGTCGGGGAGGTCTGGGCGCGCGCCTTTTCGACCAGGCCGTCCGCGATTTCAAGCAAATCCGGCAGTGTCTTCACGCGTCGGCCTAGCACGGCATAGCGTCCGCCTACGGTGATGGTTGGAACCGCATCAATCACGTATCTGCTCGCGAGATAGTCGGCGCGCCCGAGCTTGGTCTGAACGTCGAAGGAGGCGTAGACCTGCTCGAACCGATCGGTATCCACATCCTTGCCCTTGAGCCATTCGATCATCGCAGGCTCCGTGGAAAGCCGGACACGCTCTTCGTGAATGGCGTCGAAGATGTCCTGGTCGAGCTGTTCCAGGCTACCCATGATCTCCAGTGCGTAGTAGAGCCGAGCAAGGTTGGCCCAGGCGCGGCGGCCAAAGGTGACCGGGACGCGGCGAAATGCGATGTCCTCAGGCAGCTGCGCCGCCCAGGTCTTGGCCAGCGGGTTGAGCGAGCTGCAGTGCGGGCAACCGTAGGAGAAGAACTCCAACACCTCGATCTTTCCAGGTACGTCGCTGGGCTGGGGCGGCTTGATGGCTCTCCAGTCCTCGCCCTCCTTGAGCTCCGCAGCAGTAGCCGCTCTTCCTGCGTATGCGGCGGCGAAGAGGCTTGCGACAACTTGGTTGAACTGACGTCGACTCAGGGGCATGAAAAGTCTCCTCAAACTTTGGGGGTTATGATGGCGGCCGCCCGCGCATCTGTGTGGCGGAGCGATTGGCGTAGTGCCCAGGACGTGGCGATCGCCGCGATGCCGAAGCAGACGAAGGACCAATTTGCGAGCGTCAGCCCCAGGATTCTGAAGTCGTCATCGTCGCAAAAGCCTGTTGCAAGGAACAGTGAGGGTGCGAGCTCACCAAGGCGCTCGACGAAAATCTCGATCAGGCCTGGTTGTGCGGCAGCGCAAGAGATCTCGCCGACGGGCTGAAGCTGGATCCAGCTCTGATGCGCTGCCGTCGCAGCCCCCGCGAGGGCGGTCAGAATCGCTAGTGTGCCGAAGGCAAGCGATGGGGCGCGCCACTTGGTCGATAGCGCCGCGCCCATGGCGAGGGTGCCGAGCACCAGCATGAGCAGGCGCTGGAAGATGCAAAGGTGGCAAGGATCCAGACGAAGGATGTCGGTCATGAGAACCGTCCCCAGTCCGATCCCGGTCGTCCCAGCGGCCAGGACCAGCCAGAGGCGCCAAGGTTGCGTGCTTGCCATTCTTTACTCCTTCTTTCAAAGCAAGTCATCCGGTGCCCCTAACGTCGACCTTGAGTCGACACGAAGTGAGCGTCGGTGATCGCGATCGCAGAGCGCGGGATCATAGCGGATTTACCCCGCGCCCGGCCTTACGGAGCGTTAGGAAACTTCCGAGGCTCCCTGGGCCCGAGAGCCCGTTATCGGCTCACGGGCGGCCCGGCTCCCGGCGGCTCCGCGCCCAGCGGTGCTTCGCCATTGGGTGGCAAGCTAATGAGACCCGTCGCCCAGAAAATTGTTCTTGACCTTCGTCTTCGACGCTGTAGAATGCGCGGCTCCTCAGGGATTGGGGTTAGCCGCCGGATTTTGGGCGCCATATTTTTGGTGTTTTGGTTTGGGGCTGGTAAAAAAAGGAGTTGACGCCGACTGGGTTTGCTGTAGAATGGTCGGTCTTGGCAGTTCAGAGAGCTGCCGAGGAATTTCAGATCTTTAACAAGTTGTTCAGATGCTTTTGTGTGGGTGCTCTGATGTCACTTGGACTGTCTAAGAGATA
>NZ_JAAIJQ010000172.1 GCF_010820565.1 Thiorhodococcus minor | reverse complement strand
AGGGAGGCCCACCCCTCTCCCTCATGCAAAATGACTATTTAAAGGGGAAAATCCATCAGGGACGGTGGCCAGGCTCACGCCAACTGCCGCAGGCAGCACAGGTGCCCATCATCGCCATGACGGCGAACGCCTTCGCCGAAGACCGGGCGCGATGTCTGGAGGCGGGCATGAATGACTTCCTCTCCAAGCCAGTGGAGCCAGAGCGGCTAGAGACGGCGCTCAAGCACTGGCTTTGCCGGTAACATCAGAGCGATTCCTGCGGCCACCTGGACGCTTGAGCCTAGAGAGAGCTGCCAGCCACCAGCAGCCAGCTTAGAGCTTTGTCTTGGAGCTGCTCTCAGGTCTTCTCCGAGTCACCCAACGGGTGAGCGGCTGGCCGGCCAGAAAATCCGGCAACTGTATGATTTTCCTCCGCTAGCGGCTGGTAGCTGGAAGCTGACTGCTCCAGTTAAATGACCCCCGGCAAAGCCGGGGGCTTATTTGGTGACCGCCTCAAAGGCGGGATAACACCGGGAGCCGCCCAAGGCGGCTGGCTAGATTCCGAGCTTCAACTGGTCGTAGCACTCGTCTTCTTGCTCCTAGTATCTGACATACGCTTGAACCGTGTTCCCCGCTAGGCCCACGGTCGAAACACAGCAGCCGAAAATCGAGATCTTTCGTTTGCAGAGAACCACAATTCACTCTGACCGCGGGACAGGTCAAACCTCGGTGAGTCCCCCGGCAGAGCCGGGGGTTTACCTCACTGAATTAGGTTGAACCTATATCCGGCAGTCGGCTGCTTTGCGCTTTATGCAGGACATGCATCATGATCGAGATCCTGGCTTCCTGCTGCTTCACCCGCAGGGTGAAAGCCGCTACGGTCCCCAGTGCACGCCCCGCGCGGCGCCTGGCTGCGTTGCAGCGCCTTGTCGTAGCACCTCCCACTTCAGATCTGGCGGTGAGCCCCAGATTTCTCCCATGGACCGCCTTGCCAGCCGCACGACCTCGGGCGCAAGCCAGCGCGCGGAAACGACTCGGGTCAATAGACCACGGTTTCGTCGCCCCACATGTCTGGGGTGAAGCGCACGACGCGGTTGCGTCCGTCATCTTTGGCGCGATAGAGCGCCACATCCGCGTACTTGAGGGTCTGCCAAAAGGTCTCGCTATCGTCCGGAAACACGGCCACGCCGATGGAGACCGTCTTCTGAAGCATGCCCCCGGCGATGCGGAACTTAAAATCCGCAACCCGCGCGCGGATCTTTTCCGCCACCATGAGGGCGTTGTCCCCGTCGGCGTCCTGCAGGACGATCAGGAACTCCTCGCCGCCGAAGCGCACCAGAATGTCCGAGGTCCGGACGGACTGTTTGAGCACATCGGCCAGTCCCTTGAGCACGCTGTCGCCAACGTCATGTCCGTAGCTGTCGTTGACCATCTTGAAATAGTCGAGGTCGATCATCAACAGCGCCAGTGGGCTGTTGCGCCTGCGCGAGGAGGCGATCAAGGTGTCGACGTACTGCTCGAGAAACCGACGGTTGTTAAGGTCGGTCATGGCATCGCGCAGCGACGAGTCGCGTAGCGTCTCGGTCAGGCGCTTGGCCTCCAGGACCGGGGCCATCTCCCGCAGGTAGACTTGGATGTAGGGGATCTGCCCCAGGCGAGCCGCCGCTTCCGACTCCCGGGCCACCAACTGAACGATACAGCCGACGGTGCCTGACTGGATCAGCGGCAGACAATAGTGGCGCCAAGGGTCGGGCTCGGCATTGCCCCCCTCGGCGCGAAATGCGAAACAGATACCCGGCTGCACGAGACCGTCGACCGGATGACCCGAGCGCTTCGCGCGGCACATCTCGCTCCTGACCAATATCTGCGGATCGCACCAGTGACAGGACCCACTGATCTCGCCGTCCACGGAGATTGGCGCCAACTGCGTGGCGCCATGCGCTTCATAGATCGAGTACGCCTCGACCCCGAAGCGCCTGCCAAGGAGCAGACCGAAGCGCTCGTAGATCTCTGTCTTGGTCTCGTCTTCCTCGATGGTCGCCTTGAAGCGGGTGGCGTCCGCCAAGCCGTCGATCATGTCGATCGTTGCGAGCAATTGATTGTCGTCGTGCTGCGGCGGACGCCCAGTCAGCTGAGCCACGCGCTCGCTGATCTGCGACAGACCTTCATCCAAGAAGGACAGGAGTTTGTTGGTATGCGCGGCGATGTCGCCGATGTCATCTTTGGTGCGCTGCTGCACACGCCCCTTGAAGTCGCCCCGCAGGGCCGCCTGCACCAAGGACCCGATCGCGGCCGCGGTATCGCCGACCGGCAGCATGAGGCGACGCGCCCCGAGGATCGCGAACAGCGAGATCAGCGAGACCGCGACGAGCACCGCGAGCGCGCCATAGAGGGCCTGGCGCCGCAATTCGGTCAGAGACAGCTCGATGGTGACCGCCCCGAGCACCGTACCTTCGGCGACCTGATGGCATTGCAGGCAGTTGGGCGTTCCCCGTGAGCTTGCCACATAGGGAATGGTGCCCCTGAACACGGGCTGCCCATCCTCCTCGCGCAGCGCGAACTGCGGCCGGCCGTTGTCCAGGACATTCGTTTCGATCTCGTCGGCGACCATCTCACGCGCCAAACCCTGCCCGAACTGCTCATTCACCCACTTGGAGCGCACCACGCGCACGGTGCGCAGGTCGCGGATATCGCGCAGACGCTCGAGGGACTGCTCACGCTTGGCGATCACGCCGTTGATCATGGATTCGGTCAGCAGCACCCGCACGATCTCGGCCGCGGTCTGCACATGTCCCGTCGAGGAGGCGATCGACAGGTGACGGAAGGCATAGAGGCTGATCAACATGAAGATGGCCAGGATGCCGCAGGCGACCGTAATCAGGAGCAGGGTGATCTTGCGATTGAGCGTCATCATTCAGTTTCCATCAAGGGTGCATGGGTTGGGCTGCCTCTGCGCGCCAGTGCGCGCCAGCCTTTGGGAGTCTGTCCGCCTCCGGATGAAGCCGCTGCGGAATCGCGAGAACGGCTGCCTTCGCCCCAGGCCTTGGCTACAGGCTGAGACGTCTGAGCGCTCATTGCCTGGATTCACCCGGCGCCTCGGAGCCAGTCCCGGACGAAGTCGCTCGGCGACAGCGGACGGGCATAGAAATCGCCTTGGACGAGGTCGCAGCCAGCCTCCAGGAGCCTGCCTGGCGCAGATAGGGCTCCTCGGCGATCCCGATCCCCGCGCCTGCGGTACGAAAGATGGCTGTGAGCTGCTGCTCGTTCTTGCGCTACACTGCCCCCGGATTTGAGACAGCTTCTTAAGATAGAGCAGTGAAGCGAGGAGCGGCGAAAATGAAGCGCAAGCGATACTGAGGTTCCGTCGGTTTTTCGTCCATCGAGCGAGGGCAGGTCCGAATCCTTGATCGCCGCCTTGGGATGGAGGCCGCTAAGCGATGAGGTGGGCCGCGTCACCCATCCGCGTCGGCACGGCACCTGTGTTAATCCTTGAGTGTAGATCGCCCACTTTGGTCCGGTTCGGTCACTTGCATCATTGACGCGAGTGGCTCATCAAGCATCACCGGAGCGCTGCTTCTGTCCTCGTGATACCCGTCGGGGCGATATCTCGCCGACAGGACCCGGGCATGGCGACGAGCGTTTCAGCGCGGGTCCGGCTCATCCAGCCACGCGATTGCGTCCCGCGTCTTTAGCCCCGTAGAGCACTTGGTCGGCAAGCGAGAGCAGCAGGCGCGGGTTGTTGCTAGTCCCCGGAGTGGCTGCGCTGCGGTGCTTGTCACGTCGCGGCTAGCGAAGTCAGCCTCGGGACGTTCTGGAAGGCTCGCTGTGGCTGGCTGCCGGGTGCGGGCCGCCGTTCATCGGCCTCGATTGGGCAAGGCGCCAAGGCTCGCGCCGCCAGCTAGTGGACAAAAAACCACCTGATTATTCACGAATCTCAGCCGACTCAGCCCCCACCGGCCTAAACTTCAAGTAGGGCAATCGGTTGGAGAGACGCCATGGCACAGAACCAGATTCAGCTTCAGAAGGGCTTGAGTCTACAGCAGTTTCTGGCGGACTACGGAACCGAGGAGCAGTGCGAGCAGGCCCTTGAGCGCTGGCGCTGGCCACATTGGTTCATCTGCCCGCACTGCGGTCATCAGCACGAACCGGTGCGCCTGCGCACGCGAGCGCTGCTGCAGTG
>NZ_JAAIJQ010000171.1 GCF_010820565.1 Thiorhodococcus minor | reverse complement strand
GGGAGGCCCACCCCTCTCCCTCATGCAAAATGACTATTTAAAGGGGAAAATCCATCAGGGACGGTGGCCAGGCTCAGTTTGGTAGGCAGGATCCTATCCTCGCGCGGAGGTAGGCGCTGCGGGGCGGTGGTCGCTGGCGGATGATCGTTCTCGTATGTCCAGGAGCCAACCTTCCGGCCAGAGACCGACGTAGCTGTCGATCGGGCGATCGTTGTGCACTGGTCCAGCAGTCAGGTCTCTTCGCTCGGAACCGCGCCAAGGCGCATGACGCGCCTAGTCGCTGGCGGTCCGGACTGGGCGCGAGGGCGGCTCTGCGGAGACGGCCGACCTATCACCTGTGCGTATTCCCTCCAGTGTATCCATCACGCGGCCGTAATCAATCCGCGCAGCGTTGTTGCCCACCCCGGCGTGATAGCTGACATTCGAGGCGTCTTTCGGCAGACCGGCCCAGATGGCGGAGAGATTGTAGGCGAAGGTGGCGTCGTCCAGTGTTCCCCCCAGCCAGCGGTTGACGCCGGCGTCCCGGGCCAAGACCAAGGCGAGCCGGTCCTGGAGGGCGGGGGTGAAGTGCTCTTCGCCGCTGAGGTTTAGACGCTGGGTCAGGTCATCGAGGGTGTCGGGGATAATCTGATAGCGGCCGATGGCCGAGCCGCCGTTGCCTTGATCCAGCAATTGCGTCTGTAGTCTCCTCACGTCGTTGAGCGTCATCCCAGACAGATCTACGTCGCTCTGTTCCGCGTTTCCGAACCACGCGTTGTAGTTCCCGTGCGATTCCGGAACCGCCACGAGGTCGAGCACCCCTCCCAAAGGCCCGTCGGTCACATTCTCGTGGATCAGTGGCAGAGCGCCGACCTGGCCGTGAGGATGGAGGCCGGTCTCTCCCCAGCTCGCTCGGTCGACGGCGGAGCCCGCGGTAGACGGAATGACGACGGCCGCTGGGGGAATCGCCATGGGCACGAGCGTTCCGATGGCCGCGGGAGCGCCCGCGGGGTCGTCCGCGGCGGTTTGGTTATACCGGCTGATCAGCCGCAACGGCGAGTCGTCGCGCGAGGAGGCGGCGCGCTCGATGAGTGTCGCGATGTCCTGGCCGGCGGGACCCGACTCAGCGATGACCGCGCTCCGAGCGGCTTGATGGGAAGCGCTGGGGGCTAAGGCGAACAGACTCGTCTCCGAGGCCGCGCGATAGAGGTCCGTCTGCGCGGCGCTGAGCCCGACGTCCGCCACCTCGGCGAGCCGGGTGTCGATCATGGCCTGGCGGGCCTCGATCCAACCCGGCTCGCTGCCGGCGGCGTCGCGCCCGGCGCGGATCGCCGCATCGAGGCTGCCGCCGTCCATCCGGGCCTGACCGAAGGCACTGATGGCGGCGGTCACTTGATTGGAGACTCCACCCGTACCGGCGCCGATCAGGGCGCCCGTCTCGGCCAGCTGGATCATCAGACCGCCGAGCTCCTGCTGCGCGGTCTTGGCCGCTGTGCGCGGTAGTTGGGCCTGAAAGGCCATCTGCTGGGCGAGTTGGGTGCGCTGCTGCGCACGGAGCTGATTGGCCTGGAGGATGCCCTGGTCCGCGACGGATTGTCTGGCCGCGACGCCAACGCTGTCGACCATGGCGGGGGCGTTGGCGACCCGCGCGATGGTCCCATCGGCGTTGACCCGCATCGCGGCGAGACCCGACAGGATCTCCGGTCGGGGATCGTGCAGACCCGCCGCGCCGACTTCAGCCCGAGCCCCACCCATCGACGGGGATTGACTGGCCAGGCCCCGGTGGATGTCGGGATCGATCCCCTCGGGGATCCGCACGCCCAGCAGACCGGAATAGATCTCCATGGCGGCGGTCTCGGCCTGCTGCTTCTCGTTCGCCGTCATGGCATCGGCGCGGGAGCCGCCATAGAACCCGAGCAGCAGTCCCATGCCCGCAATTGCCCAGGCTTGCTCGGGCTGACCGACCACGCCCCCGGCGAGCAGCCGATCGGCTTGGGTCGCGGCATCGCCCGCCAGACCATGCCGCTGAATCGCGTGCTCCAAGCGGCGCGCCATTGCCGGCTGCTCGAGGAGCATCGCCGACGTCTCAATGGCGCTGAAGCTGGCATCGGTCCCGACCTGGCGTGCGAAGGTCGCGGCCTGCTCGTAGGTCCTCGAGGTGCTCAAGACATCCTGAGCGCTGCGGGTGAGCTGGGCGGTCTGGCTTTGGCTCAGCCCGGAGGTGAAGCTGTCACCATGGCTTTGCGTGATGTCGGAGGCCAAGCCTTCGGAGAAGGCTGCCCTGAGCTGGTGGTCGGTGGCGACTCGCTGGGCGATCTCCATGCCGATTTCGGCCGATTGGCTCTCCGTGACGCCATAGTTCTGCCGGATCTGACCCGCGAGCTCGGCGGCCAAAGCGGCGGTGACGGCAGCGCGGCGTGCAGCATCGGTTGTGCCTGTACCGTGGTGATCGTGGGCGCCGGCGGTCTTCAGCCCGGCGCTGAGCAGGGTTCCCATCTCCTCCTTGCGGAGGCCCGACGTACTGAATCGCCGCGACAGCTCCTCCGCGCTGTCAAGTACCGCCGCATCCGCCCGACTGTAGGACGCATCGAACTTCTGCCCCAGCGCATACTGGGTCGCCGTCTGCTGATTCGCCGCCGCCGACTGGGCGAACGCCTGCCCGAAGGCGCTCTGGAAGCTCTCCTGCGCCTGCTCGGCGCTCACCTCCGCGGAGCGCAAGGTCGCCTGCGCCGACTGTCCGGCCTTGAACGACCAGACCATCCCCTGGGCCCCTGGGGCGTGGGTGCCGCCGAGCGCCGTGGTCTGCATCAGTGGTCCGACGGTGCTGGCCGCACTCGGCTGCACCACGTCCGGGGCCGTGAGGCGCTCGTTGACGTGATCGCCGCTTTGCAGGCGGCCGGCCAGATGGGTCGCGGTGATGGCGCTGCCATAGATGAGCATCAGACTGATCGCCGGGGTCGAGGCGATCAGCAGACCGGCCGTGGCCAGATAGCTCTGGAGCAGCAGATCGCTCTCGTAGAGCGCCCGAAACGATGGCAGCACCGCGCTGTTCTGATCGGCCAGCGCCTCGAAGGCCCGTTGAGCGGTGAGGATCAGATAGAGATTGGAGACCGCCAGGACCGGCATCCACAGCTGAATCCAGAGCCCGAACAGCAGATACCTCCCGACCATCCGCACCCCGATCGGTCCCAGCCCGATCACGAAGGCCATGAAGGGGCCGATGGCGAAGATGAAGCCCTCGAAGTAGACCATCATCGGCTTCATGATGGCGACGAAGAGATTCTGCTCGGTCGCCCACTGGCTGTTGCGCTGCTGGATCGCCTGGCTGGTCTGGGTCGCCGCCGCCGTATCGCCGAGGTTGCGGTAGTGCTGGACCACGCCCTTCTCGAACATCGGCAGCAGCGCGGCCATGACCATGTACTGCTGGGCGTCGACCGCATCGCGCGACAGGGCGGTGAGGGCGCCATTGACACGGGTGTCGACCGCAGTCGCCTCGGTGCCGAGCTTGGCCGCCAGCGCTTGCCTGAATTTGGGCAGGAACTGGCTGTTGGTGTAGCTGCGCAGCCGACTGTAGGCGTCCACGCAGGGCAGCAGCTCACGGGTGGTGCCGAGCTGGATCTCGGTCGTCCCGGTCACGATCGGCGTCTGCAAGGCCCCATCCATGTCCGTCGCCTTCAAAATGGCATCCATGCTCGCCCCGTTGATCTGGCGGTCCACGCCATAGAGCACACAGTCGGCCACATAGTTGATCCAGGACTGCTCGACGTCCGCGCCCTCAGTCGGGCTGTTGGCGTCCCCCGTGGTCAGACGCGACAGCGCGGTCTTGCGCACCGTCGCCAGCACTTGCAGCGCATCGACATAGCCGTGCTCCGTCATGGTTGGCGTCGTGAAGACCTGCTCGAACAGCCGCGTCACCCCATAGCCGAGGTTCGACACCGCCGAGCCCACCACCGCCGGACCGAGTGGCACGTTGTCGACTACCCGCGCCGAGCCCGAGTAGGCCCCCTCGATGGTCACCGACACCGTCGGCACGAACAGCAGGGCATAGAGCAGGAAGGACACCAGCAGCCCCTGAAAGCGGATGCCCTGTGCACCCAGGGTCAGCCCCTGGAAGGCGATGATCAGCACCCCGATCAGAAAGCCGATGGCGACGAACTGGAGGAAATCCGCCGAGCTGAACAGCATGGCCACCGCATTGAGGACCTGCTGGAGGAAGACCGGGTCGCCGATCGAATAGATGGTCCACATCTCAGCGCGCTCCCGACACGAGCCCGGTCGCCCAGATTCCCCGGACGCAACCCCTACTCATGGCCCGGCTCCGCATCGCCCTGGCTCTCCCGGGCCTGCATCACGTCTAGATAGTGCCTGAACGAAAACCCCGTTCAATTCAGTGGCACACTCTGCCCTGGAATTAAACGAGGCAGGATCGACTTCGA
>NZ_JAAIJQ010000170.1 GCF_010820565.1 Thiorhodococcus minor | reverse complement strand
GGGCTACTTCGGCGCCCAGCCCAGCGGTCCGGTGCTCGCGCGCGCCTCGATGCTCTATGACCTCGGCCATGAGCTGGCACCGTGCATCCTCCAACCACCCTGCTGACGCAGGCTGTACTCGCGCTTTCCGATGCCGTCGAGGCGGTACGGCCAGACCGACAATTTCCACGCCTCAATCCCCGCAAGCTCAAGCCCGGATTCCACCCGGCGTACTGCCGGACGGCTTAAGTCCATGGCATTGCCAGAGCACCTTGGCCGCCGAGGTCCAGGAGGCCTTCATCGAGGCCGATGCGCGTGAGTACGCTGACGTCGCCCCTGAGGCCCTGGAGACGAGCGAGCAGGGGCATGGTCGGCGTGAGATCCGCCGCTACCTTACCCTCGGCGACCTCTCGGGCGTGCCGCGCAGCGCCCTGTGGGAGGCCATGAACATGATCGGGATGGTGGAGTCCGAGCGCACGATCAACGGCAAGACCACGCGCGAGACGCGCTTCCATATCGGCAGCATCGGCACCGACGTCGAGACCTTTTCGCGCGGGCGGTGCGTGGACACTGGGGCGTGGAGAATCAGCTGCATTGGAGCCTGGATGTCTCCTTCAACGCGGACGCCTCGCGAGTGCGGGATCCCGATGCGCGGGAGACTCTCGCGCTGATTCGGCGCATTGCCCTAACACGCTTGCAGCACGACGGCACCAAGCTCGGCATTCAGAGCAAGCGCCTGAAGGCCGGCTGGGACGAGCGCTATCTCACGATTGCTGCTGCTCGAGGTGCCGAAGATCAGGCCACAAAGGACAAGCACCAAGGTCTCGAATATTAGAAAGGCCTGATGCGATTGCCCTGGGCACCCACCCCAGCCTCCCGAGAACGCATCGAGCCAATCGCGCATGGGTTAACCAGACCCCGCTCGTTATTCAAGGCCTGACCCCAACGCACGGTTGTAGTAGGGCAGGGCTGAAAATAAAACTGTCCCCTTTTGGTTGCTATCAAATCGACCAGTAGCGCGGGCTCTTCGGAGAAAACGCGGAAGAAGACGCAGTCGCTCTTGGAATCGAGCAGGTCGGCCGCGGCGAGGATCTCGGGCATGCGGCGGGGCCGGCGGAATCCGGACGAAAGATGTGCGCATAATACGCATCGGAACGCTAGGCCCAATCCCAAAGAACCCGAGCCTGGCCTCTTCCGTCCCTCTGTGACCCCGTCTCTCTGCTCCGGGAGGCAAACAACAAGACCTGACCCCGGCCTCCTCGCGGCGCCGCAAGATGGCCGGCTGCTTTGTGTTGCTGAGCAATGTGGCGGGCGACGGGGCAGATGGCTACAGCGCCGAGCAGATTCTCAGAACCTACAAGGAACAGTACGCGATCGAGCGCAACTTCAGCTTTCTCAAGGACGACCAGATCGTCAATGCCTTGTTCCTCAAACGCCCCGAGCGCATTGAGACGCTTGGCTTGATCCTGCTCATCTCGCTGCTCATCTGGCGCCTCATGGAGCAGGTCATGCGTCGCGCACTGGAGGCCACCGAGACGACCGTGCCCGGCTGGGACGAGAAGCCAACCGGTCGTCCGAGTGCTTATATGCTCACGTGGAAGTTTCGCGGCGTGATGGTGATTTGCATTGGTCAGACACGTCGGTTATATCAACCATTGTCCCCCACCCAGCAGGCGTTCTTACGCGCGCTCAAGGTACCAGAGGAGCGCTTTATCCACCCATCCCCGTGCTGCTGAATCAATGCCGCTGAAAAATACGACATCGGTGCTGTCGTGGGGTGCGGAATGTCCAGTTGGTGCAGTGAACGATGGGTTTCACGGCCAATCGGCGTCCGTGCCAATCATTAAGCGTCGTGCCGTGGCCGTTTTACCCATCCTACCTTGCTATACTCGTGGCTCATGGAGACTCTGAATCACCACTGGAGCCCGCATGTCCTCCGTCGTCGAACTCTACGAAGCCCTGGCAAGCGCCCCAGACGATCGCGCCCGCGCGCGTGTGATCGCCGAGGCATTCGAGCGGCTCGAAGAGCGCTATCCGCACCTGCCCGATCTGGCAACGCAGCAGCACCTGCGCGAGACTGAACTCCGCCTCCAGCGCGAGATCGAGGCCGTGCGCGCGAATTTAACGCTGCAAATCGAGCAGTTGCGTGGCGAAGTCAAGACCGACATCGAGCGCAATCGCAACAGTCTCCTGGCCTGGCTCATTCCCCTCATGTTCGCGCAAGTCGGCGCCATGGCAACGTTGGTCAAGCTGCTTTGATCCGGAGACGCCCGCTCAGCACCAGCCGAGCCCCATCGCCCGCCCTCGCATGCGTGATTTCAAGACCCTTGCTCCCTGGGAAGAGCGTGCAATGGGAGACCCGACCCCGGTCACCCTCTCAGTCGATCTTGGGGTCGATGGGGTGGTGCATGGGACGAGTCTAGTCAGCATCAGGGGCGGGGACAATTCGCTGGAGCGTGCAACGGGAGACCTGACCCTCGGCTTCAGAAAAATCCGGAATTCGTTCTGCGCTTGCGCGGAATGTAGGCTAATTAGTCCCCGAAAGGAGGCTTTCGTAAGGTATGTGTAGACCGTCGTGTAAGCGCTTGACCATGCGCAAGCTTAGACTGCGTTTGCGGTTGAGTACTTCGGAGACGCGGCCGCTGGAGCCGATGTAGGGCTCTAAATCCTTAGGAGCTAGTCCTTGCTGCTCCATGCGGAACTTGATCGCTTCGATGGGATCGGCCGGTCCTATGGGGTAATGACGGGATTCATAGGCTTCGATTAGGGCCACCAGCACCTCGCGCTCATCGGCCTCGTCGGTCTGTTCAGGTGCCTGGAAAATAGCCTCCAGTCGCTGAAACGCCACCTGTAAATCGTCGTCAGTGCGGATGGGTTTAATAGTCATTGACTGTCTCCACGTCGATCCTGTCGTACTGGGCATGGGTGCCGATGAATTTCACCCATACGATGCCAGACTGATATTGGACCTCTACCACCAATCGGTACTTGTTACCGCCCACATTGAACACGACGCGGTTGTTACCGCAGATGCTGGCATGGCGATACTGCGCCTTGATGTCTGGAGGTGATTTCCAGTCCGCCTTAAGCACTTCGTCATGCCAGGAGGTTAAGGGACCGCGAGCATCAGCATAGTGCGTTTGCTCCCAAAACTTTCGCAAGGTGCTCTTGGCGATGATGCGCATGCAGACAGTGTAGCTCCCATTTCGGGAGGATACAAACGAGGATCAATCATCGCCTGCGAACCCAAATACGCGCAACGGGGACGATGGGCTCGAGGTCAGCCAGCACGCAGGGGGCGGGGGTGATCAAGAGGAACGGGGGCCGCGCCCGAAGTTGGCTCCTCTCACGGATTTGCAATGTGAGACTTCGGCTCTCCCTCCCGGAGGCAAAACACAAGACCTGACCCCGGCCTCTTTCCTAGAGCCACACCCCCGCCTCGACGCTAGAATACGGCCTTGGCGGGGTGCCCCGCTACCTGCAAATTCGATGGTAGACCCCGGCCTCCTCGCCGACACCCCCCTCAGCCGACCAACCCCTTCGAGGAAGAGCATCGTGCTCTGCCATTGAACGGTATTGGGGCTAAACGGGCACGTCCAGCGGAAACGCCGAAACAGCCAAGCTCGGGCCTCAAGGTTGCGCGCGCCGTGTTTCTACCCGACAAACCAGGCGGCAAACAGAGAACACGAATTTCGCCCTACCGTTCGAGAAGCGCCCGGCCTACTCAAAACCCCGGTCCACGCAGAAATCACCCAGAAATTCAGCGTTGGTCGATTTCAAGACTCCGCCCCTAGCAACCTAGCCGGCACCCTGAGCCCAGACGCGCCCTGCGCGCCCGGTCGCACAAGGTTCGAGCGGCGCTCGCGGTTCGGACGCCAACGCCGGGCGCTGACCTGACGCAACTCGTCAATATCTGACGCGCTCGGGCTTGACCGACCCGGATCTCGCACCTGGCGTGACCGCATCGAACTCGGCGCTGACTCACACAACACCATGATTCTTAATGTTTTCGGCAGATCTGCGAAGCGTGCCGATGCAGTTGGCGCGCGTTCTGCCTTAACTGTCGCGGGAGACCAGAGCGACGCGGCTGATGACAAGAGGCTGCGACAGGCCTCCATCTCAGCCGACCTCATCAATTCAATTGGGATCTAATTATGAAGAAGCATCAAGCTGGCTTTACCTTAATCGAACTCATGATCGTCGTGGCGATCATTGGTATTTTGGCAGCCATCGCGATTCCGGCGTATCAGGATTACACCATTCGGTCGCAGGTCTCTGAAGGACTGAACCTTACATCCGACTTGAAAGTTGCCGCAGGTGATTTCTGGTCCAACCGCGGCCGTGGCGCGTCCGCAGCATCGATTGGTGTTGCCACTACTGCCACCAGTATTGCCGGCACCTACGTAAGGCCATATCGTTACCCATAAGTCCCACTCACGGATCGTTGCGCCTCCAAGGCGAGCACAAAGTCGGCTGCGCGCTGCAGA
>NZ_JAAIJQ010000016.1 GCF_010820565.1 Thiorhodococcus minor | reverse complement strand
AGGGCAAGCGCGCTATTTTTTTGTCGATGCTGCTCACTTTGTCTTGGGTGCCTTTCTCGGCATTCTCTGGTCGTTTTCCCGGCTTTTTGTAAAGGCCTCCGCCGGGCGCAAACGCTTCAACGTGCTGGGTGCGTTGAATGCGATTACGCACGAGTTGGTGATGGTCACAAACGACACTTATATCACGGCGGACACCGTCTGCGACCTGTTGCGACGTATCGCAGAGCTGAATCTCGGTGTGCCGATCACGCTGGTGTTGGACAACGCCCGTTATCAGAAGTGCAACATCGTTACGGCGCTGGCTTTGCAGCTCAATATCGAGCTGCTTTATCTCCCGGCCTATTCACCGAATTTAAATCTGATCGAGAGGCTTTGGAAATTCGTTAAGAAAAAGGTCTTGTACTCGAAATACTATGACAATTTCCCTGACTTTCAAAACGCGATTACCGACTGTCTTAACCAGACACACACAACTCACAAGAAAGAACTCGATTCATTGCTCACGTTGAATTTTCAGGCATTCAAGAAATGTGATCTTGTGCCTATATGAAGTATATCGTAGGTTGGGGTTCGCAAGCTCACCCCAACCTACGGTCCTCACCCCAACCTACGGTCCTCCGGAAGTCGCCAGATGGCGTGCAAATGATCCGGCAGCACGACCCAAGCCTCGATCTCAAATGGGTGCCGACGGCGAACCTCACGTACCACGTCGCGCAAATCGTCGATCCGCTCCACCAGCAACCGACTCGAGCGGTCGGCCAGATTCACCGTGAAGAAGTACGTCGCCCCTTCCAGCAAAGCGCGCCGATATCGCATGCTCCAACAGCCTCCGTGTCATCCGCGACGACATGGCCGATATCGTAGGTTGGGGTGAGGTACGAACCCCAACAGACGTCGGCGCGGGGTTCGTTGGGGTTCGCAAACTCACCCCAACCTACGGTCCTCAGTCAGAGAAATGGGAATCGGGGTACCACGTGGCATCGTGTCAACCGCTCAACTGCGAAACTCAAGTCAGATGAGTAGGATGCCCGTCATCGCTACGAAACGGTATCAGGACTTTCATACGGGACCACTAGCTACACGCTCGTCCTAAGTGAGTGTATTACTGACAAGCCTCACACTCCGGATCCAAGATCGAGCAAGCACTCGGCGCCGCCGCCCCATTCCCCTTCCCATTCCCCTTCCCATTCGCCTTGTCCTTATCCATCGCGATATAGCTCCCACCAACCGCACTCAATTGATTGGCTCGGCCGGAATCCGCCATGGTCGACTTCTCCACATGGGTCGCGCCCATGGACCTTAGGTAATAGGTCGTCTTCAAGCCTCTAACCCAAGCCAGCTTATAGAGATTGTCGAGCTTCTTGCCGCTGGGCTCCTGCATATAGAGATTCAAACTCTGCGCCTGGTCGAGCCATTTCTGGCGGCGGCTGCCGGCTTCGATGAGCCAGCGGGCGTCGACTTCGAAGGCGGTGGCGTAGAGCTGCTTGATCTCGTCGGGGATGCGGTCGATCTGCTGGACGGAGCCGTCGTAGTACTTGAGGTCGTTGACCATGACGGAGTCCCAGAGTCCCTGCGCCTTGAGGTCGGCGACCAGGTAGGGGTTGACGACGGTGAACTCGCCCGAGAGGTTGGATTTGACGAAGAGGTTTTGGTAGGTCGGCTCGATCGACTGGCTGACGCCGACGATGTTGCTGATGGTGGCCGTGGGGGCGATGGCCATGCAGTTGGAGTTGCGCATGCCAACCGTCTTCACCCGCTCGCGCAGTCCGTTCCAGTCGAGGCTGGTGCTGGTGTCCATCTGCAGGTAGCCACCGCGGCCTTCCTCCAGCAGCTTGATGCTGTCGATGGGCAGGATGCCCTGGCTCCAGAGCGAGCCGTCGAAGCTCGGGTAGCGTCCGCGCTCGGCCGCCAGCTCCGAGCTGGCCTGGATGGCGTAGTAGCTGAGGTGCTCCATGCTGAGGTCCGCGAACTGCACGGCCTCTAGGCTGGAGTAGGGGATGCGGACCTTATAGAGCGCATCCTGGAAGCCCATGATGCCGAGCCCGACCGGGCGGTGACGCAGGTTGGAGCTGCGCGCCTGGGGCACGTTGTAGAAGTTGTAGTCGATGACGTTGTCGAGCATGCGCATGGCGGTGCGCACCGTCTTCTGCAGGCGCTCGGTGTCCAGGCCCTTCTCGGTGACATGGGCGGCGAGGTTGACGGAGCCCAGGTTGCAGACGGCGATCTCCTGATCGTTGGTGTGCAGGGTGATCTCGGTGCAGAGATTGGAGCTGTGCACCACGCCGATGTGCTGGTTGGTGTAGCGCAGGTTGCAGGGGTCCTTGAAGGCGATCCAGGGATGGCCGGTCTCGAACAGCATGGCGAGGATCTTGCGCCAGAGGTCGACGGCCTGGACGCGCTTGCTGACTTTCATCTCGCCGCGCTCGGCGCGCTCTTCATAGGCTAGATAGGCCTGCTCGAAGGGTTGGCCCATGAGGTCGTGCAGGTCCGGCGTCTCGTCCGGCGAGAAGAGGGTCCAGTGCCCCTCCTCGGCGACGCGCTTCATGAAGAGGTCCGGCACCCAGTTGGCGGTGTTCATGTCGTGCGTGCGCCGGCGGTCGTCGCCGGTGTTCTTGCGCAGGTCCAGGAACTCCTCGATGTCGATGTGCCAGGTTTCGAGGTAGGCGCAGACGGCTCCTTTCCTCTTTCCTCCTTGGTTCACAGCTACCGCTGTGTCATTCGCCACCTTCAGGAAGGGCACCACGCCCTGGCTCTTGCCGTTGGTCCCCTTGATGTGCGCGCCCATGCCGCGCACGCGGGTCCAGTCGTTGCCGAGGCCGCCGGCGAATTTGGAGAGCAGGGCGTTGTCCTTGATGGCGCCGTAGATGCCTTCGAGGTCGTCTGGGACCGTGGTCAGGTAGCAGGAGCTGAGCTGCGGGCGCAGCGAGCCCGAGTTGAACAGGGTTGGCGTGGAGCTCATGAAGGCGAAGCTGGAAAGCAGCTCGTAGAACTCGATGGCGCGCGCTTCGCGGTCGATCTCGTTGATGGCCAGGCCCATGGCGACGCGCATGAAGAAGGCCTGGGGCAGCTCGAAGCGGATGCCGTCCGTGGTGTGGATGAAGTAGCGGTCGTAGAGGGTCTGCAGGCCCAGATAGTTGAACTGCAGGTCGCGCTCCGGGCGGATGGCGGCGCCGAGGCGCTCGAGGTCGAAGCGGCCGAGCTGGCGGTCGAGGTGCTCCAGGTCGCCGGCGCGCTTGATGTAGGCGGCGAAGTAGTCGCCGTAGCGCTCGGCGAGGTCGGCCTGGGTCTCCACGCCGCTGGCCATGTCGAGGAAGCCCAGCGCCTCGCGGCGCAGGATGTCGAGCAGCAGGCGGGCGGCGACCTGGCTGTATTGGGGGTCGTGCTCGATGAGGGTGCGGGCGGACATGACCAGCGCCTGGCGGGCGTCGGTCTCGCGTACGCCGTCGAAGAGGTTGCGCAGGGTCTCGCTCAGGATGGCCTGGGCGTCGACGGCGTCTAGGTCGCGGCAGGCCTCGTCGACCAGGCGGGCCATGCGCTCGATGTCGAGGGGGCGGGTGCTGCCGTCGGCCAGGGTGACCTTGATGCTCGGGCCTTCCGTCAGCTCGGCGCTGGCGGCGCTCTTCTCTGCGCGCTCGCGGGCGCGCGAGTCGCGATAGAGGACGTAGTCGCGCGCCACCTTGTGCTCGCCGGCGCGCATGAGCGCCAGCTCGACCTGGTCCTGGATGTCTTCGATGTGCACGGTGCCGCCGCCGGGCAGGCGTCGGGTCAGCGCTGAAACCACCTGCTCGGTCAGCTCGCGTACACGATCGTGGATGCGGCTGGAGGCGGCCGCGGAGCCGCCCTCGACGGCCAGGAAGGCCTTGGTCATGGCGACCATGATCTTGTTGGGGTCGAAATGCGTGACCTTGCCGTTGCGTCGGATGACCTGGACCTTGCCGGGCACATAGGCTGCGGTTTCGATGCCGACGTCGCTCGCGGCGGGGCTGGCCGGCTCGGCGATGGCGTCCTTGTGCTGGGTCGGCTGGGGACTGGGCTGGCTGTTGGCGGACATGGCTCCTCCTGACGAACGGCGCTGTGTGGACGTTGTGAATATTCGCGCGGGTGCTGGCGACCGATGTCAATATATACGTCCGCCTTTCGTAGTCAACCACAATATATTGTGCAAAGCCCTGTTTGCTCCCTGTGCGTCGGCTGTGGGTGATTTGTGGATAACTCTTGGGGGAGCCATGGCCAAGGGCGCCTGGCTCGGCGATTCTCGCGGGGGTGGGCGCGCTGGCGCTGTGGGCAACTCTGGTCGTGCTCGTCGCCTAGGGTGCGCGGAGGTATCGGGCCGTTGGCGCTCGTCCGTCTGCCGAGATGGTGTCAGTGAAGCTTGCGCCAGGAGCTGGGCTCGGACCTCCCTGCCTGCTGGGTCGCCTTCTTCGCCGGGAGCGGGCGGCGGTCGGACACGGGTTGATGCGGATTGCATTCGCGCACACGATCGGCGTATGAGTGATTGCGGACCGGGGCGAGTCCGCGTCTATAATCCGACGAAGCCCGTCTGGTATCTCGCGACGAGTCCCGGCCGGTGCGGAGACCGCAAGTGATTGAGACCGAAAGTGGCGCTAAGACCGAAGGCGGTGCTGGGACAGCTCCTGTCCGTTCAGCGGCGACCTTGGATCAAGCGATAAGAAGTACAAACGAACTGGAGGATTTGCTGGATGAAAGTTCGCGATGCGATGAGTCGTTCGGTACGCTCGATCAAGCCGGACACCAAGATCGTCGAGGTGGCTTCCCTGATGTGTCTCTATCGGTTCCATGGCCTGCCGGTGGTGGACGATGAGGACCATTTGCTGGGCGTCATTGCCGAAAAGGATGTGCTCCACTGCCTCTTCCCCAAGCTTGAGGACCTCATGTCCGAGGGCATGCACTCGGTCGATCTCGACAAGGAGATGGCGCGCTACGGCGAGGTTCTGGACCTGACGGCCGAGGAGCTCATGACCAAGAAGCCGGTCTCGGTCGATCCGGACATGCATCTGCTGCGGGCCGCGACCATCATGGTCAAGCACAACTTCAGACGCATGCCGGTTGCGGAGGATGGGAAGTTGATTGGGGTGTTGAGTCTCGGCGACGTCCACAAGGCCATTTTTCACGCCAACCTGACGGGATCCCTGAAGGCCGTGCGCGACTAGCACCCGACTTCATGATGTCCTGGCTCGATCAGGTTGCGTGACTGGGCGGCGCTGGGAGCCTCGATGTCCAGGTCAGCAGGTGTCGGCCTTGAGGCCGACGCTCCCAGTGCTGCTGTCGTCGGCATCGACGATGAGATTCCAGCTCATTGATCTCGCGGCTTATTGATCTCCCGGCCCATTGAGCTCCCGGCTCAGGGTGATCTGCCGTGGGATGCGAGTGCCTGGTTGTCCGTATCCGGGTGAGGCCGGATAGCCGATGCCCGTTCGAAGCAATACCCTGCCAATCGCCAGCGCTCGTCGCTGCCGCCCGTCCCATGTGGGGCGTTGCGATCGCCAAGCCCGCTTGCGCCATGTTGCGTGACGCCCTGATTCAGCCCCTGAGGGTCCACGTCTGCGTTCGACCCGATCCCAAGTCGGAGGTTGTGATGTTTCGACTGCTCGCCCTGGCCTTTGCCTGCCTCGCACTGCTGCAAGCCCCAGCAATGCCCGTCTTCGCCGCCGACGAGGAGGCGGCTACCGCCGAGTATGCGGAGGCCATGTCCCTGACTCCGGATCTCGACAACGGTCGGCAGATCTATTTGACCTGCGCCGTCTGCCACCGCCCCGAGGGCTGGGGTACGGTCGATGGCACCTACCCGCAAATCGCCGGGCAGCTCCGGCCCGTGATCGTCAAACAGCTTGCCGATATCCGCGCGCACAGGCGGGACAACCCGCTGATGCTGCCCTTCTCCGGACGGCGCATCCTGGGTGGTCCCCAGCAGATCGCGGATGTCTCCGCCTATGTCGCGCAGCTGCCGATGTCGCCGCGCAATGGCGTGGGGCCGGGGATGGACCTGGAGCTGGGCCGTCAGGTCTACGCGGACAAGTGCGCCGGCTGTCACGGCGCCGCGGGCGAGGGAGACGCGGAGAAGGTGGTTCCGGCGATCGCGGGGCAGCACTTTCCCTACCTGATGCGCCAGTTCGATGCGATGCGTACCGGGCGGCGCAACAATGCCGATGCGGAAATGACCGAGCATGTCGCGCAATACGCGCGGCGCGAGCTGATCGCGGTGCTCGATTATGGATCGCGCCTGCGTCCGCCAGCGGACAAGCTGGCCGCCGAGGGTTGGCAGAATCCCGATTTCCCCGCCTATGTGCGCGAGCCCATGGGGCTGCCTCCGCTGCCGCCTGGGCCACCGATTCCGCCGCCGGCCGGCGGCTACTCGGCTCCGGACGCTGGGGGCTGAGGCGGTGCGGGCTCGGCGCGCCGGCAGCAGTTGCGTCCGCTTTGCTTGGCCATTTTGCTCAAGGCGAAGTCCAGGATGTCCGGACTCGGCATCTCGTGCTCGTGGAAGGAGCGGATCGACTCGAAGTAGCACTCGTCCTGGGCCAAGAGCCGCGGCTGCTCGGTGAAACCGCCGAAGAGAGCGCTGGAGAAGAGCATGCAGGTGCTGGTGTCCAGGGTGCGGATGGCGCCGGGGAAGTGGGCATCGGGCGTGGCGTTGAACCTCAGCTCGCGGCCCTCGCGTCCGAGACGCCAGGCGTTTTGTCCACCAGCCAGAGGGGGATGCGGATGCCTTCGTGCCTGAGTAGCGTCTGGGTGCGCCAATGGGTGACCACGACGGCGTCCGGCCGCTCGATGAGCCCCTCGAGCGTCGGGAGGCAGGCGGCGATGTCGGGATCCTGATGCTGTCAGAGGATGTAGCGGATGGCGGAGAAGGGGACGACCTCCTCGATCTTCTCGCGTGTGCGGGTGAAGGTCGGCAGGGAGCCGGGGGCGATCAAGACGGACTGATTGCCCGACTCGATGAGGTAGACGTGACACTGGAAGACGTCGTCCTCCAGCAGCTGTCCGTCCCACCAGGTGCGCGGCGCGATCTCGACGCTGTGCGCTGTGTCGGCGTCTCGCAGATGCGAGAGCTGGGTGTCGAATTGCGACATGGATGCTCGTCCCCAGAGCCGCGCCGCCGATGGCGATGATGGCGGCGTGCCTGCGAGCCTCGCAGAGCGGCGGCTGGTGTCTGCGCGGCACCAGCCCCTCTTGGGCCGGATGCCGCACGAAGCAGCGGCCGGCCTCTCCCATGTGCTGTGCTACTGGCCAGCGAGCTCGGCCGCCGCGGACTCGATCACGCGTGTCTCCGTGAGCGGGTAGGCCGGGATGTGGAGCCGCTGCAGCCGCGCTTGGTAGGCGGTGCAGTATTCATGGTGAAAGGTGAGGAACAGCGGATGCGCGGCCACTTCCTGGACCTCCTGGATGAAGGTGAGGTAGTTACGCGTCTGGCTCATGTGGTAGCTGGAGGGCTGATCCCGCAGGCGGAAGCGCTCGACGCGCGCGTCCCAAAGCGGAAAGACGGCGGGATTGGCGAGGTGCAGCACCTTAGCGGCGCCGATCAGGGAGCCGAGGCAGCCGGCGATCGGCTCGATGACCTCGGCGGCGATCAGGGGTGCCTCGCCGCTCGCCATGGCGAGCGCCGTCGCCGCTTTGTCCAACTGGCTCATGTCCAAGTGCAGGTGCCCCGGCATCCAGGCGTAGACCAGGCTCGCGGTGCGCAGCAGGGTCTCGACGGCGCCGTCGCTCGGCAGGCGCGCGGTGGCGAGCAGGATGGGATAGGTCCGCAGGAAGGCCGCTTCGCGGGCATTGCTCTGATGTCCGCTGGCGCGCACCAGATCGACGGCGCTGTAGAGGAGGTCGATGTTCATGGTCGAGGACTCTGTTTGCCGCGCCCGAGGCGTTGCGCGGGTCGCGGCTGAGCTGGAGACAGCCTCTCTCCGCTTGACGATCCAATGCTCCTGCTCCCTTGCGTCGAAGGCTAGAGCCGCTGTCGCGAAGTGCTTGGTCGGTCAATCTTTCTCGCCGGCTCCTGGCGGCTTCCAGGCGTTACTGGCTTGTCAGGTCGGTGATTTGGGCCGCTGTGCCGGAACTGGGCTGGTCAGCGTAATCATAGTGCTTTACCTGGCGTCGGATGTTGCGCTGGATGATGACGCCGAGGACGGACCACTCCAGGCCGTTCAGCTCGATGTCCGGATAGAGTGCGTTGAGCGCCACCAGACGCTCCCTGCCGGTCTCGTCCCTCACGTATTGCCGGAACCAGCGCACGCCCTCGACCTCGGCGAAGACGAAGCCGTGGCTCGGGCAATGGTCCGTCGGCTCGATGATGACGACGCAGCGGTCGGGAAACTCCGGCTCCATCTCGTTGCCGAGCACCTGCAGGGCATAGGGCTCGTGGAGGCTGCAGCCTGAGCCTTCCAGCTCGAATTTGCTCATGATGTGTCCTCGCTGGCTCAGTTGTCCTGGCTCGCGTCGAATGCCGCCACTGCCTCGGACTGTCCAGGGGTCGGGGCAGTGCGGCAAAAGCTCAAGATGATCGCACCCGCCGGGTCGTTGGCCAAGGGGGCTTGCAGCGAGGGCGTTTCCATTGTCCGTGCCCGGCGGGCGCGGATCTGCGATGATGAAACGTCGTTCTCGGCGCCTAGAGCAGGCGCCAGTCGTCGGAGTGACTGGTCGGCAGTGGGGCATTGAGCGCGAGCGGGGGATTGAGGCCAGGGTGGACGAGCGCGAGAGACTGTGAGAGTCATCCAAGCGCACCGCGAAGATCGCAGATTGCTGTAGGTTGGGCCGACGCAGGAGGCCCAACAATCACGGCGTTAGGCTAGCCGCCATGTTGGGCTTCGTACCTCAGCCCAACCTACGCAGAATTTCTTCACAGTCTCGCGAGTGAAGTCCACCGAATCCCGCGCCGGCATTGGTGGACTGCGCTGCGCTTGTCCACCCTACAGGAGGCGACTGGCGGAAACGATGATCGAGACCCGATCGGGCGGCAGTGGGGCATTGAGCGCGAGCAGGGGTTTGAGCTGTAGTAGGGCATGAAGACACAAGGCCAGATGAATCGAATCTTTGCGACCGAGCGGGTCCATGGGAACCGCCGCGATTGGCACAATCTGCGCGGCATGCTGCCGTTCCTCTGGGAGTTTCGCGGGCGTGCCGCCTTGGCGCTGGGCTGCCTCATCTGCGCCAAGATTGCTAACGTGGGCGTGCCCCTCGTGCTCAAGGACATCGTCGATGCCTTCGACGGTGCGGACCGGCAAGTGCTGGTGCTGCCGCTGAGCCTGCTGCTGGCCTATGGCGCGCTGAAGCTCAGCTCGTCATTCTTCAACGAGCTGCGCGACGTGGTCTTCGCGCGGGTGCGCTACCGGGCGATGCGGCGCCTGTCCACGCGCGTGCTGGAGCATCTCCACAAGCTCTCGCTGCGCTATCACCTGGAGCGTCAGAGCGGCGCCATCAGCCGCGACCTGGAGCGCGGGACGCGCTCGGTCTCGACCATCATGAACTACCTGGTGTTCAGCATGCTGCCGGTTGCGGTCGAGTTCTCGCTGGTCGCCGCCATCATGATTGGCCGCTATGCGCCGGCCTTCGCCTTGGTCACCTTCGGGACCGTCGCCGTCTATTTCGCCTTCACCTTCGCCATTACCGAGTGGCGCATGGAATATCGGCACCGCATGAACCGACTGGATTCGGAGGCCAATACCCAGGCCTTCGACAGCCTGCTGAACTATGAGACGGTCAAGTACTTCGGCAACGAGCGGATGGAGCTCAAGCGCTACGACGACACCCTCTCCGAGTGGGAGCAGATGGCGGTGGCGAGTCAGACGTCCATGTCGCTGCTGAACTTCGGGCAAGGCGCCATCATCGCCGTGGGGGTCACGCTGATCATGACGCTGGCCGCGCAGGGCGTGACCTCCGGCGACATGAGCGTGGGCGACCTGGTGCTGGTCAATGCCCTGATGCTGCAGCTCTTCATCCCGCTCGGCTTTCTCGGCATCGTCTATCGCCAGATCAAGTACGCCCTGGCCGACATGGATCTGGTGTTCAAGCTGCTGGAGCGCAAGCCGGAGATCGTCGACACGTCCGACGCCAAGCCACTGCGGCTGCGTGAGGGCGGGATCCGATTCGAGCACGTCGACTTCTACTATCAGCCGGAGCGGCAGATCCTCTTCGACCTCAACTTCGCCATCGAGCCGGGCCAGAAGATCGCCGTGGTGGGTCATAGCGGGGCGGGCAAGTCCACCCTGTCGCGCCTGCTCTTCCGCTTCTACGACGTCACCGGCGGGCGCATCCTGATCGATGGACAGGACCTGCGCGGGCTGACCCAGGAGAGCCTGCGCGCGGCCATCGGCATCGTTCCGCAGGACACGGTGCTCTTCAACGAGAGTATCCATTTCAACCTGGCCTACGGGCGGCCCGGCGCGACCTTCGAGGAGATCGAGCGCGCCGCCGAGATGGCGCACATCCGTGCCTTCGTCGAGAGTCTGCCGGATCGCTGGGATACCCTGGTCGGCGAGCGTGGGCTCAAGCTCTCCGGCGGCGAGAAGCAGCGCGTCGCCATCGCCCGCGCCATCCTCAAGCGGCCGCGCATTCTCATCTTCGACGAGGCGACCTCGTCGCTCGACAGCCACACCGAGCAGGCCATCCAGCAGACGCTGGCCGAGGTGGCGGAGAACCATACCACCCTGGTGATCGCGCACCGCCTCTCGACGGTCGTGGACGCGGATCGGATTCTGGTCATGGAGAAGGGCCGTATCCGCGAGCACGGCACCCACCGCGCGCTGCTCGAGGCCGGCGGCCACTATGCCGCCATGTGGGAGCTGCAGAAGCGCGAGGGCGTCGAAGCCCTTCCCTAGCTGGTGCGCCATTGCGCCTTCCGAGACGGGTCGCCGACGCCCTGGCCGCAGGCCGCGCCGAGCGATTTCTGAAGGCTAGCCCGTGATTGACCTGGGGCTGGGCCTTATGATGTTCCGCATTCCCCTTCAGACCCTTGCCTATCCCTAATTCACATGACGTTGTCCTATCCGCGTCTGCGACTCGATCCAACCTTGAGGTCCGAGGCCGCTCGTGTCCGTCACCTGCTGCGCGACGCAAGGCTGCTGCTGCCGCTCCTGTCCGTCGCCGCCTTCCTGTCGCTGGCCCTGGTGCTGCTGATTGCCGCGAGCGTGCCCGGAGAGGTCACCCTTGCCCGCTTGAGCCTTTTCAGTCTGCTGGCGGGTGCGGTCGCCTGCTACGTCGCTTGGTTTCGGCTGCGCGCGATGCTCCTGGCCCCCCTGGCGCGGCTCGAGCAGTCGTTGACGCGCGTCTGCCAGGGGGAGCCGGGGGCGAGCGATACGCTCGAGGATGTCGGCGTCCTGGGGCATATCGCCGAGGACATCCGCAGCCTCAACGAGGAGCTGACGGATCTCTACGAGGACATGGACAATCGCGTCGCGCGGCAGACCCGGCGACTGGCCCAGAAGACCGCCTCGCTCAAGATCCTCTACGACGTCGCGGCCGGCATCCACCAGACCGAGAGCGTCGAAGAGCTCTTGCTGCGCTTTCTGCGGGTGCTCAAGGAGATGATCAACGGCCGCGCGGCCACGGTGCGGCTGGTCATGCCGGACGGCACGCGGCGTTTGGTGGGCTCCATCGGGCTCGATGACGGCTTGGTGCGCGAGCAGGAGATGACGCCCGTGGACCTCTGTATCTGCGGCAGCGTGCTGGCGCCTGGGGACATCCTCTGCGACAACGACGCCCGCTATTGCTCGCGCATCTATGGGCGGCGCATGTTCGCCAGCTCCGAGATGGAGGTCGTGACCGTGCCCCTGGAGCATCGCGACGAGCTGCTCGGCGTCTACACCATCTTCGTCGACCGGCCCGGCCTGAAGGCCCGAGAGGACATCATGGACCTGCTCTTCACGGTCGGACATCACTTGGGCGTCGCCATCGCCAAGCAGCGGTCGGATGCCGAGGCGCACCGGGCCTCCATCCTGGAGGAGCGCAACGCACTGGCCCACGAGCTGCACGATTCGCTCGCCCAGACGCTCGCGAGCCTGCGCTTCCAATGCCGTATGCTGGGCGACTCACTGGCCGACAGCCCCATCCCGGACGAGGCGCGCAACGACTTGAGCCGCATCCGCAACGCCTTGGACGAGGCCCACACCGAGCTGCGCGAGCTGCTGAGCAGCTTCCGCGCGCCACTCGACCGGCGCGGCTTGGTTCCGGCGCTGGAGAAGCTGACCAAGCGCCTCGGGCAGGAGACGGGCGCGCACGTGCTCTTCCAGAACGACTGCCGGCCCTTCGAGCTGTCCGCCACCGAGGAGCTGCAGCTCCTGCGCATTGCCCAAGAGTCGCTCGCCAACGTGCGCAAGCATGCCCAGGCCCACACGGTGCGGGTCCTGCTGACGCGCGAGGTCGGCGGCCAGCATGTGCTGCTGATCGAGGACGACGGGGTTGGATTCAGCGCGCCGCCGGACGGCGCTCAGCCCGGCGAGCGCATCGGCCTCTCCATCCTCGAGGAGCGCGCGCGCCGCATCGGTGCCGAGCTGCGCATCGAGAGCGAGCCAGGGGAGGGGACACGGGTCGAGGTGGTCTTCGAGGTCAACCGGCGCCCCTCGCGCCCATCCCTGGAGGCCGCCTGATGCGTGTGCTTTTGATCGACGACCATGCGCTCTTTCGGTTCGGCCTCCAGGAGCTCTTGGAGCGCCGTGGGATCGAAGTGGTTGCCGCGGTTGGCGACGCCACCGCAGGTGTGCAGAAGGTGGCCGAGACGCACCCGGACGTGGTGCTGCTAGACATGCGCATGCCGCAGCTCTCCGGACTGGATCTGCTGCGCGAGCTGCGTGCGGCGGATCAGACCATGCCGATCGCCATGCTGACCACCAGCGCCGAGGAGCGTGACGTCATCGACTCCTTGCAGGGCGGGGCCCAGGGCTATCTGCTCAAGGACATGGAGCCGGATGCCTTGATCGCAGCGCTCGGTGACGTCGTGCAGGGCAAGACGGTCGTCGCGCCCGAGCTGGCCATCGTGCTGGCCAAGGCGGTCCAGGGGGAGGCCAAGGTGGCGCAGCCGCAGAATGGTGCGACGGACCTGACGCCGCGCGAGCAGGAGATCCTCTGCCATCTCGCCGAGGGGCAGAGCAACAAGGCCATCGCGCGCCGGCTCGGGATCTCGGACGGGACCGTCAAGCTGCACGTGAAGGCGATCCTCCGCAAGCTGGAGGTGCACTCGCGCGTGGAGGCGGCGGTGATCGCGGTGGAGCGTGGGCTCTGCGAGCGCGCCGTGGCCCGCGATCCTGGGCCTCAGGGCTAGCGGGGATCCGCACTGCCGCAGTCTAGGGTGATTCCGAGCCCCGCACTGCGGATTCTGAATGCATCGGTCTGCCGAGTCGGGCTATGGTTTGCCGATCGCAATGCAGAAGCCGGTATCGGTCATTCGATACCACGGCCTCGCCGAATCACAGAGGAGATGTTTCGCCCGTGAAGAATTTTCTGGAGCTGATCAAGAACTGCCTCACCGACATCCGCGAGATCATGCCTTGGGACCTCGAAGAGCGGATGCAGGAGAATCCCGAGCTGCTGATCGTCGACGTGCGCGAGCCCGATGAGTTCGCCGCCATGCACATCGATGGGGCATTGAACGTGCCGCGCGGCATCCTGGAATCCGCCTGCGAGTGGGACTATGAGGAGACGGAGCCGGAGCTGGTCCAGGCGCGCGAGCGTGAGGTGGTGGTGGTTTGCCGCTCGGGCTACCGGAGCGTCTTGGCGGCGCACTCGATGAACGTCTTGGGCTACCAGAATGTGGTTTCGCTCAAGACGGGTCTGCGCGGCTGGAAGGACTACGAGCAGCCGCTGGTCGATGCGGAGGGCAAGTCGGTCGATCTGGATGACGCGGATGTCTACTTCACGCCGCGCCTAAGGCCGGAGCAGATGCGTCCGAGGGCGACCTAGGTCTTGCGGGGCCAGCGACCGATGCCGGCGAGACCTGCGAGACTGGAGATGAAGAGCCAGACGGCGCTTGGAATCGGCACTGCGGCGCCGTCGCCGAGGGGCTCGACCGATCGGCTCGCAAGCGTGATGAGGTTGTCCATGTCCGTGACGAATCTGAGGCTCTGGCCGGCGCTGAAGCGATTCTCTTCACTGAAGGCGAGCGTCAAGGTGTTGTAGAGATCCCCGACGGGGGAGCGGCCGCTGATCGTGATTCGGTCCGAGTAGGTTACAGATAGCCCCTCGTAGTCACCTTCCAGCTCGAACGCTCCGCCTAGCTCGGAGCCTCGCGTTCCGGTCCCGCGCGACTGGATATCGAAGACCGAGCTGCCTGGTCCTGCGTTGAGGACCAGCTTGGCGATCGCGCTTGGCGTATCTGTCGAGTCGGAGCTCGACCCGTCCATGCTGAGCGTCCATGCGGAGCGAAAGGTATCGCCGGACTGAATCAACGACCAGCCGGAGCCTATGACGCCACCGGATGCCCCACTGTTGGCGACCCAGCTCATGGTTTCCGATTCCCCGTCGGAGAAGACGGCCATCACCTCGAGACCTGCGATCATGCCGCCTCTCGTCCTGAATTCCGTGATCGCAGCGGCCTCGGAGGTCACCCCGTCCTGATAGGTGATCGAGAGGGCGAGTGCCTTGCCGGCAAAGCCGGGCGAGAAGGCCAGCATCGCGATCATCAGTGCTAGTAATCTGGTGCTCATTCGCATCGTCCATTCGTTGGCTGCCCAAACGCCTTTGGTCGCAGCGTACCGAGCTGGACCATCTATGTGTGTAGTCATCCCGCGGATCGGTCGGGGAGCCGTCGGTAGCGACTCGGGCGGCGGGCGCTGGCTGGTGATCTTATCAGTAGGTTATGCACCTCGCGTGCCTTCGTCGACGGATAGGCTGGGCTCAGTGGCGGAGCTTGTGAGGGGCTTGCTCAATTGCTTGCCTTAAGTCCCCGGAAAATCGAGCGCAGAGACAGTGGTGGTTAGGCTCCTTCCGGTGCTCCGCCATTTCGTTCGCGGTGCTTGCCCTCGTCACTCGTAGGAAAGATCATACCGTTGATCGGTCTCGAAAAATGTGCTGTCACGCAGGAGTTTCGCACTTTCGTGGAGGGGTGACGTCGCAAGTTTGTGACGCTGCGGGGGCCGGATTTTCCAGGAAGACTGATCTCGGTTTTTGCGGTTCGTGTACGGCTCGGGTGGATACAGTGCTTGACGGCGATAGCGCCACTGGGGAAAGACGAGCGGCGGGGTTATCTAGACGATCGGCTCGCGATACCAGGCGTCCTCCCGATGGGCGAGCGCCTCGGCGGCGTTCTCATGCCATTCGGCAAGCACGTGGCGATGCGCTGTCTTGCCGCCGAGATCCATGCTGTGATCGCCGGGTCTGTGCGTATGGCCATGGATCAGGCGGGTTGCGTCATAGCGACTCAGGTAGCGGGTGACGGTGTCCTCGTTGGCATCCATGATGACCTGGGACTTTTCCGAGGTCGCCGCGCCGCTCTTGCGTCTGTAGTTGGCCGCGATGGCTCGGCGGCTGGCGAGCGATTTGCGACGGAAGAGCCAGATCACCAGGGGATTGCGGATGCGGCGCCGGAAGCGCTGATAGGGGATGTCGTCGGTACAGAGCAGATCGCCGTGCATCAGCAGAATGCGCTCTTGGCCGAGTTGGAGCACTGCGGGATCCTTCAGCAGCTGGCAGCCGGTATCGCTGCAAAAGCCCCGGCCGATGAGGAAATCCCGGTTGCCATGCATGAGCGCGCAGCGCGTCCCGGCCGCGACGAGCTCGCGGAGCGCGGCGCGGATCTCGACATAGGTGGGCGCGTCGTCATCGTCGCCGATCCAGGTCTCGAAGAGATCGCCCAGGATGAAGAGCCGCTCCGCCTCGCGTGCGCGTCCGCCGAGGAATCCCAACAAGAGCGCAATGGTGGCGGGGCGCTCTGGTGCGAGGTGGAGGTCCGAGATGAAGAGGGACTCTCTCGAATCGCGCGTCATGGCCGCTCCCCGGTCAGGTAGGCGCGTCCGCTGACCGCGCCTGCCATTGGCCAGATCGCCGCCCTGGCCGGCGTCACGATCGGCCGCGACCCTCGGTCGCGGTTAGGCCTCACCTGCGTCCAGCCAGCCCTGCAGCGCCTCGACCAAGGCCTGCGCCTGCGATCGGCTGGAGATGTTGAACTTGGATTGCTGGCGATACTCGCCACTGCGTTTCTGGTAGCGGCGGATGGTGTAGCGCTCCGGGCCATATTCGCCCTTGGCGCGATCCCAGTCTTGGTAGCGGAAGATGATGGTCGTCCAGCTTCCCTTCGACAGGATGACCTTGTCCAGCTCCTTGGTGGTGTCGATTCCATCTTCGGTGTAGGTCACGGTCAGATCTTCGATCCGTTCCGTCATTGCGGCTTCCTCTGTGTCTCGGGTGATAATGCGGCTTCGGATGGGCGAGCTGCGGCGCCGTTGCGCTCGAGCAGCGCGACGATGTCCTGGCTGTCGCCGCGCGACTGCCTCGCCCGCCCCAGGGCCAGCGTCAGGGGACGCTGGCCGGAGCCGTCGGGCTGGTTGACGTCTGCTCCAAGTGCGATAAGGCGCGCCACCGTCTTCAGGTGGCCGCTTGCGATGGCGAGGTGCATCAGGGTATTCCCGGCATCGTCGACTTGCGACAGGCTCGCGCCAAGGCGCAGCAGGAGCTCGAAGCTGTCGCGGTCGGAGACGCCGGCGCGGACCAGCTCGGCGAGCATGGCTTGGGGATCGATGCGGGCACCTTCGTTGACGAGCATCTGGGCCACCTGGGTCTTGCCGTTGCCCAAGGCGACGCGCAGCGCGGTCTGGCCGGCCGCGTTCGAGGCCCCGAGCGCGGCGCCGTGCTCGACCAGGGCGCGCGCGATTCTAACGCGGCCGTCGTGCGCGGCGACATGCAGCGGATAATTGCCGTCGACGTCCGCTCGGTTGATGTCGGTCTCCCAGTAGAGATGTCGCTTCACCTGGTCCAGGTCGCCCGTATGCACGGCAAGATACAGGCTCAAGGTCGGCGGCTCGGGCTCGGTGCAGCCGACGAGAAGGCTCGCGAGCGCGATGACGAGAGCCATCAGTGAGCGATTGACGATCAATATGCGACTAACGATCAGTGAGCGATACATGCACATCAGCCATTTGCAGCGAGCTCCCCAAAGGCTGGCGATGGTAAGTCTGTGGCTTGCAGCCCCGCAACCCGGCATGCTCGGCCCAGTGCGAATGGGCGACCCATCTCCTGTTAGCGCCATTGTGGACAACCTGGGTTGCGCCGCGCCTCGGCCCGGGCGTCCTTGCGGCAGGCTGCGGCGCACATGATCGGGAAGCTGGCGCTCACCCTTCTGGTGCTGCTGGGCGCCTATGCCGTGCTGCGCGCGCGCTGGCGCTCCGAGCATGCGGTGCCTGCCTCGGGAGAGGCGCCGCGTCCGCTCCTGCCGCGCGGGGCGGTGCGTGTGGCGGCGGCCGTGGTCATTGGCATCATGGTCGGGGGCAGCGCCTTGGCCATTCTCGACGGCTGGCTGGAGAGGCGCGAGGTCGTGCAGGTGCAGGTCGTGAACGCCAACACCGGGGCGGTGAGCACCTACCGCGCTCACCGTGGCGACGTCGGGGGGCGGCAGATCAGGACGCTGGACGGCCGCGAGATCCGCCTTGCCGATGTCGAGCGCATGATCGTGCTGCCGGCGGACAAGACCGCGACGCCCTGATGCCCCTTGCTCCGGAAAGCGCTGCCAGCCTCCAGCGACCGGCTTTTTCGGATCAGTCACCTGGTCGTCACCGCTTGCCCGCCAAAGCTCGCCCAAGGGGTGGAGGCTTCGATCGGCCAAGACCCCGGCAAACCAACAACTGGATGTCGATCGCTGGCGGCTGACCGCGTTACTGCTTTCGCGCGCCATAGATCTCGCCGCCTTGCCCTGCATAGTCCCGAAGCACCGCAACGGCCTCGTCTCGCAAGATGTCTCTGCTGACCGCGATGCCTCGCTGGGCATATCCCTGCGGCCAGTCCGCTGGCTTGTGCCCTTCGTCGAAGCCGATGCCGCGTACGTCCGTGTCGCGCGCGGCGCAGACCAAGCGCTCGACACCCGACCAAGGAATGGCGCCGAGACACATGGCGCAGGGCTCAGCGCTGCTGTAGATCACGCAGCCGCCTGGCACGACCTGGCTGAGATCATAGTATCCGAGCCGCTGCTGGGCGCTGGCGATCGCCACCATCTCCGCATGGGCCATCGAGCAGTGCGAGGCGACGACCAGATTGATGCCGACGGAGATCAGCTCTCCGCTCCGCGCGTCGAACAGGGCTGCGCCGAAGGGGCCGCCGGTTCCGGCGCGGACCTGTGCCCGGGTCAGGTCCAAGACCAGCTGCATTCGTGCCGCGTCCTCGGCGAGCCGCGTCTCACGCTCGCCGAGGAAGCCCTCGACCCACTCTGGGATCATGATCTCGATCTTTCTCACTGTCCGTCCCTCCCCGATGCGCACTTCTCGTGCGCTTGTTTCTGAAGAAATCGGTTCCAGATTGTCGACGCGGATCAATGTGGCGGACGGCTCGGCGTCAGCGACGGTCGAAGCGCGTCCGTGAGCAAGTCTAGGCTCCGTGGGCTCAGGCCATGTCATGGAGCATGACCCCTATCCATGCAAAGGAGGAAGAGATGCGCAAGTCCCTACTCATACCGCTTGCCCTAACCGCGACCCTGGTCTCCGGGCCGACGCTCGCCGACTGGTCGCTCGACCCGAGCCGGTCGGCCGTCACCTATGTGACGATCAAGGCCAAGGATGTGGCCGAGAACAACAGCTTCACCGAGATGCAGGGGGGCATCGACGCGAGTGGGCAGGTCGAGGTCCTGCTGATGCTCGACAGTGTCGAGACCCTGGTGCCGATTCGCAACGAGCGCATGCGGGAGATCCTCTTCAAGACCACCGACTACCAGGAGGCAAGGCTCTCCGCAAAGGTCGACCCCAAGGCGATCACCGACCTCCCGGTGGGTGGAATCGCGCAGATTGCCGCCGAGGGCAACCTGACGCTGCACGGCAAGACGCAGCCCATGACCTTGTCCATTCAGGTCGCGAAGCTTGCCGACGGGAGCCTCATGGCGGCAACCACCAAGCCGTTGTTGGTGGACGCGGCCAAATTCGGTCTGAGCGACGGCGTCGAGAAGCTGCGCGAGATTGCCGGCCTAGACAGCATCAGTGATGCCGTGCCTGTGACCTTCGTCGGCACCTTCGTGCCCGCGCCATCCGCGGCCGACTGACCCAGGGTGCGTCGGCGGCTCCGCCCGCCGTCCCGGAGACGCTCGTCCGCAAAAGGGCGGGCGACCTCGCGCCAGCGCCTCCCTAGCCGGTCATTCGTGGCCCTTCCTGCGGGCATCCTCGGACCAAAGGCGGTATTATTCCGTCTTCGGCATCTGTGCAGCCACAAGGTGGTGCGCACAGGTGGAGGGTCCACCAAGGCTCGGGAATCGACTTGGCTCAAGCATCGAAGGCTATCCGCATGCGTGGCGCACCCCTAGGCACCTGCCTATCGAATCGCTCGCGTCATGCACTGACGACCAGAGCGATCCGCTCGACGTCGCTTGCCAGCGTCGGCGTTGGCCGACGTCTTGCCGATGTCTTGCGGGGGTGTCCGTGACTTCCAAGGCTAGCGACGTCCTGCGCTACTGCCCGAGCCTCCCCTCGTTGCCAGGGGTCGCTGTGCGGATTCTGGAGATGGGCCGAGATCCCGATGTGAATATCGGGGCACTGGCCGGGCTGCTGGCGAAGGACCCCGCGCTCTCCAGCCGCATGCTGCGCCTCTGCAATTCCCCGCTCTATGCCAAACGCAGGACGACGACCAATCTCCATCAGGCCGTGATGCTGCTTGGTCTCAACACCACCATGACGATGGCGCTGAGCTTCACGCTGTCGGATCTCTTCAGCGTGGCCAAGGCTCAGAAGAGCGCGCTCGAGCGCGTGTGGAAGCGCGCGATCGTCTCCGCGCTGGCATCGCGCCGTGTCGGCGAGCGTGCCGGGCTCGGGTCGCTCGACGAGCTCTATCTCGCCGGTCTGCTGCAGGACCTCGGGATCCTGGCCCTGCATGCGGCCGTGCCGGACCGCTACGTCCCCCTGCTCGAGCAGTACGAGGATCATGCGCGTTTCGCCAGTCTCGAGCGCGACGTGCTCGGCTATGATCACGGCGAGGCCGGTACCTGGCTGATGCGGCATTGGGGAGTGCCCGAGCGTCTCGCCATGACGGCGATGGCGGTGCACCGCTTGGACGTCGATGATCTCGACGACGAGCAGAAGCAGCTCGTCTATCCGGTCGCCATCGGCGGCTGGCTGGCTGACTTCATCCTCTCCGATGGGACGGTCGAGCCCATGGAATCCGCGGCCGAATCCGCGAGCACCTGGCTCGGACTCGCGCCGGACGGCATGGCGTCCTTGGTCGAGGAGATCCTGTCCGACCTGCCCGAGGTCGCGGCACTCTTCGAAATGGAGGTCGTCTCTCAGGCCATGGCGTTCGGCTTGGTGGATCAGGCGCGCGAGCTCCTGGCGACGCGCAATCTGCGGCTCATCCAGCAGGCCTCCGAGCACCACCAGCGCTTTATCGAGATGGAGCAGGCGGCCGACCTGCTCCAGAAGGCGGCTATCCACGATGCCTTGACCGGGCTGCACAACCGCCGCCATTTCGATCAGATCCTAGATGTCGAGTTCGCTCTCGCCATCGATAACGCCTGGCCCCTGACCCTGGGGTTCATCGATCTGGATCACTTCAAGCAGGTCAACGACACCCAGGGGCATGTGGTCGGCGATGCCGTGCTGGTCAAGGTCGCGGGGGTCTTGAAGAAGAACCTGCGTGAGCGCGATTACATCATGCGCTATGGCGGCGAGGAATTCGTCGTCCTGCTGCCGGGACACGGACTCGAGGCCGCGCTCAAGGTCTTCGAGCGGCTCAGGACAGCCGTCGAGGAGACGCTGCATGTCGGAGAGTCCGGCGGGCGCTTCCGGATCACCACCTCGATCGGCATTGCCGCGCACATGGACGGCGAGCATCGCTTCGAGGATCCGATCGATCTCGTGCGTGCCGCCGATCGCGCTCTCTACGACGCCAAGCGCTCCGGGCGCAATCGGATCGTCGTGTCGACGCAGCCTCCCTCCAGCTAGTCTCGCAGAAGAGGCGTCGGATCGGAGCGGCCGCTCGCTCCCTGGGAGCGGCACCCCGCCGCGACTGGAGGGATAGGGCCGGGCGCGTCGCTCCCAAGCGATGCCCGCCTGTCGTGCGAAGACGCTCGGAAACCGCCCGGAGCCGCGCTAGGGCTTAGGCGGCTTGCGGGCGCCGCCAGGTGTAGACGGCGGTGACGGCGTAGTTCCAGACCGCGCCCACGAGAATGCCCGCCAAGGCCGATAGGAGCCAGCCCGAGTGGCCTTCCTGGAAGAGATAGTTGGCAATGCCGACGTTGGCCAGTGCGCCGACGCTGCAGGTCGCCACGAAGCTCAGCCAGCCCCAGAGCAGCTGCACCCCGCGCAGCCGCATGTCGCGATAGGTCAGGGTGTTGTTGAGGAAGAAGTTGCTGGTCATGGCGACCAGGGTCGCCGCGCTCTGACTGAGCAGGAAGGCGCCGCTGCCGAGCCATTGCAGCATGGGCCAAAGCACGGCCAGGTGCACGAAGACACCCAGTCCGCCGATGATGGAGAAGGCGATGAAGCGTACCGGGATGAGTGGGCCGATCGTCTTCTGGGTGAGCATCAGCAGATATTCCCAGAGGACGGCGTTGTCCAGCTTGCTGCTGCCGGCGTGACGCTGGCGGAAGGTGAAGGGGAGCTCGCGGAAGCGCAGCGGACGCTCGGCGGCGGAGAAGATATCCAGTAGGATCTTGAAGCCGACGCCGGTGAGCTGGTGCACGCATGCGTGGATGACGCTGGCGCGCACCATGAAGAAGCCGCTCATGGGGTCCTGCAGCTCGACACGGATGAGGCGCTGGCCGATGCGGGTTGCGAGCCTGCTCATGGATTGGCGCCGCGCACTCCAGTCGCCCACGCCGCCGCCCGCGACATAGCGGCTGCCGACGACGACTTCCAGGTCGTCCTCTTTGATGACCCTGAGCATCTGCGGCAGCAGTGTTTCGTCGTGCTGCAGGTCGCCGTCCATGACGGCCAGGTAGGGTGCGGAAGTCGCCAGCATGCCCTCGATGCACGCGGAGGAGAGGCCGCGTCGCCCGACGCGCCGGATGACGCGAATGCGCGGGTCCTGACGTGAGAGCGCGCGCGCGCGCTCTGCGGTGCCGTCGGGCGAGTCGTCGTCGACGAAGATCAGCTCCCAGGCAACGCCTTCCAGTGTGGTCGCGACCAGGCGCGCGAGCTCCTCGACCGATCCGGCCTCGTTGTAGGTCGGGACGATGATGGCGAGCTCGGGGGGATGGCAGTTGAGTGAGTGGGCGGCTGCTTCGGTCATCGATGGCGTCTGGTCAGGCGCTTGAGGTCGCGCGTCTGTTGGAAGGAGGCGCATTCTAACCCGTTCGCTAGGTCCGCGTGGCTGTTGGGGGTGCGCCCATGGCAGTCACTCTGGACGCGGCGAAGCGAGCCGCTGCCTCCCGCTTTGGTAGCACAGTATGGGGATCCGTCGAGCCAGACGCATGACTTCAGCTTCTAGCTATTCCACTGTTTCAAGCTCTTCCACTGTTTCACGCTATTGCACAGATTCGAGCCCTTCCACCGAGAATCGCTCGCCCTGGGGTCTGATCCTGCTCCTGATCGCCGCGATGACGCTCTGGCGTCTCGTCGTTGCCGGCTTCCTGCCTGTCACCCAGGACGAGGCCTACTACTTCGACTGGGCGCGCAGTCTCGCCTGGGGCTATTTCGACCACCCGCCGGGTGTCGCCCTGCTCGGTGTCGGTGGGCTCTTGGAGCCCGGCTCGGCCTTGATGGCGCGGCTTGGTGGTGTCCTCGCCGGCATGCTCACCTTGCTGATCCTCGCCAGGCTCTATGTCAATTCCGGTCTCGGGCAGGGCGGGGTTGTGGCGCTCGCCTTGGCGCTCGCCTTCGGTACCTTGCCGGGCCTTGCCGGCGGGGTCATCCTGACCCCGGACAGCGCGCTCGCCCTGGCCTGGGCGCTGGCCTTGCACGAGGCCGAGCGGGCGCTGGCCGTCGACCGGCGTCGCTGGATCACCGCGGGCGTCGCGGTTGGTCTCGGGCTACTCGGCAAGTACACCATGGTGCTCATCGGCCCGGTCTTCCTCTGGGCCATTCTGTGGGCTGACTGGCGGGCGCTGCGAACGCCCTGGCCCTATCTGGGCGGTCTGGCCGCGTTGCTGGTTTTCTCGCCCAACCTGGTGTGGAATGCCCAGCACGATTGGGTAAGCCTGGGATTCCAGTTCGGTCATGGCTTCTCGACCGAGGCACCTGGCTTCGTCGCCCCGGAGGCCGGCGCCATCGATCACGCCGGGCCGCAGTCCGCTGCCGAGCGCCTGTGGAGCCTGGCGGGCTACGCGGGGACTCAGCTCGGGCTCTGGGGGGGCATCCTGGTCGCTTTGCTTGCGCCCTTATGGTCTCGGTCTGGCGCGATCAAGGCGACCTCGGCCGATGCCAAGCCGCTCCTGACGCGTCCGGCGCGCGCGCTCCTGATCGCCGCGGCTGCCTTTCCCCTGATCTTCTTCGCCCTGGTGTCCTGGGGCAGCGAGGTCGAGGCCAACTGGCCCGCCATGTATCTCATGGCCGCGGCACCCCTGGTGGCCCTGTGGCTGCACCCGGTCCGCGCTTGGGCGGCAGCGGGCGTCGGCGTCAATCTCCTGCTCGTCAGCCTCTATGCCTTCCACGCCGCGACGGATGCGCTGCCTCTTCCGGACAGTCAGAACCGCATCCTGCGCGAGACCCATGGTTTCGAGGCGCTCGCGCGGATCGCTGCAGGTCTGGACGCGCCCGTCTATGCAGACCGCTACCAGACGACGGCCATGCTGAGGTTCTACCAGCCGGATCTCGAGACGTCGCAATGGCCTGGTCTGACACGGCCCTCGGAATATCTGAGGGGGCGGATCGCGCCGCGCGTGGCTCCGAAGGCGGTGACGACGCCATTCTGGCTGGTGACCCGCTTCGGGGCCCCGCCGGAGATTCCCGGTTTTCTGCCCCAGCGGCAGCGGTTGCTCTTCGACTGCCCGAGGGCGCCATTGACGGAGGGGGCAGAGCCGCCTTGCCGACGCCCGCTGCACAGCTGGCGGCTCTACCTTTACCTGCCTGAGTGAATCCTTGGGCGCTCAGCTCGGATCCTCTTCGAGATAGGAGGTGTCGATCCGAGGCATGGCATCGAGCGTGCGATGCACCGGGCAGCGCTCGGCGATCTCCAGCAGCCGCCTGCGCTCGGCGGCGCTGAGATTGCCGTGTATGTTGATGCGCTGGACGATGCGGTCGACCTTGGCGACCTTCTCTTCGCAGGCACTGCAATCCTGGGCATAGTCGCGCTCGTGCCGGAGCAGGACCTCGACATCGTCCAGGTCCATGCCCTTGCGCTTGGCATACATGCGCAGCGTCATGGAGGTGCAGGCGCCCAGCGCCATGAGGAGCAGGTCGTAGGGTGAAGGGCCGAGGTCCGAGCCGCCGACCGACTTGGGCTCGTCGGCCAGCCACTGGTGCCTCTCGGTGTAGAGGCCGCGCAGGAAGTTGGTGTCGATCTCCGTGACCAGCACCTCGCCCGGCGCCACCTTGGGTGCGGTGCCCGTGCTCGGCTCGAAGGCGTGCTTGCCGAGCCCCAGGTAGCGGCTGGCCCAGGCGACCAGGGTCTCGGCGACATACTCGGCGTCTTCACGGTTGCTGAGCATGTGGTCGGCGTTGTCGAGCGAGATGAAGCTCTTGGGGTGGCGCGCCGCCTGGTAGATCTTGGCCGCTTCCTCGATGTCGACGATGGTGTCCAGCGGCGAGTGGAAGACCAGAAGGGCACGGTTCAGATGACGGATGTGGTCGGCATCGCCGTATTGGGCCAAGTCATCGAGCAACTGCTTCTTGATGCGGAAACGGCGCAGGCCGATGGTGATGTCGGCCTCCCCCGTCTCCTCCAGCTGACCGCGTGCCCCACTCAGCAGGTGCTGGACATGCGAGGCGGTGGCCGGTGCGGCGATGGTGACGACGGCCTCGACCGAGGGGAGCTGGGGTGCCGCGGCCAGCACGGCGGCGCCGCCCAGGCTGTGCCCGATCAGCAGGGCCGGTGCCTCGAAGTCCTGCTCGAGCTTGCGCGCGGCGGCCAGCAGGTCCTGGACGTTGGATGAGAAATTGGTGTTCGCGAAGTCGCCGTCGCTGTTTCCCAGGCCGGTGAAATCGAAGCGGAGCGAGGCGATGCCGCGCGCCGCCAGCGCGCGGCTGATGCGGCTTGCGGCCGCCACATCCTTGCTGCAGGTGAAGCAGTGGGCGAAGAGGGCATAGCGGGCGATGGGGACGCGATCCGGCGGCGTCTCCAAGAGACCGACGAGGGTCTCGCCCTCGGAATTGGGGAATTCGAGCTTGGTGCGTGACATTCCTAAGGCAATCCGTTCAGCGTTGCATCCAGGCTGGGTTGTGACCGGTGTGGTGGCAATCAAGCGGCGCCAGGCGTGCCTTGCGTCGCCTGCGGCCTCTCATGCTGCGGCGCAATATAACGCAGAGGCCGCAAGGGTGCGAACTGGATCGCCGATAAAGCTCAATATAATCATTGAATTATATTCTGCGCCGCAGCCTTTCCCGAGCGCGGTCGGCGTGGATGCGGGGGCGGGGACCTCCTCGACGCCATCGCCCTTGTGACACCATCGCCTCCGCGACAAGGGTGTCGCGCCCATGGCAAAGTGATCGCATGACCCCTCAAGCCCGTCCGCTCAGCGCCCGCATCCATCTGGATGCCATCCTGCACAACTACCGTCTCGCGAAACGCGCTGCCCCCGCGGCGCGTGCCCTGGCCATCATCAAGGCCAACGCCTATGGGCATGGTGCCGTGCGGGTCGGCCAGGCATTGGCGCCGGAGGCCGACGGCTTCGCGGTCGCCTGTGTCGCGGAGGCCCTGGAGCTGCGCGAATCGGGGATCCGCAATCGCGTCTTGCTCTTGGAAGGGGCCTTCTCGCCGGACGAGATCGTCCTGGCGGACCGCGCCGGGCTTGCGCTGGTGGTGCATTGCCAGCAGCAGCTGGATTGGGTGCTGGCCGCGCGTCCGGAGAGACCGCTGGAATGCTGGATCAAGATCGACTCGGGCATGCATCGGGTTGGCTTTGCGCCAGGGGATTTCCGCGCCGCCCATGCACGCTTGCGCGGCTGCCCGCACGTGGCGGCGGTGCATGCCATGACCCATTTCGCCCGTGCGGATGAGCCGCGGCATCCCTACACGGCAAATCAGGTCGAGGTCTTCGACGGGGCCTTGCAGGGACTCCAACTGCCGTGCAGCCTCGCCAACTCCGCCGCCATTCTGGCGTGGCCGCAGACCCATCGCGATTGGGTCCGTCCCGGCATCATGCTCTACGGGGCCTCGCCCTTCGCGGAGGCCGTGGCACGGGCGGCAGGGCTCCGGCCGGCGATGACCTTGGAGTCGGCGCTCATCTCGATCCGCGACCTCGCCCCCGGCGAGCCGGTCGGCTACGGCGGCCGCTTCGTCTGCGATCGGCCGATGCGGGTCGGCGTGGTGGCCGTCGGCTACGCGGACGGCTATCCGCGCCATGCCAAGGATGGGACCCCGGTCGCGGTCAATGGCCAACTGACCCGTGTGATCGGGCGTGTCTCCATGGACATGATCACAGTGGATCTCACTGGGCTCGACAACGCCGGACTGGGCGACAGGGTGGAGCTCTGGGGGCGGCGGGTGGCGGCGGCGGACGTTGCGCGCTGGAGTGACACCATCGCCTACCAGCTCTTCACCAGCATCAGCCGACGCGTGCCTCTGGTCTACGCCTCGGGGTGACGGACGTCGCCGGCGTCGCGCTGCGGGTCCGCTGCGTGGAGGCATGCTCGAATTGGGTCAAGCTCCCCTGGGGTGTTAGCATGGCAGGCTGTTTGATGACGGCTCCGGTGACTGAAGAGAAATGCAAGAATTCGTGCCTGGCCAGCGCTGGCTGAGCGAGACCCAGGCCGAGCTGGGTCTGGGCATTGTCATGTCGACGGATGGCCGTTGCGTGCAGATTGCCTTTCCGGCAACGGGGGAGACGCGGCTCTACGCCATGCGGGATGCGCCCCTCGTGCGCGTCGAGCTCGCGCCTGGCGAGCGCGTCCGCGACCACCGCGGCCGCAGGCTCCTGGTCACCGGGGCGCAGGACGACGGCGGGCTCCTAACCTATGCGTGCGAGGACCTGGACGGTCGGCGCGTGACCCTGCCGGAGGCCGAGCTCGACGACCGGATGCGCTTCAACCGTCCTCAGCAGCGGCTCCTGTCCGGCCGCATCGATCGCGACCATTGGTTCTCCCTGCGCTATCGAACCTGGATGCAGGGCATGCGCGAGGCCAGCTCGCCCGCACTCGGGCTGGTCGGGGCCAGGGTCGCCCTCATCCCCCACCAGCTGCACATTGCCGCCGAGGTGGCTGGCCGAGAGGCGCCTAGAGTCCTGCTGGCCGACGAGGTCGGGCTGGGCAAGACCATCGAGGCCGGGCTCATCCTGCACCGCATGCTGCTGACCGGTCAGGCGCGCCGCGTGCTCATCGTGACGCCGGAGCCGCTGCTGCACCAATGGCTCGTGGAGATGCGGCGGCGCTTCAATCTCAGATTCGCGCTCTACGATCGCGAGCGCTTCGACGCCATCAGCGACGGGAATCCCTTTCAGGACGAGCAGCAGGTGCTCTGCAGCCTGGATCTCATCGCCGCGACCCCAGACGCCGCGCGTGCGGCCCTGGAGGCGCAGTGGGATCTGATGGTGGTCGACGAGGCCCATCACCTGGCCTGGTCCGAGACCGAATCCAGTCTCGAGTACGACCTCATCGAGGCGCTGGCGCAGGAGACGCCCGGTGTCCTGCTGCTGACGGCGACGCCCGAGCAGCTGGGGCGCGCCGGCCATTTCGGGCGCCTCAGGATCCTGGATCCGGACCGTTTCCACGACTACCAGGCATTTCTAGAGGAAGAGGCGCACTATGCGCCGATCGCGGATCTGGCCGCGCGACTGCTCGATGGCGAGTCTCTGAGCGATGCCGACCAGGCTCTGCTGGAATCCCTGCTGGGAGACATCCAGGGCCAGGGGCGTGAAGAAATCATCGCCCATCTGCTCGATCGTCACGGGACGGGGCGGGTGCTCTTCCGCAATACCCGGGCCTCGATTCCAGGCTTCCCGGAGCGCCAGCTCATCCCTCATCCGCTAACCGAGCCCCAGGCCTATCAGGCGCTGTCGGCGGAGTCCTCTCAGCGCCTGACCCCCGAGCGTTGCTTGGGCGGCGATTGGGCCGACGTGGATCCGCGCGTCGATTGGCTGATCCAGCTCCTGAAGGAGCTGCGGCCGGCCAAGGTGCTCCTGATCTGCGCGCACGCGAAGACCGTGCTCGAGCTGCGCGAGGCATTGCTGTGTCGCGCCGGCATCTATGCGGCGGTCTTCCACGAGGGCATGGAGATCGTCGAGCGCGATCGCGCGGCGGCCTACTTCGCCGCCGTGGAGGACGGTAGTCAGCTCCTGCTCTGCTCGGAGATCGGCAGCGAGGGACGCAACTTCCAGTTCGCCCATCATCTGGTACTGTTCGACCTGCCCTTGGACCCAGACCTGCTGGAGCAGCGCATCGGGCGCCTCGATCGCATCGGCCAGACCCAGACCATCCGCATCCATGTGCCTTATTTCTCGGGCGCGGCGAGCGAGACGCTCTTCCGCTGGTATGCCGAGGGTCTCGATGCCTTCGAGCACAGCTGTCCGGCGGCCTCTGCGGTCTTGGCCGAGCTGGGCCCGGTGCTGTTGAGCGCCCTGGATGGGGGGGCGGAGATCGAGTCCCTGATCGCGGACACAGGCGCCCTGACCGAGCGGCTCAACCGCGAGCTGGCAGCCGGGCGCGATCGTCTGCTGGAGATCCACTCCCATCGGGCCAAGGCCGATCTTGCCTTGGTCGACAGCATCGAGGAGATCGATGCGGGGCGTGAGGTCGCCGACTATCTGACTCGGTTCTGGGATGCCTTCGGTGTCGAGCATGAGCCTGGTCCAGGCGGGTCGATCGTGGCGCGGCCCGGCAATCAGATGCTCCAGGAGCACTTCCCCCGGCTGCCCGAGGATGGGCTCACCGCGACCTTCGAGCGCGCCAGCGCACTGGCGCACGAGGATCGCGATCTCCTGACCTGGGAGCACCCCATGGTGCGCGAGGCCATGGAGCTGCTGACCGCCTCTGACCTGGGCACCTCCGGGCTCATCCTCATCAAGGACGGGCGCTTCAAGCGCGCCACCCTCCTGCTGGAGCTGCTCTATGTCGCCGAGTGCCCCGCGCCGCCGGAGCTGCAGGTGGGGCGCTTCCTGCCGCCGACCCTGGTGCGGCTGCTCCTCGACGGCGAGGGCAAGGATTACGCCGAGGAGATCCCTCACGAGGTGATCCGGGGCGATTGTCTGACGCGCAATTTCAAGCTGGCCCGCCAGGTCATCAAGTCCCAGATCCCGCGCCTGACCGAGATGCTGGCGCGTGGCGACGGGCTGGCGCGCGACCGCGTCGAGCAGCTGCAGCGGGACGCGACGGAGCGCATGCAGGCGGTGTTGGCCGAAGAGCTGGAGCGTCTGGTCGCGCTGGCGAAGGTCAATCCCAATGTGCGCCGGGACGAGATCGAGCGCCTGACGGACCGCCGCACGCGGCTCGAGGCCTATCTGGCCAAGACGCACCTGCGCATCGACGCCGCCCGGGTGATGGTGACCACCTGAGCGCGCGTCTGCTCGGCGCCTCTCTCCTCTGGGGCCTGGCCTGGACCTGATGCGAATCGGCGGCAGTCATGCTCGGTAGCTGTTGGCGCGCATCCTCTGCTCCAGGCACCTCGGAGGATCGCGCGCTGAAGGCTCGCTAGCATCCCACTGCCCACTGCCCACTGCCCACTGCCTTTCCCCCCTGACCGAACGCTGACAACGGCCGATAGGCATCGGTCAGTGCCTCGGCACTAATCTACGCCTCGACACGCGGCAATATCGGCCGTGATCCCGCAGGACAACGATTCGCCGAGGTAATTGACTCATGACGACATCCACGCAAGCTCCGGCCGGAGCAGAGCGCACAATCGACCACTCTTCCCCGGGCACAGGTAAGGTCCGCGTCTGGGACCCCTTGGTGCGGGTCTTCCACTGGACGCTGGTCGCCGCCTTCGCGGTGGCCTTCGTGACCGAGGACGAAGTCATGGGCCTGCACATCTGGGCCGGCTATCTGGTCCTTGGGCTCCTCGCGGTGCGGCTCGTCTGGGGTGTGATCGGAGCGCGCCATGCCCGTTTCACCGATTTCGTCCGCGGCCCCCGCGCCGTGCTCGCCTATCTCAAGGATGCCATCGCCTTTCGCGCCCCACGCTATCTCGGGCACAACCCGGCCGGCGGCGCCATGATCCTCGCGCTCATCCTGTCCGTCGGCTTGACCGGGCTCACGGGGCTCTCTCTCGCGGACGCGCACGGCTACGAGAATGAGGCGCTCGAGGAGGTGCACGAATTCTTCGCCTTCCTGTCGCTCGGGCTGGTGCTTGCCCACCTGGCCGGGGTGCTCTTTTCCAGCATGGCGCACCAGGAGAATCTGATCGGCGCCATGATCACCGGCGACAAGCGCGAGAAGGCGCAATGAGCCGGGAGCGAGGCCGGCGGCCGCGGCCCTTCGGGGCCGGCATCTTCGCGCTGGGTGCGATTCTGGTGCTGCTCGCCGCGGGGCGCCACCTGGCGCGCCCCTGCTCCCCTGCCTAGGCCGTGGCAACGACCTGGTTGCGTCCCTGGCTCTTGGCGCGATAGAGGGCGTCGTCGGCGGCCTGGATAAGGGCCTGTGGCGATGTGCCTGCTTTCGGCCTGAGCTCGGCGACGCCGAGGCTGATGGTGACGCAGTCCGAGATGGGCGAGGCGGGGTGTGGGATCTGCAGCGCCAGGATGTCCTCGCGGATGCGCTCGGCGATCGCCCCGGCGTCGCGATAGCCCGTATTGGGCAGGATGAAGGCGAACTCCTCGCCGCCGATGCGTGCGGCGAGGTCGCCCGGACGGCGGGCGGCGGTGGCCATGGAGGCGGCCACCTTCTTGAGGCAGGCGTCGCCCGCCGGGTGTCCGAGCTGGTCGTTGTAGCGCTTGAAGTGATCGATGTCCGCGATCAGCAGGGACAGGCGGGTTTCCGTGCGCTGAGCGCGTCTCCATTCGCTCGCGAGGGCTTCATCGAACAGCCGGCGGTTGGCGATGCCGGTGAGCGTGTCGATCCGCGCCAGCAAGGCCTCTTGCTCTTTCTCCTTGATGGATGAGCTCAGCTTGATGCGAAGCTCGATCGACTCGCGGAAGACGCGGCTGAAGCGCGCCGACGAGACGAGCATGGCGACTAGGAAGATGAGGACGAGCAGCGCCATGGTCAGGTGCAGCCGCGTCCCGGCGGTCGCGAGCTCGAGCATGATCGGGATGGCGACTGGGATCGCGAACAGGGGAAAGGCCGGGACGATGGCTGAAAGCAGTGGTAGAGCGCCCGCGATCATGCCTCCGAGAACGAAGGCCAGGAAGATCTGATGCGCCACCGAGGTCGGGTGGAAGAGGACGATGCCGGCCGTACCCCAGACGAGTCCGGATGCCAAGGCGCCGAGCATGAAGAGCGAGCCCCAATCTAGGTGGCTTTGTCGGGAGCGCTTCGCCGGTGCCTCGAATTCGCGCAGTACGAGATATCTGAGCAGGGTGACCGCGTAGAGGGCGAGCAGCCAGGCGAGGAGGCGGCGTGGGCCGAGGACGTCCCAGAAGATGAGGACGACGATGAGGCCATTGAGGATATTGACGGTCAGCGAGGTGCGGAGCTGCGCGTAGGCTTGCTCGATCTGGACGGCGAGGGCCTCTCGAGCCCGTCTTGTCCGCGGTCTGGGAAGGAGATCGGTCAATCGCAACCTCGGCACCGTCCTCGGGGAGCCGGATTCGGCCCGGCTCTAAGCGGCAGAGCGCTCTGCCCCCGAGGGGGATCGGCGTGGGCCGGCTCCGAGCTTGTGGGTGCTTGCTTGTCGGCTTGTCTCCAAGGGCTTGCTTGTGCGACCTCGCGCGGTCACTTCGGAACATCCGAGGCGAGATCGAGCGGTTGCGGCCGGCCTCATGCGCCAGGTCCGCTCGCTTGGGCGCCGCTGTCGGGTCTGTGTTGGCTAGCGTGCCGCCTCGCGGTAGCTGTCCATTTCTTCCAGCGAAAGGTGGCGGGCCTCCTCTTCGAGCATCACGGGGATGTCGTCACGAATGGGGTAGGCGAGCTGCGCGGAGAGCGAGATGAGCTCCGCCCTGTCGCGGTCGAAGACGAGCGGGCCCTTGGTCACAGGGCAGACCAGGATGTCGAGTAGCTTCTTGTCCAGCATGGCTTGATTGCTCCGAATGAGGATTCTATCTCTGCTCAGTGTCGAGTTTAACCTAGAACCCCCATCGCAGCCGCCAGCTCTCGATTCAAAGCTTTGTATTGACGGAGGGGCGCGGTCTGAGTGCACTGGTGGCAGCGCGGCTGCCGATTCATGATGTGTGATCGCGCCGCTGGCGCTCAGTTAAGGAGCCGATCTTGCTCGCTGTCTCGAGAAAACTGCTAGATGCGTCTTGGGCTGGCCGCGCGTCCACGGCCGTTGCGGTCGTAGCCATTGCGGCTATTTGCGTCGGGCTATGGCAGCTGGGCCAAGCGACGCAGGGTCTGCAAGTGCAGTCTGAGCGGATCGGCCAGCTTCCACTGACGGTCTACCGGCCGCTCGAGGCGCGCGCGGCACCTGCGGTCGTCATCGCGCACGGATTCGCCGGATCCCAGCAGCTGATGCAGCCCTACGCGACGACGCTGGCGCGCGCCGGCTACATTGTGGTCACCTTCGATTTTCCTGGCCACGGGCGCAATGCGGATCCCTTCGTGTCGAGCCTGATGGACCAGGAGAAGCGGTTGCGGATCTTGCTCAATGCCCTAGGGCCCGCGGTGGACCTGGCTTTGTCGCAGCCTGGGGCGGATGGGCGTCTCGCCCTGGTTGGACACTCGATGGCCGGGGATGTCCTGGCACGCTATGCCCTGGCGCATCCCGACCAGGTCTCCGCCTTGGTGCTGCTCTCGCCCTACCTGGCCGAGGATACGCAAACCGCCAACCTGCCCAATCTGCTCCTGATCTACGGGGCGCTCGAGCCAGAAATGCTGCATCGTCAGGGGATGGAGGTCTTGTCGGACGGGCGCGACGGAGCCGCCGAGCCCGGAGTGACCCTGGGAAGCCTGGGCGACGGCACCGGGCGCCGCTTGCTGCTGGCCGGAGGCGTCGAGCACATCGGCGTGCTCTACGCCAGCGAAGGCCTCAGCGCCGCGCTCGACTGGCTCGACCAGACCTTCGGGCGCAGTGGTGGCGGCTTCATCGACAAGCGCGGGCCTTGGCTCGGCCTGCTCTACCTCGGGCTGGTCGGCCTCGCCTGGCCATTGTCGCGCCTCTTGCCCCGGGTTGCCGAGCGCCCGACGGGGGCCGGTCTGCCCTGGCGGCGCCTGCTGCCGATCGCCATCGCGCCGGCGGTGCTCACCCCCCTCATCCTCTGGAAGCTCCCGACCGACTTCTTGCCCGTGCTGATCGGGGACTATTTGGCCCTGCATTTCGGGGTCTATGGGGCGCTGACCGCGCTCGGACTTTGGGCGCTGCGCGCTGGCCCCTTCTCTGTGCAGAAGACCCAAAGCCCGGAGCCTCGCTTGCGGGGCTATGTGCTGGCGACTGTGGTGACGGCCGCCTATTTCACCTTGGCATTCGGGGTTTCCACGGACAGCTTCGTCACTGCCTTGCTGCCAGGTCTCGAGCGCATCTGGGTCGTGGCGGCAATGCTCGGCGGGACACTCGCCTACTTCATGGCGAACGAATGGCTCACGCGCGGCGAGGGTGCGGCCAGGGGGGGCGATGTCCTCACCAAGGTGCTCTTTCTGCTGTCATTGCTGTTGGCGGTCATGCTGAATCTCAACGAGCTGTTCTTCCTGATCATCATCGTGCCGGCGATCCTGGTCTTCTTCGTCGTCTACGGCTTGATGAGCGGCTGGGTGTACAGACGCACCCAGCATCCTTTCGTTGGGGCCGTTGCGAGCGCGATCGCCTTCGCGGTGGCGACGGCAGTCACGTTTCCTCTGGTCGGGGCTTGACTCGCGTTGGTGCCACCGCCACCACTTGCGACAAGGCCCCTCGCTTCGCGGGCGTCGCTCATCCATTGGCCCGGCGTCCCGCAAGGGTGGACGAGCGCCGCGCAGTCTACCAACGCCGGCGCGGGATTCGGTGGACTTCGCTCTCGCTCGTCCACCCTACCGGTCCGACTGACGATCAAGGCCCTTCGCGGGCTCGCTCGGCATGGAGCTGCGGCCCCCGGAATGCCCATAAAGTCACGCGAGCCTTGGGATGTGCGGGAGCGAGGCGCCCATGCGCTCCGCATTGAGGTATCAATAAAACTTGATCGCGCGCAAACTATATTCAAGATAAGGTTTCGCGTAAGATACCGGGACCGCTATGGTTTGCTGGAGTCGTGGACAGAATCACGGCCTGTGTCCATAGCCACCTCTGAAGGACAAAAGTCTCCCACTGCGGAGCGAATCAATAACATCCTTAGGCTGCCGTTCCACCGACCGGAGGAGTATTACGATGGTCGCTTTTGCGCAATTGCACGCTCAGAACCATAAGATTACGGAGCTGTCGAACGTCTTTCTCTATCTGGTCCGCGAGCGCTCCATGTGCGACACAGATGTCGCCTGCGACGTCTTCTTCGATCTTACCAACCGGATTCGCGAGCACATGGAGCTGGTGGATCGCGATATCTGCGGTGCGCTCATTTCCTATCCGGACCAAAAGGTCAAGAACACCGCCAATCGCTTCCTATCTGGATCGACCGAGATCAAGCGCATTTTCGGGGCCTACGTCAAGGAGTGGTGCTCGCAGAAACGCCATGCGCTCACCATCAGCGACTATAGCTCGTTCCTGCAGGATACCGAGCAGATGTTCGCCCTGGTGATGGATCGCATTCAGCGCGAGACGGAGCATCTATACCCCTTGCTCCGCAAGCTCGAGGGTGGCGATGACAAGCAGGTGGCTTGATGCGGGCCGCCAGCCGGAGCGCTGGCGGCGATCAGCAGCATTGCCAATCCCCCAGCTCAACCGGGAGATTGGATACCTCTTCCCCGAGCCGGCGCCGCAACGCCGGCTCGCGCTCTATGCGCCAGCCTCGGCCCGTGCGCCTTCCGTTTCTCCTTCCGCCTCGCATTCGGCATAGCACCACTCGACCTCGCCGACGCCGAGGACAGCTTCCACGCCTACCCGGCAGCTAAGGACACCCTCGAGCGACGGCAGTTGAAACATCGGCCGCTGTAGCAATGATTCCAGCACGCTGCGCAGGCCGCGTGCCCCGGTTCCTCGCTCGATCGCCTTGTGCGCGATGGCGGCGAGCGCGTCCGTGGTGAATTCCAGCGCGACACCCTCGAATTTGAAAAGCTGCTGATACTGGCGGACCAGCGCATTCTTGGGCTCGGTGAGGATTCTCACCAAGGCGGCCTCATCCAGATCGTGCAGCCCGACGATGACCGGGAAGCGGCCGATGAACTCAGGAATCAAGCCGAACTGGCGTAGGTCGTCCGGATGGGTCTCGCGGTAGAGATCGGGGTCGCGCTTCTCCGCGCTGTCGTCCGAGGCTGGCTCGGCGTGGAAGCCGATCCCGAAGCCGCCCTCGTTGCGGCGGCGCTTCAGCACCTGCTCAAGCCCGGCGAAGGCACCGCCGACGACGAAGAGGATGTTGCGGGTATCGATGAGCGCTGGCTCGCTGCCGTCCTTGCGGCCCTTGCCGCCGAGCTTCACCTGCGTCCCCTCGACCAGCTTCAGCAGCGCCTGCTGCACGCCCTCGCCGGAGACATCGCGTGTGCCGTGGGCGGTCTCGCCCTGGCGGGCGAGCTTATCGACCTCGTCGATGTAGACCATGCCCCATTCGGCGACCTCGCGGTTGCCGTTGGCGGCGTCCAAGAGACGGGCGAGGATGCTCTCGACGTCCTCGCCCACATAGCCTGCCTGCGTCAGCGTGGTGGCGTCCGCGATCACGAAGGGGACGCCGACGATGCGCGCCAGCGTGCTCGCGAGCAGGGTCTTTCCCGTCCCCGAGGGGCCGAGGAGCAGGATGTTCGACTTGTCGATCTCGACGCGATCGTCGTCCTCGAGCGAGCGTTTGGGATTGCTCGCCTCGACGGCGAGGCGCTTGTAGTGGTTGTAGACGGCGACCGATAGGGTCTCCTTGGCGGCCTCCTGGCCAATGATGTAGCGGTCCAGGTGCTCCTTGATCTCGATCGGCTTGGGCGGGGATTTGAGCGGTCCCGTCAGTGCTCGGGCACGTCCCCAGCTGCTAATGACTTGATGGGCCAGGCCGACGCAGGCCTCGCAGATGTGACCCTCGATACCCGCGATCAGCGGGGTTTCCGGGGCTTGCTGCGCCCCGCAAAAAGAGCAGCTGTGGACCTTGTCGTTCATGCCGTCGAGACCTCCGTTCGCGGTGGTGCCTGTTGCTTGAGCGCAGCGATCCAGCTCTTCTGACATTCCCGCCGCCGGCGGGTGTCCAGGATGGCATGGATCTTCGTGCGCGCCTGCTCGAAGGTGACAGTGGTGACCGGCTCCGCCATTTCACAGAGCAGCAGGTGGAGGCCGATCTCGGATTCCACGACCCCGCTGATCTGCCCTGGCTCGAGTGTGAAGAGCACGGCGTCCAGCTCGGGGTAGAGCTGCCCGCGGGCAATGGTGCCGAGCTGGCCCTGCTGCATGGCCGTGGGGCACTCGGAGTGCGCTTGGGCCAGCTTGCCGAAGTCCTCCGGGCGCTTCTTCAGGGCTGCAGCGATCTGGTCGATGCGTGCACGCGCGGCCTCGCGGCCGTTCTCCGCGTACTCCTCGTTGATGGTGATGAGGATGTGGCGTGCGCCGCGGCGCTCGGGTGCGGTGAAGCGCTCGTGGTGCAGCTCGTAGAAAAGGCGCTCGTCGGTCTCGTTGACCGGCTCCGCGCGGCTGCCGATGCGCTGCATGACGGCGTCGAAGACCAGCTCGCGATGCAAGGCACCGCGCAGCGCGGTCTCGTCGAGGCCGTTGGCGTCCAGCTCGGCTGCGAAGGCGGCCGCATCCGGGTAGCGGTCACGGATCTCGGTGACGGCGTCGTCCAGCCGTGGCTCGGGAATCAGGGTATCCCGCGCTTCGCTGGTCGACAGCACCAGGCTTTCCAGATCGAACGTCTGCTGGGCCTGTCGCTCGACTTGCTGCATCTGCTCCTCGTCCAATCCGGCCAGTCCGCTCTGGAAGCGCTCGGTGGCCGCGCGGAGCAAGTGGTAGCGGTACTCGGAGCTGGGCTCTTGTTGGGTGGCGTAGGAGAGGCTCATGGTCATGGTGCTGGTGGTGGTTGTCTGTCTAGGAGGCCCCGTGCCTGAGCTTGCCGTATCGTCCTCAGGCGCCTCTGTCAGGGCCGCCTCCGGAACGATGAGGGTATTGCGACCCGGAAAGTGCACGTGATAAGCGACGCCACCCGGGTGGTCGCGCAGGACGCGGATGACTTCGCCGACCTCACCCGTATCGACCATCACGCGCCCTTCGACGCCGAGCGGGCGGGACGTAGCGACCTGGTCGCGGAACTCGAAGCGACTGGGAGTCCAAGGCGCGTCCACTGGCTGCAGCTCCTCCTCGCGGCAGCCGACGATGCGGTCGCTGTCGAGGAAGTGCACGGAGTAGATGATCTGGTCCTGCAGAAAGGTGCCGACGTCCTTGACGAAGCCCGTGCTGCCCCGCCGGATCAGCAGGGTGCCAGTGGGCTCGCCAGGAAAGGTCCCGTCGTTGCGCACATTGCGCAAGACGCGGACCTCGTCGCCATAGTCATACTGAGGGCGCATGCGGAACCTGCTCCATGAGGTCGCTGAGCGGAACGGCGACTTGCTTGGGCTCGTTCATGCGGAAGACGCGGAAGACCTTCTCGGTGGCGGCGTCGGAGGAGACGAAGTCCGCGTAGGCGGCCTTGAGCAGGTCCGCGTGGAGCGCCCACTGTGCATCGGCGCTCTCGGGCATCTCGTCCGCCTGGGCGAGATAGTCATGGAAGCGCTGCAGAATGTGCAGGCGATTGACTTGCACGATGCCGCGCTCGTACTCGATGCCGAAATACTCGAGGAATTCCTCGGCGCTGGAAAGCTCGCTCATATCGAGCTCGAAATCTTCGTTGGTCATGCTCGCCTCCGGGGGTCGAGGGGGTTGGGCTCGGTTTCTGGCAGTAGGTTGGATCAGCGTGCGAAGTCCGCATGGGATCGCGCTGTCGCGGTCTGGTGGACTGCGCTGCGCTTGCTCAGCCTACATCTCATCCATCTTGTCTTGTCGTCAGCGTCCGAGGAAGCGCACGTTGTCGCCGGCTCCGGCGATCTGCTCCTCGGCGACGGCATTGCGCGCCATGGATAGCAGCTCATTGATGCCGAGCCGGTCGCTGGTGTCGATCTCCGCGAGCTTCTCGAAGCGCTCCAGGGCCTCCGCTGGACGGTTCTGCCTCATCAGCAGGTAGCCCGCGCCCTTGAGTGCGAGCAGCAGGAAGCGTGTCAGAGCCATGGAGACCTGCACGGAGTGGCCGAGGTGCGCCTCGGTCAGCTCGCGCCAGTGCACCCTGATGCCGAGGCGCTCGGCGCTGAGCGCGATAGCGCGGTCCGCGATGATGAGGGCCTCTTGGTAGCGGTGCCTGTAATAGAAATAGCGATAGAGGGCGACGAGCACGCTGAGGTGCTGCGGCTCGAGAAAATAGGCGTGCAGCAGGCTCAGCTCGGCGCCGGGCTCGCCATAGCGGGATGCCGCGTCGGCGAGCAGCGACTCGACCTCCGGGCTGACCGGCTCGTCGAAGTACATGTCCTCGCCGTTGAAGTCCAGAAGATCCATTTCTCTATGCCTCCGTGAGGTGCTCGCGCCGGTCGGGTGGCTCGCAGACCTGGATCGCTTCGCAGCTTCCGCACTCGTCTTCCTGCTCGGTGCCGCCCGGCAGGCAACCGTGAATCCCGATCTCTTGCTCCAGGTGACGGATACGCTCCAGCAGGCAGGAGATGGCCCCGGCGACCGGGTCCGGGATCAGGTGATGGTCGAGGTCGATACCGTGCGGGGTGAGGTTGTGCGATTTGCGCGACTTGACCACCTTGGCCGGGATGCCAACCACCGTGCTGTCTTCCGGCACATTGCCGATCACGACCGAGTTGGCCCCGACCTTGACGTGTCCGCCGAGGATCACAGGACCGAGAATCTTGGCCCCGGCGCCGACCACGCAGCCGTCACCGAGCGTCGGGTGGCGTTTGCCCTTGCGCCAGGAGGTGCCGCCTAGGGTGACCCCATGGTAGAGGGTAACGTCGTCGCCGATCTCGGCCGTCTCGCCGATGACGACGCCGGCGCCATGATCGATGAAGAAGCGGCGGCCGATGGTGGCGCCGGGATGAATGTCGATGCTGGTCCAGATCCGCGCGATGTAGGACATGAAGCGCGGCAGCCAGCGCCAGCCGCGCCCCCAGAGCGGGTGCGCCAGGCGATAGAGGATGACGGCATGGACCCCGGGGTAGGTCGTGTAGACCTCGAAGCGCGTGCGCGCCGCCGGGTCGCGCTCGAAGATGCAGTCCACGTCCTCGGCGATGGTCGACCAGACACCTGGCTCGATCGGTCGCTCTAGAATGGCCTCGCTCATGTCTGGGGTCTCCCGCACCGACTACTGGAGCAATGCGGCCTGTGGGTGGCCGATTTCGGTCAGAAAGCGTCTCAGGTCGCCCGTCTCGGGGCTGCGCTTGGTCTCGGTGACGAAGCGCCGCACCAGGGGCAGCACCCGCTCGGCCTGGTCGGTGTCGAGCTCGAAGCGCAACAGCTCCGCATAGATCTGCTGGACGGCGTGCTTGCCGGAGTGTTTGCCGAGCACCATGCGGTGGGCTCGCCCCAGCTCGGCGGGGTCGACGCCTTGGTAGTTCAATGGGTCCTTGAGCAGACCATCGACATGGATGCCTGCCTCATGGGTGAAGGCGCCGAGTCCAACCAAGCTCTTGTGCCAGCAGACCGGGCGGCCGGAGGCCTGGGCGACCAGCTGCGAGAGGCTCTCGAAGTGATGCAGATGGACGCCTGTGTCGATGTTCTGGGTGTGGCGCAGCCCCATCGCGACTTCTTCCAGCGGGGCATTGCCAGCGCGCTCGCCGAGCCCGTGGACCGTGGTGTTGACATGGGTCGCACCGCCGCGCACGGCCGCCAGGGTATTTGCCGTCGCCATGCCGAGGTCGTTGTGGGCGTGCATCTCGATCTCCAGATCGACGATGGCGCGCAGATCGCGGATGCGCTCGTAGACGGCGAAGGGGTCCATTAGCCCGACCGTATCGGCGAAGCGGAAGCGGCGGGCACCGGCCTCTTGGGCGGCCTCGGCGGCCAGCCACAGCAGCTCGGGATCGGCGCGGGAGGCGTCCTCGGCACCGACGCAGACATCCAGCCCCAGGTCCTGGGCCGCGCGGACCTGGGTGCGGATCTGCCGCAGCACCCAGTCGCGGTCGCGGCCGAGCTTGCGCGCAATCTGCTGGTCCGACAGCGGGATGGAGAGATCCACCATGTCGACGCCCAGGTCGCCGCAGAGCGCCATGTCTTGCGGGAGCATTCGGGTCCACACCATCAAGCGCGCCGACAATCCCAATGCCGCCACGGCGCGGATGGATTCGCACTCCTCCTCGCCCATGGCCGGGATGCCGATCTCGAGCTCGGGAACCCCGAGCGTGTCAAGGCCGCGTGCGATCGCCAGCTTCTCCTCCAGGGAGAAGGCGACGCCAGCCGACTGCTCGCCGTCGCGTAAGGTGGTGTCGTTGATGGTGACCTTGCTCTGCTTCATTGCCGTGGCTGACTCCTGAGTGCCGTTGCGTTCACTGAAGCAAAGCCTGTGCCGTTCATTTGCTGCTGATTTATCAGACTCTTAGGTGCCTCTGTGGTGGCGATTGAGGGGTTTGCGACAAAGGGCAGGGCAACGACTTGTCGGGGAGATGACCAAGCAAAATGCTCCTGGATCTCTGCGGGGGATTCGCAGGATCTTGGAGGAGCGTCTTCTGGTGCTGCTTGGAAGCCGTCCTTGCGCGACCGCGCCGACAGGCTGAGGGCGAAGCCCGTCGAGAGCGGGGCTGGCCAGGCGGTCCAGATCGAGTCGTTACCAAAGAGGCAGGACTCTATTGATCTGAGTGTGTGATGCCGCTGGCGAATGCGGTGGTCGTCCCGGCGTTCGAGCCCACGGGACCGGCTCGTGACTGCTCGGCATGACCCGTGAGGGCTGGAAGCTGATGGTCCCTTTTAGGGTGCAAGGGCGTTCGCGGTGCCGCCTATGGGATCAGTGAGCAGCCGGGTATCAGGATCTCGAGCATCTCCAGGATCTCGAGCTCGATCTCAAGGGGCAGGCGGGCGATGGATTCCGCCGGCAGGCGCAAGGGCTTGGCGATTCTCTCGGGCTCGGGGATCTGGACTGAGCCAGGCTCGTCCCCTTTCGCCAGGTCTGCGGCGAGCATGTCGCTGGCGACGCTGACGCTGGCCCAGAGCGTCTCGGTCTCGAGCCGGTGCGTGGGCGCGCGCCCTGGCTGCAAGTGATATTGGACGGGCACCCAAATGCTGTCCGGGAAGCGCCACGCCTTGAGCAGGGTCGCGCCGAGCTCGGCGTAGTTGAAGCCTAGGACCTGCTCTTCCGCTGCGGCGGTCTCCTCAATCGTCGCCGTCTTGCCCAGGCGTTGCATGACCTCGCGGACCTGCGTTGGGCATTGGCTGAGCAGGATCAGCTTCCCCAGCCCATGCACTAGGCCGATGAGGAAGAGGTGCTCGCTCGCGGGTAGGCCGCGCTCGCTGGCGAGCGTGCGCGCGGCGATGCCGCTGGTGACCGAGTAGCGCCAGAAATGCTCCATATTGAGCCCGTCCTCCGGCAAGCCCGCGAATGTCTCGATCGCGCAGGTCGCGAAGACCAGGTCCCTCAAGGCGCGCGTGCCGAGAAGGTTCACCGCTTGCGCGACCTTGGTGACGGGGGAGGCGGGGGCGAAGACCGGGCTGTTGACGAGTCGCAGCAAGCGAGCGGTCAGGGCCGCGTCACAGAGGATCACCTCGGCGAGATCCTGAGCCCGCGTGGAGGGTGCCTCGATCAGCTCCTGCACGCGATAGGCCGCGTCCGGAAAGGAGAAGAGGGTCTCGGTCTGCGCGACGAGCGATTCGGGTGTCATGAATGCTCCTGTCCTGGGCGACGACGAGCGCAATGGGCGCGAGCCAGCGCATTGTGGGCGGCCTAGCGGCCCCGAGCTGCGTTGGGATAGCGGACTGCCATCCACCCGGGGAGGTTCTCGGACCGCCGGCATCACCCTGAAAATAGCACCTGGAGCGGATGCGGGGGGGCGGGGGCGCTCTTGGGCGCCTGCGGTCGAGCTTTCGTCGTCGGAGCGGATCTCTGCGCGTCTCAATCGCGCGGGGGCGAGACCTCGATCATGACCTCGTTGCGCCGCAGGAACCAGGGCGTGAAGGGTGGGTTGTAGCGCGCGTAGAGGGGGGCGCCGATGGCCTCGAGCTTGGCCTCATCGAGGGCCATGAGCAGGATACGGCGGTTTTTCTCGTAGTTGCTGAGCGTCCAACGCCCCGAATAGCGCCGAACGGCCATCAGCTTGGCCGGCTCTGGGCGCAAGGTGACGCGCGGATCCTTCGGCTTGGGCAGTGCGTCCAGACTGTAGCTGGAAGGCATGACGAAGCTCAAGAGATAGCGGTCCGCGCCCGAGCCGCCGGGGCGCTGGCCGACCGGGGCCGTCATTGCGATCTTCTCGCCCCCGGCTGCCCGTTGATTGACCGGCGCCGTCATCGCCATCTTCGTCTTCGACTCATTGTTGCCGAAGATGTAGTCGGCGAGAATCCGGAAGGCCTGGCTGCCCACCTTGTCGAAATCGCCTTGGACCTCCGTCTCGGCGACGACATAGGCCGCGTACTGGCGTAGCTCGAACACCGGATAGGTGCGAACGACCTGGTAGCTTGGCTCTTCGATCGCCATTGCAGTGCCCCCGGCTAAAAGCATCGCAAGGACGAGCATGAGTCGTCCGCTCAGCCCGTCGATTCGGAATCTCGCTGTCATCGAAATCTTGGCTCCATGCGCTGTTGGCATTACGCGTCGATGCGTGCGAGATTGGGTCCGGCGGCGGCAAAAGAAACATGGGCTCTTGCGAGCCGTTGCGGGATGCTGCGCCCGATGGCGCGAATTTGGCCTCTTGACCTCGGGTGCGCGCCTGGCAACGGAGGCTGTGTTGGAATCCGGTGGGGCCGCCCTAAGCAAGGTCTCATGACGCCGATGCGGATGTTTGCCGATCGGCATCTCCGCGAGCGCGTCGTGGGCCTTTCCGGCTCGGCGGCTCTACCCGGAGCCCAACGGCGACTCAGGCGACGAGCCATTGGATGTCGATGTCCGATCCCGGATTCGGGAGGAGCGAAGCGAAATGACCGAGCAAGGGGAAGCTGAGGCCTCGCGGAGCCGTCCTGTGGCGGATAGCGGACGCTGGCTGGTGTTCGGTGCCAGTGGCTACATCGGCAGTCATCTGGTCGTCCACTTGCTCGCCGAGGGGCGAGCCGTGCGCGCCTCGTCGCGCCACGCGGACGTCTTGGAGGCGCGTGGCTGGAAGGGCGCGGAGATCATCGCCGCGGATGTCCTCGTCCCGGAAAGCCTGGTCCCCGCGCTCAAGGGTGTCGAAGTGGCCTACTACCTGGTCCACTCCATGGCCGCCGGGCGGGACTTCGGACGCTTGGACCTCGAGGCTGCGCGCAACTTCGCCGCCGCCGCGGCCGAGGCGGGCGTGCGGAGAATCGTCTATCTCGGCGGGCTGGTGCCGGACGACGCGGCGAGCGAGCACATCGTCTCGCGGCGCGACACGGGTGAGGTGCTGCGGCAGGGGGCCGTGCCGGTAACCGAGCTGCGCGCGGGGATCATCGTCGGACCCGGATCCGCGGCCTTCGAGGTGATGCGCGATCTGGTCTTGCATCTGCCCGTCATGGTGACGCCGCGCTGGGTGCAGGCGAAGTCGCCGCCCATCGCGCTCGAGAATCTGCTGACCTATCTGGCCCAGATCCCCTGGATCGAGGAGGCGGCAGGGCACTGCTACGATGCGGCAGGCCCGGAGACCCTGACCTATGGCGAGATGATGTGCATATTGGCCGAGGCCGCCGGGCGCCGACCGCCTTGGATCATCCCGGTGCCCGTCTTGACGCCACGGCTGTCGTCCTACTGGCTGCGGCTGGTGACCTCCGTGCCGACGAATATCGCGCGCGCCTTGATCGAGGGTCTCCGGCATGACTTCGATGCGGATGATCGGGAGCTGCGGCGTCTGGTGCCGCAGCGGCTGCTCGGGTTTCGCGAGGCCGTCGAGGCGTCATTCGCCATCGAGCGCAGCGGGGCCATGGTGACGCGTTGGACGGAAGGGGCCTTTACGGTGCGCGAGCGACAGATCGACTATTCCTATTACGCCAAGAAGGCGGCGGGCCAGGCCGAGACCTGGGCGGGTCCCGGGGCTGTCTGGCAGGTCGTCTCCGCGATCGGCGGGGAGAATGGCTACTATTATCTCGACCGGCTCTGGTCAGTGCGGGAATGGATGGATTGGGCCGTTGGCGGCCCGGGCCTGCGGCGCGGACGCCGTCACCCGCAAGAGGTCAGGGTCGGCGATCAGATCGACTATTGGAAGGTCATCGGCGTGGAGCCGGAGCGCCGCTTGACCTTGGCCTTCGGCATGCGGGCGCCTGGCGCGGGCGTGCTGGAATTCGAGCTGGAGCCGCGCGAGGGCGGCGGGACGCGATTGACTGCCAGGGTCTACTGGCATCCCGCCGGGGTTTGGGGCCTGCTCTACTGGTTCTCGCTGGAGCCCGCGCATCGCGTGCTGCTCAAGGGGCTTCCGCGCGAGATTTGCCGTCGTGCGGAGGCCGTCTCGAAGCGCAGCTAGGGTTGGCCACCCTGACTGCCTTGCGATCAGTCTTTCTCAGCGAGGAGTGCGTTCAGCCGCTCCAGCTCCTTCTCGGCCCTGACCTTCTCGGTAACGTCGTACTGAATTCCCAAGTAGTAGATGAGATTGCCTTGAGGATCGTACAGCGGGCGGATGGTGAACTGGTTGTAGAAGAGGGTGCCGTCCTTGCGGTAGTTCCGCAGAGTCACCGTGACGGGGGCGCGGTTCTTGAGCGCATCGCGGATCCGCTCCAGCTCGGGCTGGTCGCGATCCTCGCCCTGCAAAAAACGGCAATTGTGGCCTAGGATGTCCTCGCGATCATAGCCCGTGATCAGCTCGAAGGCCTCGTTGGCGTAGATGATGGGGTTGTCTTCCTGGTCCGGGTCCGACAGCGTGACGCCGTTCACGCAGGTATCCAGGATCTGCGACAGCACGAAAGGGATGGTGCCGATGTCTTTTTCGACGATGAAATCCATTGGGAGCTCCGAAATCGTCTCAGCCCAGGCCTTTGGCGGACCCGGTCTGCTCACTTTCGATCAGGCCTTTGATGTTGCGCACGACCCGCTCGGCGCCCTCTTGGATCGCCGCGCGAATGAGCTTCTCGAAGGGACGCATGTAGAGCTCCAGCCGCGCGAGCTCGAAGTAGAAGCGCAGCCGGGCCCGATCGCCCGCCGGCTCGATATGGTACTCGGTTCGAAACTGTCCGGTCTGCTCGACGAAACCGACCTTGCTGGGGCGCTCCAGCGCAATGACCTTGAAAGTGGTGGTGCTCTTGCGCCCCTGGTCGACTCGGACCTGTCTGGCCTTGCTCCCGACCCGCAAGGGGCCGGGTGTCAGCAGCCTTAGCTGTTGAACCTCCGGCGACCAGCGCCGGTAATTGTCGGCGAAATCGGTCGCTACGAAATCGAACACCCGTGAAGCCTGGGTGTCGATCAGGATACTAGCCTCCCCGCGAACCACGCTGATTCACCTCCATTTCTCAGGGTCTGTCTCACCGTCGAGCCGTGGCGGTTGCCTTGGGCAGCCCTAGCCGGTTGTGACCTTGACTAGGGTTATGGTGGGTCCGCCATGTTTTGCAACGCCTGCGCCACGGCCGGGCAGGCTGCCCGGTCTCTTATCGCGAGTGCTGTGGACGCCCGTGGCCTGGCTCAGCGCTTGCGCTGGGTGAAGCGCTTCAGGCGCTGCTTCTTGGCGATCTGGCGCGCCGAGAGCTGATTGCGCTTGCCCTCGTAGGGGTTGGTGCCACTCTTGAACTCGAGACGCAGGGGCGTCCCGGCCAGATCCAGCTGCTTGCGGAAACGGTTGATGAGGTAACGGCGATAGGACTCGGGCACGGCCTCGGTCTGGTTGCCGTGGATGACGACGATCGGCGGGTTGCGGCCACCCTGGTGGGCGTAGCGCAGCTTGATGCGGCGGCCCTTGACCAAGGGAGGCTGATGCTCCATGACTGCCGCCTCCAGCAGCCTGGTCAGCTCGGGAGTGGGCAGGTCGCGGGTGGCATTCGTGTAGGCGGTGTCGACATCGTCGAGCAGCAGCCCGACCCCGCTGCCGTGCAGCGCGGAGACCAGATGCAGCTTGGCGAAGTCCAGGAAACCGAGCTTGCGCGAGAACTGCGCGCGCACCTGGCTGCGCTGCTCGGTGTCCATGCCATCCCATTTGTTGATCGCCACGACCAGGGCGCGGCCGCTCTCGATGATATGGCCGGCGAGGGTGGCATCCTGCTCGCCGATGCCCGCGTGTGCGTCGATCACTAGAATGACGACGTTCGCCGCCTCGATCGCCTGCAGGGTCTTGATGACGCTGAACTTCTCGATAGCGTCCTGGACGCGGGCGCGGCGTCGCAGGCCGGCGGTATCGATCAGGGTGTAGTGTCGGCCCAGCCGCTCGAAGGGGACGAAGATGCTGTCGCGCGTCGTTCCGGGGCTGTCGAAGGCGACGAGACGCTCCTCGCCGAGCAGCCGATTGATGAGCGTGGACTTGCCCGCGTTGGGTCGTCCGACCACGGCTACCTTGGTGCCGCTCTGCTCGTCGTCCGCCTCGGCGACTTTCTCCTGCTCTGGCAGCAGCCCGAAGACATGATCGATGAGGGTGCGCACGCCGAGCCCTTGCGTCGCCGAGACGGCCCAGGGGTCGCCGAGCCCGAGCCGATGGAAATCGGCGACCGCCAGCATGGGGTCGGTGGTGTCGCTCTTGTTGACGACCAGGCTGATGGGCTTGCCGAGACGGCGCAGACGCTGGGCGATCTCGACGTCTTCGGGGGTGCAGCCATCCTTGGTATCGACCAGGAAGAGCAGGTGATCGGCTTCGTCGACGGCGCGCTGTACTTGGCGCTCCATCAGGGCCTCGATGCCCTCGGCCGAGGAGGCGATGCCGCCTGTGTCGACCAGAATGTAAGGACCGGGGCCGATGCGTCCGACCCCATACTGGCGGTCTCGCGTGAGACCGGGAAAGTCCGCGACCAAGGCGTCGCGTGTCCGGGTCAGGCGGTTGAACAGGGTCGATTTGCCGACGTTGGGTCGACCAATGAGCGTGATGACGGGCAGCATGTTAGTCAGCGGGGTGGCTCCGCCTTGGTGGCCTCGGGTGATGCGGTGGCTGGCTGCCCCGCACGCTTGAAGCCGAGCAGGGATTTGCTGGCGGCAGGGGCGCCGAGCGTCAGGGCCGCGATGGTGCCGTCCTCCGCGTAGACATAGAGCCGATTCCCCTGCACCAGGGGGCGCGCGGTGATCCCGGCCTTCTTGGTCACGCGGGTGCGCCCGACGATGCGGCCGTCGCCCTTGCTCAGCAGATGCAAGAAGCCGTCGAAGTCCCCAGCCACGACATAGCTGCCGATCAAGGCGGGTGCGGTGAGCTGGCGATAGCGCAGGGCCTCCTGCTTCCAGCGTCCGCCGCCGTCCGCGATCTCGGCACCCCAGACCTGATCACTAGAGTCGGCCACATAGAGTCCGCTGCCGTCCGCGGCCAATCCGGCATGGGCCGACAGCTCGCGGCGCCAGAGCACGTCGCCGGTGGTGGCGTCCACGGCGGCCAGGTCGCCGTTGTAGGTGCCGACATAGAGGGTGTTTCCGATCAGGATGGGATCCGCATCCAGGTCGGCGATGCGCGCCAGCTCCGAGCGCCCATGCGGCCGGGTGACGACAGTCTCCCACAACGGGATGCCTTCTTGCGTATCGATCTTGACCAGCTTTCCGCCCGACAGTCCGACGATGGTCGCGTCCGGCAGGATCAGTGGCGTGCTGCTGCCGCGCAGCGTCAGCACAGGGGCCGGGTAGTTGATGCGCCACAGCTCCTTGCCCGTGCCCGATGCGAAGGCGTAGATGGAGTCGTTGAGGGTGTGGACGATGACCTTGCCGTCGTCCGTCAGGCGCGGGATGGAGAGCACTTCGCTCCCGAGGCTGGCGCGCCAGAGCTCTTGGCCGTCCTGGGGCGACAGCGCGACCAGGTCGCCCTGGCTGGTGCCCAGGACCAGCGCCTCGCCGGAGACGTCCGGCCCGCCGCTGAAGGCATACTTGGTCTCGCGGCGCCAGATCTCGCGGCCCGAGCCGGCATCGAGCGCCAGGACGCGGCCGCGTGCGTCGGCCAGATAGAGCTTGCCCGCGGCGAGCGCCGGAACGAGGTAGAGCCGCCGCTCGTCGCTGCCGCGCGTCGGCCGGTCGGACCAGAGCCTGGTGACGCCCACCTGCTGGGTGATCTCGGTCAGCTCCGTCGGCGGCGTGGGATCCTTTTCCCCCCCAAACCAGGGGATGCTGCCGCAGCCCGACAGCGGCAGCGTCAGCATGAGGAGGCCGAAGCGGGCCGACAGGGCTTTGAAACGCGGTCCCATAAGACGGTCTCCCTAGTCTGCCTAGCCCGCTGCGGGCAGGTTGTCGATCTTGAGACGGAGGAGCTGTGAGAGGGCGCTGCCCTTCTCGATCGCCTCCTCGTAAGCCCGCCGGGCACCTTCGGTGTCGCCACGCTGGGCGGCGATGTCCCCGCGCACGGCGGCGAACTCGCCAGCGAAGGCGGCGCTAGTGTCATGGGCCTTCACCGTTTGCTCGGCGGCGTCCAGCTCGCCTTGGGCAGCCTGGACCCGCGCCAGGCGCAGCGCCGCGATGCGGGCCAGGGCCGGATCGGGCGCGTCAGTGATCGCCTGACGCAGGGCCGCGACGGCTTCGTCCGGCTTGCCCGCGTCATAGAGGGCCTTGGCCGCGACCAGGGCGCCAAGGCTGGGATAGGGCGTGGACCCGAACTCGTCCTCGATGAGCTGCAGCTGCTTGCCGATGGCGTCCGGCTGCGGGCTGCGGGCCGAGGCGTTGGCCATCAGCTGCTCGAAGGCGGTCGAGGCCTGCGCGGCGACCGACTCCTGGTGCCCGATCCAGAGGCGCCAGCCATAGATGGCGCCGAGGCCGAGGGCTGCTCCGGCGATGACGGATACCCCGTTCTCCTTCCACCATTTCTTCAGGGCCTCGACTCTTTCCTCGTCGGTTTCGTAGGTCACACTGGTCTCCGTCGAAAGTGTTGTAGGCGCTTGCCGAGTCTACCCGCCTGTGCGCAACGGGCGACTCGGGCCAGGTCCAGCGCATCGTCTTGTGTCGATCGGGCGTCGCGCATGCGAAGCCGTCCGTGTGCGAGCCGGCCCTCAGGTCTCCGCGGAGCTGGTGGTCGCGGCGCGCAGATAGGCGGCCAGCGCTTCCATTTCCAGCTCGCGCTGCTCGACATCCTCGCGCAGATGCTTCACGCCGACGACCTGACGCGCCAGCTCGTCCTCGCCGAGGATGAGCGCGAGGCGAGCGCCGCTCTTGTCGGCCTTCTTGAATTGGCTCTTGAAGCTGCCGCCGCCGCAGTGGGCGAGCAGGCGCAGTCCGGGAACGGCGTCGCGAAGCTGCTCGGTCAGTCTGGGGGTGGCCGCCTGTGCCTTGTCGCCGACGGCGACGAAATAGGCGTCGAGCGGGGGCTCCGCGAACTGTCCGTCTTGCTGCATCAGCTCCACGAGCCGCTCTAGGCCCATGGCGAAGCCCACCGCCGGGGTCGGTCGCCCGCCCAGCTGCGCGACGAGGCCGTCGTAGCGCCCGCCGGCGCACACCGTCCCCTGGGCGCCGAGCTCGTCGGTGATCCACTCGAAGACGGTGCGGTTGTAGTAGTCCAGTCCGCGCACCAGGCGCGGGTTGATCTGATAGCCGATGCCGGCGGCGTCGAGGTTGCGGCAGATCTGCTCGAAATGGCTGCGTGTCTCGTCGCCGAGGCAGTCCATCAGTGTCGGGGCGTCCGCGACGATCTGCTGCGTCTGGGGATTCTTGGAGTCCAGGATGCGCAGCGGATTGGTGGCCAGGCGCCGCTGGCTGTCCGCGTCGAGCTGGTCGAGGTGCGTCGAGAGATAGGCCACGAGCCGCTCGCGATAGGCCTGGCGCTCGGCCTGGTCGCCCAGGGTGTTGAGCTCGAGGCGGAAACGCTCGAAGCCGAGGGCGCGCCACAGGCGGGCGGTCAGCAGGATGATCTCCAGGTCGATGTCCGGCCCGGCGAGTCCGAAGGCCTCGACGCCGATCTGGTGGAACTGGCGATAGCGCCCGCGCTGCGGACGCTCGTAGCGAAACATGGGGCCGCGGTACCAGAGCCGCTGCGGCTGCATGAGCATGCCGTGCTCGATGGCCGCGCGCACGCAGCTCGCGGTACCCTCGGGCCTCAGGCTGAGGCCGTCGCCGTTGCGGTCCTCGAAGCTGTACATCTCCTTCTCGACGATGTCCGTGACTTCGCCGATCGAGCGGCTGAAGAGCTCCGTCACCTCGACCAGCGGGGTGCGGATCTCGGTATAGCCGTAGCCCGAGAGCACCTCTCTGGCGGTGTCTTCGAGACGGTGCCAAATGGCGATTCGATCCGGGAGGATGTCGTGCATCCCCCGGATGGCTTGGATGTTCTTGCTCATGCGCGGGGCTCTGGGGCGATGGCGGGATGCGTCTCTACCCAAGTGATCATTGGGTTGTATCAGGAGTGATCATTGGGTTGTATCAGGGTCGAGTGAGAAACGGGCGACGTTCCCTCGGGCGCGGCTCTCCAGGTCGAACGGCTTCCCGCCAATGCTGAGCTGCGTCGCCGCCGCGTTGCCGATGACCAGCTTGTAGGGCGGCTCGCCGCTCAGCACGCGGCGATCGCCGTCACGCATTTCGCCGTTCAGCACCACCTCGCCAGCGGCATCACGAACGTCGACCCATGAGGTTGCGCTGAATTCCAGCACGACGTCGCGATTGGGCGCCGCTTCGACGACAAGCTCGGGCGCTGGCTCGCTGGGCAGGCTGGTCGCCGGGATGGTCTCGCTGGCGGCCGCCGCGGCCTCTTCGCCGCTCGGCGGCGCGGACGGCGCGCCTTGGGCGGTGCCGCTGGGGCGCAGCGGGATGGCATCGCTGGGCACGGAGACGGGGGCGCCGAAGGAATCCACGGGCGTGGCCGTCTCCTCATCGGCCGATGTCGTCTCGGGTCCGGCCTCGTCCGCGAGGATGCCTTGGGTCTGGGTCTCGACGGTGGCGGGCACCGGGGAGAGCGCGGTCATCTCGTCGTCCCCGGCATCGCGGCCTTGCCACCAGAGCCCGGCGAGACCTCCGGCGACCAGGACGAACGTCAGTCCGATCACCCAGCCCCAGACGCGGCCGCTGCCGCGCGACTGAAGATGTGTCCCCGCGGTGGATCTGACATGGGTGTCGGCGTCTGGGCGCACGGCGTTGTAGGCCCGGATAATGGGCTTCGGATCCGCGCCGAGCAGCCGGGCATAGTTGCGCAGATAGCCAGAGATGAAGACCGGACTCGGCAGCTCCTCGAACTGGTCGCGCTCCAGTGCCTCGATCACCCGCCGGTCGAGGTGCAGCTGTGCGGCGACACGCTCGGTCCCCATGTTGCGCCCTTCGCGCAGCGCGCGCAGCTGCCGACCTGGGCTCCCGTACTGCTCGATCTGATCGTCGGGTTGCGTGCTTACAGGCTGATTCATGACGAATGAGGGTCTCTAGGTGTCGCGGGTCTTGGGGGCTTGTGGGAAGTTGGCCTTGAGCACGCGCTCATAGTAGGCCGCGCGCTTGCGGTTGCCGAGCTTGCGCTCGGCGCGCGCCCCGACCTGGAGTGCCTTGTAGGAGGCGCCGGCGGTACGCAGCGTGCTGGGCTCGAAGTAGCGGTCGATATAGCCCTTGGCCGTCTTGGCGTCGCCGCGCGCCATCGCCAGCTCGGCCATCTTCACCAGAGGTGCTCCGAAGGCGGGGCTCGCCTCCATGGCCGAGCGATAGTAGCTCTCCGCCTTGGCGGTATTGCCGGCCTTGGTGGCGCAGTCGCCGGCGTTGGTCATGGCGATCCAGGGGGTTGCGTACACGGGGTTGTCGATGGCTTGGCTGAAGTAGCCATCGGCCTCGGCGTAGCTGCCCTGGCGGCACAGGAAGGAGGCGTAGGCATTGAGGATGTCCGAGCTCTTGGGCGCCAGCTTGATGGCCCGCTGGTAGTGCTTGACCGCGTCCTCGGGCTGGCGCAGCTCTTCGAGGAGGAAGGCGATCCAGATCTGGGCGCGCGGGTACTTCTTGTCCGCCTCGATCGCCTGCTGCGCGCGCCTGAAGGCGACATCGATCTGACCGCGGGCGTAGTACTCCTCGGCCATCTTGACGTAGAGCTCGGCGGGGCTGCCCTCGGGGTCGAGTCCGAGCTCCTGGTCCGCATCCTCATAGGCCTTGTCGGTCGCGCAGCCTGCGAGCGTGAGGCACAGGCCCAGCGTGAGGATCAATCGATGCGCGAGTGTGCTGGTCATGGGGCCACCATTCCGCTGTCCTGGACCACGACCCGTCCGAGCCTGCGTGTACGGTCTTGGACGCGGCCAACCAGTTGCCCGCAGGCGGCGGAGATCTCGTCGCCACGGGTCTTGCGAGTCATCGAGAAGATACCAGAGCGTGCCAGGCGCTGACGAAAGGCCTCGACGCGCTCTGGCGGCGAGGTGCCGAAGTCGCTCCCCGTGAAGGGATTGAAGGGGATCAGGTTGACCTTCGACGGCACGCCCTGGAGGAGCCGGATCAGCTGCTTGGCGTGCGTCAGGCTGTCGTTGACGCCGTCCAGCATGATGTATTCCCAGGTCACCTTGCGGCGCTTGTCGCCCGCGACATAGGCCTTGCAGGCGGGGATCAGCTCGGCGAGCGGGTACTTGCGATTGATGGGCACCAGGGCGTCGCGCAGCTCGTCCGTGGGTGCGTGCAGGGACACGGCGAGCGAGACATCGCTGACCTGGCGCAGCCGGTAGATGTTCGGCACGATGCCTGAGGTGCTGAGGGTGACGCGATGCTTGGCCAGCATGTAGGCGAGGTCGTCCTGCATGATGTCCATGGCGGCCACTGCGGCGTCGAAGTTGGCGAGCGGCTCGCCCATGCCCATCATGACGACATTGGTCGGTGCCTTACCCAGCTGGCGGGTGGCGTGCCACACCTGGCCGATGATCTCGGCGACGCCCAGGTTGCGGTTGAACCCTTGCTGTGCGGTCGCGCAGAAGGCGCAATCGAGGGCGCAGCCGACCTGCGAGGACACGCAGATGGTGCTGCGCTTGCCCTCAGGGATAAAGACGGTCTCGACGCGCTGCCCGTCCTCGAGCTCCATCACCCATTTGGTCGTCCCATCCGCGGATGGGTGGTCTTGAATGATGCGCGGCAGGCGGATCTGGGTGCGCTCGCTCAACGCGGCCCTGAGGGTCTTGGGGACATCCGTCATGGCGTCGAAGTCGACGACGCCATGTTTGTGCATCCATTTGAGCAGATTGCGTCCATGAAAGGTCTTGAAGCCAAGCTCCGCGGCCAGGGCCTCGCAGCCGGCGAGGTCCAGGTCGAGCAGGTTGGGCTTGGGGTCGATCGCAGTCATGGACGCCTCTGCGGTCTTAGCGCGTGCGCTCGCAAACGCCTTCCGGGAAGAAGAACTGGATCTCGACCGCCGCGTTCTCGGGCGAGTCGGAGCCATGGGCCGCGTTCTCGGTGAAGGAGTCGGCGAAATCGGCGCGGATGGTGCCCGGAGCCGCCTCGGCGGGATTGGTCGCGCCCATGATCTCGCGATTCTTGGCGATGGCGCCTTCGCCTTCCAGGACCTGCACCATGACTGGGCCAGAGCTCATGAAGCCGACCAGCTCGTCGAAGAAGCCCTTGCCCTGGTGAACGGCGTAGAAAGCAGATGCCTGCTCCTTGCTCATGTGCAGCATGCGCGCGGCAACGATCTTCAGACCGGCTGCCTCGAAGCGGCTCAGGATGGCGCCGATCGCGTCTTTGGCGACGGCGTTGGGCTTGATGATGGACAGGGTACGCTCAATAGCCATGCGGGCTCCTAATCTTGGGGCGTTGAGAATGACAAGGGGTTTGGGAAAGTGGCGTCGGGAGGAGATCCGCTGATATTGATGGCTAGCGCCGGCGGGGATCATCGACTTCCTAACAGGCTAACACGCAAGTGTAAAGGCAGTGTGTCGGGCGAGCAATGGCGTGTGAGGCATTCGTAAGACCGCTCGGGACCTGATGCCGCTAGGTCGCGCGCGTTGCGCCTGTCAGTCCGGCCAGCCCGCCCGCGCCACCGCGGTTGCCCGCCGCGTCGATCCAGAGATGCGACAGCCCGAGCCCCTCGAGCCAGGGGATGCCTTCACGCCCCTTGAGCATAGCGATGGTGCAGGCGCTGCCCGCGACCAGGCAGGCGTCGGCGAGCACGCTGACCGCGGCGAGCCCTTCGACCGGCCAGCCGGTCTTGGGGCTGAGGATGTGGCCGTAGCGGCGGCCGTCGATCTCCAGGCAGCGGGCGTAGTCGCCGCTGCTGGCGAGCGCGCCTCCGCTGAGCAGCAGGCCGCCGAGCAGCCGATCCGGTCGCTGCGGGTCCTGCATGCCGACTTGCCATGGGCTGCCGTCGGGGAGCGGGCCGATCACCCGAACGTCGCCCCCCAGGTTGATCAGCCCATGCCGGATGCCTGCCTCCAGGCAGATCGCGGCTGCGCGGTCCGCCGCGTACTCCTTGCCGATGCCGCCGAAATCCAGGGCCATCCCAGGGACGCGGAAACCGAGTCGCGGTCGCCGCCAGCGCACCTTGTCCCAGCCGATCCGTGCGAGCAGGCGGTCGATCTCCGCTTGCTTCGGCAGTCGGCCGGAGTCGAAGCGCCAGACTTGTCGCAGTGCGCCCGAGGTGATGTCGAAGAGCCCGTCGCTCTCCCGGTAGCAGGTCTCGGCATAGTCCAGGAGTGCCGCCGTCTCCGCATCGACCTCCAAGCTGCCGCCTTGGGCGGCCACGCGATTGATGGCCGCTGTGAGACTGTCATCCAGGTATCTGGAGTAGCGCCGCTCGAGTCGCAGCACGTCTTCCGCCGCTCGCCGACAGACGGCCTCGGCGCGTCTGGGATCGTCGCTGTAGAGCTGCAGCTCGCACGGCGAGCCCATGGCACGGAAGGCGACACGGTGCAGCTGCATCTGGCTGGGCTCAGAAGGCGAAGTCGACGCTCAGGCTGTAGATGGTGAAGCCGTAGTCGGCATAGCTGCTGTCGTCGTGGTCGTTCAGCGCGTAGTGCGACTGGCGGTCGTAGAATTCGACGCCGGCATCCAGGCGTACCTGATCCGTGATCTGCTTCGTCAGTTTGAGTGCGCCGCTGAGCGCGCCGAAGCCGGCTAGGCGATAGTCGCTGCTGTAGTAGCCGTCGGCTGGGAGATCCTCGAAATAACTCTGGTAGAAGTCCGCTTGCCCCTGGCTGTAATAGCGTAGCCTCGGGACGAGCTGCCAGCCCTGTCCGAGCGACTGGATCCAGAAGGTCTCGACCGTGTGCGCGCTAATGCCCCAGTCGTCGCGGCTGTAACGGTAGTCGAGGTGGAGGGCCGACTTGAGCCCTGGGAAGTAATGGACGTAGCGGGTCAGCAGATTCCACTGGCGACGCGCCTCGGGGCGCGATTCCTCGATCGCCTCGTTGGTGGAGAGCAGGTAGACGTTCTTGTAGGGATCGGTCAGATAGCCGCTGCTGTCGCCATAGGTGAGGTTGGCTTGGATGAAGTCGTTCTTGCTCAGGACCTGGGTCACGCCGACCAAGAGCTGATGGGTTTCCTTGTCGCCTGAGAAGTTGGTCTTGTTGAGCGGCGTGAAGGTGTCCGAGGCTAGGCTGTAGCCGACCGCCAGGGTGGTCAGCTTTTGATTCATCTCCTGGCGGAGGTCCAGACTGAAAAAGTCCGAGTCGTAGTCCTTCTCGCGCGAGAGGCCGGCGCCGAAGCTCAGGGTCGTGTCGTCCCGGTAATAGCTCAGCTTGAAATCGCCGGCCGTGCGGATGTCCTCGAAGGTGCTTTCGAGCATGACCTGACGCACACTTGAGATGCCGCAGCTCCCGTCGTTCAGGGGCGGGCGCTCGGGCGGCGGGCCGCCAGTGGAGGTCGAGCCCGAGGCCCCGCTCACGGTCCGCACCGGGGCGTCGAAGACCCTGCCGTCCTCACAACGGATCTGCGGGACGTTGTAGATGGGGGAAGCGCCGGAGATGGTGTCGCGCACGCCGTTGAGCCGGATGTCGAGCCGGTCTCCGAGCGGGACGACCAGGCTCTGGTTGAGGCTCTCGACCGTCATGCGGTCGTCGCCTTCCTCATAGTAGAAATAGCCGACCTCCCAGTCGCGCTCCTCGGGCGTGGCGGCGACGCCAGTCTGCGGCATGCCCGGCAGGGCGAGTGCCGCTGAGGTCAGCGCCGTCAGCGTCTTGCTCGGGGGCTGGTCAGTTGCAGCCACAGCCGCCACCTCCGATGCCATAGCCGCCACTGACGGCCTCTTTCGAGAAGAAGACGTGCTGCCTGAAGACTGCCTCCAGCGGGTAGGGCTCGAGCGCCATCTCTTGGCGGGCGAGGTTGCCGCGCTCCCAGGGGGCGACGTCCATGGCGCAGCCCGCGAGCGATAGCAAGGTGCCGAGTCCGCAGGGGAGCAATGCCGAGTGTCTTGAGTGCATGAGTCTTTCCTAGGGCTGCGAGAGCAGTGATTCGATCTGGGCGCGGATCTTTGGCGCGTCCGCGGATTCGAAGCCCTCGTGGATGTCTCGAATCTGCCCGCTGCGGTCGATCAGGTAGGATGTCGGCATACCTTTGACCTTGTAGAGCCTCGGGCACTTGCCCTTGGGGTCGGAGCCGATGGTGAAGCTGACGGGGTGCTTGGACAGAAAGCCCTCGGCGTCCTGGCGCTCTTCGTCGAGATTGATGGCGACGACCTCCAGCCCCTGCGCGTTCAGGTCGCGATGCATCTGCTCGATGAAGGGAAAGGACTTGGCGCAGGGGCCGCACCAAGAGGCCCAGAAATCCAGGTAGACCACCCGGCCGCGCAGCCTGGCCGGGTCTACCTGTGCATCGCCCGAGAGCGACGGGACGGCGCAGCTCGGGGCGGGCGAGCCGACATCCGCCGCCTGGGCGGAGCTGCCGCCAAGCAGGATCAGGAGTGGGAGCAAGTGGTTGAGTCTCATGGGACGTCCCTCAGCTTGTGGATGAGGCGAAGCGACTCTGTCGGCAAGTGAGCATTGCCCATGCCTCCTCCATGAGGTCCTTGGTCGTTCAGTTGGGCCTGTCGGGTGGACGAGCCCGAGCGAAGTCCGCCGAATCCCGCGTCGGCGTCGGTGGACTGCGCCGCGCTTGCCCGTCTTGCGCGAGCAGACTGACCCAAACGACAACCGACGCCTCCACGCGAGAATGGCGCCGACCCGATCGACGCCGCATTCTATCGAAGTTTCATTGCGTTGCGGGGGCTTGCCGTTCGCGGCGCCTGTAGCTGACTCACTATTTCGGGAGATTCGATGAGCCATTACGACGTGTTCAACGGCGACGCCGACGGGATTTGCGCGCTGCAGCAGCTGAGGCTCGCCGAGCCGGTCGATGCGGTCTTGGTGACTGGGGTGAAGCGCGAGATCGACCTGCTGCGTCAGGTGCCGGACGCGGCGGGCGCCTCGGTCACTGTGCTGGACATCTCCTTGGACAAGAATCGCAAGGACCTGGAGCGGCTGCTCGCGGCCGGCGCTCGCGTCCGCTATTTCGATCATCACTTCCCGGGAGACATCCCAAGCCATTCCGCGCTCAAGGTCCATATCGAGACGCTGCCGGACAAGGGCACCAGCCTGCTCGTCGACGACTACCTGAAGGGCAGCCAGCGGGCCTGGGCCGTGGTCGGCACCTTCGGCGACAACTTCGACGAATCCGCGCGCCGCGCCGCCGAGCCTCTGGGGCTGCCCGAATCCGAGATCGCCAAGCTGCGCGAGCTGGGGATCTACATCAACTACAATGGTTACGGGCCTTCGGTCGAGGACCTGCACTTCGCGCCTCAGGAGCTCTACCGACGCCTGCATCCCTACGCAGACCCGCTGGCCTTCATTGCGGAAGACGCCGCCTTTGCCGCCCTGCGCGATGGCTATGCCGAGGATATGGAGCAATCCCGCGCCGTCGCCCCTGAGCTGGATGATGCGGGTCACCGGCTCTTCGTCCTGCCGGCCGAGCCCTGGGCGCGCCGCGCCAGCGGCGTGCTCGCCAACGAGCTGGCTCAGGCGGAGCCCGAGAAGGCGCACGCCATCCTGACGCGCCTGACCCAAGGCGGATTCGTGGTCAGCGTGCGTGCCCCCATCGCCAGGCCCGAGGGCGCCGACGCCCTGTGTCGCCAGTTCCCGACCGGGGGAGGGCGCAAGGCTGCCGCTGGGATCAACGACCTCCCGGAGAGTGGCTACGACGCCTTCGTCGCCGCCTTTCGGGCCGCGTTCTGAGCTTCCGCTCCTAGCTTGCTCGCGGAGCTCTCCGAGCGCCCAGGGATTGGGCGATCGCCTCCAGCACGTACACGTCTTTGCAGGATCTGAATCATCGCTGCACACTCGGGTGTCAGCCGAACGACCGCTAGTCGGGCCCTGCAATGTCACGAGGATGCTGCCGCTGCCGCGGAGCATGATGTCACCGTGAGCCCTGGCCTTTATGTGATTTCCGGGAAACAGATTCCCCCTAGGATGGGCAAAGCGCAGCATGCCCATCGTCCAGGCGCCTGAGCGGACCTGGGTGGGCACGCCCCACAAAAGCCTTCCCCATGCGCGCCGGCGTGCCAGGGGCTTTGCCCATCCTACTGGAGGCGCTGTTCTGGGTAGGATCATTCGAGGAAATCACCTTATGGTGGCCTGGCGCCGAGGATGCGGAGCTGATCGCAAGGCGATTTCCATGGGATGAGGGTAGACAGGGCTCGCCCCGCGGCGCCATTGCCAGGGGGGTAGGGTCTGCGCCCTGGGGGACCTGTTATGATACGGCCTCCCGAACAGTTCGTGCTCGGCACCCGAGGTGCCGTTCTGCCTGCCCCTGCATGCGCAGCGCGCCGACCTGTCTGGCTCATCAAGCTTGCAGGCGCACACCCGCCAGGACTCCGCACGGCCGAGCCGGTTGGGCGTCATCACCGAAGACACAAGCGGCTCGTTTACGGCCGCAACTGCTCCATACATCAAAGTCCTCGCTGATCGAGTGCGCGCTCCGGCGCGCACCTCAACAGTTAATCAACCGCAAGTACAGCCTATGACTGATCCGAGAGACAACCTAGTTGCGACCCGGGGAATATTCTCCGGACTCCATCCCGGCATGGGAATCGCCGCCAAGGGGATGGTGGCGGCCTTCGTGATCTTTACCGTACTGAATGTCGAATTTGCCGGCAGCCTCTATAGCGCGGTCCGCAGCTGGATCGAGAACGGCCTGTCCTGGTACTACATCTCCACCGTCACCGGCATGCTCGGCGTCTGCCTCTTTCTGATGTTCTCCAGGTGGGGCTCCATCCGTCTGGGAGACGACAGCGATCGCCCGGAGTTCAGCAACTTCTCCTGGTTTGCGATGCTGTTCTCGGCGGGGGTCGGCATCGGCATCCTCTTCTTCGGCGTCGCGGAGCCGATCTTCTACTTCGACAGCTCGGGCTCATTCGGCTACCCCAACAACCCTCACGCCGACATGCAGGGCAACACGGAGATGACCGTTCAGCGCGGCGTGGACGCGCTGCGGGTGACCTTCTTTCACTGGGGATTCCACGGCTGGGCCGTCTACGTGGTGGTCGGGCTCTGCCTGGCCTATTTCGGATTCCGTAAGAAGCTCCCGCTGACCATGCGCTCGGCGCTGTATCCGCTGATCGGTGAGCGGATCTACGGCCCGATCGGCCATGCCGTCGACCTACTGGCGGTGTTCGGCACCGTCTTCGGCGTCGCCACCTCCTTGGGGCTCGGGGTCAGCCAGATGGCCACGGGCCTCAACGTGCTGTTCGGCATCGACCCCGGCGTGCCGACCCAGCTGACGCTCATCCTGGTGATCTCGCTCATTGGCACCGCATCGGCGGTCTCAGGTGTCGGCAACGGCATCCGCATCATCTCGGAATGGAACATCTGGCTGTCGATCATCCTGCTGGCCGCGTTCGTCGTGATCGGGCCCTTCGATTTCCTGATGAGCCTGTTCGTCACCTCGTTCGGAAACTACCTGTGGAATGTCGTGCCCATGGGCTTCTATGCGGCCAACGATACCGGCAACTCCGCCTGGCAGGGTGCATGGACCATCTTCTACTGGGGCTGGTGGATCTCCTGGGCGCCGTTCGTGGGCATGTTCATCGCCCGCATCTCGCGCGGCAGGACCATTCGCGAATTCATGGTCGGCGTGATGTTCGTACCGACTACCATCGCCTTCTTCTGGATCTGCATGTTCGGCGGCAATGCCATCTGGCAAGAGCTGAACGCGGTCGACGGCGCCGGCGTCATCGATACGGTCATGGCCTGGAACCTGCCGAACGCCTTGTACACCACCATCGACAACCTCGGCAGTATGTCCTGGATGGGCGATATGAGCTGGGCGGTCTGGCCGCTGTCGGCCTTGGCCACCTTCCTGCTGGCCACCTGGTTCATCACCTCATCGGACTCGGGCACCCTGGTCATCACGACCATGCTGTCCATGGGCGACGAGAACCCGCCGAAGACCTTCCGCATCATCTGGGGCATGGGCGAGGGCGTGGTTGCCGCCGTGCTGCTGGTGGCCGGTGGATTGAAGGCCTTGCAGACCGCCTCCATCGCCGCCGCCTTCCCGATCTCCTTCGTCCTGCTGGCGATGGTCTGGGGGCTGCTCAAATCCCTCAGAGAAGACCCCTCGGCCCTACCGACGCCGGAGTCAAGGATCGCCGCCGACGGTACGCGCATGGCGCAGGAGCTGAGAACCTGAAGCCTTGGAGACTGTCTGGAAATCATCGTTGAGACCCTGATGGATGGGTGTGGCGGCGATTTCAGTCGCCCACCCGTGAGGGTATCTAGGGCGGCTGAATTCGCCGCTGCGAGTTTCCAGACAGCAGCTTAGGCTCGACCAGGCTAGCTTGCATAACTCACCGGGATAGGTTGGCGGCGATGACAGCGGGTTTCGTGGGTGAATGGGGAAATGTGTCCGTAGGCCAAGACGGTGGGCAGGACTGCGGCAGCGAGCCTTTGTTCGAGATCTGCGATAACTCGCTCGATGACGACGGTGACGGCTTGACGGACTGCGACGACGGCGATTGCGCGGACTCTAGCGTCTGCCAGGAGGATCCGCCGACCCCGAGCTGCGCCTTGAAGAAGGAGGCTTGCTCGACCGGCGATGATTGCTGCTCCGGCCGCTGCAATACGTCGAAAGGGGCCTGTCTCTGAGGGTTGCTGGGCCTGAGGAGCCGATTCTTGCCAGGGATGGCGTGATCTCTCTTCGAGTACTTCGTGCCCTTCGCGACTCGAATTGCGTCGTCCAGGCCGGAATGCTGACAGTGCCGACGAGGCGCTAAGGCGGCTGAAGGATCCGCGACTCCCGCCTAGGGCTTCACCGTCACGGTATCCCCGATCTTCATCCGCTCGAACAGAAACCTGGCGTCTTTCTCGCCGACGCGCACGCAGCCGTGTGAGTCCGGGTGGCCGGGCAGCCAGCCCTCGTGCAGGAAGTAGTGGCCGTGGAACTGCATGGCGTAAGGCATCCAGGCCTGCATGCCGAGCTGGTTGGTGTAGCGTGAGGAGACCTTGTCCTCGTCCTTGCTGAGAATGGCGAACTTGCCGGTCGGCGTCGGGTAGCCTTCGGCCCCGGACGAGATCGGCCCGGTTCTGACCACCTCATCGCCTTCCGAGTAGCTGAATGCCTGCTCGCTCAGCGAGATGCTGAGCTTGCGGGCCTTTTCGGCGTCTCCCGATTCCTCCGGTGATCCGGTAGCCGCGTCGGTCGGCGCCCCGTCGGCGGTCTCCTGGGCGTCTTCATCGCCAATCGGCGCGCCGTCTTCCGCCGTCACAGGTCCCTCGGTCTTGGCCTCGGGCGCTGGCAGATCTTTGGCCAGGTCCGTTGGCGCATGCGCACAAGCGGCTAGAAAGAAGCCGGCCCAGATCGTTAGCAAGATGCGGGGGATGCGTCGAGGCATTTGCACGTCTCCCGGCTGACGTTTCTCAGGGCTCCGTGACCAGGATTCGGCCCATGCCGGGGCCGAGCTCGAAGTCGAAGGGTGTCGGGAGATAATCCATCGGCCACTCAGGGGAGGCGTCGATGAGCGGTCCCTGTCCCTCGATGTGGCGGTAGAGGTCCTCCACATAGAAATGCTGGCGGCTCCAGGGGTCCTTGTTGAGCGCGAGCAGGGCCTCGCCCTTGCCGCGAGGGTGCTTCTTGTGGAGCAGCAGGACCGCTGGATTCGAGGTGTCCAGCCGCCTGATCGGCCCCTCGCTCTGAAAGACGGGATAGGTGTCCTTGATCCGGTTGATCTGGGCGATGTAATGGGTCAGGTCGACATTGACCCCTTCCCATTGGTCGGGCTGCGTATTGACGACGTCGAGCCGGCTGCGGAACCCATACTCGAAACCGATCGGGATCATGACCCCCGAGGAGAAGAGGGCGGCGAAGAGGTAGCGTTGCCGCATGGCGTCGGCGTTGTCGCCGGACTCGCAGTAGAGCCGCTCGGTGTCGTGGCTCTCGGGGAAGCTGATGGAGGGGGCGACCTCGCGGGTGAGGCTGTATTGATCGAGCAGCCAGTCGCCCTCGAAATCCCACCATTTCGAGCTATTGAAGATGGCATCGAACCCGGCGCGGGCCGTTGCCGCGGTCTGCTCGGGCGAGCAGCCGAGCGTTTCGGCGATGAAGACGGTCTCTGGGTGACGCTTGCGGACCCGGCTGATGAGCTTCTGCCAGACGTCGTTGGGGATCTGGTAGGCGGCGTCGCAGCGGAAGCCGCGGAAGCCGAGGTCGACGAGATATTCGATCAGCTCGACGCAATAGTCCTGGAGCCCCTCGCGGTCCGGCGAATGCTCGTGATCGAACTGCGCGAGGTCGTACCAAACGACCTTGGTGCCGTCCGCCTCCAAGCAGAAGGGGTTGGCGACCTTGCTGCCATGCCGCACGAACCACTCCGGATACTCCTTGACCAGCTTGGAATCCACCGCGCAGTGGTTGATGACCAGGTCGATCATCATGGATAGGCCATGCGACTTGGCCGTTTCGACCATGGCGCGAACCTGATCCTCTGGCGAGACTCGGGCGCGTGGGCGCAGGAAGTCCTTGTTGATCGCGAAATAGTCGGCGATGGAGTAGAGGCTGGCGGAGCGTCCCGTCTTCTGGATGGGGTTGACGAACACCCAGTCGAGCCCCATCGAAGCGGCCCGTTCCAGGTGCGGCCCCCAGTCGGAGAAACGGCCGGCGAGACGGGGGAAGAGATTGTAGATCTTCATCGGGCGAATGAGTCCTTGCCGCGAGCGTTCGCAGCGCCAGCCAAAACCGGATGACACCTGAAGCAACCGCGACCTCTCGAGGTCGGCCTACTGGCTGTCATCGAAATGCCCGGGAGACGCGAGCGCAGCGCGGCCCAGGTCTGAGCCTGAGGTGGGTCAAGCGTTTCGGATGTAGTCGTAGATATTCAAATAATCCTGGCCCGGTCGATTCCAAGAGAAGTCCGAGCGCATGGCGTTGCGGATCAGATCGCGGAAGTGCTCGGGGAAGTCGTGATAGCAGTCGATGGCGCGTCCGAGCGCGGACTCCAGGCCGGCGTTGTCATAGTCGTTGAAGACATAGCCGTTGCGCTCGTCGAGGGGGCGCAAGGAGTGGTCCTTGTCGAGCACTGTGTCCGCCAGTCCGCCGACCGCGCGCACCACGGGGATGGTGCCATAGCGCAGCGAGATCAGCTGGGTGAGTCCGCAAGGCTCGAACTGGCTCGGCACCAGCATCATGTCGGCGCCGGCGTAGATGAGGTGGGAGAGATCCTCGTCGAAGCCGATCTCGAGATGACAGTCGGGGCTGTCGTTGAGCATGTGCTTCAGGCCCCAGAAGTCGGCATTGATGCCCTCGTCGGGACTCGAGCCCAGCAGCACGAATTGAGCACCGCGCTCCAGGGTGTAGAAGATCGCGTGTCGCACCAGATCCAGGCCCTTTTGCGGGTCGAGCCGGCCGATGAAGGCAACCATGGCCTTCTCGTTGTCGGCCAGCATCAGACGGTGGCGCAGCGCGCGCTTGTTGTCGTACTTGCGGTCGATGGAGTCGACGCCGTATCGGACGGGGATGTGGTGGTCGATCTCCGGGTTCCAGACGTCGTAATCGACCCCATTGACCACGCCGCCATACTTGACCTGATGCGTGTGCAGCGTCGGCTCCAGGCCGAAGCCTTGACCCTGGTCCTTGGTCTCGAAGGCGTAGCGCGGCGATACCGTGGTGATGAAGTTGGAGTAGACGATGCCGCCCTTGAGCAGGTTGAGCGCCTGCGGGTAGCGCTGATCGCCGAGGCGCTCGTGGGCGAAGTAGCGCTCCGGGTGATTCAGCCCGGTCGCGCGCAGCAGCTCACCGCCCGCGACGCCCTGGTGCGCGAAGTTGTGGATGGTGAGGCAGGCGCGCGGATGCGTCATGCCCAGGCTCTGGTAGATCTCGTAGAGGAAGACCGGTACCAGCGCCGTCTGCCAGTCGTGACAGTGGATGATGTCAGGCTGCTTGCCCGCCTTCCACAAGAACTCGATGGCCGCCCGCGAGAAGAAGGCGTACCTGAGGATGTCGTCACGGAAGCCGTAGATGTTGGGTCGGTCGAAGAAATTGTCCTGGGAGTGGGGCTCGATGAAGAAGCACTTGCGCCCATGCACAAAGCCGAAGAGCACGGTGCAATGGACGGCGCCCTCGTACCAGGGCACCCAGAGATCCTTGTAGACCTCATGCAGCTCGTAGATGTTCTCGTAGCGCAGCGAGGCGTACTTGGGGAGGATGATCTCGACATGGTTGCCGCGGATCGCCAGCTCGCGCGATAGCCCGAAGACCACGTCCGCCAGCCCTCCTACCTTGGCCACGGTCGCCAGCTCGGGCGTGATGTGGACGATGAAGAGGCTGGGGCGAGCGGGTGCCTGTGGCGGCGGTGGCTCGTGTACGATTTCTGGCTCTGGCTCTGGCTCTGGCTCTGGCTCTGGCTCTGGCTCTGGCTCTGGCTCTGGCTCTGGCTCTGGCTCTGGCGGCGGGGCGGACTCTGACGGCGGGGCCAGCTCCTGAGCCTCTGCTACCTGGGCTTCCTGTGCCGCCGGCTCCTCTGGAGCTGCCTCCATCATGCTGGCTGTGGACTCGCTCGGTGCCTCGGCGCGCGGCGTTTCGGCGACCTGCTCCAGTTGCTCGCTTGGCTCCGGAGGCTCGGTCTGGCGATCTGCGGGGACGGATAAGGCTGCCTCCGCGAGAGGCACTGACTCATGCGGTACCGATGACGAAGGCTCTGGTGCAGGCTCGAGAGTGGGGGTTGGCGTGGGCTTGGCCGCCCTGGATTCCGCGCTCTGCGCCGTGCGGGCCTTCTTCTTGACCGTCGTACCCTTTCCCGCCGATGCTTTTGGGGGCGAGGCCGGTGGCCGCCGCGTCCCCTTGCCAACCACCCTGGTCTTGGGCTTCGAGGTCGATGCGGGGATGCCTTCTCCGGGCTCGGCGGCCTTCGTGGCCCGCTTGGTTGTCGGCGTTGACTCTTTGGATCCAGTCGGCTTTTTCGCCATTCGCAGATGTCCTACAGCGCTGAGGTGTCAGTAAGGGCCATGGCTCACAGCCCCATTCTGCCACGAAGGGCCTCGGGGGTCTGCGTGCTGCGTGATCGCTGCCTTTATGGCGGAGACGCCAGCCCCGTCGGGTCAGGGGGCTGGCGCTCGGCGGCCCTAGTCGTGCATGCCCCTGGTGTTGAAGGCGACGTTCCAATGCTCATCGCCGCCGTCCACCGGGAATGCGGTCAGCTCGAGCGTGCCGACCTCGGTGACGGCGGCCTGCAGGCGCACGGCCACGACCTCGCCGGGCTTGCGGCTCTTTCCGCTCAGCGTGGTCTGGATCTCGTCGAGCTCTTCAAGCTCGTCCTCCGCCCATTCTTCCAGCAGCTCGCCGACGTGATCCTCGCGCCGCACGCTGGAGCTGAAGAAGCGGAAGCGCACGGGCTCGCCCACGACCAGGCCGAACTCCTGCGGCGGCGCGACCGGCTCCGAGCCCTCCTCCAGGCCGAAGGGGACCAGGCAGAGCGCCTGCAGCTCCGGCTCCATGCCGGGGACGGCGGGCATGGCGCTCTCGACGCCCACGTAATAGGTGTGGGAGGTGCCGCCGCGGATGCGCACGCCGCCGTGACGGCGGACATGGGCATAGAAGGCGGCCCCCTTGGAGACCGCCAGGTCCAGATCCTGAGCCTCGAGCAATCTGGCGGCGGGCGCATCATCGGCCGCCAGCCATTCGTTGATGACCTGGATGACACGGTCTTGGAGGATGCGGGCCTTGAAGACGCCGCCGTTGAAGAGCACTGCCGTGGGTCTCAGGAAGCGCGCGTCCGCGGGCCGGTCGGCGAAGCCGGACAGATCCTGGGTCGCGCCCGTCTGGCGTCCCAGGAAGGCCGCCAGATGACGGGTTACGCCCGGATCCTGCGCATAGGGCAGGCCAACCTTGGTCAGGGCGCCACGGGGGCGGCTCGTGGGTCGCGCGCTGGCCTCGACGGACGGGAAGAAGCCCTCGATCAGTGTGGTCTGGACCTCTTCCCGGGTCAGCTCGGTGCGGATGCTGCCGCCGATGAGGCGCGAGCCGCGGCTGGGCACGACGACGGGAACGCTCTCCAGGTCGGCATCCGCGAGCAGCGTCTCCTTGGCGTGGCGGCAGCCGTGCGTCAGGGCTTGCAGCTGCCAGCGGTCCAGCTCGACACCCGTCTTCGCCAGCTTGCCTTTGAGGACATAGGCGAGCGCCAGGTCCATGTTGTCGCCGCCGAGCAGGATGTGCTCGCCCACGGCCACGCGGGTCAGCTCCAGGGCGCCGTCGCTCTCGGTGACAGCGATGAGCGAGAGGTCCGTGGTCCCGCCGCCGACGTCGACCACCAGGATGACGTCGCCCACGCGGACCTGATTGCGCCAGTCTCCGCGACTGTCGTTGACCCAGCTGTAGAGTGCGGCCTGCGGCTCTTCCAGCAGCACTAGGTGCTCGATGCCGATCGCCTTGGCGGCCTCGGCCGTCAGCTCGCGCGCGGCCGGATCGAAGGACGCGGGCACAGTCACCGTGACCTCCTGACGGGCCAGCGGATCATAGGGATGCACCCCGTTCCAGGCGTTGCGCAGGTGAGCCAGGTAATCAATGCTCGCCTCGAATGGCGAGAGCTGCGGGACCTCTTCGGGCGCGCCTGCGGGCAGGATGGGGGCCTTGCGGTCGACGTCCGGGTGGCAAAGCCAGCTCTTGGCGCTGGAGACCAGGCGGATCGGGGTCGTGCTGCCCTGCTTGCGCGCCAGCTCGCCGCCGATGCGGGTGGTATTGCTCTCCCAGGGCAGGCCGAGGTCACTGGTCTTGAATTCGTCCTGATGCGGCAGGTAGAGGAAGGATGGCAGCAAGGGGCGCGTTTCGACCGCGCCAGCCGAGACCAGCTGGGGGATCGGCAGCATGGCCTGGGCGATGTCCTCACCCTCGCACTTCTCCGACTCGACGAAGGAGAGGGCGCAGTGCGTGGTGCCCAGGTCGATGCCGACGGCGAAACGGGCAGCGCTCACAGCTCTACCTCCGCGGCGGCCAGGACCTTGAGATCATGCCCGCTGGTCACCTTCGGCAGGCGGGTGTCGACGACGCGCCAGCCGCGATGCACCAGTGCCCCGGTGAACGGCGGATCTCCGACCACATGCCCGGTCGGGCGTACCGAGGCCGCGTCGAATCCTGGCTGGAGCGTCACGCGGCTGCCCTCAGGCTCATCGCGAACCGGGGCGATCTCGAGATAGTCCGCGATCACCTGCTTGCAGCCCTGATGGACGACACGGGCCGCGGCGCCGACTTCTTGGTCCGAGTAGCCCTTGATGTCCTCTTGAAGGAAATCGACGAAACGGCCTTCCTTTTGAAAGAGTCCGAGCAGCAGCAAGGCGGCGTCGGGTGCGGCGGTTGCGAGCGGCGCAGCGGCAGGTGCGGCCGGTCGCGCTGTGTGCGGCGCGGCTCCTGCCTTGAGCAGCGAGTCGACGGAGCTTGCGAGCTGCGGATCCTTGAAGATGCGCTTGAAGCTCGTGAAAGCGATGGAGGCCCTCCGAAAAAAGGACGGCGCCGATGATGACATGGAAGCGCTCCTCATCGTAATGGAGACGAATGCAGGGATGGTTGACGGCTGGGTGTGGAAGTCTCGCAACGCCGAGCGCGCAGATCCAGATAACGGCGAATCTCTCGAGCGCGGCTCGCGGGCGCCGCTATTGTAAGGCGGAGTGGCGAGCGTGACATAATGCCTTCGTCGACGGGAGATGCTCCCACCCGCTCAGCTCTGAAATTGCCTCTGCCATGACCGCCGAGATCCACGACCAGCCAACCCCCCAACAGCGGCACGACATGATCGCCATCGCTGCCTACTATCTCGCCGAGCAGCGCGGATTCGCGCCTGGAGGCGCCGACAAGGATTGGCTGGAGGCGGAGGCGACGATCGACGCCATGATTGCCGACCATTTGCTGTCGCGGACGACAGCGCTCGAGGCCGGTCGGCGCCTCATTCGCAACGCCCTCGTGCTGTCCGACACGGACTAGGCCGGCGCCCGCCTTTGGCGTTCGCGGGATCCTCAAAAAACGGCCGGGCAAAAAAAAGCGCGACAAGAGTCGCGCTTGAATAAATACCACCAAAGGAGGATGGAGGAGTGCACTGAAGCGAAGTGCTTCAGTACATCAACAGTTTCTTATGAAGCTCTGAAGCTGTCAACCCCGCCGGTTTCGAAACCAAAGGCGCGGCCATCGTTTCTACCAATCATCTTGATCGGCCCTCGCTCGTTCTTGCGACGAAGGCGTTTTCTCGGCATCCATGATTCGAGCCGTTGGCGGGCTGCCGGCTCGATGGCACTGCGGCCGACGACGCCCGGGCTAGCCGTCCCCCCAGCGCTCCACGAGCCGATGCTGGACCCCGAGGTGATCCAGTACGCGCGCCACCATGAAGTCGACGATATCCGACACCTGGGCTGGTTTGTCGTAGAAGCCGGGGCTGGCAGGCATGATGACCGCGCCGCTCCGTGCCAGGCGCAGCATGTTCTCCAAATGGATGATCGAGAAGGGCGTCTCGCGGACGACGAGGATCAGCTGGCGCCGCTCCTTGAGGGCGACGTCCGCGGCACGCTCGATGAGCGTGCTTGAGAGCCCTGCCGCGATGCGGCCGACGGTGCCGGTCGTGCAGGGGCAGATGACCATGGCCTCGGCGGGATTGCTGCCGCTCGCGACCGGGGCGGCCCATTGCTGGCGCCCGAAGACGCGCAGCTGGCCCTCGGCGGCTCCGAAGCGCGTGGCGAAGAAGCGCTCCGCCTCCGTCGGCTGAGCCGGCGCCTCGATACCGGCTTCCATGCGGAGCACGACCTGGGCCGCCTGGGAGACGAGCAGATAGACCCGAGCCCCGGCTGCAATCAAGCACTCCACCAGCCGCAGCCCATAGGCGGAGCCGGATGCGCCTGTGATGGCGACGGTGACCGTCTTGGGCCAGGCGGCTGCGTCAGTGGGCATGGATGGTCAAGGTCCGGTCGGGCCTGACTTGGGCGCCGTCCTGGCGCGCTGATGCCCGCTCATCCTGCATGTCGGGCACGCAGCGCGCTGAGCAGCTTGTCATGAATGCCGCCGAAGCTGCCGTTGCTCATCACCAGGATCTGGTCGCCGGCGCGGCTTGCCGCGGCCACATCTTCCACGATCGCCTCAATGGCATCATGCACAGCTGCGCGGTCGCCGAAGCCCGCGAAGACGGCCGTCGCGTCCCAGCCGAGATCCTTGGGTGCATAGACGTGGATCTGGTCGGCAAGCCTGAGCGATGCGGCCAGCTCGGCATTGTGGACGCCGAGCCGCATGGTGTTCGAGCGTGGCTCCAGGACCGCCAGGATCCGCGCCTGGCCGACACGATGCCGCAGACCCTCGAGTGTCGTGGCGATCGCCGTCGGGTGATGGGCGAAGTCGTCGAAGATGCGGATGCCGTTGACCTCACCGCGCAGCTCCATGCGCCGTTTCACGCCTTGGAAACGGCTCAGGGCATCCGTGCTCGCAGCGATCGGGACGCCGGCGTGGCGGGCCGCGACGACAGTGGCGATGGCGTTGCTGACGTTGTGCTGGCCGGTATGGGCCCACTGGACGACGCCGACCTCCTCGCCGTTGAGCAGGATGCGGAAGTGGGAGCCGTCGGGCTCGATGAGCTGGGCCGTCCACGCGCCCGTTTCGCCGACTGTCTCCCGGGGCGTCCAGCAGCCCATGGCGATGACCTGGTCCACCGCGGCCGAGCCGGCCGGGTGCACGATCAGCCCGGTGCCTGGGACGGTCCGAATCAGGTGATGGAACTGACGCTGGATCTGTCCCAGATCCTCGAAGATGTCGGCGTGATCGAACTCGAGGTTGTTGAGGATCAGGGTGCGCGGGCGGTAGTGGACGAACTTGGAGCGCTTGTCGAAGAAGGCCGTATCGTATTCGTCGGCCTCCACCACGAAGAAGGGCTCGGAGCCAAGGCGCGCCGAGAGGCCGAAGTCTCGAGGCACCCCGCCGATGAGAAAGCCTGGATCCAAGCCAGCGTCTTCCAGCACCCAGGCGAGCATGCTCGCGGTGGTCGTCTTGCCGTGCGTCCCCGACACCGCCAGCACCCAACGATCGCTCAGCAGGTTGCCCCTGAGCCACTCAGGTCCAGAGCAATAGCGTAGGTCGCGGTCGAGCATGGCCTCGACGGCGGGGATTCCGCGCTTCATGGCATTGCCGACGACGACGATGTCCGGCGCCGGCTCCAGGTGCGCGGGATCATAGCCTTCCATCAGCTCGATGCCGGCGGCCTCGAGCTGGGTGCTCATGGGCGGATAGACATTGGCGTCCGACCCCGTGACCCTGTGGCCGAGGGCGCGTGCCAAGAGTGCGATTCCGCCCATGAAAGTGCCGCAAATGCCGAGGATGTGTAAGTGCATGACAGGACCCGATAGAGAGGATTCCCAATAGGAAGGGCTCGGAATAGATAAGGCTTTGGTCGCTCAAGGCGCTGTCGCGTCGGTCGCGCGACGGATGCCGAGGCAGTGGACTCGCCTCTTGAGGCTGAGATGGCGCTTGCTGCGCGTCTTGTGCCGACGTCTTCGCATGCTGCGGTCAGGCGCCCCCGAACATGGAGGTCACGATGGTCACTGTGACGATCTCGAAGGCGACGGCGATCGCCGACCCTTGGCCGAGCGTGATCCCAAAGGTGTGGCGCAGAATGTGACCCGTGACCACGATCCCCCAGATGACCAGGGCCAGCAGCAGGAAGGCGCCCAGCGCAGCCAGGTCCGTCTGCTGACTGCCCGTCGGGCTCATGCTGAGCGGCAGGATGGCGATCAGCCCCAGGAGGGCGCCGCTGCCGAGCAGCGCCGTCGCGGACTGGGTGAAGCGGGGCCGCATCCGCAGCTGCCTGAGCGCCACGAAGAGCGCGGTCAGCATGATGAGAATCTCCGCGATGCCCTGCAGGAGGCTGGTCAGCGCGGAGAGCCCCGCGGTGATGCCGACGAGAACGCCGACGATGATGTCTGCGACCAGGGTGATCGCCAGCAGGACATCGGATGCCGGCAAGTCTTGCGGGGGGCGGCGAAGGGCACAAAGCTCGACGAAAAATCGGATTAGGGCCTGCACAACACCGTCCTAGAAGCTGAAAACTTCCGGTAATGATAACCGGCAGTCGCTAGCAAGGCGCAATCCCAGGAATTTGCGGTAATTGAGGATCGCAGATCTCCTTAGGCCCGGGCCTGGCGATAGCGGCCGATGCCGGCACCGGCGAGGATCATCGTCAGCGCGATCCCAATCGCCGCCCAATTGCCGACGATGGCGTAAGGGGTCGCCCCAGTTCTCGGCTCGATCTCGGCGCTCGCGCTGCCGCGCACGAAGGAGGGCAGCGTCGCGATCAGGGCGCCCTTGTGATCGATGATCGCCGAGACGCCGGTGTTCGTTGCCCGCGCCAGAGAGCGCCCGTTCTCGAGCGCGCGCATCCGCGAAATCTCCAAATGCTGATGGGGGGCCAGGGAATCGCCGAACCAGGCGTCGTTGCTGACATTGATCAGATACTCGGCCTCCGGCATGGCCTGCGACACCTCGTTCGGAAAGGCATCCTCGTAGCAAATGGAGGCGCCGACGCGATGCCGTCCCACGGTCAGCAGCGGGCGTGCGCTGTCGCCGCGGCTGAAGTCGGACATGGGGACCTCGAAGAGCGCGACGAGCGGCCCTAGCCACGCCTTGAAGGGCATGAACTCGCCGAAGGGCACCAGGTGCCGCTTCGCGTAGAGATCCTCGGTGCTGCCGAGGCTCACCAGCCCGTTGAAGTAGCGCCCGGTGTCTAGGTCCATCACCGGGATCCCCATCACGATCTCAGTCCCCTCCTCGCGCGCACGCTCGGCGAGCGGGGCGATCAGCGGCTCGCGGACCTGATGGAGGAAGCTTGGCAGCGCGGTCTCCGGCCATAGGATCAGGTCCGCGCCGAACGCCTCCTTGGTGAGCTCGAGATAGGCCTCGGCGATGTCGACCGCCGCGCCAGGCTCCCACTTGACCGCCTGCGGGATGTTTGCTTGCAGCACGCTGACCTTGATGGCAGGCCCCGCGGGCTGCGTCCAGTCGACTCCCCTCAGAACCGCGCCGCCGCCCCAGATCGCGACCAAGCCCGCGACGGCCAACAAGCGTGCGCGGAGCGGCCAGCGCAGCAGGCCCCACAAGAGGCCTGCCGAGACGACGACGAGCAGGCTGATGCCGTACACGCCAATGACTGGCGCATATCCGGCGAGGGGCCCCTCGATCTGGGTGTAGCCGAGATTCAGCCAGGGAAAGCCAGTCAGCAGCCAGCCGCGCAGCCATTCGCAGAGGACATAGAAACCGGGGAAGAGCAGCAAGGGCGCCACCCAGGGCGGGCCAGGGTCGAGCCGTCGCACCAGCCAGCCCGCGAGCCCATAGTAGAGGGCCATGCCGGAGATGAAGAGCGCCGTCGCCAAGTGGGCGACCCAGGCATCCATGTTGCCGAATTCGTTCAGGCTGATGCGGATCCAGAAGACACCGAAGCCGAGCAGCCCCAAGCCGAACAGCCAGCCATGCCAGAAGGCTCGGCTCAGAGTCGCTCTAGTCAGGGAGTCGTAGAAGGCGGCTAGAGCGAGCACTGGGATCGCGAAGAGCGAAAAGGGTGCGAATCCCAGAACGCTGAGTGCGCCGCTGCCGAGCGCAACGAGGCCGAAGATGAACAGCGGAAGGTGCGGGGGGGAGGAAAGCATAGGTCGGACCGGCTACGCAGGCATAGGGACGGCGCCGGTTCTAACAGCAGGGCGGGAAGGGGTCAAATGAAGAAACGGAGACCTCGATATAAGGTCGACTGCGATTCGGTGCGAACCGCCGGCGGGATCCTAGGGTAGGAGCGGGGCGGAGCGCGTGAAGGCGCTCCGTCACCGCCGAGGGCCCTGTCAGGCGGCCATCGAGCCGGGCTCGTGCGACAGGCAGCCCTTGGGGCAGACGCGCGAGCAGGCCTCGCAGCCGATGCAGTCCATGGTGTCGGCGAGGTTCATCACCATCCCAGGTGCTTCGTCGAAATCGTCGTCGTCCAGATCGTCGTCGTCTAGGTCGAGGTCATCGCGGTCGATGAGCTCGAAGACGCTGCGCGGGCAGACCTTGTAGCAACGGCCGCAGCCGATGCACTTGCCCTGGTCGAGGGCGACGATGAAGGCGGGCGTCCACTCGACGCCGCCGCGGGTGAGTCCTGTGATGACAGACATCTCTGTTCTCCGAGTCCTGCTGACTAGTTCGATGTTGATGGGGCAGGGCCCCCGAATGCCTCGGTCTTGCGACCGAGCCTGCTATAGGGATGCGCTTCAAGCCTGCTGCCGGTGGCCGGTCGTAGGGTGGACGAGCGAGAGCGAAGTCCACCAGGTCTACCGCCGCCGCTGGTGGATTGCGCTGTGCTTGTCCACCCGTCATTCGCAGCCGTGTCAGGCGGTTGCCGATGCCTCGGCGGCCTTGAGCTGTGCCGTCGCCTCTTCCCATGCCTTGCAGGCATCGTAGGTGGCTTGGGCGATCTCAGGGATCTCCTCATAGGCCGCGGGCAGGCGGTCTTCGACCAGGTCGTGCAGCTCGCTGGCCTTTTCCGATGCGATGCGCTTGGCCTTCTTCACGGCCTTTTCGAGTGCCTTGAGCTCTTCTGGTGTCATGGCTGGCTCCTGCGAAATCATCTGGGTTTGCATCGGGCGCGGTGGTGGGCCACACGCGCCCCTTCGATTCGTTCGTAGGGTGGACAAGCGCAGCGCAGTCCACCCTACGAGCCGCTGTCTATGGGGCGATCAGAGTCCGGCGACCTTCGGGTGATTGCCGATCAGCTCCAGGGCGACCGAGAGGACCTTGTCGCCCTCGTCCTTCATCTTGGAGAGGCTGGGGAAGCCGAAGCGATGGACGTCGCGCAGGGTGCGGTCCATGACGACCAGCTTGCCCACGGTGATCAGGGCGCGTCCGAAGCCTTCATGGGTGAGGTTGACCAGGGGCACCGCCATGAGGCCGCACTCGGATTCGATCAGGGCCGAGATGGCGTTGTAGAAGACCTTGACCCGCGCGATCACGATCTCGTCGGGGTCGCCGATGATGGGGATCTCGCGCTTCTTCTCCTTGGTGAGGATGAAGGGCTCGAGAACCTCGGCGTTCGACATGGAGTCGTATTGGCCGTAGGGATCGATGGCGCGCATCTGGCGGACCATCTCGACCACGAAAGCGGACTCCATGAGTCCTTGGTTCTCGATGCCGGTCGTGGCTGTTTCGGTCATGGTCAATGCCTCGAAGTGTCTGAATGTCGGTTTGATTCTTGAACCGCAAAGGCGCGAAGGGCGCAAAGCGATCAGGGTTGGCTTGTGCCGTTCTCCTGAGCCGATCGGCTCAGGTTTTGGCGCCATCGGACAGCGTGACGCTGGCCTGGAACGGCACTGGCGCGGAGAAGCTGGCGCGGCCCACAAGCGTCGGGCGGTAGCGGTCGCGACCCTGGGTGCCGCCGGTCAGTCTGCCGCTGAGCCAGAGTCCGGCGCCCAGGCCGGCGAGTCCGGCGAGTGCGACCGGGCCTTCCTCTAGGTGCAGGACGGTTGCAAGACCCGCGGCGGCGACCAAGGCGACCAAGGGCAGCATGTAGGCGGTGAAGGAGGCGCGCAGCAGGGTGCCGCCCTCGACGGCGATGGTGACGCGCTCGCCGGCGTGCAGACCCATGGGGTCATGGATGCGCAGACGTGTGCGGTCTTGCCGGAAGAGCTTGGCGAGCGTGCCCGTGCCGCAGGCGTCCGCGCTGCCGCAGTGTCCGCAGGCGGAGCGGCGATCGGCCTCGACCCAGGCGAAGCCGTCCTCGACGGCGACGACCGTGGCGGTCTCTTCGATTACTCGCTCCATCCCTCGGCCTCCATCGCGTCGAAGCGACTGGCATGCTGTGGGTTTTGGCTCTCGATGGCGCGCGCCAGCCAGGCGCTGGGACCCTCGCGCATCTCGGTCTGCAGCGAGCAGATGGCGTTGCCCAGGGGCGTGCCCGCCGCGACCTTGACCGGCTGGATGCCCTTGGGGCGCAGCTGGTTGACGGCGGAGGCGCCGATCGCCTGGCAATAGACGGCGATGCAGTCGCTCAAGGCGTCGATCTTGGCGGCGAGCTTGTCTTCATTGCCATCCATGTCGAGCTGGCCGAATTGAACGGCCTCGACGAGATCGGCGCTGTCCTGGTCGATCGCATAGATGGCGAAGGCCTCGGCGGCCCCGAAATGCTGATCGACGTGCTTCATGTCGGAGGTCGCGAAGGCGACCTTGACTGTCGTGCCCATGCGGTTTTCCTCGCTGCAGCCGCTCAGGATTCTTAGTCGTCGTTCCACGGTCATGGGGCTTCCTGGTGTCTTGAGCGGCGCGTGTCATTCTGGCGTTGTCCGGAAAAGGGCAATCGAACCGCAAAGGACGCAAAGTGCACGAAGCGGGTTGGTCTCTTGCCCCCGGAGGTTGACGACCACATCGCCGATAAGTCTCTCTCTTCCTTTGCGTCCTTCGCGTCTTTGCGGTTCAAGACACTAAGCCGCGTGCTTGACGTCCCCGGTGCGCTCCTTGGCCGGCCACTGCTTGAGCTTGGACCGATAGGGATGGATCTCCCCCTTCTCGAGCGTCAGCAGGATGTTGGCCAGGTCGAAGAGTGCGGCCTTGGTGCCCTGGTAGCCGATCCAGGTGCGCTGGAAGCCGCCCAGGCGGTCGTATTGCGGGAAGCCGGCGCGCAGCAGCGGGATGCCGAGCCGCTCGGCGGTGTGGACGCCGTGGGAGTTGGTGATCAGCACCTCCGCCTTGGCGGCGCGGGCGGCGATCTCCAGGTCTTCCAGGTCGCCGATCTTCACCTGCTCGCAGGCGACGTTCTGTAGCGACGGCGCATTCGATGGGCTGACCGCGGCGACGGTCTCCGCGCCCACACCGGCCAGCATCTGACTCATGCCGACCAGCAGGTCGGGATCGGCGGCGATGGCGATGCGCGACATGCCGAGCATGAAGTGGCAGTCGAGCATGGCGTCCTGGAGCTGGGCGCGCTGGCGCTCGATCTTGGGCGGCACCGGGACGGCGGCGATGTCGGCCAGGGTGGCGATCAGCCCATCGACGGCATCCAGGCCCATGAGGTGATCGAAGCGGTAGTCCGGGATGCCGGTGCGGGCCTTGAGCGCGTCCGCGGCGCCCTTCATGGAGGCGCCGACGACCAGGGTCGCCAGGGCATCGCCAAGCGTGGCCATCTCGCTCACCAGGGCGCCGCCGATGGTGAGCGGGCTGAAGTCCGTCTCCGGCAGGTGGCCGTCTAGCGAATCGGAAATGTCCGGGATGACGACCGGGCGCAGGCCGAAGCCCTCGATGAGGTCCTTGAGGTGCTCGAGGTCGCCCGGCGTGAGGTGCGAGCCAGCGATGACGTTGACCTGCCGACGGCGGCGTCCCGGCTGGGTGCCGGCCTCGTCCGCCTTGGGCACCAGCGCCTCGATGATGGCGCGGGTCGCGTCCGCGTAGCCCGACTCCATGGACCCCCTGTAGTCGGGCGTGGAGACGGGGATGACCGGGATGTGATCGAACTGCGGATAGGTCTGGCGGAAGACGCGCACCGCCATGCCGACATCCGCGCCCTGGGTCTCCACCAAGCCGGTGGTGGGCACGCCGATCATGTCCGGGCTGTTCTTCTCGCAGATGGTCTTCAACCCTTCGACCACGAAGTCTTGCGTCCCCATGATGGCGCTGACCTGGTCGATGGCCGTGGTCTGCAGCGGGATGGGCTCGCGGAAGTGACGCACGAAGAAGATCTTGCCGAAGGCGGTGCAGCCCTGCGAGCCATGCAGCATGGGGATGGTGCGCCGGAAGCCGAGGAAGGCGAGGGCGGCGCCGACCGTGCAGCTGGCCTTGAGCGGGCTGACCGACAGGGCCTTCTTGCGTTTGATGATCTCAGGCATGGCTGGCCTCCACGGCGACTGGCTCGGCGTCAGCGGTCTCGGCCGCGGCGATGGGGGGCGCTTCATGCTGGGGAGCGACGGCTTGCGCCCAGGGGGCGGGGCGCCGCACGGCCTCCCAGATGGGGCTCTCGGCGGTGAGGCAGAGCTGCTTGGCCAGCTCCAGCATGCCGTCGTAGCCGGCATAGCCGAACTCGCGCTCCTGGTTGATATCCAGGAAGGGGATGCGCGCCTTGAGGGCGGTGTACATGTTGCGGCCGCCGGCGATGAGGATGTCGACATCGTTCTTGCGGACGATGTCGATCAGGGTGCGCGGGTTGCCCTCGTCGAGCATCACGGCGTCCTCGCCCATGAGCTCGCGGATGCGTGCCTTGTCCTCTTCGGTCGACTTGCGCGTGCCTGTCGCGACCACGGTCATGCCGAGGTCCTGGAGCGCCGAGATGACGGACCAGGACTTCACACCCCCGGTGTAGAGCAGGACCTTGCGCCCCTGCAGGCGCTGACGCCAGGGCTCCAGTGCCGCGTCTATGCGGGCCTCTTCGCGGGCGATGAGGGCCTCGGTGCGGGCGGTCAGGTCGGAGTCGTCGATGATGCGGGCGAAGTCGCGCAGGGCCTGGGAGACGTCCTGCACCCCGTAGAAGCTGCCCTCGAACCAGGGCGTGCCGAAGGCGTCCTTGAGCTTGCGCGCGACGTTCACCATGGCCTTGGAGCAGACCATCATGTTGACCTCCGAGCGGTGCATGGTCTGCGCCTCGCGGAAGCGGGCGTCGCCGGAGAGGGTGCAGAGCACGCGCAGCCCCAGCTCGTCGAACAGCGGCATGACGCGCCACAGCTCGCCGGCGATGTTGTACTCGCCGACCAGGCAGATGTCATGGACCTTGAAGCCGTCTCGCTCGATGCCTTCTGGGACGGGGTCCGGCTCGCGGCCGCCGCAGACGTACTTGACCATGGACTCGCCGGCGATGCGGTTGCCCAGGTTCTTGGTGCCATAGAAGCCGGCGGCGTCGACCGGGACGACTGGCGTGCCCCAGCGCTTCTCGGCCTCGCGGCAGACGGCCTCGACGTCGTCGCCCGTGAGGGCGGGCACACAGGTGTTGTAGACGAAGACGGCGGCCGGCGCGTAGCTGTCGATCGCCTGCTTGATCGAATGGAAGAGGCGCTTCTCGCCACGGCCCATGATGACGTCCTGCTCGGTGAGGTCCGTCGTCATGCCGATCTTGTAGAGGGTCGGGCCGGTCGAGCGCGTGCCGCGGTTGTCCCAGGAGTTCCCGGCGCAGGCGATGGAGCCATGCACGATATGGGCGACATCCCCGATCGGCAGCAGCGCGATCTGTGCCCCGTCGAAGGCGCAGCCGCCGGCAGTCGCGCCGGGCTTCGGCTTGGCGCAGCCGGACTTGCCCTTGCTATTGTGCGCGCAGGCAGGCTCGTCGAGCAGGGCGGAGATGTCTTTCTGCTTCATGCAAGGCTCCTGGCAGAGTCGTTTCAGGAGCGAGCATGCAGAGCTTATGCCATTTCTCTAATATTTGTTTTTGCTGAAGAAACGGCTCTTGAAGGCCTGTAGGGTTCCCGACAATCGCTGGCTTTGAAGCAAGTGCGACAAGGGCGTGCCTGCTGGTGTCGGACGGTAGTCGCGGTGCGTCCCGTCGCCTATGGTGACGATCTCATCGTCGGAGGCGGCGCCGGGAGTGTCGGCCTCCAGGCCGACAGGTGTTGACCTGGAGGTCAACACTCCCAGGGGCGTACGACTATCGGCAATCATCATGCTCGCGAGACAGATCATGCTCGCGAGACAGACATTGGGAGACTGAAATGAAGCTGGAAACCTTCTCAAAGCTCCCCCTCATGGGAATCCTCCGGGGCGTGCGCCCCGAAGACATCGTGCCCCTTGCCGAAACGGTTATCGCCGCCGGTCTCGGGACGCTCGAGATCACCATGAACACGGCCGGCGCCCCCGATCTCATCCGCCGGCTCATCGATTGCGCGCAGGGCCGCCTCACCGTTGGGGCCGGCACCGTGCTCTCCGAGCAAGACCTCTCCGCCGCGCTCGCCGCAGGCGCCTCCTTCATCGTGATGCCGACCTTGGTCGAGCCCGTCGTCCGCCGTTGCGTCGAGGAGGGCATTCCAGTCTTCCCCGGCGCGCTCACCCCGCAGGAGATCCACAACGCCCACACTGCCGGGGCGACCATGGTCAAGGTCTTCCCCGCAAACCTCTTCGGCCCCGCCTACTTCAAAGACATCCGAGGGCCGTTCAGCGACATCCCCCTCATGGCCTGCGGCGGCGTCAATCCCGAGACCCTCGGCACCTTCTTCGCCAACGGCGCATCCGCCGCCTCCTTCGGTGGCAGCATCTTCAGGCGCGAGTGGCTGGAAAGCGGTGACTACCAGCGGGTAGGGGAGGCGCTTCGCGATCTGATCGGAGCATACCGCACGGCGGCTGATACCAAGGGAGAATAGTGCGGCCCAAGTGCTCCGTCGGGTAGCAGGATGACCTTACGGCCACCCCGCCCCCTAAGAACCGTGCAAGCGACTTTCACCGCACACGGCTCAAGCCTTGAAAAGGCGCCGTGAAGCACCCGGCGATCAACGGGGTTATGGCTAGGACGCGTCACGGAGCGAGCCATTCGGGAATACGCACGGGTGGCCTGTTTCCACGACGCGCTCGGCGCGCGGCAAAGTAGCCGGCCTGCTGCGGGTCGTAGGGGTTGGCGTCGCCGCGGATCTTCACATGGCGGCGGATCGGAATGCTCGCCATCCGAAAGAGCGTGATCGATCCGTCCGTGAACACCCAGTCGCGGCCGTCCCTGTGGGTATAGTAGCGGTCCTTGACCCACTTTCGGCCTTTCTGGGGATGGCGTCGTCTGGCCCAGGTCCATGTCATGCTCCAGATCGCATGGTCGATGTCGCCGAAAATCTCCTTGCTCACGACATGGCGGTAGTAGTTGCCCCAGCCCCGAATGATCGGGTTGAGACGTCGGATCAGGGCGTCTTGGGTCAGGTTTGAGCCTGTCTTCAGAATGCCCCGAGCCTTCTCCTTAACCGCTGCGATACTGGATTTTGCCGGCTTGATGAGCAGTTTTCCGTGATACTTGCGCAGGTTGAAGCCGAGGAAATCGAACCCCGCATCGATGTGCACGATGTGGGTCTTCGCCTCGGACAACGCCAAGCCTCGCTCCTTGAGGAACTGCTGCACTAGGGGTTTGACCTCCTCAGCCAGTAGCGCCGATGACGCTCCGGTGATGATGAAGTCATCCGCGTAGCGGACCAGATTGACCTTGTGATGTCCTCGGAAGCGCGCCTTGAGACGCGCCTCCAATCCATCCAGCGCCATATTGGCCGCCGTCGGGGACAGGATGCCCCCTTGGGGTGTTCCCGCCATCGTCGGATGAAACATCCCGCGCTCCATGAATCCGGCGTTGAGCCAGCCCCGCAATTTTCCTTGATCGGTCGGGATCTGCCCGAGTAGCCACGGATGTGACAGCTCGTCGAAGCAGGCCCGAATATCCCCCTCTAGAATCCATTCCGCGCTGCGGCGTCGGCACAGGGCCAGAAAGCACCCGGCGATGGCATCCTGCGCTCCACGCTCCTTGCGGAACCCGTAGGAACAGGCATCCGCCAGGGTCTCCGACACCGGATCGAGCGCCAGCAGCTCCAACGCCTGCTCAGCTCTGTCGGCTTGCACCGGGATGCCGAGCGGGCGGCGTTTTCCGTTCTTTTT